>NZ_JBBHZL010000005.1:0-430477 GCF_049843575.1 Cupriavidus sp. Met-2
GTGGTGGCCGATGAAGCCGTTGATGCCAAGAATCAGGACTCGCTTCTGCTGCATGGATATATATGAAACCAAATTGATAGTGACCGACCTGAAGCCAGCCGGGGAGTTATTCGGAGCAGGTTTTACTGGGGCCCGGCAAGCGATGCCACGTTCGCCACCACCACGCGACGCCAGTCACGCGCCACCACGTACATCGACAAGGTCGGCGCGAGCGCCAGATAGGTGTCCGGGGACATCACGGCCATGGCCGGCTGGCCGTTCTTCCAGAGCTTGGTGAAACTGTCGACATCGGGCACCACGCGCTGCGGCTCCACCGTCGCGCCAAACGTCAGTTCGTCGGCTTGCCCCACCATCATCAGCGGATGACGCAGGTAGAACGGCAACGTATGGTCGAGCATCTGCACGCCGTAGAGCGGCATCTCCGGCGTCAGCTTCTGCGCGATCTGCGGCGCGATATCGGCGCCCGACGCCGGGCGGCCGACCGTCTCGTGGCCAAGCAGCGCCACGGTGAAGCCCAGGTACATGCCCATCGCGTAGACCGCCACGCTGGGCAGCACGCCACGGCGCAGCAGCAGGCGGGCCACCGCGATGCCCAGCAGCATCACGACAAAGGCCACGGCCACCCAGACTGCGTAGGCGCGGTAGAACGAATTGGGAATGTGGTTGGCATTGAGTGTGGCCACCACGGGACTGGCCAGCAGCCCGCAAGCCGCCACGATGGCCATGCCGATGAGTTGCTTGCCCCAGCTACGCGGGCTCAGGCGATCGAGCGCCACCCCGGCGAGAATGCCCAGCGCGGGGATTACCGGCACGATATAGCCCGGCAGCTTCGAGCGGGAAATGCTGAAGAACACGAAGATCGCGATGGCCCAGATGCCGGCCATCAGCGCCGGACGGAAGCGTGCCTGCGTGCCTTCGACCGGCGCGCGCATGGCGGTCCACAGCTTCGGGAAGATGCCCGCCCACGGCAGGAACCCGCCGATGACCAGCGGCAGGAAGTAGAAAACCGAGCCCGACCGCGAGTGGATATTCGACGTGTAGCGCTGCCAGTGCTCGTGAATGAAGAAGAAGTTCGGAAATTCGGGGTTACGGACCGATACCAGATAGAACCACGGTACCGTGATCACGAGCATCACCACGACGCCCAGCGCCAGATGCAGGCGGCGCCAGAGGCCCCAATCCCGCGTCACCAGCGTATAGACCACCAGCACCAGCCCCGGGAGCGCGATGCCCACCAGCCCCTTGGTCAGGATGGCCACGCCCATCGCGGCCCAGCAGGCGACCATCCAGCCGCGCCGCGCCGCCACGGAGGCGTCCGGATGCTGGCCCATCAGCATGAAGGCCAGCACGCAGGACATCACGCCCGCCAGGGTCATGTCGAGCGTATTGAAATGGGCCGCCACGCTCCACATCGGCGCGGCCAGCAGGGCAAGGCCGGTGAAGGCCGCGGCACGCGCGCCAAACCAGCGACGCGCGGCCATCATCGACACGCCGATGCCGAGCAACCCGGACAGCGCCACGGCCAGCCGTGCCTGCCACTCGCCCAGCCCGAAGAGTTCGTAGCCCACCACCGTTACCCACATATGGAATGGCGGCTTCTCGAAATACTTCAGCGCGTTATAACGAATCGTCACCCAGTCACCCGAGGCGAACATCTCGCGCGAAATCTCCGCATAGCGCCCTTCGTCGGGCCCGACCAGATGGCGCATGTCCAGCGAGACGAACCAGACCACCAGGGCCACGGCGACAAACAGCACGACCCAGCCTGTGGCGGCCGACCAGCCGACCGCCCCTTGGGTCGACTGCGAGGATGCGACGGACGCGCGTTGCTGAGAGGTGGGTTGCGGCATGAAAGGGAGGGATGGGTAGGTGGGCTATCAGGGAAATCTCTGGCGCGACGCCATGCCCAGAAAAGCCGGCGTTCGCGATGACACCGGCTAAAAATAGCGCGCAGATTATGAGAGAAACGTTAACGTCAGATTAATAATGCGACACACAGCCTGCGATGCTACGCTTTCCAGCGGCTGATATGGACCTTACGGCGCGATTGGTGCCACTATCTCAAACAGCCGTTTCAGTCACTATAAGATGCGAATCCTGATTGTTGAAGACGACCCGATGCTCGGCGACGGGCTCCAGCGCGGCCTGAAACTGATAGGTCATGCCGTGGACTGGTTTGGCACCGCCGCTGAAGCCGACCGTGCCATTGGCATGATGCACTACGACGCCGTAGTGCTGGACCTTGGTCTGCCAGACGACGATGGCGTGGCGTTGCTTGGCCGTTGGCGCCAGCAGGGCCGGCAGATGCCAGTCGTGGTGCTGACCGCGCGCGATGCCGTGGCCAGCCGGATCTCCGGGCTAGACGCCGGCGCCGATGACTACCTGGTCAAGCCAGTGGAACTGGACGAGCTGGCCGCCCGGCTTCGCGCAGTCACCCGCCGCGCGGCCGGGATGCCCGAGCCCGTCTGGCGTCATGGCCCACTCGAGTACCAGCCCGCTGCGCGCCTGGCGCTCTGGCACGGCAAGGCCGTGGACCTGACCAGCCGGGAATCCATGCTGCTGGAACTGTTGCTGACCTACCCCAACCGTGTGCTGACGCGCGAATTCCTGCGCGACAAGCTCTATGACTGGGACAAAGGCTCCGAAAGCAACACGCTGGAAGTCCACATCCATCACCTGCGCAAGAAGCTCCATCCCGGCATCGTGCGCACGCTGCGCGGCGCCGGCTACACCCTGGGCACGCTCGAGGCGATCGAGATCGGCACCTCGGAACCCGAGGGCGGGGATCGCGCATGACGCTGCGGCGGCGGCTGATCCTGGCCGTCCTGGCCGCCGTGACGTTTGCATGGGTACTGACCAGCGCATTGATCTACCTGAGCGCCCAGGAAGAAATCAACGAGCTCTATGACACCGCGATGGTCCGCATGGCCCAGCAGATGCAGGCCCTGCTGCCGCGCGTGCATACGCAAACCTCGCCGGCGCCGCCGGCGGCGAACGGGCCGATCCCCGGAGATGCCGATCTGGTCGACGAGGGGTCGGCCGGGCTTGGTGATCTGGCGATCGCCGCATGGCGCCCCGACGGGGAGCCCCTGCACATCGACCCGGACGGAGATCACCTGCCCCGGTTGCCCGACGTCCAGGGGTTCACCGAGCGCAAGATCGACGGCGTGCCCTGGCGGCTCTACTACCTGAACGACCCGGCACAAGGCTGGCGCGTATGCGTCGGTCAGGTCAAGGCCGAGCGTGGCGAACTGATCGTCGCGTATCTGCAGGCGCAGGTATTGCCTTGGGTCTTTGGTCTGCCGCTGCTGACCACGCTGCTGCTCTGGGGCGTGAGCCGCGCCCTGCATCCCGTGCTGACGCTGTCGCAGGCCATTGCCGCGCGCGTACCGGGCGATCCTACCCCGCTGACACTGCATGAGGTGCCGCGCGAACTCGTGCCGCTGGTGACGGAAATGAACAAGCTGCTGAGCCGCGCCACGGCGCTGCTCGAACATGAACGCCGCCTGACCGCCGATGCCGCGCACGAACTGCGCACGCCGCTGGCGGCCCTGAAGGCCCAGTGGGAAGTCGCACGCCGCTCCGACGATCCGACCGAGCGCTCCCGCGCCGCCGCCAACGTCGAGGCCGGCATCGACGGTATGAGCCGGCTGGTCTCGCAACTGTTGACGATGAGCAGGCTCGAGGACGAAGAGGCGCCGCCCACGCGTGGCCCGGTGGACTGGCGGGAGGTGTCGCGGCAGGTGCTGTCGGATTGCCTGCTGCTATCCGAACGGCGCAACGTCGACATGGAAGTGCTGTGGCCTCCGGCAGGCCAGCAACCGCTACCTGTCAACGGCGACCCAACACTGCTCGGCACGATGCTTCGTAATCTGATGGACAACGCCATCCGCTATAGTCCGGCTGGCACGGTGGTGACGCTGGCGTTCGAACCTGACCGGATTACCGTGTCCGATCGTGGCCCGGGCGTAGCACCGGAACTGCTGCGGCGGCTCGGCGACCGCTTCTTCCGCGCCGCAGGCCAGCAGGAGCAAGGTAACGGACTCGGGATTTCGATCGCGCGCCGTGTGGCCGTGCTGCATGGGCTCGCGCTGGAGTTCGCCAACCGTCAGGCCGGCGACGGCAGTGGACTGGTGGCTGCCATCCGCCTCAATGGCATGTATTGATCGGCATTGGCCCACAATGACGGGAAATCGTCAGAACCAGCATCCAGCATGAGCACGCTCCGCGCCACCGAAACCCATCGCGCCAGCCAAAGCGCCTGGGAGGTCTTCCTTGTCTTCCTGCGGCTCGGTCTCACCTCCTTTGGCGGGCCGGTCGCCCATCTGGGCTACTTCCGCGACGCCTTCGTCACGCGCCGTCGCTGGCTCACCGAACACGCTTATTCCGATATCGTCGCGCTATGCCAGTTCCTGCCCGGCCCGGCCAGCAGCCAGGTAGGCATGGTGGTCGGTCTGTCGCGGGCCGGCTACCCCGGCGCGCTGGCCGCGTGGGTCGGCTTCACACTGCCATCGGCAATCGCATTGATCCTGTTCGCGCTGGGCCTGTCGCACTATGGCAATCTGGTGCCACCGAGCGCGCTGCACGGGCTCAAGGTGGCGGCGGTGGCGGTGGTCGCGCAGGCGGTCTGGGGCATGGCGCGCTCGCTGTGCCCCGACGCTCCGCGCATCACGCTGATGATTCTCGCCGCCGTGGCCGTGACACTGATCCCCTCGCCGTGGTGCCAGGTCGGTGTGATGGTGGTCGCCGGGATGGTCGGCGCGCAGCGCTTCCGCACCGCACAGGTCCCGCCACACGAACCACTGTCGATACCCGTTGGGCATGGCGCGGCAATCGGATTCCTGCTGCTGTTCGCGGGACTGCTGGCCGGCCTGCCCGTGGTTGCCAGCTTGATTCCGAACCATGCCCTGGCGCTGGTCGATGCGTTCTACCGTGCCGGCGCGTTGGTGTTCGGCGGCGGACACGTCGTACTGCCGCTGCTGCAGGCGACAGTGGTACCCACAGGCTGGGTGAACAATGACACCTTCCTGGCCGGCTATGGCGCCGCGCAGGCGGTACCGGGTCCCCTGTTCACGTTCGCGGCGTTCCTCGGCGCAGCCGGTGGGCCCGCGCCGACTGGCTGGATCGGCGGCATCGTGTGTCTGCTGGCGATTTTCGCGCCCTCCTTCCTGCTGGTCTTTGGCGCCCTGCCGTTCTGGGAGCGATTGCGCCGCCACGCGGGCACGCGTGCGGCGCTCGCGGGTGTCAACGCGGCCGTGGTGGGCCTGCTGCTGTCCGCGCTCTATCAGCCGGTCTGGACCAGCGCGATCCATGCCCCCGCCGATTTCGCGTTGGCACTGCTCGCTCTGGCTGCGCTGACCGTGTGGCGCGTGCCGCCGTGGGCCGTGGTGACGGGTTGCGCGCTGGCGGGCTGGGGGATGCATGTGGGCGGGGTGGCCTGAGCCAATGAAGCGCGCGGGGCTGGCTCGCCCTTGCGCCCGCGTGGCAATCGCCGCGCTGATCACACTGCTGTCGGGCTGCGCCGCCTCCACCGAAACCCCTGCTGCGAATGACCCGGCCACCACCATCGACGTGGTCGAGCGCGACTGGCACACCGACGTCTGCATCCGCACCGAGGATGCGGATACGCGCCTGATGCGGCTGGTGATCGGGTACGGGGACTCGCGTTACCTATGTTTCGGCTTTGGCGATCGACACTACCTGCTCAGTCGGGAGCGCGGCCCGATGACGCTGCTCTCGGCGCTGCTCCCCGGCGCAGGCGCCATCCTGCTGACGGTCTTGCGCGATACGCCGGCCGCCGCATTCGGCGCGGACAACGTGGTGCGGCTCGACGTCAGCGAGCCCGGCATGGAACGGCTACGGGAATTCCTGGGCAACGCCGTGCAGACCAACGATACCGGTGCGCCGATCAGCCTTGGAGAGGGCCCCTATCCAGGTGGCCTCTACTTCGGCGCCACGGCGGACTATGACGGCTTCTATACGTGCAATACCTGGACCGCCGACGCCTTGCGCGCGGCTGGCATCCCGATTCTTGGTCCCGTGCTGTTCGCCGACGGTGTCATGCGACAGGTCCGGCAGATCGCGCAGCCCGCGCGCTAGGCCACTAGCACGGCGCCGGACTGCAGATCGTTGTCGTGGTACCCGGGGCCGGCGTCACCACGGTAGTCTTCTGTGGAGGACTGGGATCGCTGCTGCTGAACGACACGCAACCGGCAACGCAGATCGGCAGCATCAGGATCATGATGAGTCTGGACATGGTGTGTCCCTCCTGGATGTGCAAAAGAACAAAAGAACAAAAAAACAATACGCGGCCAGTTTAGATAGCGGTCCTTGGGCGCCGCCATCGGCCTATCTCCTACAGCGGGTGAACAAGAAGACGCTGGCAAGTGGCGTTGGTAGCGCCGTGAAAAGAGAGTGCCGAGCCGGCTGTGGCGGTCCGGAAACAAATAGAGCCGTCTCGGAAGACGGCTCCATGCCCCGCGTACTTTGTGTCAATTCGCCACCTGCCCATCCTGGTGTCTCTGCGGGCCTCCATGGACGATACCGGCGATAGCGAAGTCGGCCCGCGGCAACCCCTCCGGTCGCATCTGGATTCCCGACTTATTCAGCGGGCCAACAACGGATGACATTCTGACGCTGCAATATTTAGGAAATAAGACGCTGCCGAGCCTGATACCGCACACGTGGATCAGATCCACGCTTATTTCTGTTGCGTCCGTTATCGTGGCGCCATCCACTCGCTAGAATGAAACAACCTGCTTCCCGGAGAGTACGTATGAAACGCGATGCCGTTGCCGTGACCGAGACAACTCCAGAGGGGCTGGCCGCCCTGATCTATCACATTGCCCACAGTGCCAGTCAGGGGCAGCTCGATCCCGAATTCGTACGCAAGCTTGGCAAGCGCGTGGACAAAGAACTCGAAGCGATGGAAGCCGGTGGCAAGATGAATGCGACCGACAAGAAGCAGTTGCTGCACGCGGTGCAAACGCTGCACACGACCACAGACGTGGAGGAAGGTGCCCGCCTGACACGCGCGCTGGAGCGCCTGCGCGATCATGATGCGCGCGCCGCGCTGCCCCCCGCCCAGTAAAAGCCCCCGCTGAAAACGAAGAACGCCCCTGGGCCGCCAAGTCGGTCCAGGGGCGTTTTTTTATCCGGCAGGACGGGGGGAAAGGCCCCGCCTGTCGGTGCCTCCCTTTAGCCGGATCGTGGATGCTTAGAAGCGGTGACGGATGCCTGCGATGGCGCCGGTCTGGTTGGCACCGGCGATAGCCGTGCCAGCACCGTTGAGGCCCAGGTTCGATGCGCCCTTGTTGGTCACGTAGCCCACGTTCAGATAGGCATCGGTGCGCTTCGAGAAGGCGTAATCGGCCGACAGCACGAACATCCACGAATCGTTGTTGCTCTCATGCGCATCAGTGTAGTACGCGGCACCAGTCAGGGACAGGGCCGGGGTCACGCGGTACAGGCCGCCGAGCCAGTAGACATTGTTGCGCGCGGCGGCAGTAGCAGCCGTGGCCACGCCATCGTCACGCATCCAGCGATAGCCGGCGAACACCTTGGCCGGGCCAAAGTCGTAGGACGTACCGACGGCCAGACGTTTGATGGCGCGGTCCGAGATGGCCGGCGTGCCGCTCTGAGTCTGGTCATAGGCGGTGCCGACCGAGAAGGCGCCGGCGGTGTAGGCCAGGCCGGCGCCGAATGCGCGACCAGCCTTGTAGTTGCCCGGCACTTCGCCGTTATTGTTGGCACCCGTGCTGTAGTACCCGGTGCCGGTCAGGCCACCGAACTTGCCCGTGTACTTGAGCGAGTTGTCGGCGCGGCCATTGAAGCCCGAGTCAACCGAGTTCAGCGAGTACTTCGGACCCACGCCCATCGGGTCGTAGGCACCGAACAGGTCATACAACGCGTTCTGCTGGCGGCCCAGGGTCACAGCACCAAAGCCGCCCTGCAGGCCCACAAAGGCCTGGCGACCGAACAGTCGGCTGCTCTGGCCGGACAAACCGGTGTCGATGTCGAAGCCCGACTCGAGCGTGAAGATACCCTTCAGGCCACCGCCCAGGTCTTCTACGCCACGCAGGCCCCAGCGCGAACCGGACATGTTGCCCGAGCTCACGCGCACCGCGGTACCACCGTTGCCACCCGGGGAATGGGTAGCGAATTCAATACCTGCGTCGGCGATGCCGTACAGGGTCACGTTCGAGGCGGTTTGTGCCGATGCAACGCCGGACAGGGCGCACGTACCCGCAGCCGCCAAGGCAAATAGAGCTTTCTTCACTGTATATTTCTCTGTTTTGTTTAAGACATTGAGATGCTTCCCCGCTCCGCAGTCGTCCGGAAAGTGCTTGCGACACAACGCCGGCGAGCGGTGACCGATAGGGGCGCATCGCAATTATTCCAATCCAGTATGAAATTCTTGTGTCGTAACTAGAGTTATTGCCGTATCAGGAATCCACCCTCATAGAGGGTTGTGCTTTCAGACGATGCGTGATTCGGGTTTTCCCTGCCCACAATTTGGTAGCATTCACACTTTTCCGAGAACGGCATTTGACGCCCCGATGACAGCGCGCAACGGGACCGAGGTGCCTGTGTCAATGCGCCTGGATTCCATCAAGACCTTCATCGCCTCACGCCTGTCGCTGATCCGTCAGCATTTGCGCCGTCCCACGCGGCGCGAGGTCGTGCTGGCGGTGGCCGCCATCCCGGCGCTGGTGCTGCTCTATATCCTGTTGCTGATCCCGTTCACGCCGGGCATCAGCGACATCCGCAAGGCCAAGTCCGAACAGCCCGCGCAGGTACTGTCGGCCGACGGCAAGGAAATCGCGGTCTACCGCTGGGCCAACCGCGACTGGGTCAAGCTTTCCGAGATCTCGCCCAATGTGGTCGACGCGCTGATCGCCACCGAGGACCACCGCTTCTACCAGCACCACGGGCTCGACTGGCGGCGCACCGCCTCGGCCGCGCTGCATACGTTCTCGGGCGACCGCCAGGGCGGTTCCACGCTCACGCAGCAGCTGGCGCGCAACCGCTACCCGGACGAGATCGGCCGCGCGCCCACTTTGACGCGCAAGCTCAAGGAAGCGATCACGGCACTGAAGATCGAAGCGCTTTACTCGAAGGACGAGATCCTCGAGACCTACCTCAACACGGTGCCGTTCCTGTACAACGCGTTCGGCATCGAGATGGCCGCGCGCACGTACTTCGACAAGTCCGCCGACAAGCTCGACGTGCTGGAAGCCGCGACGCTGATCGGGATGCTCAAGGGCAACAGCTACTACAACCCGGTGCTGAACCCCGAGCGCGCGCTGGATCGCCGCAACACGGTGCTGGCCCAGATGGTGAAACGCGGCAAGCTCGACCCGGCCCGCTTCGAGACGCTGAAGAAGCGGCCACTGCGCATCGACTTCGAGCGCCAGATCGAGGCACCCGGCCCCGCACCCCACTTCGCCCAGCAACTGCGCAAATGGCTGATTACCTGGGCTGACCGCAACGACTACAACCTCTATACCGACGGCCTGGTCATCCATACGACGATCGATTCGCGTCTGCAGACCATGGCCACCCAGGCACTGACGCGCCAGGGCAACCAACTGCAATCGATCGCCAACGCTGCCTGGGCACCGCGCGCGGGATGGTCCGAGAGCCGGGGTCTGGTGCAGGCATTCGTGCGCGAAACGCCGGAGTTCCGCGCCGCGGTGGCTGGCGGCCAGAGCGAGGAAGACGCGCTGAAGCGCCTGATGGCCGATCGCCCCTTTATGCAGGCGCTGCGCGAGCAGAAGACGCGCGTGCAGGCGGGCTTCATGGCGATGGACCCGACAACCGGCGAAATCAAGGCCTGGGTTGGCAGCCGCGACTTCACAGTCGACGCGTTCGACCACGTAGCCCAGGCGCGTCGCCAGCCCGGTTCCACGTTCAAGCCTTTTGTCTATGGCGCCGCGTTCGCGCGCGGGCAGAGTCCCGACGAGACCTTTATCGACCAGCCGGTCGAGATCAAGCTGGCCGGTGGCGAAATCTGGCGCCCCACCGATGAATCGCCGCCCACGGGCCGCGCGCTGAGCCTGCGTGACGGTCTGGTCTACTCGAAGAACACGATCACCGCCCAACTGGTGCAGACGATTGGCGCGGACCGCGTGGCGCAACTGGCCCGTGCGATGGGCGTGCGCGACAGCAAGCTCGAAGCCGTGCCATCGCTGGCGCTGGGCACGAGTCCGGTGACGCTCAAGGAAATGGTCAGCGCCTACGGCACCATCGCCAATGGCGGGCAATACCTCGCGCCGACCATGGTCACGCGGATCGAGGACCAGCAAGGCAATGTGCTGGCGCAGTTCCGCGATCCGTCACCGCAACGCGCGTTGTCGACCTCGGCCAACGAGACGCTCGTCGACGTGATGCGCGACGTGATCGACCGCGGCACCGGCACGGCGATCCGCACCCGCTTCGGCATCCGTGCCGACGTGGCGGGCAAGACCGGCACCACCCAGGACAACGCCGACGGCTGGTTTATCCTGATGCATCCCCAGCTCGTGGCCGGCGCATGGGTCGGCTTCAACGACAGCCGCGTGACGCTACGTAGCGACTACTGGGGCCAGGGCGCACATAGCGCGCTGCCGATCGTCGGTGACTTCTATCAACGGGCCCTGCGCGCGAGGATCATCGACCCGCGCGTGCGCTTCGCGGAATCCAACGAGAAGACCTGGTACTCCGCGATTACCGATCAGATCAAGGGCTGGTACCAGAAGCTGTTCGGCGCCGGCAAGAAGGAAGACGCCGCGCCCGTTCCACGTCCGGCGCCGCGCCGCCCGGCACTGCCGGAGACCGATAACGACGCATTGCCACCGGCCAGCGCATCGGCGGCAATCGCCGACGGCGGCATGGCACTCGACCCGGGTGAAGTGGTGGAAGCCACGCCACCGTCGTCTTCCGCAAGCGCCCCGGCAGCCCCGGCCGCTCCAACCGCGCCTGCCATCCCGGCATCAGCGCCGTCCGTGCCGGTGGTCTCGCCCGTACCGCCAGTGGCACCTTCGGTGGCCGGCGAGCCGGCTCAGTCGGATGCGGCGCCGGCTACAGCGCACTGACACAGCCACACAGACGCTGGCAGTGATTCAGGGCGCCGCGCGCAACGCGCGCAGCGCCTCCTCCGACAATGTCAACGCCGGTACCTCGGCGGGACGTGCCAACAGGTAACCCTGCGCATAGTCGATACCGAGTTCGCGGCACACGAGCAGATCGTCCACGCGCTCGATGCCCTCAGCCACCAGCTTCGTGCCACTGAGCTTCGCCAGCTTGCACAGCGCGCGCACGGCTTCGAGCTGGAACGTCGACGTGGCAATGCCGTCGATGACGACGCGGGCGATCTTCACGTAATCGGGCTTCATCGCGATCCACTGGCCGAGGTTGGCATGGCCGGTGCCGTAGTCGTCGAGCGCGAACTGCGCGCCGCGCGCGCGGATCGAGAAGACGGCCTTGGTCAGCGATTCCAGCGGCCCCAGTGGTGCCTGCTCGGTCAGCTCCAGCACGATGCGGTCCGAAGGCATGTCCACGCGCTGCAGGAAGTTGCGCACATCCTCCCGCGTGTCCTCGATATCACGCAGGGAGTCCGCGCTGTAGTTCAGGAATAGCTTGCCGGGCAGGCGCGCCTGCATGAATGCGGCAATCGCGGTGCGCGCGGCTAGCCGCTCCATGCGCACCAGCGCCCCCGCCCTGGCCGCTTCCGCGAACAGGGCGACAGGGTTCTCCAGCGGCGTGCCCACCGGGCCGCGTATCAGTGCCTCATACCCGAGGATGTCGCCAGTGGCGAGCGACCCGATCGGCTGGAAAACCGGTCGCAGGTACCTTTGTTCGAGGCAATCGGCGATGGTTGGCGTCATGGTGGCGACAAGGCTTGCACTCAAACTGGCGTTGGTTCATGCGGATCTTGCTATCGGAAGAATCCGCTCCCACCGCAGCTATCGGCATAACTCCTCCGCCACTTGAGCCACAACGCACCCTACTTGACGGGGGCATCACCCCCCACTTTCGCACCCCCTGCCCCCGGCTGCCACCGCATTTGCCACCACACCCTCAGCGCTACACCAGACCGATATCCCGCGAGCGCGTCCCCGGAAACACCTGCGCCAGACGCGCATCGTCCAGGCCATACAGACGACGGAAGACACCCCCCAGCACAGCGCGGTAGTCGTTCAGCACGGGATAGTCCCGGTTCTGATTGAGCGAGGCCTGCGTCACCGCGACCTGCTCGCCGACGATGCGGCCACCACGTACATTGCCGCCTGCCACCCAGTACACCGTGCCATGACCGTGGTCCGTGCCGCGCGTGCCGTTCTCGCGGAACGTTCGGCCGAACTCCGAGATCGCCACCACCGTCGTATTGCGCCAGGTCGGGCCAATCTCTTCGGCAAATCCGGCAATGCCGCGCCCCAGGTTATCGAGCAGGTTCGCCAGTTGGCCCTGCGCGCCCCCTTGATTGACGTGGGTGTCCCAGCCGCCCACATCGATGAAACCGATATTGAATTTATCGCGCATCAGCCCGGCCATGCGGCGGGCTTCCTGCTCGAAGCCACGGGCGCTCAGCGCGCGCCGGTTGGCCGCCTGCATTTCGTCCATGCGGCCCGACATCGACTCACCCTCCGCGCTGCGCATCGCGGCCTCGTGCTTGCGCATCGCCTCGGCCTGCTCGGCAACCGTCTGGCGCAGCTCGAAGCCCTCGGCAATCAGCGACTCGAAACGTGTTCCCTTGTACATCTGCGCCAGCATCTGGGTCTGGCGCGCGTCAAATGGCGTACGCCCGGTGCCCTTCAGCGACACGTTTGGCACGCTGAGCGCGCCCGACATCACCATCGGCAAGCCATCGGTAAACGCCACCGGAGCCGCCTGACCACCCATCGACTGCGCCAGGCGATTCAGGAAACCGCTTCCGCGTGGCATGCCGCCGCCGTGCCCATCACCCGCCAGTCCGGCTTCGATGCCGTCCTGCGTCTCGAAGTGGCTGCGCGACATGTCACTGGTCCCCGCGAACGGGATGAACGCCAGTTGCTGGCGCTGCCACAGCGGCAACATCGTCGTGCCCAGTACCGGGTGCAGCGCCCAACCGTCCGCCGACAGCGGCAGCGACGCAGCCGGATCGGGCGACGCACCGTCGGCCACCGGACGCTTGATGGCGATCGTCGGCCGCGACGCATAGTAGAAATCGCTGCCCGCCGGCACCAGAACGTTGGCCGCATCGTAGCCACCGCGCAGGAACACCAGCAGGAAGCGCGCATCGGCCTGCGCGGGCAGCGCGAACACGCGCGACGACATCGTCGGCAGCGTCAGGGCCAGCCCCGCGCCACCCAGGGTCCTGAGCCAATCACGTCGATTCATGACATGCTCCTTGCGCACTCAACGTTGCATCCATTCGGGCGAACTCAGCAATACCGCATTCCATTCCTGCTGAGACCCGGCCTGCGCCAGCGCGCCGCGCGTGGCGGGGCCCAGCGTGGCTTCGATCGTGTCGTAGAACATGCGGCTATTCGGCATCGGAAAACCACGCCGCTGCGTGGGTTGGCCATCCTCGCCAGTGAACAGGCCCGCCGGGCCGTTGCCGA
Source organism: Cupriavidus sp. Met-2 (assembly GCF_049843575.1). Taxonomy (NCBI): domain Bacteria; kingdom Pseudomonadati; phylum Pseudomonadota; class Betaproteobacteria; order Burkholderiales; family Burkholderiaceae; genus Cupriavidus; species Cupriavidus sp. Met-2. The sequence continues at coordinate 13,584 of NZ_JBBHZL010000005.1, forward strand.
TGGTCCGCGCGATCTCGAAGCGCCGCACCAGTTGGCCCGAACTGGCCCACGCGCTTTCGGCGGCCGGGTAGCCGTCCGGCGTCACGTGGCCATACAGCGGCTCGCCCAACTGATTGAGCCAGTTGATTATCGGACGCAGATTGGTGACTGGCCGTCCGTCATAGGCCAGGCGTATCGACGAGACCACAAAAACCATTGGATCCTTGAACTTGCGCGCGCCGTGGGCCGCGGCACTGTCGAACTCCTTCGACAGCAGCATCGTCCGCAGCACCGCGCCGATATCGCCGTCGGTACGCGTGAACGTGGCGGCCATCCGGTCGACCAATGCCTGCGGCGGGGTATCGGACACGAAGTACGTGGCCAGCTTCGCCGAGATAAAGCGCGCCGTGGCCGGATCGCGCGACAGGATGGTCACGGCCCGCTCCACCTCGCTGTAGCCAGTGGGCTCGATGCGCTGGCCCAGCAGCACCTTGGAACCGAAATCATGGCGATTCGGATTGAATTCGAACAGCCCGTCGCTGCGATACATGGCCGCGCGCGCCGGCCCTAGCTTCGGCGGCTCTCCGCGCAGGTTCACACCCAGCCCGGTCAGCACGCGTGCCAGTTCCTGCACGTCCTGCTGCGTGTAGCGCGAGCCGCTGGGTCCGCCCGATATGCCCAGCGTGTGCAACTCCATCAGCTCGCGCGCGTAGTTCTCGTTGATGCGATTGGCCGCGCTCTGCGCGTTGTCCAGATACACCAGCATGGCCGGCGACGTCACCGTCGCCATCACCAGGTCCCGGAACTTGCCCAGCGCGTGCGGACGGATCGCGCGCTCCTCATACTCGGGCAGCATCGACCCGACCTGCCCCTTGGCCGCATAGACGCTGAAGTGGTTCATCCAGAACCAGGTCATCTGCTCGCGCAACTGGCCGGGCGAGTACAACGCCCTCAGCAGATGACGACGCTCGGTGTCGAGCACGAGTTCCCGCGTCTGGCGGTTGATCGCCTGACGCGCCTGCTGCTTCTCGGATTCGTCGGTAAGCGTGTTGATGCGCTCCCGCTCGGCGCGCACGGCCTGCTGGCGCTGTACGGCATCGCCCTGGCTGACGGGCAGCGCCGCGATTGCCGCCGCCACCGGTTGCGGGTCTGCCAGCGGCGTGTGCAACTGCTCTTCCAGATAACGCTCGCGTCCGATCGTCTGGAGGCGCTGCACGCTGGCCTGGTCAGCGCCGAAGCTGACCGTGTTCAGCCAGCGCAGGTCGGCCGACGACAGGCTGCCGAGCTGCGTCGCCCCCGATGGCGGCGTCTGGGCGCAGGCCGCCAGGAACGTTGCCGTGGCCAGCAGCGCCAGCAGGCGCTGCCACTTCCGTGCGCTCGATTTGGGGTTAACCATGAGGACACCCTCTTCTATGACAGATACAGATGGGAATGCCGGTTTGACGCCTGGACGATGCGGTTGGTTGACGGCCAAAGGTACCGAGTCTGTTACGAGAGCTTTCCGCCTGGGCCTGTCATCGCCCGGTCACACTCGCATCCGAGAATTCGGCTTCATGACAGGCGCAGGGCCCGGGCGAATCGCATCGACGATGCGGCATCGCAGCAACGGAAAACCTTGACGCCTGATTTTTCGGCGCTTCAATGAAAACGTTTTCATCGCTGCATGCCCCCACCCCCCGACGAGGAAGCCCATGGCGCCGTCCCGCCGAACCGTGTTGTCGCAAAGCGTTGCCTCCGCCGAGCCCGGTCACGGTGTGACACTGGCCGACGTCGCCCTCGCGGCGAAGGTATCGCTGGCCACCGCCTCGCGTGTGTTCAGCCATCCGCAGCTCGTCAGGGAAACCACCGCCAACCGCGTTCACGAGGCCGCGCAGCGGCTGTCGTTCCGCCCCAACCTGCTCGGCGCCAAGCTGCGCGCGCAGCAGACCCGCATTCTCGGCGTCATGCTGCCCACGCTGGAAAACGCGGTATTCGCCGAATGCTGGCGCGGCATCGAGGAATCGGCGATGGTCGCGGGCTACTCGCTGATGCTTGTGACGAGCGGTTACGACACCGAACGCGAGCGCGAGCGGATCGAATATCTGCTCCGTCATCGTGTCGACGGCATGGTGCTGACCGTTTCGGATGCCGCCCAGAGCCTCGTTCTCGACCAGCTCGACAAGGAGTCGGTGCCCTACGTGCTGGCCTATAACCAGGTATCGGTTCCAGGCCGGCACTCGGTGTCCGTCGACAACCGCGCCAGTGCATGCGAGGGCGTCAAGGCGCTGATCACCGCGGGCCACCAGCGCATCGCCGTGATCTCCGGCGCCTTCATGGCCTCCGATCGCGCGCGGCAGCGCTTCGCAGGCTATGAGGACGCGATGCGCGCGCATGATCTGACGCCGCTCGCCCCGGTCTGCCTGCCGTCGCACACGGCCAGCAATGCCACGCAGATTCGCGAACTGATGACGCGTGCCGACGCCCCCACCGCATTCTTCTGCACCAACGACCTGCTGGCGATCGGCGTAATTTCCGATCTCAAGCGGCTGGGCCGCCGCGTGCCGGGCGACGTATCGGTGCTCGGTTATGACGGCATCGCGCTTGGCGCGCTGGTGGAGCCGCCGCTGGCCACCGTCATGCAGCCGAACGCCGAGATCGGCGCGCAAGCCGTTCACCAGCTTTTGCAACGGCTCCAGCATCGCAACCTGAACCACGATGACGCAGCAGAAGGCGCTTTCCTGCTGCCACACATGCTGCGCCTTGACGGTACCGTCAGCGCGCCGCGATAAAACCTGCCTACAAGCGCCATACGCACCACTTGCCGTCTCAACCTTCAACCAGGGAGCTTCACATGTCGACGCAATCCTTCTGGCGCCGTCCGCTGCGCTGGCTGGCCATCACCGCAACCGCCGCGGCCTTCAGCCAGGGCGTGGCCGCGCAAACCGCCATCTGCTACAACTGCCCGCCCGAATGGGCCGACTGGGCCGCGCAGATCCGCGCGATCAAGGAAAAGACCGGCATCACCGTGCCACTCGACAACAAGAACTCCGGCCAGTCGCTGGCGCAGCTGGTTGCCGAGCGCGCCAGCCCGGTGGCCGACGTGACCTACTTGGGCGTGACGTTCGGCATCCAGGCCAAGGCCGATGGCGTGACGCAAGGGTACAAGCCGGCCAACTGGAACGACATTCCCGACGGTCTCAAGGACCCGCAGGGCAACTGGTTCGCGATCCACTCCGGCACGCTCGGTTTCATGGTTAACGTCGACGCACTGCGTGGCAAGCCCGTGCCGCAGTCATGGGCCGACTTGCTCAAGCCGGAATACAAGGGCCTGATCGGCTACCTCGACCCGGCCAGCGCCTTCGTCGGCTATGTGGGCGCCGTGGCGGTGAATCAGGCAATGGGTGGCACGCTGGACAATTTTGGCCCGGCCTTCAAGTACTTCCGCGAGTTGCAGAAGAACCAGCCGATCGTGCCGAAGCAGACCGCCTATGCGCGCGTGCTGTCTGGCGAGATTCCCATCCTGCTCGACTATGACTTCAACGCCTATCGCGCCAAGTACAAGGATCACGCCAACGTGGCGTTCGTGATTCCGAAGGAAGGCACGCTGGTGGTGCCCTACGTGATGAGCCTGGTCAACAACGCGCCCCATGCCACCGAAGGCCGCAAGGTGCTTGATTTCGTGCTGTCCGACCAGGGCCAGGCGCTGTGGGCCAACGCCTACCTTCGCCCGGTGCGTAACGTGCCGATGCCGAAGGACGTGCAGTCGCGCTTCCTGCCCGCCGCCGAGTACGCTCGCGCCAAGCCGGTCGACTTCGGCAAGATGGCTCAGGTGCAGAAAGCCTTCAGCGAGCAGTACCTGAAGGAAGTCCGCTGATCCAGGCGCCGCCAGACTCCATCATGACCAGACGATCCCCCGCCCTCTTCCTGTTCGCGCTGCCCGCGCTCGTCGTGTTCCTGGCGTTCTTCTGCCTGCCGATGGCACGGCTGATCGAAGTCAGCCTGACCGGCAAGGACGGCGCGGGGGTCTACTGGACCGTGCTGACCAGCGGCCGCTACCTGCACAGCCTGATGGTGACCGTGCTGCTCTCGGCGCTGGTCACGCTGGCGACGCTGGTGATCGCCGGCATATCGGGCACGTTCCTGCAACGCCATCCGGTGCCGGGCAAACCAGTGCTGGTGGCAATGCTGACGTTTCCGCTGGCCTTCCCAGGTGTGGTGATCGGCTTCATGGTCATCATGCTTGGGGGCCGCAACGGCCTGCTGGCTTCGATTGGCGATGCGCTGACCGGCGAACGCTGGACCTTCGCCTACGGCCTCGCTGGCCTGTTCGTTGGCTACCTGTATTTCTCGATTCCGCGCGTGATCCTGACGGTGATGGCCGCCGTCGACAAGCTCGACACCTCGCTGGAGGAAGCGGCGCGCTCACTCGGCGCCAGCCGCTGGCACGTGGTGCGCGACGTGATGCTGCCTGCGCTGATGCCGGCCATGCTATCGAGCGGCGCAATCTGCTTTGCCACCAGCATGGGCGCGTTCGGCACGGCCTTCACGCTGGCCACCCAGCTCGACGTGCTGCCGCTGACGATCTACAACGAGTTCACCAACTACGCGAACTTCGGCATGGCCGCCGCCCTGTCGATCCTGCTTGGTGCTGTCACCTGGATGCTGCTGGCACTGGCCCGCTGGTACTCCGGCGATGCGGTCGCCGCTACCGCTTAAAAGGCCCTATCAAAATGATTCTGGCGTCGTTGCGCGGCCTTGCCGTAACACTTGCAATGTCTGCGGCCGCGCGTCTAGCCAGCACCGCTTCGCTGCATTTTGATAGCGCCTCAATGCCTGCCGAGGATGCCCGATGACTTCAAAACCCCGCCGCACCGCCTATTGGCTGCAACTGACACTCACACTCGCGGTCTGCGCGTTCATGACGGTGCCCGTGGTGCTGTCCGTGCTCGCCGGCCTGACCAACAACATCTTTGTCGGCCTATCGAGCGGCCTGACTACCCGCTGGCTGGTCGAAGTCTGGTCGCTCTACCGCAACACGATCTTTCTTTCGCTGGGTATCGCGCTGGCCTGTCTGGCCTGCACCCTCGTGATCGGCGTGCCGGCCGCGTACTACATGGCGCTGCGGCGCAACCGCGTGACCCGGCTGATCGAGGAACTGCTGATGCTGCCCGTCGCCGTGCCTGGGCTGGCCACTGCACTGGGCTTGATCCTGCTTTACGGCGGCTGGCAGGCACTGCGGACGAGCTGGGTGTTTATCCTGATCGGACACGTGCTGTTCACGCTGCCGTTCATGGTCCGATCGGTGCTGGCGATTCTCTCCGCCATTGACATCCGCACGATCGAGGATGCTGCCGCGAGTCTGGGCGCCACGCGCCTGCAGCGCTTCTTCACGGTGGTGCTGCCCAATTGCCGCCAGGGCATCCTGGCCGGCGCGCTGATGGTGGTGACGTTGTCGGTGGGCGAATTCAACCTGACGTGGATGCTCCATACGCCCACCACGCAAACGCTCCCGGTTGGGCTGGCCGACAGCTACGCGTCCATGCGGCTGGAAATCGGCTCGGCCTACACCATCGTCTTCTTCGTGATGATCATTCCGCTGCTGGTGTTCATGCAGGCGTTGAGCGCGTTGGGCGCGCGTGCCCGCCGCCACGCTCCCCCACCTGAAGCCACCGCCGACCTGCCGGTAACTGCCGTACCCCAATCCGCCGAGACCCGCCATGCATGAGCCCACCGCAATCCGCCTGCGCCACTGCGCCAAGACCTTTGCCGATGGGACGACCGCCCTGCAGCCGCTCGACCTCGATATCGGCGCGGGGGAAACCGTGGTGCTGCTCGGCCCGTCGGGTTGCGGCAAGACCACCACGCTGCGCATCATCGCCGGCCTGGAGCAACCCGATGCCGGGGGCGAAGTCTGGTTCGGGCACACCGCCGTCACCGACCAGCCAATCGAACAGCGCGGCGTCGGCATGGTGTTCCAGAACTACGCGCTGTTCCCGAACATGACCGTGGCCGAGAACATCGCATACGGCCTGCGGGTGCGTCGTACTGATTCGGCCACGCGCAAGCGCCGCGTCAATGACATGCTGGCGATGATGCACCTGGAGCCATTCGCTGACCGGCGCGTCGACCAGCTCTCCGGCGGCCAGCGCCAGCGCGTGGCGCTGGCACGCGCCATCGCCGTACAGCCCCGCGTGCTGCTGCTGGATGAGCCGCTGACCGCGCTCGACGCCAAGCTGCGTGACGCGCTGCGCGCCGACATCAACCAGCTTTTACGCAGCCTGCACATCACGGCCGTCTATGTGACGCATGACCAGGCCGAAGCCATGGCGCTGGGCGACCGCATCATCGTGATGGACAAGGGCCGCATTGCGCAGGCCGGCACGCCGCAGGAGATCTACCGCTCGCCCGCGAATGCCTTCGTGGCCGACTTCATCGGCACGATGAACCATCTGCCCGCCGTGGCCGAAGCCAGACGCTGGCGCGTGCCGGGCGGTACGGTGCCGATGGCCGCCCCGAACGATGCCCCGGTCTCAGCGCAGGCACGCCTGATGTTCCGCCCCGAGGACGTGGCGCTGGTTCAGGCCGATCAAGCCCATGTGGAAGGCACCGTCGTCACCGCGCTCTTTCTTGGCAACCACACCCGCCTGCTGGTGGACGTGGGGACCAGCCAGCCGATGGTTGTCGAAACCGCCCGCCGCGATGCATGGCAGGCCGGTGAACGTGTCGGCCTGCGGATCGACACGGATCATCTGATCACGCTTCACGAAGCGGCATGACCCGCAGGACCCGGACAGACACCATGAACGCCGCTCCCTATCTGGTCGCGCAACTGACCGATCTCCATATCAAGGCGGGCGGCAAGCTGTCGTACCGCCGGGTCGATACCGCCGGCGCGTTGCGCACCGCCATCGACACGCTGCTCGCCGCGCCGCAGCAGCCCGACATCGTCATCGTCACCGGCGATCTGGTCGATTTCGGCAGCGAATCGGAGTACCGCTTCCTGCGCGATCTCCTGCAGCCCCTGCCGATGCCGGTCAGGCTTCTGCCCGGCAATCACGATCATCGCCCGTCGCTGCGTGCCGTATTCGCCGATCACGACTACCTGTTTGCGAACGGCGATGGCGACGCCCCGGTTCACTACGCCATCGACGCCGGACCGCTGCGGCTGGTCGGTTTCGATTGCACCGTCCCGGGCAAACCGGGGGGCCGGGCCGAAGATGCCGGGCTGGCCTGGCTCGATGCCACACTGGCGGCCGCACCGAAGCAACCGACGCTGGTGATGCTGCACCACCCGCCGTTCCACACCGGCATTGGCCATATGGACGACCAGGGCCTGGAGAACGCGCCGGCGTTCGAGGCGATCATCGCGCGGCACCCGCAAGTGGAACGCGTGGTCTGCGGCCATCTGCACCGCCATATCACGCGCCGCTTCGGTGGCACCATCGCCATGACCGCGCCAGGGCCCGCGCATCAGGTTGCCCTCGACCTCGATCCCCAGGCCGCGTCACGCTTCCGCATGGAGCCGCCGGGGTACCTGTTGCATTGGTGGCATCCCGCGCACGGAATGGTGACGCACCTTGCCGCCAGCGGCGACTATGGCGCGCTGCATCCGTTCTTCGACGCGAACGGGAAACTGATTGATTGATGGGGCGGCCGGGCTCGTCCGCGTTCGGTACGCCACATTCAAACGCATGAAAGAGAATCAAGAGCCGCGCCAGAACGCCCGGATCGTGCCAAAGTAGGGCTCCCGCAACCGCGCGACGTCGATGCGACGAGCAGAGATTCCCATGAACCCGCTCATCAATCATCCAGCCATCCTTTTCGTTGTCATGCTGGTGGTCATGTCGTCGGCCACCGCACTTGGCGCGCTGGTGCTGCGCCGCATCCGGCCACTCCCTGCCGAAGTCAAGGACGACTTCGGCATCGTCCAGGGCGCCACGCTGACCCTGCTGGCCCTGCTGATTGGATTCACGCTGTCGATGGCCGTGGGACGGTACGATCAACGCAAGAACCTTGAGGAAGAAGAAGCGAATGCGATCGGCACCGAATATCTGCGGGCGGACCTGATCGAGGGGCCGGAAGCCGAACAGGTCAAGGCGCTTCTGGTCCGATACCTGGACCAGCGCATTCTCTACTACCGCACGCGCGACAGCGCTCAACTGCAGGAAATCGAAGCGGCCACCTCGCTGATCGAGGACGAGATGTGGAAGCTGATGCGCTCGGCGGCACGCGCGAAACCCACACCGATCACGGGCCTGGTGGTGTCCGGCATGAACGACGTTATCAACAGCCAGGGCTACGCCGAGGCCGCGTGGATCAACCGGATTCCGGTCTCGGCCTGGGGCCTGATGATCGTCATCGCCTTTTTCAGCAGCATGATGCAGGGCTACGGCGCCCGATCTGAAAACGCCAAGATCATCCTGATGCTGGTGCTTCCGTTCACCGTGTCGCTGTCACTGGCGCTGATCTCGGATATCGACAGCCCGCGCGGCGGCCTGATCCGTGTGTTGCCGCAGAACCTGCTCAGTCTTCAGGCATCGTTGAAGCGATAGGCCGCGCTTGCCCGATCGGTGCGCCCGGTACGGGACGGAGGACGGGGAGACGACGCGACATCCCCCCATGGCGATGCCTATAATGCATTGGCACCCGGCATCGCCCGCAGAGGCGGAGCCCGGCATGCCGACATTGCCCACCCACCCTCCGCCCCGCCATGCATCCTCTTCGCCATCGTCTTGCCCTGGCCACGCTGACGCTTGCCACTGCCACCGGCTACACAGCCTCCGCCCTAGTCGCACTCATCGCACCCTTCGCACCCAACGCACACGCGCAGCCCGCGCCCGTCGTCTGGCAGATGGCGACCGAGTACCCGGCCACGTCGATGCCCGGCGAAGGACTGACCACGTTTGCCCAGGAAGTCGCTACCCGCACGCAGGGCACATTGGCGCCGCAGCCGACCTTCGACGCCAGCGCGGGCGTCAAGTCCGCCCAGATGCCGGCCGCCATCCGCGACGGCAAACTGCAGGCCGGCGATGCTTTCGGCGGCGCGTTGGGCGAGGTCGATCCGATTTTCCTGCTGTCGTCGCTGCCATTCGTAGCGACGTCGGTGGACAAGGCCCATCGCCTGGCCGATCTGGCCCGCGCGGACTACGCGCAGGCATTCGAGAAGCAGGGCCAGCACCTGCTCTACATCACACCCTGGCCGCCAACGGGCCTCTGGACACACAAACCCGTGGGCACGCTCGACGATCTGCGCACGCTGTCCGTGCGCGCCTATGACGAAACGTCCGCCGACGTCATGCGCGCAGCGGGAGCGAAGGCGCAGAACCTGTCGTTCGCCGATGCCATGCCGCGTCTGAAGGATGGCTCGGTCAATGCCGTGCTTTCGTCGGGCGATGGCGGCGCGGGCCGCAAGCTCTGGGACTACCTGCCCTACTTCACGGCCATCGGCTACGCCATGCCGTTGTCGTTTACGACCGTCAACGCAGCCGCCTGGCAATCCCTGACACCCGCCCAGCGAGACGCCGTGACCGCCGCCGCCAGAGCGACCGAAGGCAAACAATGGTCGCGGCTGAATACCCGCCTGACCGAGAACACCGCCCGAATGCGCGCCAACGGTGTGACCATCGACGACAATCCAGCGCCCGCCGTGCAACAGGCCCTGCAAGCCGCCGGGCTGAGCGCGGTCGGCGTCTGGCAGACACGCGTGGGCGAGCGCGGAGCCGCCTTGCTGAAGACCTATTTCAGCGCGGAGGCAGGGCTCCGCTGAGCACTGCGGCGTGGGTCGGCGACCGAATGATTGCCCTTTAGGGCAGCGGGATTACCCTTTGTGCCAATGGCGCCCGACCTCCGGGTTGCCGATACTCGCGTTGATATGCTGTCGAGACTGGGAGAGTCCGGCCTTGCCAGGGGGTGCCAGCCACAGCCCTGGCCGCGAGTCAGGATCCTCCGGTATCCGCAGGCGTTTGCGCACGACCCTCGTGTCTACAGGATCTCCCGCCCATGCAATGCTCAATCGGATTCTTCAACCAGATGCCCACGGCGGTGCTGTTCATCACCGTCGGCCTTGGCTACGCCATTGGCAAGCTTCGCGTCGGCCCGATCGTGCTCGGCGGTGTCTGCGGCACGCTGATCGTGGCGCTGCTTGTCGGGCAGACCGGGTGCCAGATGCACGGCGAGTTGAAGGACGTTGCCTTCGCGCTCTTCATCTTCGCGATGGGATATTCGGGCGGCCCGCAGTTCTTCGCGAACTTGAACCGCTCCAGCCTGCGGTTCATGGTCCTGCCGCTCATCGAAGCGTTCGTGGTACTGGCAATCGTGCTGGTGGCCGTGCGAATGCTGGATCTGGACCCTGGCACGGCGGCGGGTCTCGCAGCCGGCGCGGCGACGGAATCCGCAGTGGTCGGCACGGCTGCGGAGGCGCTCAAGCATCTGAACCTGGTCCCGACGGAACTGGCCCGGATGCAATCGAACATCGCCACGGCCTATACGCTGACTTACCTCGTCGGCCTGATCAGCATCGTGTTCTTCACCAGCCAGGTGGCTCCCTTCCTGCTTCGCTTCAACCTGCGCGAGGCATCGAGCGAACTGGCCAAGGAACTGCAGGCCGCGTCCGACGATGACGTCGCCACGCAGCCGGTGCTGCCCCGCCTGGTGGGACGTGCTCACCGCGTGGAACATGCGGCCGGCCTGACCGTGCGCCAACTGGAAGCCGCGCTTGGCGGGCGGACACTGGTGATGGGGCTGGTGCGCGACGGCAAGCTCATGGAGTCGGTGCCGGATCTGACCATAAAACGGGACGACATCGTGGCGCTGATCGGCGTGCGCGACAAACTCGTCTCGGCTCGCGAGGTGATTGGCCAGGAGGTGTCGTTGCCGCTGAGCCAGTCCGACGTGCTGCGGCTCGAAGAGCATCAGGTGATCGTCAACAATCCCGCTGTCAATGGCCGCTCGCTGGCCGAACTCGGCCGGGAAGCCGCCCAGCAACATCTTCGCTACGTCTGGGTCCAGCAGATCGTTCGATCCGGCATGAGCCTGCCGATCACGCCCGCCACACGCCTGCAGCATGGCGACCGGGTAAGCCTGGTGGGCGTGGAACCGACACTGACCTCAGCGGCCCGCAACCTGGGCAGGGATCTACGCACCACCGATACCACCGAACTCGTCTTCCTGTGCGCGGGCATCCTGATTGGCCTCTTGATCGGCAGCGTCACCCTGAAGGCAGCCGGCATCCCGATCTCGCTCGGCAGCGGCGGCGGCGCGCTGCTCAGCGGTCTTGTCTTCGGCTGGATCAATTTCAAACGGCCCGGCGTGGGCGACATGCCAAGCGCCGCGGTCCAGTTGCTGAAAGACCTGGGACTGGCGATGTTCGTGGCCTGCGTCGGCTTGTCTGCCGGACCTGATGCCGTCACGCTGATTCGCGAGCATGGCGCCGTGTTGCCGCTCGTCGGCCTGGCCGTGTCGCTGACGCCGGCATGCATGTCACTCTGGATCGGCCACAAATTCCTGAAAATCCAGGGGCCACTGCTGGTCGGCGCCATCGCGGGGCAGCACGTCAGCACGCCGGCGATCAGCGCCGTGCTGGCCGCCAGCCAGAGTTCGGTCCCGCTGCTCGGCTACACGGTGACGTATGCCATCGCCAACGTGATGCTGCCGGTGCTTGGGCCAATCATCGTGGCCCTCGCATATCGCGTTGGCGGCATGTGATCGATAACGGGCGTGTTGCTGCCCTCAGGTGGAGCATCATTCCGGAGGCTGATGCGTGCGCTCAGCCGCTGCCCCGGAACGGAATCAGCAGACCGTCACACCTTCCGGACGAACTCCGATTTCAGGCTCATGGCGCCAAAGCCGTCGATCTTGCAGTCGATATCGTGATCGCCGTCGACCAGGCGGATGTTCTTCACCTTGGTACCCATCTTGATCGTGCCGGCGGATCCCTTCAGCTTGAGATCCTTGATAACGGTGACGGTATCCCCGTCCTGCAGCACGTTGCCCGCCGAATCACGATGAACCCGGACTTCCGCTTCGGCCGGTGCGGACGCCTGCGCCGACCATTCATGCGCGCATTCCGGGCAGATAAAGAGGCCGCCATCCTCGTAGGTGTACTCGGAATGACAGTTCGGGCAGGCGGGCAATGCGCTCATGGGGAATCCTGAGTGGCGTGACAAAGGCGGGAAGTATACCGCGCCGCCCAACCTCCCTCCCGGCCAGCGCTCTCCGAACGGGAGTACCCATGATGGCTACCGTCCGATACAACACGGATCACCGTATCGGACGTATATTGCCGGCTCCCGCAACGTCTCTGTCCCGTTCACTCGCGGGGCCCGTCAGCCGCGCTCTCTCACAAGATGAAGACCACCCGCATCGACGCGACCACTTTGTTCCTGCTGACATTCCCGCCGCTGGCCTGGGCCGGAAATGCCATCGTCGGACGCCTCGCCGCGGGCACCGTGCCACCGATCACGCTGAATCTCGTGCGCTGGATCATCGCGGCATTGCTGCTGGCCCCCTACGCGTGGCGGGGCGTCATGACGCATCGCGCCGCGCTGCGACAGCATCTCGCCATGCTCGCCACCATGGGCCTGTTGTCGATCGCCAGCTATAACGCGTTCCAGTATCTGGCGCTCACCACCTCCACGCCGATCAACGTCACCCTGATCGGCGCATCCACCCCGCTCTTCCTGCTGCTGATCGGCGCCTGCTTTTTCCACGAGCGCTTCCGGCCGTGGCAGGTGGCGGGCGCCCTGCTCTGCCTGCTGGGCGTGTCGTTCGTGCTGATGCGCGGCGAGCCCGATCGCCTGGCCCATCTCGAATTCGTGCCCGGCGACCTGTACATGCTCGCCGCGACGATCACCTGGAGTTTCTACACCTGGCTACTGCGCAAGCACCGCCCCGACCTGCCTCTGCCGGTACTTCTGCTTGCGCAGATCGTGGCAGGCGTCATCGCCAGCATTCCCGTCGCCGCGTGGGAACTCGGCCGGCTGACGGAACCCCTGGAGTGGAACAGCAAGGTCGCGTGGATCCTGCTGTATGTGGGCACCGTGCCGTCGCTACTGGCGTATTTCGTCTGGGATCGCGCCATCTCGCGCGCTGGGGCGCAATTGCCGGTTTTCTTCATCACCCTCACGCCGCTATTCGCGGCCGTGCTTTCCACCGTTCTGCTGGGCGAGTCGCCGCATTGGTATCACGGGGTGGGCCTTGTTTGTATCGGGGCGGGGATCTGGTTGGCGCAGCGGCGGTAGGGGGATTGGGAGCGCCACATCTGCTCGGCCATTCCCACCATGTCGGCTAAGCCGACAGCACCTGCGGATTGCCACTCCGCCGCCAACTCTCCGCCTGCCGCTCCAGATGCACGCGGATGAAATCCATCAGCGTGCGGGTCGCCAGCGTCGGGTAGCGATTCGATGCCGTCAGCATGTAAACGCTGTCCCCCACGCCCTCCGCCTCGCATTCGGCTAGCACCTCGCGGACCTGTCCTGTCTGGAGTTGACGCCAGACGGCATAGCGCGGCAGCAGTGCCACGCCAAGACCTCCAATCATCGATTCCAGCAGAAACGGATAGTCGCCGGACTGGATACGTGGTGACACGCGCAAGGTCGTCGGGGTGCCTGCCATCCACACCTTGAGCGTGAAGCGTCGGCCCAGCGATGCGGGCGCGATCATGTCGCAGCTCTCCAGGTCGGCCACGCTCAGGATCGGGCCACGGCTGTCCAGGAAAGACGGCGTCGCGCACAGGCACCAGCCGACGTCGCAGATGCGTCGCGCCACGTGATCATCTGGCGGTTGGGACGTGATCTTCAGCGCCATGTCGACCTCGGCGGAAATCAGGTCGCCGATGTTGTCGTTGATGACCACGCGCAGCGAAATCTGTGGGTAGATGCGGGCGAACTCCAGCAGCAGCGGCGTCAGGTAGAGATGACCGAGCCCGGTCGGCAGACGGATACGCACGTCGCCACGCACCACCGTGCCGAGGCTGTCGATCGCGGTCTTGGCCGATTGCAGTTCGTCGAGCATCCGCAGTGCGTGGGCATAGAGCAGTTGCCCGGCCTCCGTCAGCTCGACGTGCCGGGTTGTCCTGCGCATCAACTGGGCACCGAGGTGCTGTTCGAGCACCTTCAGACGGCGGGACACATTGGAGCGGGTCATGCCACTGCGCTCGGCAGCCGCCGTCAACGTGCGCGACTCCACCATCGTCACGAACAGCCGTACTAGGTTGAGATCCAAGCTATTGTCAATCATGAGTCAACACCACTGGCACAAAACGACGGATTGTCACGGCGGAGGCGTAACCCTAGCATAGGCATCACGCTAAATCATGCCGAACCGCCCATGCCGAATGCCCTTGCCCCCACCCATCCAACCGATGACGGCCTGCTCGATCTGCCTTTTGCCGGCCTGCGTGTGCTGGACATCAGCCAGGGCATCGCCGGCCCGTACTGCGCGCATATCCTCTGGCAGCAGGGCGCGGAGATCATCAAGGTCGAGCCGCCGTCCGGAGACTGGGGGCGCAAAGTCGGGGTCGTGCGCGGTGATACGAGCGCGCTGAGCATTGCGTACAACGGCGGCAAACGCAGCATCTGCGTGGACGCCACGGTCGAAGCTGGCAAGGATGTCCTGCGCCAGCTGGCGCTGCAGGCCGACGTGGTGGTGCAGAACTTTCGCCCGCAGGTAGTGGATCGGCTTGGCGTGGGCCATGCCGCGCTGGCGGCGCTGCGCCCCGAGCTGGTCTATGTCTCGATCAGCGGCTACGGTCCGGATGGCCCCTACGCCGACTACCCGGCGTCCGACTCGGTGATGCAGGCTGACAGCGGGTTGATGTTCGCGAACCGTGGCGTCGACGGAACACCCCGCCGCATCGGCATGTTGCTGGCGGACGCCGCCACCGGCCTCTACGCGGCCCAGGCATGCGCTGCTGCCTTGTGCCGGCGGTACCGCACCGGGCGGGGCGCTCATGTCGAACTGAATCTGTTCGAGGCCTGCTGCGCGCTGCAGGCCAACAATCTCCTCGAGCACGCCATCGCGGGCCAGGCCGTTGCCGGCCCGGTCAGCGCGCCCAACGGGGTCTTTGCCACCCGTGACGGCAGTGTGACTCTGCTGGCCCTGAACGATGCGCAGTTCGCCAAGCTCTGTCACGCCCTCGACCGCGACGACTGGCTGGCTGACCCGCGCTTCGTCAACAACGCCAGTCGCATGGAACACGCGGCGCTGCTGAACCGGCAGGTCGGCGACATCATCGTCACGCGCACTACCAGTGCGTGGCAGGAACAGTTGAGCCGGCACGACGTGCTTCACGCCCCGGTCCGCGGCTATGCCGATGTGCTGCAGCACCCGCAGGCGGCGCACCGGCAGACATTCCAGTCTATCGAGCAACCGGGGCTGGGCGCTCTGCCCTTCGCCGGGATCCCGGCCCGGGCCATGCGGCGGCCCGCCGGGCCAGCCCCTGAGAATGGCGAACACACGGTGCAGTTGCTGCAGGAAGCCGGTTTCGGCAGCCACGCCATCGACGAATGGCTGCGGCTAGGCGTGGTGCGACAGGCAACGGTCACGTCGGCGAAGGCGATGGCATGATGAAGGCGCTCGTATGCAAGCAGTTCGGCGGCGTCGAGGATGTGGAACTCGCGACCGTGTCCGAACCCGCCCTGGCCGACCCCCATGCGGTCACGATCGAAGTGGAGTTCGCCAGCGTCAGCCATGCCACCGGCCTGATGATCGCTGGCCAGTATCAGCGCCGCCCGCCGCTGCCATTCGTGCCCGGCACGGAAGCGGTGGGACGCGTGGTGGCCTGCGGCAAGGCCGTCACACGGCTGCGCCCAGGTGACCGGGTCGTAGCCATTGCCAACTGGGGCTGCTACGCGGAGCGATTCACGGTACCTGAGTACACCGTCTACCCTGTCCCCGACTCGCTGCCGCCGAAGGTCGCGCTGCCGATCCCGCTCTCGTACGGCACCGCCTATTGCGGCCTGGTCTGGCGTTGCGCGCTGACGCCGCAGGACACCCTGCTGGTGCTCGGCGCTGGCGCTGGCGTCGGACTCGCGGCGGTGGAGATCGGGCGGCAACTTGGGGCGACCGTGGTTGCCTGCGCCAGCACCGAGGCAAAACGCGCCGACGCGCTGCGCCGCGGGGCCACGCACGCGGTTGCGCCCCAGGACCTCGCCGCTCAAGTCAAGGCACTTACCGGTGGCCGTGGCGCGGATGTGGTGGTGGACCCGGTCGGCGGCGACCTGTTCGGCCAGGCGCTGCGCGCCGCAGCGCCGAACGCGCGCATTCTCAGCATTGGCTTTGCCAGCGGGTCCATCCCGCAGGCGCCGGTAAATCTGCTGCTGGTCAAGAACCTGACGCTGCACGGCTTCTTCTTCGGCCGATACATCGGCTGGACGCCGTCCGACGAGCGCGCCGAGCACGCCCCGGCGTTGCAGCAGGTCATGTCCACCCTGTTTCAGTGGGCTGCGGAAGGGAAGCTGGAGCCGACCGTGTCCGCTGTCTATCCGATCACCGGCCTGGGGGACGCCCTCGCCGCGCTGGAATCCCGCAAGGTTGTTGGCAAGGTGGCAATAAAAATCAAGGAGACAGAGACATGAATCATCCATCTACAAAGACGCCGGCATGGTCACGGCTGCATGTTGCGCTGGCAGTCGTGGGAACGGCCTTCGCCATGCTGCCCGCCGTTGGGTCCGCGCAGACGTTTCCACAACATCCGGTGCGTATGGTCTTGCCCTACCCCGCCGGCGGACCGACCGACCTGCTCGCGCGGGTGGTCGCGGTCAAGATGGGCGAGAGCATGGGCCAGAGCGTCGTCGTCGACAACAAGCCGGGGGCCAGCGGCATGATCGGCGCGGAAGCGGTCGCACGCGCCACGCCCGATGGCTACACGATCCTGGCCAATGCCTCGCTGCACGTGATCAACCCGAGCATCTACTCCAAGATGCGCTACGACGCGTTCAAGGACTTCGTTCCGATCACGCAACTGGCCGAGGTGCCGCTTGTACTGGTGGTCAACAACGATTCGCCGGTCAGGACCGTGCAGGACCTGATCGCGTACGCCAAGCGCCAGGGTGGCGCGCTCAACTTCGGCTCGGCCGGTAATGCATCGGCACAGCAACTGGCTGGCGAATCATTCAAGCTGGCGGCCAAGGTGCCGATGCAGCATGTGCCGTACAAAGGCAGCGCGCCGGCATTGACCGACCTGATGGGCGGGCAGATCCAGCTGATGTTCGATTCGATGCCGTCGGCCATGCCGTTTATCAAGTCGGGCAAGCTGCGTGCCGTGGCGGTGACCACCGCGCACCGCGCCAGCGCCCTGCCAGACGTGCCCACCGTCGCCGAATCGGGCCTGCCGGGCTTCGACATCAGCACGTGGTATGGCCTGTGGGCGCCGCGCGGCACGCCGGCTCCGATCGTCGAAAAGCTGGCGGCGAATGCCGCTGCCGCGCTGAAGCGCCCTGACGTGCGCCAGCAGTACGCCGACATGGGCGCCGAACCCGTCGGGTCCTCGCCGGCGGATTTCGCGCGGTACAACGTCTCCGAGGGCAAGAAGTGGGCGGAGATCGTGCATCGCTCCGGCGCGAAGGCCGACGAATGATTCCAATCGGCATATTTCGCCGAGGCCAAAAAAATACCCGCTGCCGGGTGGAGCGGGTACTCAAAGTGGTATGGACAAGTCGCGGAATTCGTCCATGTCAGCATCGTGGCAGCGACTTTACGCGTTGCCAATAATCTTTCCGGACTACCCCAAATGCGGGGCAACGCCGGAAAGACAGCCGGGGGGTAAGCATCATGGACAAGCACGCTGGAATCGAGTCCAATCGTCCTTGTCTGTCGCCCCCCGCACTTTCTCATGTCGCAAGCCCGGCTTCTGTTGATCGATGACCACACGCTGTTCCGCACCGGACTGAAGCTATTGCTGGCCGCCAGCCCGAACGTCGCGTCGATCATGGAGGCGGGATCGGTCATGGAGGCCACCGAGGCGCATGGCGACAAGCCGGTCGATATCCTGTTGCTGGATATCCAGATGCCTGGGCTGAATGGCATCGAGGGCATCAAGGTGCTCCGTCGGCATTTCTCCCGCGCCCCGATCGTGATCGTCTCCGGCACGTCGGGCATCGACGCGATTCCCGACGAGGCACGCAAGGAAGTCGCTGGTTTCTTGCCGAAATCCGCCGACCCGCGCGAGATCGAGGAAGCGATTGCCTGCTGCCTGGCGGGCGGCACGTACTTCCAGACCGAACAGCCCGGCGACCGCCTCCCCCACACCCGGGCCTACAAGCCCAGCCAGCTCACGCCGCGCCAGCTCGAGGTCCTGAACCAGCTCAATCTGGGGCGTTCGAACAAGGTCATCGCCTATCACCTCGGCCTGTCGGAAAACACCGTACGCGTGCACGTGGCGGCGATTCTCGACCACCTCGGCGTGGTCAGCCGCGTGGAAGCCATTCTCGAAGCCCAGCGCCGCGGTCTGGTGCAGGCACAACGCTGACGCACGCCCGGCATGTGGTCCTCCGTGCTGCCTCACTATGACGAGCCGCGCCTGCTTGCGGCGCAGATGGAGCTGATCGACCAGAGCTTCGGCATCGCGATGCTTGGCTGCTCGCTTGCGGCGATCATCCTGGCAGTCGGCCTGACGGTCACGGGTGGACACCCCGGCGCCATGCCATGGGCCGCGGCGATGGTCGTGCTCTGCGCCATCGCCCATTTCGGCCGGCTGGCCGTGCCCGATCGTCTGACCGAGGCGCGCGCGGGACGTTACGCGCGCGCCATGACCGTCATGCTAGTGCTGATCGGCAGCCTGTGGGGACTGGTGGCCTGGCTCTACCTAGATATCCGGTCGCCCGCCGTGGTGATCTGCGTGCTGTCGCTGATTGCCGGCATGAGCGCGGCGGCGCTGGCGATCTTCTCGGCCTGTCTGCCGGTGGCCATCGGTTTCTTCATTCCCGCGATCCTGCCCGTATGGATCGTATTCCTGCTCACGCATGACATTGCCTACCTGCCGATGTTCTTTGGTACGCCGCTGTATCTGGTGGTGCTGCTGATCTTCGCGCGCAACTACTCGCGCGTGGCGTGTCATTCGATTGCGCTGCGCTTCGAGAATGTCGAACTGATCTCGCAGCTACGCGACCAGACCGCGCGCGCCGGACAGGCTTTGCGCGAGGCCGAGAACGCAAATCGCGCCAAATCGGTGTTCCTGGCATCGGCCAGCCATGACCTGCGCCAGCCCCTCCATGCGCTGGGCCTGTTTCTCGTGTCACTCGGGCGCACGCCGCTGGATGCGCACCAGCGCCAGTTGCTGGACCACATCGAGGCGTCGTCCGGCGCGGCGCGGGAGATGCTCAACACGCTGCTCGATTTCTCGAAGCTCGAGGCAGGTGTGATCACCGCGCGACCGCGCCCGTTCAGGCTGCAGCCGATGCTGCACAAGCTCGAGAACGAGTTCGCGCCGCAGGCGAATGCGCGTGGACTGGTCTATCGCACCCGCGATACCACGGCTACGCTGTTTGGCGACCCGGCGCTGGTCGAACTGATCCTGCGTAACCTGATCGCCAACGCGATCCGCTACACGCATACCGGCGGCGTGCTGATCGCCTGCCGGCCCCGGCGCTTCCATGCTTCGATCGAGGTCTGGGATACCGGCATCGGTATTCCCATCGCGCAGCACCGCGAGATCTTTCGCGAGTTTCACCAGCTCGGCAACCCGGAGCGCGACCAGCGCAAGGGGCTTGGGCTAGGTCTGGCTATCGTCGACGGGTTGGCACGCACGATGCAGACCCGCGTAACGCTGGATTCGATACCGGAACGCGGCTCGGTATTCCGTCTGCAACTGCCACTGGCCTGGGCCGCGCCCGAGGAAGTCACGTTCCCAGGCAGCGTGATCCGCCTGGATGGCCTGCGCGTGCTTGTCATCGACGACGATCCGGCAATCCGCCAGGCAATGGCCGAACTGCTGGCGGCCTGGGATTGCGACTGCCGGCCCGCCGAATCCGAGGACGAGGCGCTGGGCCTGCTCGGCACCTTCACCCCCGACCTGATCCTGGCCGACTACCGGCTGCGTGGCCATCGCAACGGCCACGAAGCCATTGCGGCGATCCGCGAGCGCACCAGCCAGGCGCTGCCGGCCATCATCATCACCGGCGATACGGCGGCGGATCAGCTTCGCAACGTTCACGCGGGTGGCACCGCGCTGCTCCACAAGCCCGTGGTCCCGGGCGAACTCCATTCGGCCATTGGCGCCCTGCTCCGGGGCTCCGAATGGTATCGGGTCCAACAATAAGCATCAGCCACATTCATGCATTCAAAGCATGAATAGATCAATCCTATTAATTGGACTTAGGTCTGGCGGCCCACCACACTGCAAGGCACTGCGGGCCTGATTCCCTCGGCCAACGCGCACGTCATTTCAAACCATGACTCAAGCGAGGAGCCTTCCATGACCGCCACACGCCCCGACTTGCCGAAGCACGATCTGCTGATCGACGGCAAGCGGCTGCCCCCCGGCAGCGGTGAGTATTCCACCGACATCAACCCCGCCACCGAAGAACCCATCGCGCTGGTGGCGCAAGGCAGCGCCGCCGACGTCGACACCGCCGTGCTGGCCGCCCGCGCGGCACTCAAGAGCTGGGCGGGCATGCGCGCCGCCGATCGCGGCCGCATCCTCAACCGGTTCGCTGACCTGCTGGAAGCCCACGCCGAGGAACTGATCACGCTGGAGAGCCTGGATGCCGGCAAGCCGCTGGCGGCTGTACGTCGACAGGATCTGCCGGCCGTTGTCGACACTGTGCGGTATTACGCGGGCTGGTGCGACAAGATCCACGGCGCGGTGATTCCAACGCGGCCGGACGCGCTGACCTACACGGTGCGCGAGCCTGTCGGCGTCGTCGCCGCCATCATCCCGTGGAATTTCCCGCTGATGATCGGCATGTGGAAGATCGCCCCCGCGCTGGCCTGCGGTTGCACGCTGATCGTGAAGCCCGCCGAGATTACGCCACTGACGGCCCTGCGCGTGGCCGAATTGGCGCTGGAGGCCGGCGTGCCGCCGGGGGTCTTCAACGTCGTCACCGGCAAGGGCAGCGTGGTGGGCAATGCGCTGGTTGCCCACCCGGGAATCGACAAGGTGACGTTCACGGGATCGCCCGGGGTCGGACGCGGGATCATGCAGGGCGCGGCCGCCAACTTCAAGCGCGTCACACTGGAACTAGGCGGAAAGTCCGCCAACGTGATCTTTGCCGATGCCGACATCGATGCGGCCACGCGTGCCGCGGCATCCGGAATCTTTTTCAACTCGGGGCAGGTCTGCTCGGCCGGGTCACGCATCCTCGCGCAGCGCAAGGTGTACGACGAAGTGGTGGAAAGGCTGACTACCCGCGCCCGCGCGATACGGGTCGGCGATCCGGCCTCGCCGGACACGACGATGGGCCCCGTGGTCTCGGCGGCGCAGATGAAGACCGTGCTCGACTATGTGGAAATCGGCAAGCGCGAAGGCGCCAGCGCGGTGACCGGCGGCGCGCGCATCGGCCAGCGCGGCTTCTTCGTCGAGCCAACCGTGTTCGCGAACGTCGAGCATGAAATGCGGATCTCGCAGGAAGAGATCTTTGGCCCGGTGGCCAGTGTGATTCCGTTCGAAGACGAGGCCGATGCCGTGCGCATCGCCAATGGCACCGCGTTCAGCCTGGCCGCAGGGGTATGGAGCGCGGACATCGCGCGCGTGCACAAGGTAGCCGGGGAATTACGGGCGGGAACGGTGTGGATCAACACGTACGGCTATACCGACGTGCGTCTGCCCTGGGGCGGCGCCGGCGACTCCGGACTCGGCCGTGAGCACGGTGACGCCGCCATCGAGAACTTCACGGAACCGAAGGCAATCTGGCTTTCGCTGCGATAAGACGAGCGCTGACACAGCAGCGCACGCCGCAGTGGCGCACAAGTAGCGCGTGCGCATGACGCATCCCCGCCCGATTCACATGGGCGGGGATTTTGTCGCAGATACGCGGCTGTCAGCCAATCATCCGCATTGGCAACAGCGAGTAGACGACCGTGAGCACGCCGACCACCGCCGGCGAAACATACTTCAGCGCGATGCTCTGCGACTGCACGCCAAGATAGGCGTACATGCAGATCAGCAGCATGGCGCAAACGAAGACGAGGCCGTCATAGACTTGCATGGATGTCTCCCAGAGTTCGTTCTTCGACTACTTCTGTGAAGGCGGGCCTGCACGTGGGGGGAGCCCGTCTCTACTGCCCAACGCAATCTATTGAGGCCATGGTCGCGCTTGTCGCCCTGGGGCGACAATCATGGTAATCCCTTCGTTTCTGGCATTTTTCGATGTTGCGGCGCGGCACTTCGTGGCGCCGGAATCACCGCTTTCCGCGTCGGGAAAAGTCAAGGAGGAATTGTGCGGGCGCGCAGCGGCGACAGTTCGCCCGGTGTGGCGTGACCGATATCAAACAGCATCCGTCGCGACATGCCTAGAATCAAACGTAGCCTTGCCCATCCATTGATCCATCGCAGGAGAGTTGCCAATGTTTCCGGAATATCGCGAACAGATTTCCATGCTCAAGGTGCATGACGCCCATTTCGCCCGGCTGTTCGACATGCACAACGATCTGGACCAGAAGATCTTGAACATGGAGGCGGGTCTCGACCCCGCCACTCCGCTGGAGATCGAGAGACTGAAGAAGGAAAAACTGCGGATCAAGGACGAGCTCTACGCCATTCTGCGCAAGACGCGCCCTTGATATTGATCTGACACCTCGGATCCAAAAACCATAAAGAACAAAGCGGGAAGGCAGTATCTGCTTTCCCGCTTTTACGTTCCCTGCCAGCCGCTCAACGGCCGCCCACTCAAAGGCCGTCGGCTCAAGGACCGCCCATCAACGCTGGCCGAAGTGCGCGTCCTTGAACAGCTTTTCCAGCCCGCGCGGCTGCGAGCGCCAATACTGCTTCGGCGCGTTGACGCTGGCGCCAAGCTTGGCCGCCGCGTGCCACGGCCAGCGCGGGTCGTACAGCATGGCGCGGGCGATCGAGATAATGTCCGCCTCATTGTTGGCGATGATCGCTTCGGCCTGTTCGGCTTCGGTGATCAGCCCGACCGCCATCGTCGGCAACCCTACCTCCGCCTTGACGCGTTGCGCGTAAGGCACCTGGTATCCCGGGCCAATCTTGATGGCCTGCTGCGGCGACACGCCGCCCGTGCTCACATGCACCGCCGCACTGCCACGCGCCTTCAGTTCGTGCGATAGCGCGATCGTCCCCTCGATGTCCCATCCATTCGGCACCCAGTCGGTGGCGGAAACGCGCATCCAGACCGGACGTTCCGCAGGAAACGCCTCTCGCACGGCGTCGAACACTTCCAGCGGGAAGCGCATCCGGTTCTCGAGGCTGCCACCGTATTCGTCCGTACGGTGATTGGCGATGGGCGAAAGAAACTGGTGCAGCAGATAGCCGTGGGCGCCATGCACTTCGATGCCTTCGATACCCAGGCGAGCCGCGCGCTTGGCAGCCGCGACAAAGTCGTCGCGAATCTTCTTCATACCGGCCTTGTCGAGCGCGGCCGGCGGGACTTCTCCCGCCGCATGCGGCACTGCCGACGGCGCGCAGGTCTGCCAGCCTCGCGGCTGGTCGGGCCGAATTTGGCCACCGCCGTCCCACGGCGCTTCGCTCGATGCCTTGCGGCCAGCATGGGCAAGCTGGATGGTCACCGCGAAGGGCGAATGGTTGCGCACGGCGCCAAGCACACGGCCCAGCGCAGCTTCGTTGGCATCGTTGTACAGGCCAAGGTCGGTCGGCGTGATGCGGCCTTCAGGCGAAACCGCGGTGGCTTCGATGATGAGCAGGCCCGCTCCGGACAGCGCCATCTGGCCCAGGTGAATCATGTGCCAGTCGGTGGCATTGCCTTCCTGTGCCGAGTACTGGCACATCGGCGCGATGGCGATGCGGTTGGCAAGCTCGAGATTGCCGATCCGGTACGGATCGAAGAGATGAGGCATGAGGGCCATCCTTGCGGGGTGTTCTGGTCCGGGCGATTGTAGTCGCCGCTGAAAAACCCTGCTGACCCTGCCGGCGGCATGGGATACGGCCCTGGCCGCCCCCATATCACCTTATGCCGCCGGCATCCTGCTACGTCACTGGGCTACGTCACTGGCTCAGTTTGGTTACGCTCAGTTGCGGATCCGCCGCGATGGCCTGCTCCGAGAACGGCAGCGAAATCCAGCGCTTGGCCGAGAACTGCCGCATCTGGTCCCAGGCATGGGGCGAAGCCGGGTCGATCGACTGGCCGTAGACCAGCAGCGCCTGCGCCACCGGCCCATTGGCATCGAAACCCACGGTCTGCACATAGCTCGTTCCGAAGAACACCTTCAGGCCATCGGCCGACACCGGCTGGCTCTGGAGCTTGTTCAGCACGCCCTCGTACTCCTCCCCACCGTGCAGCGGAATCAGGCCGTTGGGCGACTTCGC
This sequence comes from Cupriavidus sp. Met-2, assembly GCF_049843575.1. Taxonomy (NCBI): domain Bacteria; kingdom Pseudomonadati; phylum Pseudomonadota; class Betaproteobacteria; order Burkholderiales; family Burkholderiaceae; genus Cupriavidus; species Cupriavidus sp. Met-2. The sequence goes on from NZ_JBBHZL010000005.1 coordinate 37,978, forward strand.
GGCCTGCACCTCGCCAAGCGGGGCATCCAGCGCGAAGCCAGCCTTGCGCATGGCCCCCACGGCATCCTTGAGCGCCTTCAGCACGGCCGTGTTCACCGTAGCGTCCTGCATGCGCAGGCCACGCGGCGTGTTAACCGGATCGGCAGGATTGAAGGCGATGGCATACACGTTCGGAATGACGTGCGCGCGCATCCAGAACTCGCGGAACAGCGGCGCGGCCCGGCTTTCCAGATTGCTGCGGCGATCCCACTTGCCCAGCGCCGTGCACCCGTCACGCAGATCGCTGTCGCCCTGAACAGCCTTGGTGCGGCAGGCCCGCAACAGGTCGTCCAGCACAAGCTCGGCAGCCAGATTGCGATCTCGGAACAGCACCGTCTGCAGGTTCTGGATGTCGAAGCGGTTGCCCGGCAGGCCGTCCACACCGTTCAGGCGCTTGCCGATCTCCATCAAGCCAACACGCGTGCGCAAGCGCTGCGGCACCGCCTGCGGCCCGAGCACCGGAGAAAAGCCCTCCATCTTCTGCGCGGGATTCGCCAGCCACGAGCTGTCATTGCTGTTGGCCACGAAGTCGTCGCGTTCCAGCACCGGCATGGCCGATGGCGGGACCAGACCAGGCACCGGCGACGCCGGATCGGCAGTCCAGTTGCAGACACCGCGCGAGCCGTCCAGCAGCACCATACCCGTGCCGGCCATCAGCTTCTTCGCCAGCACGGCACCGTCGCCGGCCGGCGCGCAGCTTTCCAGCATCGAGGTCGAGACATTGGGGGTGACCGAGACGTCGGCAAACATCGCGCGGCCCGAACGGTCGGTGGCAATCGTGTTGACCCACGGAATGCCCAGGTTGCCGATCGCGGTGCGGATCTCGCCCACGTTATGCGCCCGCGCGATATCGAGCCACGTGTCGATCGAGCGCGTGTTGTTCTGGTTGGCGTCCCGCAGCGTGTACGCCTTCTGCGCCGTCCACGGCAGCCCTGCCTGCGGCATGGCCACGACCGGACCGTACTCGGTCATGTAGAACGTATGCGAACGCTGCACGGTACGGCCATCGGCCAGCTTTGCCGCATAGCTGACCGTCTTGGTGGTCATCTTGCGCGGCTTGCCGTCGATCAGGTAGGTGGTCGGATCCCCATCGGCCAGCTTCAGTTCGAACAGCGTGAAGCGACGCGCCGTGGAAACGGTGTGCGTCCAGGCCACGTCCTTGTTGAAGCCGATGCTGATGATCGGGAACGAGGCAATCGACGCGCCCATGACGTCGAGCTTGCCTGGCACCGTCAGGTGCGCCTGATAGAAGCGGTTGGTGGTCGTCCAGGGGAAGTGCGGGTTGCCAAGCAGCAGGCCGGAACCATCTGCCGTGGCCGCCTTGCCGAACGCCCAGCCATTGCTGCCGATCGGCGGATCGAGCAGCTGCAGGTCGCGGTTCACCGCCTCGAAATCGATCGCGGCGATATCGATGCGTGCGGGTAGCGCGGCGGACTTGGTGACCTGTGGCGGCGCAGCCGCGACGATGCCGGCCGCTAGCGCGCCGGCGCTGGCCTGGATACTCTTCTCCTCGGCAAGCCGCGCCATGTCGAGTGCTGTGATCGGGCGCACCCACGCCGCATCGCGGCAGGCGGCCGGGCGCTTCGACGGCGGCGTATCGCGCAGGTAACGGTTGTAGCCGGCGATATAGCCACGCAGCAGTTCATGCGCTTCGGGCGATTGCCTTGCCGCGCTGGCCTGCAAGGCATCGTCGTCGAGAATGGCGCGGAAGAACGCATCGGCGTCCGCATTGCGCATCGGCTTGAAGGACACCTCGGTGGTGCCGTCCGGCCCGAACGTCGCCGAACGCTCGCCGCTGACCGTCACCACCTGGCTGGCCATCAGGCAGACGTTGTCCTGCGCATAGGCGTACGCCATGCCGAAGGCGACGCTGGCGTAGTCGTTGGCGCGGATGTGGGGAATGCCGTAGGACGTGCGGCGGATTTCGGCGCTAAGGCCCTGCTCGCTCCAGTTACCGTTGCCAGTGGCGCAACCGCTCAAGGCCGCAGCCGCCAGCGTAGCCGTGCCAAGCACGACCGCGCCGCGCGCAATGCGTGGGGTCATCTGTCTCTCTCCTGTTTGCTTTGTTGTCGTCATGGCTGCGGCGGGCAATTTCGCGCGCCGCAAGCCACCGGCAATGGTCAGGCAAACCGGGGGATGACAGATAGAGCCTATCCCGCCAGATGGCGTGCCGATACCGCCACCATTACCGCCATCATTACCACCACCATCAGCGGCCTGACGACACGTGCGGGAGAAAAGCGCTCAGAACTTGGGAATGCGGAGGGTCTTCGAGATCATCAGCGAGCCCGACAGCACGAATAGCAACGCCATCGGATGCAGCGTGCCGGGACCAATCTCCCACGCGCCGCCGACCAGCGCATCGCCGATCCGGCCCTGGGACGCGCACCAGGCCAGCACACCGGTCAGCACAACGCTGGTCGGAATCGGTGTGCCCTCGAAGTATTTGACTTTGCCGGTACCCTCGGCCATCGACTCGGCAGTGACATTGAATCGGGCAAGGCGGCTCACACCGCAGCAGACGAAGTAGATCAGCGCCGCCAGATCCCAACCGCCGCGCATGCCGGCCGCAAACGCCAGCGTGGCCGGGCCGACGCCGAACGAGATGATGTCGGAGAGCGAGTCGAGCTCGCGGCCAAGCGCGGAATGCGCGTGGCGCCAGCGGGCAATGCGTCCGTCGAGCACATCGAAGATGAACGCGGCGGGCGCCAGCGCCGCGGCGATATAGAAGGTCCTGAGCGAAGGCTCCGCCACGAAGAACATGGCGAAGAACACCGAACCCATGCCGCACGCCGCGTTGGCCAGCGTGAAGAAATCGGCCAGTTGCAGATCGCGCAGCATCGAGAAATGCCGGGGGCGCGGTTGAGGCGTCGACATGGAATCGGTCCGGTTGAAGCAGTGATCAGATAACGGTATTGACGTGATGCACCTGCGGCGGCGCGACGAAACAGTCGCCCACGAGCTTGCGCCAGGTCTGGAAGTCGTCCGATTCGCGGAAATGGACCATATGGTCTTCCACGGTCTCCCACGCCACCACCAGCGTGTAACGCGACGGCTCCTCGATCGAACGCTGCAGGTTCAGGCCGTGGCAGCCGCGGGCGCGCAGGAACAACGGTTTGGCTTGCGCCACGCCGGCCTCGAACTGGGCTTCCATGCCGGGCTTGATGGTGATCTGGGCGATTTCGTGAATCATGATGGGTCTCTTCTCAGGTTCTTCGTCGACAGGAGTCTGATACGGTGCGCGGCGCCGGCGTGCGCCGCATGGCGTCTACCTTAGCAGATTCGCATGGCTGGCTCAGCCACTGACCTTGTGCCGGGCCAAGCCCTGCGCAAGATAAACGACCACCAGCGCATTCGCAATGGCCAGGCCGCCGTGCAGCCATGTGGGATGCCGGATCGCCTCGTAGAGCTCCACCGGAATATAGATGCCGCCGGACCAGACACCGATCCAGTTGCCCCACGCCAGCCCCCGCCACAAGCCGTAGGCTTCGGCAAACCGCATCAGCGCGTAGACGAACGCGGACCCGCCGATGGCCCAGAGACGGCCATCGCCGGGATTCGCCAGCAAGGACAGGAAAATGGTGGGATAGTGGCTGGCCGGATTGATGTGTATCCGCCGGATGATGGTCTCGGCGATTTCCTGCGCATCATGGTGCAGCAGCGCCATCAGGCCGACACCGGCCAGGATGACGAGCGCCCCCTTGGCGGCTTCGAACAGTGCAATACCCTTGAGCCCCAGTGGCGATCCGGAGTGAGCCATGGCGGAATCGATGAAATATGCGAAGCCGCCATTGTGCTGTCATCCGGGCGGCGGCGCTAGCGTCCGCCCTGCCGTTCGACCATTGGTCCGTTCGCGTTGATATTGCCGGCGGCCTCCAGGGCGCCATTCACGGTCAGGGGGCCGTTGACGTAGAGGTCGCCGTGCACCGCCATTGGCCCCTGCACGGTCAGCGGGCCATGGAACACCTTGAGCAGGCCCTGGGAGGAAGGGCGGGAATACCCGCCAGGCGAGGCAAACCAGTCGGCGGTGAGCGGACCGTTGGCGAAGACGTTACCGTCAACGCGGAGCGTCCCCATGATGGTGGCCGGCCCTTCGACCCGCGCCGATCCCCCAACGATGATCGGGCCAGTGTTCGCCGGCTGCGCGTCGGCGGGCCATGACACCGTCATGCCAAAGGCAATGGCGACGGTGACAATAGTGACCGCCATCGCAAGCGGATACGTGCCTGTAAGTGATCTCGTTCGATGTCGCATATCGGCCCTCCAAACGAAAGCTGGCGCGACGTTTCCAGTGTAGTGCTCCGGAAACGCCACGCCAGCGTGAAATTGCCGCCAAATGTTACCTGCGGCGTACGGCTCTCAGTTCTTCGCCACATTCTCCGGCAGAGGGCCCCAACCGCCACCAAGGCTACGCACGAGCGACACCGTTGCCGCCGCCCGCAGCCCGGCCACCGCATTGGCATCGCGTTGCGATTGCAGCACCGTACGGTCCGCATCGATCACGGTGAGGTAGTCCACCGCGCCCGCGTCATAGCGGCTGCGCGAAGTGCGCTGCGCGCGCTTCGCGCCGGCCAATGCACTGTCGAGCGCCGCGCCCTGCTGGCTAAACCAGCGTACGTCGGCCAGACTGTCCTCGACCTCGCGGAACGCCACCAGCACGGTCTGGCGATATCGCGCCACGCTTTCCTCGTGCGCCGCGCGCGCGCCGGCCAGGTTCGAACTGTTGCGGCCACCGTCAAACACGGTCTGGGCAACAGTGGAACCCACCAGCGGCCCAAGCAACCATGCGCGCGACGACCACTTGAACAGGTTCGAGATATCCGACGACTCGAAGCCGAACAGCGCTGTCAGCGAGATGCGTGGGAAGAACGCCGCCTTTGCCACACCGATCCGTGCGTTGGCGGCCGCCATCTGGCGTTCCGCCGCAGCGATATCGGGGCGACGTTCGAGCAGTTCCGACGGCAAGCCGGCGGGAACCGCAACCGGCGGCGTGTCAAACGGTCGCGCCGCCAGCGCGAACTGCGACGGCGACACCCCGGTCAGTACGGCCAGCGCGTGCTCCTGGTTGGCACGGCGCCGCTCGATGCCAGCCAGATCGGCGCGGGCGGTGCCAAGCTCGGCCTCGGCGCGGGCCGGATCGAGATCGGTGGTTTCGCCAGCCTCGTAGCGCTTGCGCAGCAGCGTCAGCGCGTCCTCGCGCAGCTTGATCGTCGCGTTGAGCAGATCGCGGTCGCTATCAAGCGTGCGCAGCGCGAAGTACGCCTGCGCCGTATCGGCCTGCAGCGCGAGCTGCACCGAACGATACAGGTCTTCGGCGCCCTGCTCGTCGGCGCGTGCTGCATTGACGCTATTGGCCACGCGGCCGAAGAGATCAAGCTCGTAGTTGGCGATCAGACGCGCCTGGTACACGGTCTGCGGCGACACCCGCGTGCCATCGGGCAAGCCTTGCGAGGCTGCCGAGGGCTGCGCGCGCGTCGGGCTGAACCCCGCGCTCAATTGCGGATACAGGTCCGCCTCGGTCGCGCCCGTGAAGGCACGTGCCTGCTTCAGACGCGCCGCGGCGGCAGCGAGGTCCTGGTTGTAGGCGTTGGCCGCGTCGATCAGACGATCGAGATCGGCGTCGCCGAAGACCTTCCACCATTCACCGCGATGCTGGCCTTCGGCCGGCGTCGCGGTCTTCCATTGCGCGCCTTCCGCAGCAGCGGCCTCGGCTTCCTTGAACGTCGACGCGGTGGGCGTCTCGGGCACCTTGTAAGTCGGCGCCAGCGAGCAGCCCGCCAGCACCAGCGCGGCGGCCAGCATACCCAGCTTCGGCAGGACCAGCTTCATTGCGTTATTCATGTTGTTCACCCTTATTCTGCCGATGCCACCGCCTGCGACGCCGACGCAGGCTGCTCAGCCACCTTCTGGCGCTGGCCTCGCGTGGCCAGCAAACGCAGCGCCACATAGAAGACCGGCGTCAGGAACAGGCCGAAGAACGTCACCCCCAGCATCCCCGCGAACACGGCCACGCCCATCGCATGGCGCATTTCCGCGCCGGCGCCGGTGGACACCACCAGCGGCACCACACCCATGATGAAAGCGAACGACGTCATCAGGATCGGGCGCAGACGCAGGCGGCTGGCCTCGATCGCGGCCTGCACCACCGTACGGCCGTGATGTTCCAGTTCACGCGCGAACTCGACGATCAGAATCGCGTTCTTCGCGGATAACCCCACCAGCACGATGAAACCGATCTGCGTGAAGATGTTGTTATCGCCACGGGTCAGCCACACGCCAGTCATGGCGGCCAGCAGGCTCAGCGGCACGATCAGGATCACCGCCAGCGGCAGCGTCAGGCTTTCGTACTGGGCGGCCAGCACCAGGAACACCAGCAACACGCACAGCGGGAAGATCCAGACGCCCGCATTGCCGGCCAGGATGTCCTGATACGTCAGCTCGGTCCACTCGAAGGCGATACCCTTGGGCAGCGTCTCCGCGGCGATCCGCTCGGCGGCGGCCTGCGCCTGGCCCGACGAGAAGCCAGGAGCCGGACCACCATTCATATCGGCAGCCGTGAAGCCGTTGTAGCGGATCACGCTGTCGGGGCCGAAGCTCTGCTTGACCTGCACCAGCGACGACAGCGGCACCATCTCACCACTCACGTTGCGCGTCTTCAGCTGCAGGATGTCCTCCGCATGCTGGCGGAACTGCGCATCGGCCTGCACCTTGACCTGGTACGTGCGACCAAACTTGTTGAAGTCGTTGACGTACGCAGAGCCGAGGTAGGTCTGGAGCGTGTCGAACACATCGGTCACGGGCACGCCGAGTTGCTTGGCCTTGGTGCGGTCCAGCTTCACGTCTAGCTGCGGCACGTTCACCTGATAGTTGCTGAAGATGCCAGCCAGTTCGGGCGTGGCGCGCGCCTTGGCCATGAACGCGTTGGTCGCGTTAAACAGTTCGTCATAGCCCAGCGCGGCGCGGTCCTCGATCATCATCTTGAAACCGCCGATCGTACCGAGGCCCTGCACCGGCGGCGGCGGGAACACCGCAATGAAGGCGTCCTGGATCGAGCCGTACTGCTTGTTCAGATCAGCCGCGATCGCATTGCCAGACAGTTCCTTGCTCTTGCGCTTGTCGAACGGATCGAGCGTGACGAACACGATGCCGGCGCTCGGGCTATTGGTGAAGCCGTTGATCGACAGGCCCGGGAATGCCACCGCCGACTCCACGCCCGGATGCTTGAGCGCGATATCCGACATGCGGCGGATCACGTCTTCCGTGCGATCCAGCGTCGCGCCGTCAGGCAGCTTGGCGAAGCTCACCAGGTACTGCTTGTCCTGCGCCGGTACGAAGCCCTTCGGCACCATCTGGAACACGCCCCAGGTCGCGACCAGCATCAGCGCGTACACGCCGAACACCGAGCCCTTGCGGCGAATCACGCCCTTCACGCCCCGGCCATAGTTGTCCGAGCTGCGGCGGAAGAACTGGTTGAAGCGGACGAAGAACTTGCCGAGCACCTTGTCCATGGCGCGCGTCAGCCAATCCTTCGGCGCGTCGTGGCTCTTGAGCAGCAGCGCGGACAGCGCGGGCGACAGCGTCAGCGAGTTGAACGCCGAGATGATCGTCGAGATCGAGATCGTCAGCGCGAACTGCTTGTAGAACTGCCCGGTCAGGCCAGTCATGAATGCCAGCGGCACGAACACGGCGATCAGCGTCAGCGCGATGGCGATGATCGGACCACTTACCTCGCGCATGGCCTTGTACGTGGCTTCCTTCGGCGACAACCCTTCCTCGATATTGCGCTCGACGTTCTCCACTACCACGATCGCATCGTCCACCACGATACCGATCGCCAACACCAGACCGAACAGGCTCAGCGCGTTGATCGAGAACCCGAACGCGTGCATCAGCCCGAACGTGCCGACGATCGACACCGGCACGGCCAGCAGCGGAATGATCGACGCGCGCCAGGTCTGCAGGAACAGGATCACCACCAGCACCACCAGCGCGATGGCCTCGAACAGCGTGTGCGTCACGGCCTCGATGCTGTGGCGCACGAACTGGGTCGGGTCATAGACGATGCTGTAGTCCACGCCCTCCGGCATGTTCGCTTTCAGCTCGGCCATCGTCTTGCGCACATCGTCCGAGATCTGGATCGCGTTGGAACCCGGCGCCTGGAAGATCGGCAGCGCCACGGCGGACTTGTTGTCGAGCAGCGAACGCAGTGCGTACTCGGAGGCACCCAGCTCGACGCGGGCGATGTCCTTGAGGTACGTCACCGCGCCGTCCGGCGAGGTGTTGACGATGATGTCGCCAAACTCCTCCACCGTCTGCAGACGGCCCTGCGCGTTGACCGACAGTTGCAGATCGGTGCCCGGCAGCGAGGGCGATTGTCCGATCACGCCGGCTGCCACCTGCACGTTCTGCTCGCGGATGGCCTTGACCACGTCCGAGGCCGCCAGATGACGCTCGGCGATCTTGTCGGGGTTCAGCCACACACGCATCGAGTAGTCGCCCGAGCCGAACATCTGCACCTGACCGACGCCCTGGATACGCGCCAGGCGGTCCTTGACGTTGATCAGCGCGTAGTTGCGCAGATACGTCATGTCATAGCGATTGTTCGGCGAGACCAGGTGCACCACCATGGTCAGATCAGGCGAGCTCTTGACCGTGGTAATGCCCAGGCGACGCACGTCCTCGGGCAGACGCGGCTCGGCCTGCGAGACGCGGTTCTGCACGAGCTGCTGGGCCTTGTCCGGGTCCGTGCCCAGCTTGAAGGTCACCGTCAGCGTCAGCGTGCCGTCGCTGTTGGCCTGCGAGTTCATGTAGAGCATGTCCTCGACGCCGTTGATCTGCTCTTCCAGCGGCGTGGCCACGGTCTCGGCGATCACCTTCGGGTTGGCGCCCGGGAACTGCGCGCGCACCACCACCGACGGCGGCACCACTTCCGGGTACTCCGAGATCGGCAACTTGAACATCGATATGGCGCCGATCAGGAAGATCAGCACCGATAGCACACCCGCGAAAATGGGGCGGTCGATAAAGAATTTCGAGAGATTCATCTTGGTCTCGGCGAAAACAGCCCCCCTGGCGGTCCGCTCGCAAGCGGACGCCATTCGATGCCACGAAGGGGGGAAATTGTCTGTGTCTGGCTAGACTGGGTTGCTTAGCTCACGTTGGGCTTCTCGGCCTTCTCTTCCGCTGCCTGCTTGCGGTCCGGCGCGTTGCCTCGCGGCTCGAGCTCGCTGCGGAAGGCCATCGATACCGGCTTCGGCGCAACGGTGTCGCCTGGCCGCACGCGCATCAGGCCATTGACGACGATGCTCTCGCCCGGCTTCAAGCCCTTGCGGATCACACGCAGCCCTTCATACGTCGGCCCGAGTTCGACTTCGCGATACGTGAGCTTGTTGGCCTGATCCACCACGAGCACGAACTTCTTGCCCTGGTCCGTGCCGATGGCGCGATCATTGATCAGCACGGCCGGATGCGGCGTGCCGCCACCGAGCTTGATCTTCGCGTACAGGCCCGGCAGCAGGCGGCCATCTTCATTGGCGAAGATCGCTCGCACGCGGATCGTGCCGCTGCGCGTATCCAGCCGGTTGTCCACCGAGTGGATCTTGCCTTCGTGCGGCGTGTTGTCCTCGTTGGCCAGCCCCAGGAACACCGGCAGATCATTCTTGCCGCCGCTGGCGCCCGGCGCCGTGTAGCGCAGGTAGCTCTGTTCGTCGACGTCGAAGCTCGCATACACCGGCGACACGGACACCACCGTGGTCAGCGCCGGAGACGCCGCGCCGGCGGCCACCAGGTTGCCCACCGTGATCTCGGCACGCGACACCTTGCCCGAGACCGGCGCGACGATACGCGTGTAGCTCAGGTTCAGCTTCGCCACTTCCAGCGCCGCCTGCGCGCCGCGCACGTCGGCCGACATCTCGCTGGCGGCGTTGATCCGCTCGTCGAACTCCCGGCGCGAGATCGCGTTGTCGTCCAGCAGGCGCTGGGCGCGGGCTTTCTCGGTCTGCGCAAGCGATGCGCGTACCTGCGCCGCCGCCAAAGCCGCTTCGGCGCGTGCCACTTCGGCTGCATACGGACGCGGATCGATCGTGAACAGCGGATCGCCCTTCTTCACGATCGAGCCCTCGCGGAAATGCACGGTTTCGATCGTGCCGGAAACACGCGGACGGATCTCCACGCGGTCCACGGCTTCAATGCGGCCGGAGAATTCATCCCATTCGGTGATGGTCTTGCCGACCGCCGCGGACACTTCCACCGCCGGTGCCGGCGGCGGGGTATTGGCCTGTGCTTCCCCGCCGTGCCAGGGACGCAGAACCGAGGTTGCCACGCCGGTGCCCAGGATCGCCACGATGGCGATCGCAATCAGCGTGCGTCGAGACTGTTGATTCATTTTTCTTCACTCCGTGATTCGTCGGGTTTCTTCAACTGGAAAAGCAAAAAATCGAGGCCGAACGCCGCCCGCCGGGCCGAGTGGCCCGGAAATCGGGAATACGGGGGTGTTCCCGTCCGGTCAGGACGGGATTGCTGCTGCCAGCCTCAAAGGGCGCTGGCCGTTGAATCCGATACCGTCATGCTCCCGGTATCGGCCGGTGTTCGGACCGGTTACGAGGCGTCGTCGGCCTTCGCGAAACAATCGCGCAGGAACCGCGCACCTTCTTCGACCCATGCCTGACACTTCTCATGGGACTGTTCCACCCCGTCGCCACAGGCGCCGGGCATGATCAGGGCCCTGGCCGATATCCCGGCCTTGGCCAGCTTCGCGGCGAAGGCTTCACCTTCGGCACGCAAGGCGTCTTGTTCCGCTACCTGCACCAGCGTGGCAGGCAGGCCGGCCATCCGCGATGCCAGTGCCGGCGCCGCATATGGATGCACGCTGTCAGCCGGCGTCGGCAGATATTCGCGATAGTTGCAGGCCAGCCGGCGCAGCATTTCCATCGGCACCTGACGCGTCGAAGACATCGCCGACAGGCACGGGTCCGTGACGGGGCGGATCAGCCACTGGCCCGCCGGCTGCGGCAGGCCGCGATCCCGCAGCATCTGCGCCGTGGCAATTGCCAGGTTGCCGCCCGCCTCTTCGCCGACCAGCGCGAAGCGCAGCTTGTCGACCTTGAGCTTCTTTGCCTGCTTCAGTACCCACGTCACGGTGGCCACGGCGTCTTCGGGCGCGGCCGGGAACGGATTTTCGGGCGCCAGCGAGTATCCCGGCGTCACCACCACGGCCGGGACCGACTCCGCCAGATCCCGCGCCAGTTCCTTGGCTGCCTCGACGTCACCTTCGACAAAACCGCCCGCATGGAGATACACCAGCCATGGCAAGGTTGCCGAGCCTGCGCTCAACGGCCAATAACCTGCGGGGTAACACACGCAGACCTTGATCTCCCGATCGCCACTGACGACCATATGCTGCACCACGTACGGTTCGCCCTGTTCTGCGGCCGGTTGCACGGCGGAACTACGGGCTGTGGTGGTCTTGGTCATGGCGTTCAGGCGACCGGCATGGGTCGTCGATACTGTGTTGCGATGCACCGAATTATGGTGATTGACGATGATGGGATAAAGCGAGCTATTGCCAACGCACTATTTCTGAGTTGGAATAATCGTCGAAGTGAAACCACATGCTTGGCAAGGTCACCCAAAATGTGATTCACTCCGGTCCTTTGGTGCCGCGCAGTTTGGGGAAACATGCGCGTCCACCACGCCCCCAGGCTCCACCCGTCCCCGCTCCGGCCTCCACTGGCGGACCGCCGGCAGCAAACCCAGGCCGCGCACTTGACATGCAGCGGACCCATTCCCGCCAGACATCCTTCTGAACGCAAGCTAGCTCGTACTTCTTTCGAAAGCTTCTCAATCATGGATCGTCTTGTTTCCATGCAGGCATTCACGCGGGTGGTGGATGTCGGCAGCTTTGCGCGTGCGGCGGAGTCATTAGACCTGCCAAAGGCCACGCTCACCCGCCTGATCCAGAATCTGGAAACCCATCTGGGCGTCAAACTGCTGCATCGGACGACGCGCCGCATCAGCGTGACGACCGATGGCGCCGCCTATTACGAACGCTGCGTCCGTATCCTGGCCGACGTCGAGGAAGCGGAACAATCGCTCACGCGGCACAACAACTCGCCGCGCGGCACGCTATGCGTCGACACCACGAGCGGGCTCGCGCAGATGGTGCTGCTGCCGCACCTGCACGACTTCTTCAAGGCTTATCCCGACCTGAAGCTCGAGCTGACCATCAATGGCAAGCCGATCGATCTGCTCAAGGAAGGCGTGGACGTGGTGCTGCGCGTGGGCGCGCTCGACGAGTCGATGGTGGCGCGACGCATCGGTCAGCTGAAGCTGGCGTTCTATGCGTCGCCGATCTATCTGCGTCGCGTTGGCACGCCGCAGAATCTGACCGAGCTGGCACAGCACAAGGCGGTCAACTTCCTGTCCAACCGCACCGGCCGTGAAATGCCCTGGCCGTTGTCGCGCGGCGGCGAACGCACCGAGGTGTTGCTGCCATCGGCCATTTCGACCAACGATGCCGATGTCTACATGGCCTGCGCGCTCGAAGGCCATGGCATCGCCCGCATCTCGCGCGCGATGGCAGAACCGTATGTCAACAGCGGCCGGTTGGTCGAGGTGATGAGCGACTGGCAGACGGACGAATTGCCGATCTCGGCGATGTACCCGCAGAACCGGCACCTGTCGGCCAAGGTGCGGGTCTTCGTGAACTGGGCGGCGGAACTATTCTCGCGCCATCCGCATTTCGGCGCGGCCCCGCAGGCGGTGGCGGCGTAGTTGTCACCGCCTGCTTGTTCCCTCTCCCGTTTGCGCGGGAGAGGGAAACTTGCCGCAGCATTCGATACGTTCAGTTCTTTCCGATCTCCTGCAGCATCCGCGTCATCAGATACAGACGGGGCACGATCGAATCGAGCTCCACGTATTCGTCGCGAGCGTGGTAGCCGAAGCCAGACAGGCCGAAGCTCTCCAGCACAACCGCCTTGCCCGACCGCCCCGCATAGCCGGCGTCCGTGCCGCCACCCGTGCCAGGGATCAGCAGCAGCGAGCGGCCGTCGAGTTCCGCGTAGACCTGCTGCGCGCGCTTGGCCAGATCCTTCGCGCGGGCGTCAGCCACGTAGGCGGGGCGGCCCTCTTCCATCGTCACCGTGGTCTGCGTGTCGGGAATCAGGTGGCCCGCGTTGACCTTCTCCTGCAGCGCGGTCTGCAGCTTCTGCGCGGCGCCGTTGGCCGTGACACGCACATCGCCATACGCACTGGCCAACTCGGGGATCTGGTTGCCTACGTCGCCGCCCTTGGCCATGGTCCAGTTCAGTTGAGAGCCGGGCACCGACTTGGCCACGTCACGCGTCTGCTGCAACTGATAGGCCAGTTCGATCAGCGCATTGCGGCCCAGCTCCGGCGCCGCGCCGGCGTGCGACGAGCGGCCCTTGACCTGCATCGTCGCAGTCGCCGTGCCAGCAGCGCCCAGCAGCAGCGACTCCGACTTGGCGACAGACTTGGCCACGTTCGGCTCGCAGGACAACACCACGTCCTGCTGATCGGCCAGCGCCGCAATCGTTTCGCCCGATCCGCCCGAACCGACTTCCTCATCGGCGTTGAACAGCACGGTCAGTTGCGCGTAGTCCTTCCATCCCTGCGCCTTGAGGATTTCCAGCGAATGCAGGATCACGGCGATGCCGCCCTTGTCGTCGGCGATGCCGGGACCATAGAGACGGTTGCCGTCCTCGCGGATCGGCTGCGTCTTGAGGATACCGGCCGGATAGACCGTATCCATATGGGCAATCAACATGATCTTGTGCTTGCCCGTACCGGTCAGCGTCGCCTTGACGATCGGGCTCTTGCCCGAGCTTGCCGGCACACGCTCCACCTTGGCACCCAACGCCTGGAGCCGCTTCGACGTGTAGTCCGCCATGCGGTCGAGCCCTTCGATATTGGCGCTGCCCGACTCTATCGACACCATGTCCTTGAGCGACTGCACCACGGCCGGCTGTGCGGACCGCGCGGCATCGAGCAACCCGGTATCGGCGCCGGCAGCCACGGCGGCATTGCAGACCACGGCAGCGGCAGCGGCGATGGCAAGGTGGCGAAGGGAAAGCAGCATGACGTCTCCTGTTCTGATGGAAGCCTCAAATGTAGCCCTTGCGATATCTCGCGGGGAGGCTCAATATCGCCATTCCCAAAGCCGATCCCGCCACACCCCGTTCGCTCGCCGTCTTCCCCTTCTTTCGCCTATTTCATCCTTCTCGTCCTTCTCGTCCTTCTCGCCCCCACGCATGGCCGATCCCGCTACCACGTCCAATCACCCCCTGCACGTCAAGTTGCTATGGCTGCCCGATGCCATGCCCGGCACGCTGTTCGGCGCGCTCGACGTGCTGCGCACGGCGGCCGGCGTCGCCCAGTTGCAGCGGCCTGGCGAATCGAACCTGTTGACGTGGGAAATCATCGGTGGCAATGGCCGGGCACTGCCCGCGCCGCTGCCTGGCCTGCAGGCGGTACCCGCCCGGCGTGGCCAGCGCCATGGCCGGACGCTGATGATCGTGCCCGGACTGATGGCCCATAGCGCGCCGCATCTGAGCGAGATGGTGACGAACGATACCGTCACGCAGCGCACGATCGCGCGTCATGTGGACGCAGGCGGCTGGCTGGCGGCCATCTACTCGGGCATGGTTTACCCGCTGGCGCTGGGCCTGCTCGACGGCGCGCGATGCGGGGCGCCGTGGATGTTCCAAAGCTCGCTGGCACAGCGATTCCCGGGTTGCGACCTGTCCTCGGACGAACCGATAGGCCTGCACGAACGCGTGTTCCATTGCGTCGCCCCGGCGCTGCTGACCGAATTCATGCTGCGCGTGCTGGGGCATCTGCACGACCCTGACCTCGCGCAGACTGTCTCGCGCTTGCTGCTCTATCAACAGGAACGCCAGCAATGGGTGCCGGAACTGGTTTCGCAGCGCTGGCTCGGTAAAACAACGGACAGCCCGGTGTATCGCGCCATTGGCTGGCTGCAGGCCCACGTCGACGAGCCATACCGGCTTGGCGCCGTGGCCGAGGCGGCAGCCGTCAGCGAACGGACACTGCTGCGCCATTTTCGGCAGGTCACCGGGCAGACGCCTCTCGACTACCTGCACCGGCTGCGCGTGGAGCGCGCGCGCATGTTGCTCGAAGTCACGCTGCATGGCACGCAGGCCATCGCCGAAGCGTGCGGCTACAGCGATGCCGCGGCGTTCCGGCGGCTGTTTCAGCGCGCCATGCAGATGTCGATGTCGGAGTACCGCACGCGCTTTGCGTTGCGCACGCGCCGCCGTTACTGGCGAGTAGAAGGCCAGGCAGCGCGACGTGGGCGCGCCGCGCCGCAGGCGTGAAGTGTCCTGCGATGAGTCGCCGGAACCTTTAACTGCTCAGGGCGATGTGATTGATGACGTTTTCCACGCCGTGCACATACCAGGCGTCCCGTTCAACCTGCCTGCGCGCGCCATCGCTGGACGCGTAGCCATCGAGCGTCACCACACGGCGATCCGTACGCACACTGATGCGAGCTGCGTCGACGAACGGGTCGGTTTCCAGCACCAGCCGCAATGCCTCGGAGATCTCCTCGTCGCTATCGGCTTCGGCCGGCGCAATCACAATGTCATTGATCACGCAGCGGCAGCCGCGTGACCACCAGGCCAGCACGCCGGCCAGCCGCATGTGCGACAGGCTGATCACCTGCCCATTGAGCGTGACCGCGCCGTCATGCACGGAGACCTCCAGCCAGCCGCTGCGCTCGCCCACCGCTTCGCGCACGGGCTCGAGCTGGCCCTTGACCCGCGCGCAGATCTTGCAGTTCCGGAAATCAATCGCGCTCCGCAGTCGCTCGCAGACCGCCGCGCGTACCTCGCCGTCGCCAATCGGTGTGCCGCCGTTGGCAATGCGCAGGTGATCGATCACCATCGTGACGCCATCCACACGCCGCAACTGGGCCGCGGCACGGGTCTTGTCGACAATATCGGCAACTTCGCCTTCGAGAATCAGCGCGCCGTCGGACAGGCGCAGGTTGATGGTGGGATGGAGATGGTGGCCTTGATATGGCACATGTGCCAACGCGGCTCGTGCCAGCGTCAGCACCGCTTCGCTACTCTGCATGATGTCAATCTCCCCATTTGGTGTGGAGATGGTGGGATGCGTGCCCCTGCCTGCAAGCACGTGTAGCGCGTCGGCCGGGGACATGCGACGGAAGTCCCCGCGTCCGCCTAGGCATTATAGGAAGCGCCCCGCCGCATCACCGCGCATCACCACGCGTATGGCGCGCACATATTGACCAGTGTCACCTTAGCGTGGACGATACGCGGCAGACCGGCTCTCAGGAGCACCCGCATGTGCACGAACTACGCCCCCGTCCAACAGCGAATCCTGCGTGAAATCTTCGGTGTGGAGCCGCCTCCGGGGATCTACCCGGAGGAAACCTGGCCCGACTACGCCGCGCCAATCGTCCACGCCGCCCCGGACGGACCACGACAGTGCGCATTGGCCACCTTCGGCATGATGCCGCGCAAGCGTACCCCACCCGGTGGCCGCCGCTACGATACGACCAACGCACGCAGCGAGACCGTCGGCGAGAAGCCCACCTTCGCGCCTGCCTGGCGGCACGGTCAGCTTTGCCTGGTACCCGCGAGCGCGTTCTACGAATATGCGTACCCCGAGGACGGCACGCCCGAGCACCCGGGCAAGGCGGAGCGCTGGAAGATCTGGCTACCCGACGCCCCAGCCTTTGGCATCGCCGGGCTCTGGCGGACGTGGCCCGACCAGACCCTGTCCTTCACGATGCTCACGGTCAATGCGGAGACCCATCCAGTGTTGCGCCGGATGCACCAGCCGGGCGCCGAAAAACGCTCGATCGTGATCGTCCCGGCGGCCGACTGGGACGACTGGCTGCATTGCCGCAACCCGGAACTGGCCCGCAGCTTCCTGCGTCTTTACCCTGCGGAAGGCATGGCAGCCGCGCCAGATCCCGTTGTGCGAGTGGCAACAGACAAGACTGCCCGCGCGTCGAAAGACCTGGGTGCCCCTGGCGAGGGTTCCGTTCCCTGATGCCATCTGACGCCATCGCCCAAACGGGTGATGCGAGCGCCCTACTGAGTGAGGGTGTCGGATATAGCGGTACCTGACCATACTGGCCCGCACCAGCCATCAGAGCTGTCCAACAGGTCAGAACAATATGAATTCGGTCACTTTTGTCGGTTACGGTCTTGCGTTCCTCATCGCGGTGATCATCGCCGCGCGCTGGATCTATCTCCATCATCCTGCCCTGCGGGACAGCAACCTCGATCCGCCCGGGAAATCGGCGGGAAACAAGCCGGCAGCCACCGGCCCGGAAGTACTCGACACCGCCACCCGTCCACTGCCGCGCGACTGATACTCGCCCCGGCCAGGAACTGTGGCCGCCCTTCGTTGCCAGAATATCTCTTGCGCGCGCGCCATCTGGCGTGCACGCTGTGCCTCTGCACGCCACAAAAAGAAAGGAACACAAGGGATGGCAACTTCCAACAAGCTGCCGGCTTGGACCGTCTGGTCCCCGCTGGCTGCCTGGGCAGCGTTCGGCCTGGGCCTTCTATTGACGGGACAGTCGTGGATGATCGCGGTGATGGCCGCTGCCCTGGCGAGCGCGGTATTTTCCGCAGTGCACCATGCCGAGGTCGTCGCCCACAAGGTCGGCGAGCCGTTCGGCACCTTGGTGCTTGCGATTGCCGTGACGGTAATCGAAGTGGCGCTGATTGTGTCGGTGATGCTGTCTTCCGGGCCTGAGAAGGCCGGTCTCGCCCGCGACACGGTGTTCGCGGCGGTCATGATCATCTGCAACGGGATCGTCGGGGTCTGCCTGTTCGTCGGCGGCCTGCATCACCGCGAACAGGCGTTTCAGGCGCCCGGCGCCAATGCCGCGATGGCCATCCTGGTTGCCCTGCTCGGCCTGACCATGGTGCTCCCCAACTTCACCAGCTCGACGCCGGGACCCATGCTGTCCCCGTCGCAACTCGCCTTCGCGGGCGCCATGTCACTGGTGCTCTACGGCAGCTTCGTGTTCGTGCAGACGGTGCGGCATCGCGACTACTTCCTGGTGGAAGGCAGCAGCGACGAGAACGAGCATGCGCCGCCGCCGCCGGTGCGCGTCGCGGTAGTCAGTGGCGTGCTGCTGGTGGTCTGCCTGGTGGCCGTGGTGGCGCTGGCCAAGCTGCTGTCGCCATCGGTGGAAGCGGCAGTACTGGGTGCCGGGCTGCCTCCTGCCGTGGTGGGTGTGGTGATTGCGGCGCTGGTGCTGCTGCCTGAAGGGCTGGCCGCGTTGCGCGCGGCACGTTCGGACCGGATTCAGACCAGCCTCAACCTTGCGCTCGGCTCCGCGCTGGCCAGTATCGGCCTGACGATTCCGACCGTGGCGGCCGTGTTCATCATGCTCAGCCGGCCGCTTGAACTCGGGCTTGGCCCCAAGGAAATGGTCCTGCTGTTCCTGACCATGATCGTCGCCTCGCTGACGCTGGGCATGGGACGGACCACGATCCTTCAGGGCGTGGTGCACATGGTGATTTTCGCCGCGTATCTGTTCCTGACGATCGTTCCGTAAGGGTACGGTCTTTCGGTACTGTCTTTCGCCTCTCTCCCATAAATGGAGGCGGGGCGAAAAGCGACGGTTTACTTCTGCCGCAGGAATCCGATCACGGCATTCCCAAACGCCTCCGGCAACTCCCAGTTGGACAGGTGGGCGGCAGCCAGCTCCAGATACTCCGCGCCCGGAATCGCCCGGACGACCTCCTGGCCCTGGGCCGCGGTAGTGGCCAGGTCCTGCTCGCCGGCAATCACCAGCACCGGCGCCTGAATACCCGGCAACAATCCACGCAGATCGGCGTCGCGCACGGCCGCGCAGTTGGCGGCATAGCCTTCCGCGCTGGTACCCGTCAGCATCCGGCGCACAGGTTCGTACTCGTCGCGACGCGTGAGCACGTAGTGATCGGTGAACCAGCGAGCCAGCACACCGTTGACGATAGCCGCCATGCCATCGCGCCGCACGGTTTCGATCCGGGTATTCCACGCCGACTCGGGGCCGATCAGCGCGGCGGTGTTCGCCAGCACAAAACGTCCGAAACGCCCCGCGTGATAGCGCGCCAGATACATTCCCGTCATGCCACCCATCGACAGACCACAGAAGTGCGCCCGCTCAATGCCGGCATGATCCATGATCGCGATCACGTCTTCGGCCAGTTCGCGCATCCCGAACGACGACGACGGCAGGGCCGAACGCCCGTGGCCGCGCGTGTCATAGCGCAGCACCCGGTAATGCGCGGTCAGCCCGGCCATCGGCGGCCCCCACATGTCGAGCGTGGTGCCCAGCGAATTGGACATCACCAGCACCGGCTTGTCGGCGGCGCCCTCGATCACGTAATGGAGCTTGCGCGTCGGTTCAGTCGGCATGAATGCCCTTCTCGCGGATGAGCGTGCCCCACTTGGTGGTCTCCTTGGCCAGGTGGTCCTTCAGCGCGGCTGGCGTGCTGCCGATCGGCTCGGCGCCGATGCCTGCCAGGCGCTGCTGCACGGACGGCTTCTTCAGCGCGTCGAGCATGGCCTTGTTAAGCGTGTCGATGACGGGCTGCGGCGTCTTGGCCGGTACGAATGCCGCGAACCACGGCGACAATTCATAGCCCGGCAGCCCCGCTTCGGCCACTGTCGGCACATTGGGCAATGCCGACGAACGCTTGCTGGTGGTGACGGCGATCGCGGTCAGCTTGCCGCTGTCGATATGCGGCTTGGCCGAGGTGATGCTGTCGAACATGTAGTCCACCTGGCCACCGAGCAGATCGGTCATCGCCGGGCCCGATCCCTTGTACGGGATATGGAGCATGTCCACATGGGCCATCGACGTGAACAGTTCGCCTGCCAGGTGGATCGACGTACCGTTGCCGGCCGACGCATACGTGTACTTGCCCGGCTTGGCCTTGGCGCTCGCGATGACTTCGGCCACGGTCTTGACCGGCGTCTTGGCCTTGTTGGCCACCAGCACGTTGGGCACGACGGCCAGCAGCGACACCGGCGCGAAATCCTTGACCGGGTCGTAGCTGAGCTTGCCATACAGCGCCGGATTCACGGCCATGCCGTTGGCGACAATGATCAGCGTGTAGCCGTCTGCCGGCGAGCGGGCCACCATTTCGGCGCCGATGTTTCCACCCGCGCCGGGGCGGTTTTCGACCACGATCGCCTGACCAAGCGTCTTCGACATGTCTTCGCCCAGCGTGCGGGCGATGTTGTCCATCGCGCCGCCGGCCGGGAACGGCACGATCCAGCGGATCGGGTGGTCGGGATAGGCCGCGTGTGCGGGGGCGGCGGCCGCGAACAGCATCGTGGCGGCGAGAGCGGCCGACAGAACGTTCGACCGTTGCAGCAAGGACTTCATTGTCTCCATTCCTTCTTGTGAGCGCGCCGATCAGCGGATCGACGACGGGTGCTTGGCCAGTGGCGTGACGTGGATCTTCATGTACGGGAACAGCGGCAGCGCCGACAGCAGCGTGTGCAGTTCATCGTTCGACTCCACGTCGAACAGGCTGTAGTTGGCGTACTCGCCCACCACGCGGTACAGCGCCTGCCATTTGCCCTGGCGCTGCAGGTCTTGTGAGTAGGCCTTCTCGCGTGCCTTGATCTCATCGGCCTCGGCAGCCGGCAAATCATGCGGAATCTGAACGTCCATCCTGACGAGAAACAGCATTGGGGTCTCCTTGTGCTTGAAGGATGCGATTAGGTGGTAGGTCGATCAGGCAATCAAGCGGACTTGCGACGATAGTGCGCAAGCTTGTCTTCGTCGATTGCCAGACCCAGCCCCGGACCCTGCGGCAGATGCAGCGAGAAGTCCTTGAATACGGGGCGCTCGACAACGATATCGTCCTTCACCAGCAGCGGGCCGAACAATTCCGTGCCCCACGCCAGTTGCGGCAGCGTGCAGAAGCCATGCGCCGCGGCGATCGTGCCGACGCTGCCTTCGAGCATCGTGCCACCGTAGAGCGCGATACCTGCTGCATCGCCCACGGCCGCAGTCCGCAACATGCCGAAGATGCCACCGGATTTGGCGATCTTCAGCGCGAACACATCGGCGGCGCCCAGGCGTGCCAGTTCCATTGCATCCTCGGGACCCGTCACGGCTTCGTCGGCCATGATCGGCACCACGAAACGGGCGGCCAGACGCGCCAGCGCCGTGCGTTGCTCGCGCGGCGTCGGTTGTTCGATCAGGTCGATGCCGGCCGCTTCGAGCATGGCGATGCCGGTGGCGGCATCGGCTTCGTTCCAGGCCTGGTTCACGTCTACCGTCACGCGGGCGCGATCGCCCAGGGCGCGCTTGATCGCCGAGACATGCGCCACATCTTCACGCACGCTGCGGCGACCGATCTTGAGCTTGAACGTGTTGTGGCGGCGTTCCCCCAGGAAGCGCTCGGCTTCCTCGATATCGCGTGCGGTATCACCGCTGGCCAGTGTCCAGAGCACCGGCAGCGTGTCGCGCACCGCGCCACCCAGCAGCGTGGCCAGCGGCACGTCCAGACGCTTGCCCTGCGCGTCGAGCATGGCCGATTCCAGCGCCGACTTGGCAAACCGGTTGCCGCGCGCGACCTTGTTCAGGCGCGCCATCGCGGCGTGGACATTGGTGGCGTCCTGGCCGACCAGTGCCGGCGCCAGGTAGGTATCGATCGTCAGCTTGATGCCCTCGGGACTTTCGTCGCCGTATGACAGGCCGCCAATTGTAGTGGCCTCACCGATGCCCTCGATCCCGTCGCTGCAGCGCAGCCGCACGATCACCAGCGTCTGCTGCTGCATCGTGGCCATGGCCAACTGATGCGCCCGGATCGTGGGCAGGTCGACCAGAATGGCCTCGATGGAAGAAATCGTCGCTGTCATACCCGCTGTCATACCTTTTCCATGCAAATTAGTCTCGTGCACGGAGTATGTACCTTGACTTGCTAAGCGTCCAAGACCGAAGATGTCTCATCTCATACCTTTTCGGTATGCCAGGATTCTCCTCCTCTCCCTGCTGCGGGAGAGGGAAAAACCCACCGCGATCGCCATCACCATGGAACTCCGCCACCTCCGCTACTTCCAGACGGTTGCCCAGGAACTCAACGTGACACGGGCGGCCGAAAAGCTTCATATGGCACAGCCGCCACTTTCCCGGCAAATCCGCCAGTTCGAGGAAGAAGTCGGCGTGGCGTTGTTCGATCGTGTCGGGCGGGGCCTGAGGTTGACCGAGGCGGGCCGTTTCCTGCTCGAGCAGTCGCTGCAACTGACCCAGCGACTGGAGGAGACGCTGGAAAGCACGCGGCGCATCGGCCGCAACGAAAAGCGCTGGTTCGGCATCGGCTTCGTGCCGTCGGTGCTGTACGGCGTGCTGCCCGAGCTGATCCGCGAACTGCGTGGTGACGATAGCCAGGTGGAGGTCGGCCTGACCGAGATGATCACGGTGCAGCAACTCGAAGCGCTCAAGTCCGGGCGGATCGATCTGGCCTTCGGGCGTCTCACGTTCAACGACCCGGCGATCGTCCAGCAGGTGGTGATGGCCGAATCGCTGGTGGCGGCGATCCCGGGCACCGCGCCCACCCCCACCGCTCCTTTCGATGCCGACGCGCTGGCCCGACAGCCGCTGATCCTCTATCCGGCCCGGCCACGGCCAAGCTACGCCGACCATGTGCTGTCGCTGTTCCGCGGCCAAGGGTTGCAGCCCCGCGTGGTGCAGGAGGCCAACGAACTGCAGACCGCGCTCGGCCTCGTCGCCGCCGGGCTAGGCATCACGCTCGTGCCGTCCTCGGTGCAGCGCCTGCATCGTGATGATGTGCGCTATGTGCCGATCAACGCTCCGGGCTTCGTCTCACCCGTGATCATGAGCTACCGCTCTGGCGACACCTCGCCATACCTGGCCCGCGCGGTCGCATGGGTCCTGCAGCAAGCGTAGTCACTCCTGGGCCGGCGGAATGTATTCCATGCCGATTTCCTCGTAGAGCCGGTAGATCATGTCCAGCATCGCACGCAGATCCTCGGATTCGTCCAGTGTGCGCATGCTCATGATGATCGGCGACACCAGCTTCGCATCATCGAGCTCAACGTAGGTCACATCGTCACGCTTGAGGCCGTAGACGCTGCTGGGTACCACTGAGATACCCTCGCCCATCGCCACCAACCCCAGCGCGATCTGCAACTCGCGTACCTCGTGGATGCGGCCCGGGCGCAACGCGCGGTCGTGAAACGCCGCCAACACCTGGTCGGCAAAACTCGGGCGCGGCGCCTTCGGGAAGATGATCAGCGTGTCGTCGAGCAGATCCGGCAACGCCAGCATCTTCCTGCCGATCGACAGCGGATGCCCCACCGGCAGGGCCACGATCATGCGTTCCTCGCGCAGCACCACGCGGCGCACGGCCGGGTCTTCGTGCCGGATGCGGCCAAAGCCCACATCGATGCGCCCTTCCTTGAGTGCCTTGATCTGGTCCATCGTCGACATCTCGTGCAGCGTCAGTTCGATCTCGGCGTGTTCGGTCCGGAAGCGGCGGATGATGCGCGGCAACATGCCGTAGAGCGTGGAGCCCACGAAGCCGATCGACATCGCCCGCTCAATCTTGCCAACCCGGCGCATCATCGCCTCAAGTTCGGTGGTCTGCGCCAGCAGTTGCAAGGCGTGGGTGTAGAAGAAGCGCCCGGTGTCGGTCAGCTTGAGTGGCCGGGAGTTGCGCTCGAACAGCAACACACCCAGCGACTCCTCCAGTTGCTGGATCTGGCGCGACAGCGGAGGCTGCGCGATATGCAGCCGTTCCGCGGCGCGCGTGAAGTTGCGCTCCTCGGCCACGGCCACGAAGTACCTCAAATGTCTCAATTCCAACGCTATACCTCACAGGTATCGTCCGGATACTCAATCAGTCTTGGACTGCCCAAACACCCCTGAACTATGCTCCGCAACAAGTCGGACGGCAATCCTCGATACGGGTTTATACCCACAGAGCATTAACCGACCGATCATTCGACCCCCACCAAAGAGACATTTCGGAGTGAGACATGACGCACGCTGACATCGAAGCGCTGGTAAAGCAGTTCCTCGTACACACCGCCACGCAAGGCACCCCGGACGCACGCGCGCAACAGGTCGTGGTACGGCTGACGACCGATCTGTTCAAGGCAATCGAGGATCTGGATTTGAGCGCCACCGAAGTCTGGAAGGGCATCGAGTATTTCGCCGAGGCAGGCGCCACCCACGAGCTGGGCCTGCTGGCCGCCGGCCTGGGTCTGGAACGATTCCTGGACATCCGCGCCGACGAGGCAGAAGCCCGCGCCGGCCTGACCGGCGGCACGCCGCGCACGATCGAAGGCCCGCTGTATGTGGCCGGCGCGCCCGAATCCACCGGCTTCGCACGACTCGACGACGGCACGGAGGACGGCACAGCGGACAACAAGGGCGAGGTGCTGTTCATGCAGGGCACGGTCTACGACACCGACGGCAAGCCGCTGGCCGGCGCGAAGGTCGAGGTATGGCACGCCAACCTGCTTGGCAACTACTCGTTCTTCGACAAGAGCCAGTCCCACTTCAACCTGCGCCGCACGATCGTCACCGATGCCAACGGCCGCTACCAGTTCCGCAGCATCGTGCCGATGGGCTATGGCTGCCCGCCCGAGGGCACGACGCAGCGCCTGCTGAACCTGCTGGCCCGTCACGGCCGCCGCCCCGCACATATTCACTTCTTCGTATCCGCCGCCGGCCATCGCAAGCTGACCACGCAGATCAACATCGACGGCGACGAGTACCTGTGGGATGACTTCGCGTTTGCCAGCCGCGATGGACTCGTGCCGGCGGTCGAGCGCGTCGAGGACGCCGCGCAGCTCGACAAGCACGGCGTGAGCAAGCCGTTCGCCTCGATCGACTTCGACTTCCGCCTGCTGCGCGAGGCCAGCGACGCCCCGGCGGCCGAAGTGGACCGCCTGCGCGCTGCCGCCTGAGGCCAGCGCCAAGGGCCATCGCCCAAGACTGCGTGAGATCGCCTGAGACCGCAGAAAGCGATCTGATTCGCCGGGACTCGCCGCCACCGCGCGTCCCGGCCCCTTCCCCGCCGCTCTGGCAGGAGACCACCATGATCCCGATCCATCTGGATACCGGGGCGGGCCCCGCTCGTCCCCAGCATCAGCCCAACCGCCTGGAGAACCTTGACCAGTTCCTGGTCGAAGACAAGACCACCGGCGACTATCGGCTGCACCGCAGCGCGTTCACGGACGAGGCGCTGTTCGAACTCGAGATGCAGCACATCTTCGAGGGCAACTGGATCTACCTGGCGCACGAAAGCCAGATCCCGAACAACAACGATTACTACACGACGCATATCGGCCGCCAGCCGATCGTGATCGCGCGCAATCGCCAGGGCGAACTGAACGCGTTCATCAACGCGTGCAGCCATCGCGGCGCAATGTTGTGCCGGCACAAGCGCGGCAACAAGGCCACATACACCTGCCCGTTCCACGGCTGGACATTCAACAACAGCGGCAAGCTACTCAAGGTCAAGGACCCCGAACAGGCCGGCTATCCGGAATGCTTCAACAAGGAGGGGTCCCACGACCTGAAGAAGCTGGCGCGCTTTTCCAACTATCGCGGCTTCCTGTTCGGCAGCCTCAACGCCGATGTGCCGCCGATCGAGCAGTTCCTCGGCGATGCCGCGCGCATCATCGACATGATTGTCGACCAGTCGCCCGATGGTCTCGAGGTGCTGCGTGGCTCGTCGACATACACATTCGCCGGCAACTGGAAACTGCAGGCCGAGAATGGCGCCGATGGCTACCATGTGTCCGCCGTGCACTGGAACTACGCCGCCACCACAAGCCACCGCAAGCAGCAGAACGAACGCGAGGACAAGATCCGCGCGATGGATGCGGGCAAGTGGGGCCAGCAAGGCGGCGGCTTCTACGCGTTCGATCATGGCCATATGCTGCTGTGGTCGCGCTGGGCTAACCCGGAAGATCGTCCGAACTTCGCCCGCCGCGACGAGTTCGCGCAACGCTGTGGCGAGGAGCGCGCCGACTGGATGATCCAGAACTCGCGCAACCTGTGCCTGTACCCCAATGTCTACCTGATGGACCAGTTCGGCTCGCAGATCCGCCTGCTGCGCCCGCTGTCGGTGGACCGCACCGAAGTCACGATCTACTGCATCGCCCCCAAGGGGGAATCGGACGAGGCCCGCGCACGCCGCATCCGCCAATACGAAGACTTTTTCAACGTCAGCGGCATGGCCACGCCCGACGACCTCGAGGAGTTCCGCGCCTGCCAGCAGGGCTACGCGGGCCAGGCACTGGCCTGGAACGATATGTGCCGGGGCGCCACGCACTGGATCGACGGGCCCGACGACGCAGCGAAGCGGATCGGTCTGAATCCGGTGATGAGCGGGCTGCGTACCGAGGATGAAGGCCTCTATACCGTACAGCATCGCTACTGGCTGGAGACGATGAAGCGGGCCGTGGCACAGGGAGATGCAGCATGAGCGCCGCCATCCCCATGAGCGATGTCTCGGCCTTTCTCTACCGCGAGTGCCGCCTGCTCGACGACGAGCAATGGGATGAATGGCTGACCTGCTATCACCCCGAGGCGCGATTCTGGATGCCTTGCTGGGATGACGACGGCAAGCTCGTCACCGATCCGGAACGAGAGATTTCGCTGATCTTCTATCCGAACCGGCAGGGGCTGGAGGACCGCATCTTCCGCATCAAGACCGAGCGGTCGAGCGCGACGATCCCCGACACGCGCACGAGCCACAACCTGAGCAATATCGAAATCGAGTCGACCGACGGACAACTAGCCACGGTGCGCTTCAACTGGCACACGCTCGCGCATCGCTACCAGACCAATTTCAGCTACTTCGGCATGTCGCGCTACGTGATCGATTTCTCGCAAGGCACGCCGCGCATCCTGGACAAGTACGTCGTGCTCAAGAACGACTACATCCACCAGGTCATCGACATCTATCACATCTGATCCGCTCGCCGCATCAGGCAGCATCACGGAGGGACAAGGCCATGGAACATACGATCGCCCTGCAGTTCGAAGATGGCGTGACGCGCTTCATCACGTGCGGCGACAACGAGACGCTCTCGGACGCCGCCTATCGCCAGCAGATCAACATTCCGCTCGACTGCCGCGACGGCGCGTGCGGCACCTGTCGCGGCCTATGCGAATCCGGCCACTATGACCTGCCCGAATCGAGCTATATCGAGGACGCGCTGACCGCCGAGGAGGCGGCCAAGGGATACGTGCTGGCCTGCCAGACACGGCCGCGCTCGGATTGCGTGATCCGCGTGCCGGCTTCGTCCGCGGCCTGCAAGACTGGCGTGACGCGATTCGAGGGCGCGATCGCCGCCGTGGCGCCGCTGTCGGATTCGACCATCGGCTTCTCGATCGACCTCGATGACCCGGCCGCGCTCAGCTTCCTGCCCGGGCAGTATGTCAACGTGGAAATCCCGGGCAGCGGACTGACGCGCGCGTACTCGTTCAGTTCGCCGCCGGGCGCGTCTCAGGCGGCCTTCGTCGTGCGCAACGTGCCACAGGGCCGCATGAGTGGCTTTCTGGCCGGCGAGGCGCAGACCGGGCAGCGCATGGCATTCTCCGGCCCGTTCGGCAGCTTCTACCTGCGCGCCGTCACGCGGCCCGTTTTGTTCCTGGCCGGCGGCACCGGCATCGCGCCGTTCCTGTCCATGCTCGACGTACTGGCCGCCAGCGGCAGCGCGCACCCGGTGCGCATGGTCTACGGCGTCACGCACGACATCGACCTGGTGGCCACCGAGCGGCTCGAGGCCGCCGCGGCCAGCATCGACGGATTCACCTACCGCACCTGCATTGCCGACGCCGCCAGCACGCACGAGCGCAAGGGCTATGTGACCACGCATGTCGACCCCACATGGATCAATGGCGGGGACGTCGACATCTACCTGTGCGGCCCCGTGGCCATGGTGGAAGCCGTGCGCGACTGGCTGCGTGATGCCGGCATCACGCCGGCCAATTTCTACTACGAGAAGTTCTCGGCCAGCGCGGAGGCATGATGCGCACAACGCAACGTTTCGCCGGCCGGACGATGATCGTCACGGGCGCGGCGCAGGGTATCGGTCGCGGCGTGGCAATGTCCGCGGCTGCCGAGGGCGCGAATGTGGTGCTGGTGGACCGCGCCACGCTGGTCGAGGAAGTCGCGGCCGGGATTCTGGCTGCGGGCGGCGCGGCACTGTCCGTCAATGCTGATCTGGAGACGTATGCGGGGGCGCAGGCGATGGTAGCCACGGCCACCGCTGCCTTCGGCCATGTCGATATCCTGATCAACAACGTGGGCGGCACGATCTGGGCCAAGCCCTATGAGCACTACGCTGAAGCCGAGATCGAGGCCGAGATCCGCCGGTCGCTGTTTCCCACGCTCTGGGGTTGCCGCGCGGTGTTGCCGGGCATGGTCGAGCGTCGCGCCGGAGTCATCGTCAACGTGTCGTCGATTGCGACGCGCGGCATCCATCGCGTGCCCTACGCGGCGGCCAAAGGCGGCGTGAACGCGCTGACCGCGAGCCTGGCGTTCGAGCACGCGGCGGATGGCATTCGCATCAACGCGGTGGCTACGGGCGGCACCGAGGCGCCGCCGCGCAAGATCCCGCGCAACACGCAGCAACAATCGGAACAGTCGGAACAGGAATCGAAGTGGTATCAGGCAATCGTCGATCAGACCGTGTCGTCGAGCCTGATGCACCGGTACGGGACGATCGAGGAACAAGTGGGTGTGATCCTGTTCCTGGCCTCGGACGAGGCGTCGTATATGACGGGGACTGTGGTGCCGGTGGGTGGCGGAGACCTTGGCTGATCGCGCTGACTTGCCGCTTGATCGCGCCCCTCTCCGATTTGCTTGGGAGGGGGCGCGCATGACAGGCGATCACGCGCGCGATGGCTATGCAGTGACGATCGCCGACTTCGCTGCCACCTTCTTCGCTTCCTTCCTGCGGCCATACCAGCCGCCGACCACCAGGAGGATTGCCACCGCCACCAGATCGCCGCCCAGTGCCACGGGCCGCGTGGGCCGGCCGCCGGCAATGCCATAGGTGAAGCCTTCGATCGTCACCGAGACCACGGCGCCCAGCACGAAGCAGAACAGGCTATGCCGGCCGATCTGCACCACCGGCCCCATAAAGCGGGCCACGCGCTCGACCCAGCCCGCGCGCGCCGCCAGATAGACCAGCCATGCCAGCCCCAGGAAGCTGAGCACGCGCAGGAACGCCAGGCTCTGCTTCGGCAGTGGAAAGACCATCGACGGCAACCACGCCGGCAGCCAGGCCTCATACACGTGCGGACGCATCCACAGATACGTCAGCGCCATGCAGGCCATCGTGACGACCACCGCGCCGATGGTGCAGGCCCAGCGCGCGATGTTCTGTTGCGGCAGCACGAAGTCCGGCCGCAGGCGTGCCAGCAGGCCCATGCCGAACATCAGTTGCCATGCGAACGGGTTGAAGCTCCAGCCGCGCGGCTCGCTGCTCGGCAACAGCGGCAGCAGCGCCGGCGCCATGAGCCAGAGCGCCACGCTGCCGCAGACAAAGGCCAATGGATACTTTCTCGCCCAGCCGATCGCCAGTGGCGCCAGTCCAATAAACACCGCATACATCGGCAGTACATCCGAGACGAATGGCTGCCGCGCCAGGCCGATCACCTGGAACAGCGTCTCGATCGGTTGGGCCATGAACGCTGGTGCCTCGGTCGCGCGCACGGCTGGCGCGGGCACCTTGCACATCGCCAGCAGGAACCCGAACAGCAGCATCAGCACCCCGGTCAGCACGAAGGCCTTGTAGATCTCCCAGCTACGGCGGTGCAGGCGTTTGCTCGCGGCGCTGGCGCCCTGACGGGCCTCCATCGCGAGATAGGCGGCGCCCGCCGAATAGCCGGCCAGGAAAACGAATACCTCGGCGGCGTCGAAGAGCGTGAAGTTGCGGATCGTGTAGTCGGCCAGCACGCTGCCGTTGACATGGTCGACCACGATGAAGAGCAGCGCGATGCCGCGAATCAGGTCGACCTCGGTGCGCCGCTGGTTGTTGTTCACTGCGTTCACAGGCGTGCTTCCCAATGCAAACGGGCCGAAATTGCTTCCGGCCCATGTCTTATGCCACGGATTTTACCGTGGCATCAGGGTTAACGTGTACGCACTGTGTTTCAGTAGATTACGCTGCCGAATGTGCTGCATGCAGCCTGCCAAGCGTCCGTCGCCCAGCATCGATCACGCTGCTGGCATGCGTGGTCTGGTAGCGGATGATCATGCCCTCGATGCAGAGCATGGCCTCTTCCGCCACTTCACGTGGGCTGGACAGCCCAAGATCGTGGGCGATCCCGGTGACGAAGTCCTCCAGCGACGCCTTGTGCGCCACTGCCTGCGCCAGCAGCCGTGGGTCGTCACCGGCACCGCCGCCCGCCTCCGCGATCATGTTGATGAAGGAGCAGCCACGAAAATCCTCGGTGGCGAACCACTCGCCTAGCGCATCGGCCATGATATCCAGGTTGCCGCGTGCGGCCAGTCGACGGGTCACCGCATCGCGGAACCAGCCCATCCAGTAGTCATGCCGGCGCTCGAGATACGCGACGATCAGGTCGTTCTTGGAAGGGAAATGCCTGTAAAGCGACATCTTGGCCACGCCCGACTCGGCGATGATCCGGTCGATCCCAGTACCGCGATAGCCATCGCGGTAGAACAGGCGTGCTGCGGTATCGAGGATGCGGTCGCGCGCGGATGGGGTAGGCATGACGGATGACAGGGTAAGGCGTTGGCGTGGATAGGCGCCATTATAGGAGACAGATCTGTCTTGATCTGTCTCGATCTCTATATATGCATCCCGCCAAATGAACAAGGGCCGGAAGCGAGACTTCGCTTCCGGCCCTCCCGATCAAGCCAGGCTCACGCTGCCGTCCGATCAGGCGGCTTCCTGCAATTGCGCCAGCTTGGCTTGCGCATCACGCAGCGCCGTGCGCAAGCCCTCTTCCACAACGGGATGGTAGAAAGGCATGGCCAGCATCGCGACGATCGTCAGCCCCTGTTGGTACGACCACGCCAGCAGATGCGCGATATTCTCGGCGCGCGGGCCAATCCACTCAGCGCCAATGAAGCGACCTGTGGCGCGATCCGCGTAGACGTGCATCAGCCCACGGTTCTTGAGCATCACACGGCTGCGGCCCTGATCCTCGAAGCTGACCTCGCCAGTCACGAAGCTGCCCGGCGTCAGTTCGGCAAAACGCTTGCCGACCATCGCGATCTGCGGATCGGAGAACACCACCGCGATCGGCGCGCGCCGCGTCAGCGGCCCGACCTTCGGCCAGAGCGCAGCGTTTTCGCCAGCAATCTTGCCTTCGTCGGCCGCCTCATGCAGCAGCGGCAGGACGTTATTGGCATCCCCGGCGATGAAGATCGGCGATTCACCGCACTGGAGCGTCACCGGGTCGAACACCGGTACGCCCCGCCCATCGAGTTCCAGCGCGGTGTTGCCCAGCGCAAGCGTATCGACATTGGGCCGGCGACCCGTGGCGGCCAGCACGTAGGCAAAGCGCTCCGTCACGGTCTGGCCGTCGGCGTCTTCGAACGTGATAACGGCGTCGTCGCCCTCGCGGCGCATCTCAAGCACGCGCGCATCCGCCAACAGCGAGAATTCCTGGTTGAAGGACTTGGCAGCGTAAGCACGAATCTCGGGGTCCGACAACGGACCGACGCCGCCACCGACACCAAACACGCGCACCCGCACGCCAAGCCGCGACAGTGCTTGCCCCAGTTCCAAACCAATCACGCCCGGGCCGAACACGGCCACGCTTTGGGGCAGGTCTTCCCACGAGAACACATCGTCATTGACGATCAGGCGATCGCCGAACACGCCAAAGGACGGCGGCACGGCGGGGCGCGAACCCGTGGCGATCACCACGCGGCTAGCGCGCACGACGGTGTGGTCGTCAACCTGGAGGATCGTGTTGTCGATGAACCGCGCCTGGCCGATCAGGCGGTCGTCCTGGGGAATGCTCTCCACGCCGCGCACCACGAAGCCGACAAAGCGGTCGCGTTCGCTCCGCACGCGCTGCATGACTTCCCTGCCGTCGATGCGGACCGGGCCATCCACGTGCACGCCAAATGCAGCAGTGTGACGCGCTTCGTGCGCGGCTTCCGCTGCGGCAATCAGCAGCTTCGACGGCATGCAGCCCACGCGGGCGCAGGTCGTGCCATACGCCCCGCCCTCGATGATCACGGCGCGCTTGCCGGCGGCAATGGCCGCGCGGTAGGCGGCCAGGCCGGCAGTGCCCGCGCCGATGATGGCCACATCAGTCTGGACGGTCTGGACAGTTTGAGCGGTCTGGGCATTCTGGTTCGTGTTCATGTGCGTTTCCTGTATCGATCGTCAATCGGCGTACGGGATGGCGCCGCCACATACGCGGCGCCATCGGATACGACGACTTGCTAGGGGGGGAGATGGTGCCCAGGACACCGGTCGGGGGAACCGGGCCCGGGCGAGGGAGATCAGCGAGCCAGGTACTGTTCGAGCGCTTCTGCGCCACCGACCAGCTTGCCGTTGATGAACACCTGCGGCGCGGTCATTTCGCCCGACACGGCGCCCAGCACCTTGCCGCGAATCTTGTTCTCGAGCGGCACGTCGATGTACTCGAAGCCGTTGTCCGACAGCAGTTGCTTGGCCTTGGCGCAGTGCGAGCAGCCAATCTTCGAGAACACCACCACCTGGTCCGGCTGCTTGGCGGTCGGCGCGATGTAGTTCAGCATCGTGTCGGCATCCGACACCTTGAACGGGTCGCCCGGCTCTTCCGGCTCGATGAACATCTTGTCCACCACACCGTCCTTGACCAACATCGAATAGCGCCAGCTACGCTTGCCGAAACCGAGGTCGGCCTTGTCGACGAGCATGCCCATGCCGTCGGTGAATTCGCCGTTGCCGTCAGGGATCATGACGATGTTCTCGGACTCCTGGTCCTTGGCCCACTCGTTCATGACAAAGGTGTCGTTGACCGACACGCACAGGATCGCGTCGACGCCTTGCTTGGCGAACACCGGCGCCAGTTCGTTGTAGCGCGGCAGGTGTGTGGACGAGCACGTCGGGGTGAAGGCGCCCGGCAGCGAGAACAACACTACGGTCTTGCCGTCGAACAGTTCGGCCGTGGTCACGTCCTTCCACTCATTGTTTGCACGCACACGGAACGTGACGTTGGGAACGCGTTGGCCTTCACGGGATTGCAGCATCTGGATCACTCCTCTGGGTCAGGTTGGCGCCGCGTGTTGCAGCGATGGAGTGGATTCTGAAGATCCCAATGTGATTTGTACAATTCATCGTTTCAACTGAACCGATTGATAATTGCTATTATCAATCGCAGGGAAACGATTGATTTCCCCTATCGACGAGTGATCTCCCTGCTTTCTTGCCGCATCGGGCGCCGCTATCATTCGGCCACCCAACAATGACAACCCGGACAACCGAAGGGACAAACCCGATGAATCGTCTGACTGCACGACTGCCAGCGGCAACCCTGCTGGCCGCCGCCCTGCTCGCCTGCCCGCTGACACCCATGGCGAACGCGGCGACCATCGCCAAGCCGGAGCTCGACCAACTCGTGGCCGGTGCCACGACAACGCCTCCAGCCAGTTTCAATGCCTTCCTCGACGCCGCGGTCAAGGCCGACCCGAAACTTGCGCCTTCCGTGCGAGCCTATCGGGCAAAGCGCCCGCTCACGGGCGACGACCTCGTCAACATCGGACGCCTGCTCGGCGTCTACAACCGCGTGCGCAACGGGCAGGCCGTGCTCGACAGCATCAGCGAGATGGTGGCGCTGCGCACGGTGCGCGACGACAAGGTGCCGCAGCACGAGAACCCCGCAATCATCGAGTTCGGCAAGCTCGTGGAGCGGATGGCCAAGGACTTCGGCCTGCACTATCGCAACATCGACAACCGCGTGTTCGAAGTCACGCTGCCTGGCACCGGCAAGGACACCTTCGGCATCCTTACCCATGCCGACGTGGTGCCCGTGGTGGCCGACGAATGGGTACTCGACGATGGCACGAAGCTCGACCCGTTCAAGGTCACGCGCGTAGGCGACTACCTCTATGGACGTGGCACGATCGACGACAAGGGCTCGATTGCCGCCGCCCTCTACGCGATGAAAACCGTGCGCGAAAGCGGCGTGCCGCTGGCGCGTTCGATCCGGCTGATGATCGAGACCACCGAGGAAACCGGTGGCGACGGCATGAAGTACTACCGCGAGAAAACCGCCCTGCCCGAGTACAACATCGTGCTCGACAGCAAGTACCCCGCCGTGGTCGCCGAGAAAGGCTCGGGCGCGCTGACCGCGCGCTTCGCGGATCAGGCGGTGGACGGCAAGCAGCCGGCCATCGTGGCCATGAGCGGCGCCGCCTCGGCCAACGCGATTCCTCAGACGGCGACGGCACGCATCAGCGGCGGTGACCTGGCAGCCGTGGCCGCCGGCCTGGAAAAGGCGCGCGCCGGTTTCATCGCCCAGCATGAGGCCCAGGGCAAGTTCTCGATCGACATCGCGCGTGACGGCGACGTCATCGTCGTGAAGGTGACTGGCACGTCTGCCCATGGCTCCCGCCCCGAGGAAGGCGTGAACCCCGTGCCGCGTCTCGCGATGTTCCTGCAGTCGTCGGGCGTCGCCTTTGCAGACAACCAGTACGCCCATGCGATCCGCTACCTGACCGACCTCTATGGCACCGACTATCTCGGGGAAAAGCTCGGCGTGGCCTATCGCGATGACTTCATGGGTCCGTTGACGATCTCGCCGACGCTGATCCGCGAGCGCGGCGGCAAGCTCGAAGTCACCGCCAACGTGCGGATGCCGCGCGGTGCAACGCCCGATGCCTTGCGCGCGAAGATCGCCGAGCGCATCCAGGGCTGGGCAGCAACCACGCACACCGCGCTGGAAATCCAGCACGAACAGGGCGACTGGATGGCCCGGGACCCCAAGGGCGCCTGGCTGGCCACATTGCTGAACATCTACGGTGATACCACCGGGCTCGAAGCCAAGCCCGTGCCGACCGCCGGCAGCACCACGGCCAAGCTGATGCCGAACGCGATCAACTTCGGGCCAGCGATGCCGGGCAAGAAGTACACGGCGCACAACGCGAAGGAGTACAAGGAAGTGCCGGACCTGAACCTGGACATGCAGATGTTCACGGAGATGCTCGTGCGCGTTGGCAATCTGAAATCGATGCAGTAAGAGGCCGTTTCAAACTGAAGCGAAGCGGTTCTGGCTAGGGTGAAGCAGGGGTTTCGGCTCGCATGCGAGCCGCCTGCGGAACGGCATGTGCCTGCGAGCACATGCGCGCCCTGCAAGGGCGGGGCCGCAGACAGTACAAGTCGTACGGCAAGGCCCCGCAACGACGCCAGAATCTTTTTGAAACGGCTTCTAAGGCCGCTCGGCTGGCCCGTGCCGGGATACATCAAAGCGGTGCGACCCGCTAAACGGGTCCGCAAAGGGTCCGCTTAGCGGAGTCGTAGCGGGTCGTTTAGCGGGAATTCCTCTTGTTGTTATCGATTTAATCTGTTTTACATGGCTTGCGGCACTGAATAGGCTTTATCCCCGTCCTCACCCCCGTGTGTGCGCCCCCGCGGCCACGGCCCAAGATAAGAACGACGGAGACAAGCCATGGAGAATCGAGTCCGGCGACGCCGGTTTCTCAAGCAGGCTGGCGCGTTGACGGCCAATGCGGTCGTCGGCACCACCGCCCTGAACGCCCTCGCCGCCAGCGGCGACAAGCAGGTCCAGCTCCCCTTCGACAACGGCGCGCGCGAGCTTGTGGCGTTTCCGCAGAAGCGGCCGCTGATCCTGCTGACCAGCCGGCCTCCGCAGTTGGAAACCCCCTTTAGCGTGTTCAACGAGGGGATTCTGACGCCTAACGACGCGTTTTTCGTGCGTTATCACTGGAGCGGCATTCCGACCTCGGTCGACCCACAGACCTATCGGCTCCGCATTGGCGGCAAGGTGAAAACGCCGCTCGAGCTATCACTGGCCGACATCAAGGCCATCGCGCAGCCGATGGAAGTCGTCGCCGTCAACCAGTGCTCGGGCAACAGCCGTGGCTTTCTTGCTCCGCGCGTCAATGGCGGCCAGCTCGCCAACGGTGCCATGGGCAACGCGCGCTGGACCGGCGTGCCGCTGAAGGCCGTGCTCGAACGAGCCGGCGTGCAACCCGGCGCTGTCCAGGTCAGCTTCAATGGCCTCGACCGGCCACCACTCGACAACAGCCCCGACTTCGTCAAATCGCTCGATATCGACCACGCGCTCGATGGCGAGGTCATGCTGGCGTGGTCCATGAATGGCGAAGACTTGCCGATGCTCAATGGCTACCCGCTGCGGCTGGTGGTGCCAGGCCACTACGGTACGTACTGGGTGAAACACCTTTCCGATATCACCGTTCTCGACAAACAGTTCGACGGCTTCTGGGTGCAGAGCGCCTATCGTATTCCCGACAACGCCGGGGCCAATGTCGAACCCGGCTCGGCACCGGCACGCACACGCCCGATCGGGCGCTTCAACGTGCGCTCGTTCATCACTAGCCTGACCGAAGGCGCGACGGTCCCGTCCGGACGAGAGACCGTGGTAAGAGGCATTGCGTTCGACGGCGGCTACGGTATCGCCGAAGTCGCATTCTCGGCAGACGGCGGCCGAAGCTGGACGGAAGCCACGCTCGGCCAGGATCTCGGCAAGTACTCGTTCCGCGAATGGCGCGCCGCATTCCGCCCGCCACGCAAGGGTGCCTATGACCTCCGGGTCCGCGCGGTCAATCGTATCGGCCAGAGCCAGCCGATGACGGCGTTGTGGAATCCGGCCGGCTACATGCGCAACGTGGTGGAAACCACGCGCGTCAAGGCAGTCTGAGGAGCCCACCATGCAAAAGACCCCTTGCAGCCGCTTCCCGGCGCGACGCCTTGCCATCAGCCTGGCGCTGATGCTCTCCGCCCTGCCCGCCGCGCACGCGCTGGAAATCCAGCTTCCACCCGAAACCGCAAGCTATCAACCCAGCGAACTGCCCGGCTATCGGCTGGTGCAGCAGAACTGCATGACCTGCCATTCGGCGCAGTACGTGTCGACTCAGCCGCAGTCGCTGGGCCGCGCTTACTGGGATGCCACCGTCAAGAAGATGAAGACTGCCTTCGGCGCGCCACTGCGCGACGAAGACATCCCGGTGATGGCCGACTATCTGGTCCGGACCTATGGTGCGGAACGCCAGACGACCGCTGCCGCGGCCGTATCGCCTGCTCCCGCCGCATCGGCAAAGCCAGCGCCAGCCAAGGCACACGACGCCAGCAGCCTCCTCGCGGCCAACAACTGCCTCGCCTGCCACGCCGTGGACAAGAAGGTGGTGGGCCCCGCATTCCACGATGTTGCCGCGAAATACGCCGGCCAGGCCGATGCCGTCAGCACCGTGATGCGTAGCATCCGCGCCGGAGGCAGCGGCAAATGGGGAAGCGTGCCGATGCCGCCGTTCGCGGATGTCAGCGACGCCGACCTGCGCGAACTGGCTGGCTGGGTACTCGGGCGCTAAAGGACTGCGTTCAGAAGCCCAGGTCGCTCAGGCCCGGATGGTCATCGGGCCGGCGACCGAGCGGCCAGTGGTACTTGCGATCGCTCTCGCGGATCGGTGCGTCATTGATGGATGCATGACGCTGCCGCATCAGGCCGTTCTCGTCGAATTCCCAATTCTCGTTGCCATACGAGCGGAACCAGTTGCCCGAATCATCGTGCCACTCGTAGGCAAACCGAACCGCGATGCGATTGCCCTCGTACGCCCAAAGCTCCTTGATCAGCCGGTAATCCAGTTCCTTCTGCCACTTTCGGGTAAGAAAGGCCTGAATCTGCTCGCGGCCATGTACGAACTCGGCACGATTGCGCCAGACGCTGTCGATCGTATAGGCCAGGGCCACACGGGCCGGATCGCGCGTATTCCAGCCGTCTTCGGCTGCACGCACCTTGGCAATGGCGCTTTCACGGGTAAATGGCGGCAGCGGCGGCCG
Organism: Cupriavidus sp. Met-2; assembly: GCF_049843575.1. Taxonomy (NCBI): domain Bacteria; kingdom Pseudomonadati; phylum Pseudomonadota; class Betaproteobacteria; order Burkholderiales; family Burkholderiaceae; genus Cupriavidus; species Cupriavidus sp. Met-2. The sequence goes on from NZ_JBBHZL010000005.1 coordinate 76,045, forward strand.
GACTTCGGGGACGTTCGACATCGAGGGACTCCTTCCTGCGTGTTATCAGTTGGGGTGATACAGATCTGTCTACACAGTGTATGTAGACAGATCTGTATGTCAAGCAGGAATGCCCCGACTCCGGGATACAGCAAGTCAGCCGATCACATGCGAACAGCCACGGCGACGGGTTGCAAGTCCGCCAGATACCGGTGGATCTGCGCAACGACCGCCGCACCCTCACCCACGGCGGCGGCTACTCGCTTGGTCGAGCCGGATCGCACGTCTCCGATCGCGAACACGCCCGGCACGCTCGTCTCAAGCGTGAAGTCGGCGCGTTCGGTGCAGGAGCGATGGGCCTCGTATCCGGTCAGCACGAAACCCTTGGCATCGGTCTCCACATTGCAGGCGCGCAACCATTCGGTGTTGGGCGCCGCGCCGATGAACAGGAATACGTGGCGCATCGGCACAGAAATGCAGTCGGCACCCTGTGTTTGCTCCCGATAGCGCACGATCGACAGCCACTCCTCGCCCTCCAGCGCGGTGATCTGGGCGTGCGTGTGCAACGTGACGTTGGGGAGGCTGCGGATGCGGTCGATCAGGTAGCGCGACATCGTTGCCTCTAGCCCTTCGCCGCGCACGAGGATGTGCACCTCCCTGGCGTGGGACGCCAGGAACACCGCTGCCTGGCCGGCCGAGTTACCGCCGCCGACGAGCATCGCGTGTTCGTCCTTGCACAGCTTGGCTTCTACCGGCGAAGCCCAATAGTAGACGCCACGGCCTTCATAGCGATCGAGCGAGTCGATCTCCGCGCGACGGTACTGCGCGCCGGTGGCGATCACAACGGTACGCGTGGGAATCTGACGACCGTCCGACAGTTCGATCCGGATCGGATTCTCACCACAATGCAACGCCTTTGCTTCCAGTGGAATCGCCAGATGCGCACCGAACTTGAGCGCCTGGACGAAGGCCCGCCCCGCCAGCGCCTGCCCGGAAATGCCGGTGGGAAAACCCAGGTAGTTCTCGATCCGGGCGCTCGCGCCAGCTTGCCCGCCCGGCGAGCGGCAATCGATCACGGCCACGGACAACCCTTCGGACGCCGCATAGACAGCCGTAGCCAGACCCGCCGGACCAGCGCCGACGACGATCACGTCATAGACATGCTCGGGGTCGAACTCGGGAACCAGGCCAAGGCAACTGGCAAGCTGGCCCTCATCCGGCGCGCGCAGGATGCTGCCATCCGGGCAGATCACCATCGGGAAATCGCTTTGCGGGGCATTGCTGAGATCGAGCAGACAGGTGGAGTCGTGATCCGTCTCGATATCGATCACCTTGTGCGGGTGCCCGTTGCGACGCAGGAACGCCTGCAGCGCCAGCAACAAGGGCTGCGTGCCACGTCCCACCAGCACCGGGCCACTGCCGCGCTCGATCAGGCCGACCCGGCGCAGAATCAGCGCCCGCATGATGCGCTCGCCCAAATCGGCCTCTGCCACCAGCAGCGCACGCAGGCGCTCGGGGGCAATCACCAGTGCGACGGTATCCTCGATGGCCAGGGCGTCCACCAGCGCCGGCTTGCCGGTCAGTTGCCCGACTTCCGCCAGAAACTGGCCGGGCCCTTCCTCGGTAATGGTGCTGCGGTTGCCCAGCCCGTCCCGCTGGATGATGCGCGTGCGGCCGGACAGGACGACGTACATCCCGCGCCCCACGTCGCCCGTCGAGAAAAGCATCTCGCCAGCGCGCCACGATCTAACTTCGCCGAAACGGTGAATGCGCTCGATTTCGGCCGCCGTCAGCGTTGGAAACATCTGGTGGCTGCGGGATTCCAGTAGCGAATACGGCGCCTCCAGCCCGGAAACCGGCTCGTGACCACCGTCGCCACCCGAGGTATCAGGATTGGCATCGGTCTCCGATGTCGCCCGCGTCATCTCCATGCTTCCCCCTTGCAATCGTGTGGTGGCCGGATGCTCCGGCCGCGCAAGGATTGATGGTAGTCATGCCTCACGCCTCGCACCAAGTACACATGAAGATTTTAGGCAGCGGCGGCAGGAAAGACCCGACGGATCACCTGCCCTGCGGTGGAAATGTCGAACCCGCCGTTTCATGAAAAAACCGACTTGATACCAGTGATTTAAATCATGGTGAGAATATTAAGCGGTAGCTACACTGTGCTGCGCGCCTGTTGACACGCAACGTCCGCCGCGATTCACAAGGTCCGCTGGCGGAGAACCAGACAGCCCCCAAGCAAGCAAGGAGACGAGATGTACCGCGATCGCATTCGCCTGGCAGACCTGCAGAACAGGATCATGTCGGCCGATCAAGCTGCAGCACTGATTCAGGATGGCATGACGGTAGGGATGAGCGGGTTCACCCGCGCAGGCGACTGCAAGGCCGTACCGGTGGCGCTGGCGCGCCGCGCTGCCACCGATCCGCTGCAGATCACGCTGATCACGGGCGCATCTCTCGGTAACGACACCGACAAGATCCTGGCGGAGAGCAATGTGCTTGCCCGCCGCCTGCCTTTCCAGTCCGACTCCACGCTGCGCCGCAAGATCAACGACGGCGAGGTGATGTTTATCGACCAGCATCTGGGTGAAACCGTCGAGCAACTGCGCAGCGGCCAGATCGCACCCGTCGATATTGCGGTTATCGAAGCCACGGCTATCACCGAGACGGGTGGCATCGTGCCCACCACGTCGGTCGGCAACTCCGCCAGCTTCGCGATGATGGCGAAGAAGGTGATCGTCGAACTAAATCTGAACATGCCGACCGGGCTGGAGGGACTGCATGACATCGCGTTCCCGGTGCAACGCCCGTATCGCCAGCCGATTCCGCTGATCGCCGTCGAGCAGCGCATCGGCCTGCCGTATATCCCCGTTGATCCGTCGCGCATCGCCGCGATCGTGATCACCCAGCGCGACGACAGCCCATCGAACGCGCTGCCGCCCGATGGCGAAACGCGCCAGATCGCCGGACACCTGAATGCGCTGCTCGATCGTGAAGTGCGCGCCGGACGGCTCTCGACGTCGCTGCAGCCGCTGCAGGCCGGTATTGGCACGATCGCCAACGCCGTGCTGCACGGGCTGGCCGACTCGCCGTTCCACGACCTGACCATGTATTCGGAAGTCCTGCAGGACAGCACCATTGCGCTGATCGACGCGGGCAAGCTGCGCTTCGCCTCGGCATCGTCGATGACGCTGTCGGCACCCGTGTATCGTCGCGTGCTCGATGATATCGAGCGCTACAAATCGCGTCTGATCCTGCGCCCGCAAGAGATCAGCAATCACCCCGAAGTGCTGCGCCGCCTGGGCCTGATCACGATCAACACCGCGCTCGAGTGCGACATCTATGGCAACGTGAACTCGACGCACGTTGGCGGCACGCACATGATGAACGGTATCGGCGGCTCGGGCGATTTCGCGCGCAATGCGTACCTGTCGGTGTTCGTCACCAAATCGGTGGCCAAGGACGGCAAGATCTCCAGCATCGTGCCGATGGTCTCGCACGTCGACAACAGCGAGCACGACGTCGATATCCTCGTCACGGAACACGGGCTGGCCGACCTGCGCGGTCTGGCACCGCGCGAGCGAGCGCTGCAGGTCATCAACAACTGCGCCGACCCCGCCTACCGCGACGGGCTGCTCGACTACTTCCGCCGCGCCTGCCTCCGTGGAGGCCAGACGCCTCATCTGCTCGAAGAAGCGTTCGCCTGGCATATCAACTACCGCGAACAAGGCACGATGCAGCCGCAGGGACAGGTTGGCAAGGCCGCCAACGAAGCGCTGGCAGCCTAAGCCAAGTAAGCTGAGGCCCTTCCTTCAGTCTTCCATCAACACCCGGAGCATCCGCTCCGGGTCGACCAGAAAGTCACGCGTGATCTGGTAGTGCTCCGTGTCCTGATAGGCGATCGGCTCGATGCCGCGCGCCGAGCACTGGTAGATGCATGCGTCGGGATAAGCCATCAGGATGGGCGAGTGCGTGGCGATCACAAACTGCGATCCCTCCCGCACCAAGTCGTGCAGCCGCGAAATCACCGCCAACTGCCTTGCCGGCGATAGCGCAGCCTCGGGCTCGTCGAGGATATAGAGCCCCTTCCCCTGGAAACGCTCGGTCAGCAGCGTCAGGAAAGCCTCCCCATGTGACTGCTCGTGCAATGAGTGGCCACCATACGAGTTGATCACCGGCGCGCCTAGCCCGGGTTCCGCATCAAGCCGTTCAATCTCCGTCGCAACGTTGTAGAAGCTCTCCGCGCGCAGGAAATAGCCCGTGCTCGGCCGGCGGACGCCTTTGGCGATGCGCAGGTATTCGTGAAGATCCGAATGCGACGCGCGTGTGGCGAAACTGAAGTTGCGACTGCCACCTTCGGCATTGAAGCCGAGCGCCACCGCAATCCCTTCCAGCAGCGTCGACTTTCCGGAACCGTTTTCGCCAACCAGGAAAGTCACGCGAGGGTGCAAATCGAGCGTCTCCAGCTCGCGCACGGCTGGCAACGAGAAGGGATAGCGATCGAAGCCCGGAACCTTGTCCCGAAGCAGGGTTACGCGGCTGACGAATTGGCTGGACAGCATGTGCTTGGCGACGAAGTCATTCAGACGACCGCAATGTTTGCACATCTTGCCCCGCCCCCTTATCTGCTGGCCAATTCAGAGGCTGATGGAACTGCCTCTTGGCCGTTAATTGCACATCTCAATCTGGATGAGCTGGTTGAACGCCTGGGCGCAGACGGGTGCGACGATGCGCTCACGGGTATCTGCCTGCCGGGCCGACTTGCCTTGCTGTTCACGCGGGAAGCGCCCTGCGCACGCGATGCCATTCTGAGCGCCCTTGCCGACGTTCGGCGAATCGCACCGTCCGCGCAATTGACCGAACTAGTCGCATAATTGCCGGTGCCATCCCTTCTCTTTGGAGCTGGCCGGAAGTGGCCTATGCTGTCCTCACGACCATCACGCGACAACATTGACGGGCGCCCTGCCCTTCATACCGATATCCATGGAAAAGACTGCATTCGTATTCGCCGGCGGTGGCAGCCTGGGCGCCATCGAGGTCGGCATGCTGCGGGAACTGGTGAAATGGGGTGTGGCACCGGACCTTGTCATCGGCGCATCTGCGGGGGCGATCAACGGGGCCTACTTTGCATGCAACCCCCATGCCGAAGGTACCGCCAGGCTGGAATCACTGTGGCGGAGCATCACCAGGGCGGAAGTCTTGCCATGGTCGTGGCGCAGCATGTTCGGGATGATCGCTGGCAACCGGGGACACCTTGTGGAATCCTTCGGTTTGCGGCGCCTGCTCAATCGCAACTTTGGCGCGGCCAAGCTCGAAGAGTCCGCCGTACCGCTTTATGTGGTCGCCACGGACATGCAGACAGGTGCCGAAGTCGTGCTCTCCGCGGGCAACATCGTCGATGCAGTGTTGGCCAGCGCCGCCATTCCCGGCGTCTTTCCGCCGGTGGAAGTCGGTGGCCGCAAGCTGATCGATGGTGGCGTCGCCAACAATACTCCTGTATCCACCGCCATCCGGCTGGGCGCGACCCGCATCATCGTGCTGCCAGCCGGCTTTGCCTGCGCCGAACGCAGGCCGCCACGCGGGGCCGTCGAGCACGCCTTCAATGCCCTGTCGCTGCTAGTGGCGCGGCAGCTCGTGTATGACCTGGAACGCTGGTCGGAGCAGGCCCAGATCGCAGTGGTGCCACCGCTTTGCCCGCTAGATATCTCGCCTTATGACTACACTCGCTGCGGCGAACTGATCGAGCGTGCAGCCGAGGCAACGGTGGCCTGGCTGCGTGCCGACGGCCTGTCCAGCCGACGCGTGCCGGGCGCGCTGGAGCCGCATACGCACGACGAAGCGTCGCCAAGCTGCAGCACAGATCTGCTTGGCCCCACCAGTGGACACGCCCATGCCAAGCAGCATGGGCACGGCCATCCACACTGATATCTCAAGCGCACGCAGCAGCTGGCCGTAAAATCGTGGCTGACCATTCAAATTCAGAAGCCACAGCTACTCGATGAAGACGCTTGCCTTGTTTTGCGCCGCCCTGCTAACCAGCGCGGTGGCCCACGCTGAAACCCTCAATGCTGCCGCGCCGCTCGGCGTCGAACTGGGAAAAACGACGTGCACGCGTATGCCGTCGGGCCCTGATCGCACCAAGACCGGCACCTCGCCCTGGGCTGGCGGCGACACCATCGAAATCCGGAATCTGGAACGATTCAAGCTGCCAGGCCTGACCAAGGCGACGGTCAACTGCGACCAGCATGACACCGTGGCGCTCGTCACCCTGAACTTCGACCGGTCGGCAATGGACGATGTCGTCCGGCAACTCGATGCGCGGTATGAGTCGAAACGCAAGACCGATGCCAATGCCGAGAATGGCTATGCGGAATGGGCGGCGGCAAACGGCGGCATCGAAATGCTCTACGCCCGCGATGGCAAGGCGCTCGTCGTGGCCTACTGGGCCAAGGGCGCGAAGGCCAAGTACTTCTCGTACAGTGCGACCCGCGATAAGCAGCCGCCTGCGGCCGTCACCCCGCAAGGTCAGCTCTGATCCTGTCCAGGATTTTGGGCGCATATGATCAGTTAATGATCATTTTTACCAAAATGATCATTAAGATACTCATCTCACCTTGAAGAACACGCGGCAACTTGCTACTCTTTCTATGCATTCATGCATAAATGAGTAGCATAATGAGCACAGCCTTACAGAGCGAACTAGAATCAGCCCGTCGTGCCGCCGGCGTCAGCCAACAGGAACTCGCGTCACGCGCAGGCCTGTCGCGGATGACCGTCCAGCGCACGGAAAGCCACGAAATCGATCCCAGGCTGTCCACCGTCATCGAAATGGCACGCGCCCTGGGCATGGACGTGATGCTTGTGCCAACGGTGCTGCGGCCAGACCTCGAGAATTTCGTTCGCGCCGGAGGCAAGTATCTCGCCCAACCTCCGGGCGGCGATGCCCCACCGTCGGTCGTCGACACCTTGATCGCGAAATGACCACGTCGATCCGCTACCTGCGCCTGTTTCTCTATACGGCTACCGGGCGCCGTGGCATCGGCTACCTGTCCCAGTATGGCGACATCCTCCGGATCTCTTTCGACCGTGATTACATCGAGGACGAGAATCGCCCCACGTTGTCGCTCGGATACGTCGGCGAGACAGAGGCGGCTACGCGGGCGATCCTCACGGCGCTACGGGACGTACGAGTGGTCCGCACGGACGGTCACTGGCCGGTGTTCTTCCAGAACCTCCTGCCGGAGGGCCACAATCGCGAGCGCCTGGCCAGCGAGCGCGGCTGCAGCACGGAAGACGAGTTCGAACTGCTGGCGGCGGCCGGTCACGACTTGCCGGGCGCGGTGGAAGTCGAACCCGTTCCGCCCGCCGAAGGCGTGCCCCAGATCGTGCGCAATTGGCACACCGCGCTAGGGCTCGATGTGCTGGAGCCCGGCTTCGTCGAAGACCCGGTGGAAGACGCCGCGGCCATCCCCGGCGTGGTCACGAAATTCTCGGCCATCCAGCAGGGACGGCGTTACGTGGTCAAGCGCCACGGCGAGGCTGGCGACTTCATCCTCAAACTGCCATCGACGCGCCATCCCGATCTGGTCGAGAACGAATTCACGGGTTACCAGCTATGCAGGGCCCTGGGGCTCGATTGCGCAGAGGCAACAGTCATCTCGCGCGAGGAAGCCGAGCTACCCGAGCAGGTGCCCTTCCAGCGCATTCTGGCCGTCAAGCGCTTCGATCGCGCCCCTGGCGGGCATCGCGTGCACATGGAGGAGTTCGCGCAGATACTCGGGTACGCACCGCGAAACAAGTACGGTCGCGCGCTCGCGCTCGACTACGGCAATATGCTTCGCGTCCTCGATCGACTTTCGGCGCGCCCCGCGCCCGACGTCCAGGAGTTCATCAAGCGTTTCGTTGCATTCCTGCTGATGGGCAACACCGATGCCCATTTGAAAAATTGGGCAGTTCGCTATCCGGATGGCCGGGCGCCTGTCCTCTCGCCGCTCTACGACCCCGTATGCGTGACGGCGTTTTTCGACGACGTTCCCGTGACGGACTACGGCATCAATCGCGCGATCGACAAGACCTTGCGCGCCTATACGTTCGACGACCTCGACGCCATGGTGCGCTCCGCCGGCCTGCTCAGGCGCGCGCGTTTGCTGTCGATCGCGAGGGAGACGGTGCGTCAGGCTCAAGCCGATTGGCCACGCATTCTGGAGGATGCGCCCGAAGGTGTCCGCCGAGCCGTGTCGGAGCGTCTCGCCGGTGGTGTGGCACTGACCCGAACCTGACGCCAAGTGCGCCAAGTGCGCCAAACGCCGATACAGTGCGCCGTACCTGGATCAAGCCGTAGCGCCGCCGTCGAGCCCGATCGTCTGCCCGGAGATATAGCGTCCAGCGGGCGATGCCAGCAGCACGGCCAACCCCGCCACGTCGCGCGCCTCGGCAATGCGCCGCATCGGGATGGAGGCAGACAACGCCTTCTCGCGGTCGGGGTTGCCCCATAGCGCATCACGCGAGAAATCGGTGCGGACCGGCCCCGGATTGATGCTGTTCACATTGATGTTGTGCGGTCCGAGCGTATGAGCGAGGCTGCGCATCGCCAGATCGACGGCCCCCTTCGAGATGCTGTACAGCGGCAACAGCGCGGATCCCCGACGTGCCGCGATGCTCGACATGAAGATGATCGAGCCGTCGTTGCGGGAAATCATCTGCGGCGCCAGTGCGTTGACGAGCACGAGATTGCCGCGCACGTTGCCCGCCATCACCGCGTCGAAGTCCTCAGGCCCCTGCTCCAGGATTGAACCGGCCACACCACTGCCCGCGGCATTCAGGACTAATGCGTCCACGCGGCCGAACGTCTCCAGCACCCGGTCGGCAAAGGCGCGCACACTGGCGGTATCGGCGATGTCGCAGGCGAGGCCAGTGGCGTCGATGCCCTCCGACTTCAGTGCGGCGGCAACTTTTTCGCTGACCGCCGCGTTGCGCCCAGACACCACCACCCGGGCCCCGGATGCGCCGAGCGCTCGCGCCATTTCCAGACCCATTCCCTTGGTGGACCCCGTGACGACCGCGACGCGGCCGGACATATCGAAGAGCTTGTACATGAGTGGAACTCCTGTAACTGATCAGGTTAGGTAGATGTCGGCCTCACAATTTGGATGATGCTCGACATCTATTGAATAAAGTATGTTCATCATCTAAACTCGCGTCAAGCAAGGATTCACGATCGGGAATGAAGGAGATCGTTATATGGCGCGCGCATCACGGGCGGTTGCAGAGCAGCACAAGGCAGCCATTGAGGCGGCATCGGCTCGGCTGTTCCGGGAACATGGGCTGCATGGGGTGTCGGTCGCGCAGGTCATGGCAGATGCCGGGCTCACCCATGGCGGGTTCTACGGCCACTTCCCTTCACGGGACGCACTGGTCGCCCGGGCCTGCGCCTTGGCGTTCGAGGAGTCGGCCACACGCTGGCGGCAACGCATCGATCAGGCGCAAGGTGACCGGAAAGCGGCACGCCGGAATCTGGTCGTGCAATACCTGAGCACAACCCATCGGGATGCAGCAGGCCGGGGATGCGCCGCCTCGGCGCTTGCCGGCGACGTGGCACGCGAGGCCAGCGACAAGCCTGTACACGATGCGTATCTGCACGGCCTCAAGTCACTGATCGACATCTGGCAGTCCACCGCGCCGGATGGCGACGATGCCGCCGGCGACTCGGCACTGGTCGATCTCGCCACACTGGTCGGCGCCATCACCATCGCGCGTGCAACGCGTGGCGACGCCCTTTCCGACGACATCCTCGCCGCAGCCCGAGACCGCCTGCTGGCCAGCCACAAACCCACGGACGCCTGACCGCAGGCCGCACCCATTCTCATTGCCCCCAGGGGAGACCCATGTTTGCACAAGCCCTATCGAACCGGCTCGACCGGCGTGGCATCCACTATGCGTGGATCGTCGCAGCCATCACGTTCAGCGTGATGCTCACTACCGCCGCCGCGCTCGGCCTGCCCGGCGCCTTTCTCAAGCCGCTGACCAGCGAGATGGGCTGGAGCACGGATCAGGTCTCGTCGATCCTAGCGGTGCGGTTTGCGCTGTTTGGTTTGATGGCGCCGTTCTCGGCGCTACTGATGGATCGCTTCGGCGTCCGCAACGTAGTCTGCGTGGCGCTGGCGTTGATCGCCGGGGCCATGGCACTGGCCACGGTATCGACGCAGCTTTGGCAGTTGTTCATCGCGTGGGGGCTGATGCTCGGTATCGGGTCGGGCATGACGGCGATGGTGCTTGCCGCGCTCGTCGCCAACCGCTGGTTCACGGCGCGGCGCGGGCTGGTGATCGGCATGTTGACCGCAAGCTCCGCAACCGGCCAGCTTGCATTCCTGCCGGCGGCTGCCTGGCTGATCGAACACATGGGCTGGCGCTTTGCCGTGCTGCCGGTGCTGTTTGCCTGCGGCACGCTGGCGCTCCTCGTGTTCGCCTTCATGCGCAATCGCCCCGCCGACGTCGGCCTGGTGCCGTTCGGCGAATTGCCCGGCACGGCGCCCGCCACCACGGCACCGGCCATGCCGCTGACATGGCGCGGGCCGTTCGTGGTGTTGCGCGACGCGGCGCGCACACAAACGTTCTGGATCCTGGCCGGCACCTTCTTTATCTGCGGGCTGTCGACCAACGGCCTGATCCAGACGCACTTCATCGCGCTATGCGCGGATTTCGGGATGTCGCCGGTACCTGCCGCATCGGCACTGGCCATGATGGGCGCGTTCGACTTCGTCGGGACGATCCTCTCGGGCTGGCTGTCGGACCGCTATGACAACCGCAAGCTGCTGTTCTGGTACTACGTGCTGCGCGGGCTGTCGCTGTTCTGGCTGCCGCACTCGGAGTTCACGCTGTACGGCCTGTCGGTGTTCGCGATGTTCTATGGACTCGACTGGGTGGCCACGGTGCCGCCGACGATCAAGCTGGCCGGCACCACGTTTGGGAGAGAGCGCGCTGCGATGGTATTCGGCTGGATCTTCGCCGCGCATCAGATCGGCGCGGCAACGGCGGCATTCGGTGCGGGATTGTCGCGCACGGCCTGGCTGACCTACTCCCCGGCGCTCTACGTGGCCGGTGCCGCATGTATCGTCGCCGGACTGCTCGCATTGATGGTACGGCGCCCGGCCCCTCGGGCAGATGGCGTCACGCCGCAAGCGGCTGGCGCCTGAACGCTCCTGAGCGCGCCGGAAGGCAACACTAGCGTTCGTGGCAGGCCGCCACGAACGCGTCGATGAGCGCCGCCGCGCTGGCACGCTTCAACGCCGATTGCCGGACCAGCACGCCGATCTCCCGATACATCGGCATACCCGGCATCGGCACCTGCTCGACATTCGGGGTCTGCGCCAGCGGCACAAGCTCGCAAGGAATGATCGCGCAACCGAGCCCCTCGCCAACCATCTGCAGGATGACTGCAGGCTCGTCCAACTCCATGCCCTCGCGTACCCAAAGGCGGTGCCGTTTGAGATAGCGGTCCACGAGTTGCCCGCCGGTCGAGTGGCGGTTGTATCGGATAAACGGGACTGTCGACAGCAGCGTCTTCAGGTCGGCCGGCGCCCCCTTCGGCGCCACCGCTACGAAGCGCTCCTTCACCAGCGGCACCCACTTCAGTTCGGGTGGAATGCCGAGCCGCGGCTTGACCAGCACCGCAATATCCAGCTCGCGGGCATCGACCTGCGTCAGCAACTGCGTCGACATGCCCGGCACGATATTGACGTGGGTGTCAGGAAACGCGACGCGAAAACGTTGCATGGCACGCGGCAACAGACTGGCCTGCACGGTCGATACCGCCCCCAGATCCAGCGGCGCCGTATCGCGCTGCAGTCGCGCGCCCTTCATCGACTCGTAGAGCGCAACGATGCGCGAGGCGTCCGCCAGCATCTGCCGGCCCTCCTCGCTCAGGGTCACCGATTTGCCCGATCGATCGAACAACGTGCAGCCGAGATCTTCTTCCAACCGGCGAATCTGGGTGCTGACCGCCGACTGCGTCAGCCCGAGCCGCGCGCCGGCCGACGAGAACGAACCGGTTTCGGCGGCCACGAGAAAGGTCTTGAAATAGCGGAGCAAGGCGGGATTCAAGCATCGAAATTTTCGATGCTCAGTCAAAAAATGATTCGTTTAATATTACGAGTTCTGCTGATTACAATCAACGACGCCTTCACGCATCCATGGAGATAACGCCCCACCATGAACGCCATTCCCCTGTTCCACCTGGCCTTTCCCGTGCACGATCTTGCCGCTGCCCGCCACTTCTATGGCGAACTGCTTGGCTGCCCGGAAGGCCGCAGTTCCGACGCCTGGATCGATTTCAACTTCTACGGCCATCAAGTGGTGGCGCACCTGTCCCCCGACGAGTGCGGCCACCGCGCTACCAGCGCCGTGGATGGCGATGACGTGCCCGTACGCCACTTCGGGGCGATCCTGCCGATGACCGAATGGGAAGCCCTGGCCGACAAGCTACGTGCCGCCGGCACCCGGTTCGTGATCGAGCCGCACGTGCGCTTCAAGGGTCAGGTCGGCGAACAGGCCACGATGTTTTTCCTGGACCCGTCGGGCAACGCGCTGGAGTTCAAGGCGTTCGGCGACATGAGCCAGGTATTCGCGAAGTAACACCCCACACGATTCACCCATCCCAAGACAATCCAGCGAGACATGACCGAATTCGTCATCCAGCCTGCCCCGCAGGCCAGCGTAGCCGTAGCGGGCAGCCAGGCCCGTTTCCCTATCCGCCGCGTGTTCTGCGTGGGGCGCAACTACGCCGCCCACGCACGCGAAATGGGCAAGGACCCCGATCGCGAACCGCCGTTCTTCTTCACCAAGCCAGCCGATGCCGTCGTGGCCGCTGAAGGCACGGTGCCGCATCCGCCGTTGACGGAGAACCTCCACCACGAGATCGAGCTTGTTGTCGCGATCGGCAAGGGCGGCACGAACGTCAGCCCGGCGCAGGCACTCGACCTGGTGTGGGGCTACGCCGTGGGCGTGGACATGACGCGCCGTGACCTGCAGGACGTCGCCAAGAAGATGAGCCGCCCGTGGGACTGGTCGAAGGCCTTCGATGCGTCAGGCCCGTGCGGTCCGCTGCATGCGGCATCCAGCATCGGCCATCCGTCCAAGGGCGCGATCTGGCTCAAGGTCAATGGCGAAACGCGCCAGGAAGGCGACCTGACCGAACTGATCTGGCCTGTTGCCGATGTGATTGCCTATATCTCGGAAGCCGTTGCACTGGAACCGGGTGACCTGATCTTCACCGGCACGCCGGCAGGTGTCGGCGCCCTGAACCCCGGCGACGTCGTCAGCGGCGGTGTCGAGGGTATCGGTGAGATCACTTTCACCATCGGCAAGCGCTAGAACATCACATTCACGTAGTGCCAGACGGCGTTGCTCATTTCTCGTGAGCAACGCCGTTTCTCCTTTATATTCATGCAATTACGAACACTCTAGAGCGGTTGCTCGAGTTCGAGCATAGCAATTTCTCCAAATTCTCCTTGCCTATCTATCTAGTAGTAGATAATATTTGCCTCATGGACGACGCGATGCAGCAAAGCAGTCCGCAGCACCAAGCCGATCCACGCAACACCAAGTCGTTTGTCAGTACCGGGAGGCGGTCTTTTTTTAGCCCTGGCTACCTATCTAGCAGTAGATAGCAACAGCGCCCAAACCAAGACCCCTGAGATTCGCAGCACAGAACACCGGCCCCGCGACCCACACACCAAGATCGCCCGGCCCTTCGCAAGGAGAGCAATCATGAACGCCAAGACCATCCTGACCGCCGCCGCACTCGCCGCCGCTTTCGTCACTGGCGCCGCCCAAGCCGCCCCCGCCGCCCAGAAGGCCGGCGAAGTCTACGGCTACAGCTATCGCGTGAACGACCAGCGCAGCGCCTTCACCGACGGCGCACGCGTCGGCAAGACCGACCCGTACACCGATGGCGCAAAGGTCGGCAAGGCTGACCCGTTCACCGATGGCGCCAAGGTCGGCAAGTTCGATCCGTACACCGACGGTGCCCGCATCGTCGCCGGCCTGGACCGCACCGGTGTCTCGAGCGAACCCGCCCGCAAGGTTGATCCGTACCTCGACGGCGCCAAGGTCGGCAAGTTCGACCCGTACACCGATGGCGCACGCATGGTCGCCGGCCTGGATCGCACCGGTGTCTCGAGCGAACCGGCCCGCAAGGTTGATCCGTACTACGACGGTGCCCGTGCCGGCAAGTTCGACCCGTACACCGAAGGCGCAAACGCCTAATACAGATCAGGCCACCGACGCGATACACATGCCGGGCCGGTGGCCGACACCAACATCTGGAGTGTCATCATGAGTCTGCGTGACAGTGCCCTGATTCTGGGTGGATGGGTGATGCTGGCCCTTGGCAGCGGCGCCCTTGTCTCGCTCGTTGCAAAGTCGCTGTCGATCTGAGACAGCGAAAATCGGAGGGTCCCCCGCGAAAGCGAAAGCTGGGGACAGTCGCCATGAAAACGTCGTCCGTACGCGAACAACTGCTTGAACACGCTTCGGTGCTGATGCGACGGCGTGGCTATAACGGCTTCAGCTATCGCGACCTCGCGGAGCTGGTGGGCGTGAAGACCTCGAGCATTCATTACTACTTCCCGTCCAAGGACGACCTGGTGCTGGAAGTGGTACGTCAGTACCGCCAAACGTCGGTGGCCCGCCTCGCGGCGATCGACACCTCGCTTCCACTGATCGAACAGGCGCGGAAGTATGTGCTGCCGCTGAGCAATGGCATCGACCTCGGGCAGATCTGTCTGATCGGCATGTTGGCCGCAGAGGTGATGGTCCTGCCGCAAGCGGTTCGCGCGCTGCTGCAGGAGCATTTCCAGGCGAACGAGAACTTCATCGCCGACATGCTGCGCCGCGCCGAGGCAGAACGCGGCCAGCAGTACCCGGTGCCGCCCCAGCTACTGGCCAAGGTGCTTTATGGCGCGATCCAGAACGGACTGATCACCGCGCGGATGTCCGGCTCGAATGATCGAATCGACGCCGCAGCGAATATGCTGATTGGCGCCGTTGGCGGCTCGATGTGCGCCATCGAGGAACACGAAGCCGTAGCCGCCTAGGCCTGGCATTACCGTTTTCGGCGCATCACGCGCCCGACGCCCGCCGTCTTGCTCTCGCGGCGGGCGTTGTTTTCGTTCTCGCTTCCGCTTCCGCCCCCATTTCTATTTCCACCCACGCCGGCGCATGATCGCTCGCGTGCGGCTCGCCACGCACCCATTTGTCGACGCCAGCGTCACGCATGTGCTGCGCCAGACTTCGGCTCAGCAGCAGATGATCGATGCGCAAACCCGAGTCCTTCTGCCAGTGCTGACGAAAGTAGTCCCAGAACGTATAGATCCGGGTGTCGGGATAGCGTGTGCGTAGTGCATCGGCCCATCCCTGCTCAAGCAACTGTCGATAGCATTCGCGAGACGCCGGCTGCAACAGTGCGTCCTTGAGCCACGAGCGCGGATTGTAGATGTCGTCGTCGGTCGGCACCACGTTGAAATCGCCGGCCAGTACCACCGGGTGGCCGCTGGCGTAGAGCGTGCTTGCGTGTCGAATCAACCGTTCGAACCAGGCCAGCTTGTATTCGAACTTCGGCCCTGGCTGGGGATTGCCGTTCGGCAGGTAGAGGCACGCCACCAGCACGCCTGCAACGGCCGCCTCGATATAGCGGCTCTGCGTATCAGCAGCATCGCCTGGCAGACCGCGCCGCACTTCGACCGGATCCGACCCTTTTGCGAGGATCGCCACACCATTCCATGATTTCTGCCCCTGCCAGACTGCGCCGTAGCCTGCCGCGTGGAGCTCTGCCACCGGAAATGATTCGTCCACGGCCTTGAGTTCCTGCAGACAGGCTACGTCGGGCTGCTCGCGCTCCAGCCATGCCAGCAGCGACGGCAGCCGCGCGTGGATGCCGTTGATATTGAACGTCGCGATCTTGAGATGGCCCATCGGCACCGCTCCAGGTCGGATAGCTATTCATCTTAGGTGCCTGGTTCACGCTCCGCCCGTCAATTTCGCGACCACAACCGGGTCAACCCAATGAACCTTGGCGTTCGCCGGGCACCGACCGCGCTAAGCATGGTCGGCCCGATGTATGGTCGGCGCCAGGTTCTGCAACAGTTGCACGGTGATATCAGGCGAATGCAGGACAGTGCCGCCGTGGCGTGAAATGAAGTGCCGGGCCGCCATCACATCCTCGAACGCCGGCAAGTTGCCCTGACGCATCGGCCCCGGAACCGACGAACCCTGCACGTAAACGGCCTCGTTGGTGGCGATCCATTGACCACCCTCGGTCGCGCGCACATAGCTCGCGGCTATCTCGCTGGCGGTTCGGCTGGGCGCATATCGTGGCAGGTTGCGCAGGTAGATGAAAAGGCTTAGCGGCGAATCGAAGAAATAGGCATCGCCGTCGGAAAAGATCACCTGCGCGGCCCATTCCGGCACCCGCGACGGGAATGCGCCGCACACCGGGCACCGCGCATTGGTTGGCACGACGCGCGGGGCGTCAGGTGCGATGCCGGACGCTGGGTCATAGGGCGTGGCCGGAGCAACAAAGCAGATATCCGTGGGTACCTGCGAACTGGCGCGAACCCTTGCGTAGAAGGCGTACCAACCCATGGCTCCCAGCACCAACGTCAGCAATAGCGCAAGACGGAGAACGCGCACGGCTACATCCGCTTGTCGTGCAGTGCCCCGCCGCTGAGGTCAACCATCTCGGGCGTGACTTCCGCGAACCGCAGCATCTTGCCGCCATATTGCGCCACGAAGGTGCGCGCATCGGCCTCCTGCTGGAAACTGGCAAGCGTCGGGCCCATCGAGCCATGGCGCTTGCTGCCCTGGACGTAGAAGCCCTTCCGGGCATCGAACCAGTTGCCGCGGGGGCGCTCCCAGTCGGCCTTCGCCATATCCTGCACGAACACGGCGCGAATCGGCCTTGCCTGCTCCGGCCGCAGCAAGGTGTTGAACATCTCAACCGTGTCGCAACACCAGTGTGGTCGCGCGTCCCCAGTGTAATAAAGCTGGGCCTTCGGACCTGGGTAGTCGCCCAGCAACATGCCATCGAGGTCGCAGGATGTGGCGGCGTCGATCTCCACCGGGGCGATGGTGGTGTCGGTTTGCTTGCTGCACGCAGCCATGGCGAGCAGGCCGGCCGACCCGGCCAGGGCAACCGCCAGAAGGCGGCGACGATCATGGTTCATAGTCGAAATCTCCAGGCAGCCAGCGCTAGCGGGGCCGCGATCCACCCCAGCATCGCGCCGCCCATGGCCCAGGGGTTGCCCAAGGCGGGCGGAACGATGCTGACCAGACCCTGCAGGCCGCGCAATTGCTCCAGCGAGAACACGTTGAGAATGCGGAAAATATCGGTCGGATTGAGGAGCAGCACGTACGCCAGCGCCTCGCCGCCGAAGCTGCCACCGCTGGCTACGAGCAAGCCGAGCATCAGCAGGTCGAACACCAGTACAAAGCCGAACCACAGGCCGATGGCGGCTCCGGACGCACGCGCACGGTCTCGGCTGGTGACCGAGATCAGCAGCGACAGGCTGAGAAACACCAGCCCCAGCAGTATCGAACTGACCACGAAGCCAAATGCGTGGAACAGCCCGACCCAACCAAACTGTTGCCAGAGCAATACGACCATCAGCGCGAATCCGGCCAGCGTGGAAAGCGTAAGCGCCACCGCCAGCCCAAGGTATTTGCCGAGCAACACTTCGAACCGCGTCACAGGCAGGGCCAGCAACAGGTCCAGCGAGCCGCGCTCGCGCTCGCCCACCACGGCATCGAACCCAAGTAGTAGCGCAATCATCGGGATCAGATAGATGACCAGGCTGACCAGGCTGGTGATGACGAACTCCAGCGAGCGCGGCCCGAGCGTCCCTTGCTCGGCGCCGCCGAAGTAGCAGATCACCAGCGAGAACACCGCGAACACCGTGGCCACCGCCAGTACCCAGCGATTACGCAGGCGATCGCGCAACTCCTTGGCCGCGAGGGTGACCACCTGTCTGCACTCGATAGCCATCACGCCGCCTCCTTCAATCCGAAGAACACGTCTTCCAGCGTCGGCTCCTGAATCTGCAGATCGAGCAGACGCCAGCCCATGGGATGCAGCGCCCCCAGGACCTGCATCTTGAGAGACCGCCTGCAACGCAGGATCAGCTCATACTCGGCGCGCCCGTTCTCGAGTTCGACGCCCTGCGCGCGCAGTGGCGCAAAGTGCTGCCACAACGCGGCACGCGCGCCGCGCTCGACGCGCAATGCCAGCGTCACCGGCAGATCAAGCTGCCGGCGCAACTCGGCCACGCTGCCCACGGCCAGGATGCGTCCGTTGCCCATGATGGCAAGGCGATCGATCCGTTGCTGCAACTCCGCCAGAATGTGGGAAGTGATCACGATGGTGACGCCCTGCTCGCGCAGCGCCTGGAGCATGGCGTAGAAGTCGTGAATGGCCGCCGGATCCAGCCCATTGGTGGGCTCGTCGAGAAAAACGACGCGCGGCGACCCCAGCAGCGCCTGCGCGAAGCCGAGCCGCTGCCGCATGCCCTTCGAATAGGCCCGCACCGGCTTCTCCGCCGCGCCAGCCAGCCCTACGCGCGCGAGCAACGGCTCGCAATCCGCCAATGGCGCCCCTTTCATCCGGCCGAAGAAACGCAGCGTCTCGAGTCCGCTCAGGTTGTCGTAGAGCACCAGATTCTCCGGCAGATAGCCGATCTGGCGGCGCGCGGCCCTGAACGCGGCCCCGCCCACGGATGCCCCGGCGACGCGAATATCGCCTTCGCTGGCAGCGATCAGGCCCAGCATCATCCTGAACAAGGTGCTCTTGCCCGCGCCGTTGTGGCCGATCAACCCGAACAGTTCGCCGTAACCGATTTCCAGATCGACGTCGTCGACGGCCCGGACAGCGCCATAGTCCTTGCAAACGCCACGCAGCGCGATGGCGGCCTGCCCTTCAACGTGAATGTGCTCTGTCACGCCAGGTACTCCAATTCTTGTTGACGGGCTGCGCCCGCGGATAGGCGTCGACGACGGTCGGCACGCGCAGAACGGGGAACTGCCGGCTCACGAAGCGCAGTGCCTGCACGGCAGGGCTGGCCAGTAGCAACTGGACGCCCGGATGACGCCAGATCAGGCGGTCGACGACATCGCTGGCCTCATAGGGCAGATCGCCAATGCCATCGCCATCGCGGTCCCAGCCGAGGTAGTCGCTCCAGAAGTTGCCCTGATCGCGTTCCGACGGTTTGCGCCCGCCCCAGGGTTCATCGCGCGCGCCCAGATAGCGCACCTGTTCCCGGTTGCCGATGAAGTCGTTGCCCTGCACCACGTTGCGCGTTGATCCGGCCGAAAGGTGGACGCCGACCTGATTGCCGATGACCAGGTTGCCGCGCAACTCCGTGTATTCGACGTCGTAGATAAAGAACCCACGGTCATTGTCGGCGACGACGTTGTTCTCCACGCGCGAGTCCTGCAGCGTGCGCAGCATGATGCCGTGGTCGGCATTACCCCAGGTCCGGTTATTGCGCACGACCTGGTCGCGCACCTCCATCAACGCCAGCCCGCCGCGATTGTTGTAGCTGTCATTGTCCTCCCACAGGTTGTAGTAGGAGTTCATGTAGTGCGTGCCGTAGCGGCTATGGTGCAGCCGGTTTCCCTTGAAGATCGCGTGGTGCGACACATCGACGTAGAGCGCATCGCGCACAAAGCTGATGTTGTTGTCGATAATGCGGGCGCCTTTGGTGTTGTAGAGCTGTACGCCATTGCCGCGCTGCGCGGAGTTGTAGTCGCGCTTGCCGGTGATGGTATTGCCTTCGACGCGCACGTCATCCGCCTTTTCGATCCACAGGCCGAACAGGTTGTAGGTCAGGTCGCAATGCCGCACCACGGCGCGGTGCGCCCCCGGCAGGATATTGATGCCGGCGTTCTGGTCCTTCAGGCTGTCTCCGGAATCGCGCACGATCAATCCCTCGATGACGACGTCCGACGCGGTGACGCGCAAGGTGTCCCCGTGCTGGCCGCCGCTGATCGTCGGACGATCCACCCCGCGCAGCGTCAGGGCCTTGCCGATCACGAAGTTGCCCGTGTACGTGGCGCGTTCGATCTCCAGCACGTCGCCGGGCCGCGCCGCATCGATCGCCGCCTGGAGCGGCCGCCCGGGCGCAACCCGCACGGTCGCGCCCTGTGCGCCCGTCAGCCATCCTGCAAGAAGAATCAGAATCGGGACCCACTTCATACCTGGAGCAACCCAAGCGCCTTCAGCATCAGGAACAACGCGGCGCCAATTAGCAGGTTCTTGAATCCGACGTAGCTGAGCATGTCCATCACGGTCGCGCGCCGGTAGTTGGAACGCCACCACGGGCCATCCTTGACGTACCGCTTGCCGGACAAGCGAATCAGCACCTCGTAGACGCTCCAGCCGAACCACCACGCGATGATGGCGCCCGACGACATCTGCCCCATGGCAGCCAGCACCCACGCCACGCTGGCCGCCAGCGCGAGCGAGATCCCGGCAATCTGCAAGGCACGGGCCGATGCCCAGCCGTCGCTGCTCCATGGCCAGAGGTGGTCGCGCAGTTCCAGCAGGAGCCAATACGCACCACGAGCCCCATCGCGCCCCTGCGGGGACACGCGGTCGGTCTGCATGCGCGGGTCCGGCCCTTGCGCAACGCGCGGGTTCATGGGCACTGGCTGGATCGGAATGTAATAGCCATCCAGGCCGATCGGCGTGATTTCCAGGCCGTCCCGCTCGCGCCGCTTGCGCTCCTTGGCCAGCGGCGGGCAGCCCTTGACGTCGGTGTACAGCACCATGCAATCCAGGCAATGCAGGCATTCACGATGATCGATACGGCCATCCGCGTCGATCGCCTGTGAGCCGCAGCCAACCGCGCATGCCTTGCAGCTATTGCAGTCCTGCTTGCGACGCAGGCCGAACCAGCGGAAGGTACTCGGCATGGCCAGCGCCGCGCCGAGCGGGCAGATGTACTTGCAGTACGGCCGCTCGATGAACAGTGACAGCCCGAGCAACGCGCAGACGAACAGCCCGTACGGCCAGGCCCGGTTGCTGATACCCACAAGGAACGTCGTCTTGAACGGCTCCACCTCCGCGAGCTTCTCTGCCAGCCCCATGGAGAACACCGACACCGTCAGCAAACCAAAGAAGATGACGTACTTCAACCACTTCAGCCGGTCGTGCCAGGCCCGCGGCAACGGCCGCTGCCAGCGTTTGAAGCCGATCCGGCCGCCAATCTTGTGGATGGCCTCTGACAACGATCCGAATGGGCACAGCCAGCCGCAGAACAGGCCCCGTCCGAACAGGAACACGGTCAGGATGATGAAGATCCAGAAGCAGAAGATGAACGGGTCGGTCAGGAACAACGACCAGGTCCACTGGAACAACAACGCGTGGAACCACGTCAGCACCTGCGTGATCGAGGGCTGCGCCATCGCGCCGAAGCCAACAAACCCGATGCTCAAGGCCCACGCGCTGTACTTGAAGAGGTTAACCGGCCATTTGTTCTTGTGGGTCGAACGGCGTGTCAACCGCTCACGCATGGCATACACCACCCCGACCACCAGCAGCAGGGCCACGAACAGTGCGATCTCGATTGCACGCGCGCGCCAGATGCGACGCCAGGGCGCCTCTGGTTCCTCGATGCGTGGACGACCATCCTGAAGCAGCTTGTCGGGCATCCAGTATGGCGCATCGAACGTGACGAAGCTGCGCACGCCTGACGCGCGATCGACCCTGTTGCCGAGGAACGACAGCTTCCACGGATACGCCGAAGAGAATGCCGGCGAACGGATGATGAAGATTGCCGATTCGGTATAGGCAGGCGCGCCTTGGGCCTCCAGCCCATACAGGTTCAGGTAGTCCGAATCGCGGAACGTGAACGAGTCGGCCCCCTGCTTGATCTGGATGCGATCGTAGATGCCGCCGCGCACGAACCCCGATCCCTTGAACGACGCCGCGCCCGCCGTCCGGATCACGAAGATCGCGTGCTCGTCAGGCTTGAGTTGCGAATGCAGGTTGCTCCATGCCAACTGGCCAAGCAGGCTCGCGCCCAGGTCAGGATGATTGAGATCGCCAAACCAGAGTTCGATAAACGGCTCCGAAGCGCGTTCCAGTCCAAGCTGTTCAGGCCGGATCAGCAACCGCTGCACGCTGCCTTGCTTGACGGCGTCGGCCCAGCTCATGGGCTTGCCGGTCACGGCGTACCGCGCCGGTTCGCGTCGTGCCTGCTCAAGGATGCCGACCTCGCGCGCCACGGCTGCCGTGGCGGTGGTCAGCACCTGGTTCTGGGCGATCACGGTCACGGTCGCCCCGGAAATCGCATCGACCCCAAGCACGCCCTCGTCGGGCCGCGACTGCCCCACTTCGATCTTGTCCTTGACCGACTTCCCGATGTACTGCTTGTTGAAATTCAGCAACGCGGATTCCGGAATCCCCAGCAGCAGGATCGGCTCCGAGTGCTTCAGTACCTTGATACCGACATAGTGCCCCTGCGTATCCATGCCGATCAACGTCACCACCGGCTTGCCCGAATACGCCGGGATGTCGGTGATATCGGTGGACAGCATCACATAGCCCAGCAACGGCGCCTTGCCATCCTGCTCGGGACCGTAGGCTTCCACATACGGCGGCTGCCCCTTGCGCTCGGAAAAGCGCACGGCGCCGGGAAACACGTCGGCGCATGGCACAAGGGCGCACATATCCCTGGCCTCGCCCAGATTAGGCGGCAACGCGGCCTCATAGGCGGCGTGATCCGCCAACGCGGTCTGCATGCACAGGAACAGCAGCAGAAAAAATGCGGCCAACTTGGCCGCGAACTCCTGATTA
Organism: Cupriavidus sp. Met-2; assembly: GCF_049843575.1. Taxonomy (NCBI): domain Bacteria; kingdom Pseudomonadati; phylum Pseudomonadota; class Betaproteobacteria; order Burkholderiales; family Burkholderiaceae; genus Cupriavidus; species Cupriavidus sp. Met-2. The sequence continues at coordinate 98,873 of NZ_JBBHZL010000005.1, forward strand.
CCGGACTGCATCGTGCTTCATCGTCGCGTGTGCCGAAATCCGGCACACGCGCGCCTCCTGTCAGAGTCAGGCTTCAACAATCATGCGACTGCGCATTTCGAGATGCAGTGCATGGCAGAAATGCGTGCAGTAGCACCAGAACACGCCTGGCTTGTCGGCAACGAACGTCACCGACGCGGTTTCCTGCGGATTGACGATGAAGTTGACGTTGTACTTCGGTATGGCGAAGCCGTGCGTCAGATCCTCGATCTTGTCGAGATTGGTAAGGATCAGCGTCACCTCGTCGCCCTTCTTGAGCTTGAACTCGCGCAGACTGAACGCCGGCGCCTGGGACGTGATCTTCACCGTCACCTTCTTGCCATTGCGGAACACGCCAGAGTCTTTCGGATCCTTGATGGCCAGCGGGAAGTCGTCCAGCGCGTAGACCTGCTTCGGGTGCAGCAGCTCGCGCTTGAAGATGATGAAATCGTGCGGCTCCGGACGAACCGGATGATCCTGCAGCAGCACCATCTTCTCGCCGGAGATGTCGATGAACTGCTCGTTCTCGGGGTGCAACGGCCCAACCGGCAGGAAGCGATCCTTGGAGAATTTGCAGCCAACCGCCAGGAACTTGCCGTCGGCGGCAACCGTCTCCGATTGCGACGCATTCAGGTGGCCCGGTTGATACTGAACATCGAGCCTGTCCACCACGTACTTGGCGTTCTTGTCGCCGTTGTGGAACTTGATGGCCGCGTCGACGTTCCACTTCACGATCTGGCTGTCGAGGAACAGCGTGGTAAAGGCGTTGCCGCGTCCGTCGAATGCCGTGTGGAGCGGCCCCAGGCCCAGTTCGACCTCGGCCACGATGGCGTCGTCGATCTTGGCAAGCTTGCCGTCGAACCACTCCAGCACGCGCGAAACGTCGATCACCGTGGCGGTAGGCGAGAGCTTGCCGGAGCAGATGAAGTACTTCTGATCCGGGCTTGCATTCACGCCGTGCGGGTTCTTCGGCACGGACACGTAGGCGGTCAGCGCCTTCGTCGCCTCCTGGTTGCTGGCGCGGGTGCCATCCACGACCGGAACCTTGGCATCACCGATGGTCTTGAACTTGCCGGCCTTGACGGCCTCCTCGATGCGGGCGACGTTGAAGAACAGGCAGGCATCGCGTTCGGCGGACATCATGTCCTCGTAGTGCACGCCCATCTCGGTGTTGTACTGGTTGGTGGCGGCGAGCTTGCCGTCATACGACGTCGCTACCATATCGCAGTTGCCGTCGATCAGCACCTGCCAGCGTACCTCCATGGTCTCGGCATCGACACAGGTGAAAAGCGAGTGGTACTTGCTGCCGTCTTCCGTCGGCACATTGGGCAGCGGGATCGAGAACTCACCGCCGCAGAACACACGTGTCGTGTAGTTGATCTTCGGGTCGACCGGGTCGCGCTTGTCCGGAAAGATACCGTGGAAGCCCTGGACGTTCGGCAGTTCCGTGATCTTGTCGCAGATGAAGTAGTCCAGCCGCACGCGAGCCAGACGCGCATTGATCTTGTCGTTGATCCACGCGTAACGGCCGTCGTAGTTGCCGTCCTTGTAGGAGGCGTGAACGTGGTGGGTATCGCCCACCGTGTACTTCAGCGTGCCGTCCGGCTTGGTGCCCATCACCTTCCTGGACTCGTTGGTAATGCCCCAGCCCACCAGCGCATCCGGCACGAAGCACGGGATGCGATGAATTTCGCGACCTGACGGCATGCCGAACACGCGCATATCGCCGGTATGGCCGCCGCTCCAAAGACCGTAGTACGTGTCCAGTTCACCAGGCTTCGGGTGCAGGCCCGCGATTTCGTGTCCGGACGCAGCCGGCGCCGCAGCACCCGAAGCCGGTGCAGCGGCTCCCGCGGCTGGCGTTCCCTTATCCGTGCAGGCCACCACCGTCGCCAGCCCGGCCAGTGCCGCCGTGTTCATGAAGCGACGTCGCCCCAGCACGCTGGGCGCATTGTCCTGCGATGTCGTTAGCGAATCTTGCTTGGTCATCATCGGTCCTTGAATCGAATCTCACATGGCCGGACGCGAGCGCGCCAGCCGTCTTTTCCTTCTCGGTCTCTCTTCAACATCTCGATCCCTCTGCGGTTCTTCAGCTTCTCTTGGCAGAGCGATCTTCCGCTTGCGATTGGGGTAGGCGCTTGACATAAGTCATGTGCATCACAAAATAGGCATTTGCAATGCATGTTTGCAGGAGCAAAACATCCACAATGCGGAGCGTGTTGATTCACGAAGCTTTGATGCCCCGCTAAAAGGAGAAAACGATGCGTATCAAGACCCTGTTGCTGACACTGATTTGCGGCGCTGCTCTGGCGGCCTGCGGACAAAAGGAAAGCGCCGCACCTGCGCCGGCCGAGGCCACCGCGGCACCAGCACCGGCCGCTGCGCCCGCGGCTACTGCGGCCACCACCAGTGAACCCGAGAACGCGCTGGGCAAGCGCACGTATGGCTCGGTTTGCTCGATGTGCCACGCGGCAGGCGTGGCCGGCGCACCCAAGCCAGGCGACAAGGCCGACTGGGGTCCGCGCATTGCCCAGGGCAACGACACGCTTTACAAGCACGCACTGGAAGGCTTCACCGGCAGCAAGGGATCGATGCCCGCGCGCGGTGGCTCGACAACGCTGCAGGATGACGCCGTCAAGGCAGCGGTGGACTACATGACGGCACAATCCCGCTGACGCCATGCACGCGCTCTCTCCTTCCGGCCTTGCCCGGCGGCGCTACCTGACGGCGGCACCGCTGCTTGCCCTCGGCATGTTCGTCCTGCCGGCATTGGCCGATTCATCGGTCCGGCACGCCTCACGCCGGCTGCTCGGCACGCGGGTGGACATCGTGACCGACGGCGTGCCAGCGGATGCGGCCGCGCAGGCCATCGACGCGGCGTTCGCCGAGATGGGCAGGCTCGAACGGATCATGAGCCGCTATCGTCCGGACAGTCAGGTCAGTGCCCTGGCACGTGCTGCCGGCAAGCACCCGGTACCCATCGCGCCCGAGTTGATGTCGGCGCTCAGGTTGGCTAGCGAGGTCTCCGCGCGCAGCCAGGGCGCCTTCGACATTACGGTCGGCGCGTTTGAAGGCTGGAACTTCGATCCGGGCCATGAGCAAGTGCCCGGGCAAGCCGAACTGACGCAAGAGCGACCACTAGTGAACTACCGTGATGTCGTTCTGGACTCAACGCGCGGTAGCGCCTATCTACGGCGTCCCGGCATGAAGCTGGATCTGGGCGGCATCGCCAAGCTCCCGATCCTGCAAGCCGGCATGGACGTGCTGCGGCAGCAAGGCATCTCGAATGCGATGCTCAATGGCGGCGGCGACGTGCTGGTCAGCGGCAGGCTTCAGGGCCGCGACTGGCGTATCGGCCTGCGCGACCCGCTTGCGCCGGAGCGATTGCTGGGAGTAGTGGCGATCACCGATGGCGTCGTGGCGTCGTCGGGCGACTATGAGCGCTGCTTTGCCCGTGATGGCCAGCGCTATCACCACATCCTTGACCCTCGAACCGGCCTGCCAACCCGGGGGCCGCACGGGGTCACGCTGGTCGCGCGCAAAACAAGTGACGTCAACGGCCTCGGGGCCGCTATCATGGTGGCTGGTACAGCGGCAGGACGGAGCCTGCTGGGGCCCATGGCTAACGTGGATGCTCTGATTGTCGGGCCCGGGTCTCATCCATGGATGTCCGAAGGCATGGCGACCCGTATGCGGTCGTGAAACTATGATTTAGCGCATGGCTTCACGTGGGGAGCCGCGCTACCCTCCCACTCCTGACGCAGAGACACTAGCAGAATAAAGCCGAGCGGCCCCGGTTCGGGGTGCGGCCGCAGACAGTCCGCCAGGACCGATCAAGGCCGCGCAACGACGCCGGGATCATTTTGATGGTGTCTCTACCTGTCTCTAAACGCCCCCTCCGCCCTAAACAGGTGCAGAGACTCACCGGAGTTGCTGTTGAAACGCTTGCTTGCTTTCCTCCTGGGTACGCTCAGTCTGACCTTGCTCGCCCTGAATACGATTTTCTGGTGCACGCCGCTGTTCGTGCTCGCCGTGATCAAATTGCTGTTGCCGTTCGCCGGTGTGCGACGGCTGATCGACCCCATTCTCAACCGCATCGCGACAAGCTGGATCAGTTGCAACGGCGTCTGGATCGGCCTGCTCCAGCGTGAGCCCTGGGCCGTGGAAGGTCTCGGTTCGTTGCGCCCGGACAGCTGGTATCTGGTTAACTGCAATCACCGCTCCTGGGTCGACATCTTCGTGCTTCAGCGCGTATTGAACCGGCGGATTCCACTGCTGAAGTTCTTCCTGAAGCAGCAGCTCATCTACGTGCCGGTTATTGGCCTGGCCTGGTGGGCGCTGGATTTCCCGTTCATGCGGCGGCATTCGAAAGCCGCGCTGCGCAAGAATCCTGAATTGCGCAACCAGGACCGCGAGACCACGCGACGCGCGTGCGCCAAGTTCGCCCGGATTCCGACCAGCGTGATGACCTTTGCGGAAGGCACGCGCTACACCCCGGTCAAGCATCGGGCGCAATCGTCCCCGTATCGCCATCTGCTCAAACCCAAGGCTGGCTCGCTCGCCATGGCGCTCAACGCGATGGGAGAACAGTTCCACGCGCTGCTGGATGTCAGCATTGCCTACCCGGATGGCACACCCACATTCTGGCAACTTGCCAGCGGTCAGGCTGGCAGGGTAATGGTGCATATTCGGGAACTGCCGATCCCGCCGGACTTCTGCACCAGCGACTACAACAGCGATGCAACCTTCCGCGGTGAATTTCACCGCTGGCTGGGGCAGGTCTGGGAAGAAAAGGACGAGCAGATTGCCACCATGCTCGCCCAAGCCGCTCGGCCCTAGGAGGCCGTTTCAAAAAGATTCTGGCGTCGTGCGGGGCCTTGCCAGAACCGCTTCGCTTCAATCTGAAACAGCTTTAATTGCTCACCACGCTTTCGGAGACCGGCAAGATCTCCGAAAGCGCGAGCTTGATGCTCTGCCAGGTCGCCGCCTCTTCGGCCTCGGTGCATTCTCCGTGCTGGCGCTTGGTTGCCCCGATCCTGTTCAGCACCAGGTGACGCGAGGCAACCACCCCGACACCCTCAAGACAAGCCTTCACGCAAGCAAGCTGACAGCCATCGATCGCCAGAATCGGACGCCCCGACTGCGCGATCCGCGTCAGCGCGGGCACGCGGCCTCCTACCCCACTGATACAGGACATCTCGGCTTGGCCGCTGCGATCCAGCCGGACGGCAAAGGCATTGGCCAGTTGGGCGACACTTGAACACCCTGAGCAGGCGTAGACCAAAGGGAGTCTGGAGCGATCGGACGTAGACATCATGAACTCGGCAGAACAAAGGAAAACAGGCGCCGGGTCGGGCGCCTGACATGGGGAGTGGGAACGGTTCGGCCGTCGTAATCAGGCGCCGCCGCAACCCCCGCAGCACTGACCAGCCTTGGCGGCCGATGCAACCTTCTTGATGGCCACGCGCCAAGTGGCGGGGCCTTGTTCCAGGTAGTCCCAGGCAAACTGGCCAGGACGCTCGATCTGGAATTGCATCTGAAGCGGACGCGGATCATGGTCATTGACTAACTCCAGCGCCTGGCCGACCTCAAGCCCGGTAAACGTCGAGAAAATCAGCGGATGGCGGTCACGCGGCGGGATCGTGCGGAGGTCGAGTTGCGGGTTGGAAGTGGACTGAGACATGGAATTCCTTTCGGCTGGGTATGGCATCCGTAAAGATGCATTTAAATTGCATCAATAGTAGTGAGCGCAATCCGAGGCCGCTTGATGCAGATCAGACCAGCACCCCGACGAGCCCATCAAAGCCGTTGACATGCCTGAACAGCCACGAAAACGATGCCGCACACCGACGCCCCTGTGCTGGCAAAATGATGGTCACGCCGGTTGCGCCCATCGGGATGTGCATCATGGCGCACATTTGCACGCACACGAGGAGCCAGACCGCGATGAGCATGACCAGGAGTTTTGCCGCCACCGAACCGACCCGCGACGAGATCGATGCCCTGCCGGGCGCCACGCTGCTGGAGTTCGGCGCCCCGTGGTGCGGCTACTGCATGCGCGCCCAGCCGTTGATCGAGGAAGCGTTCGGCGGCTACCCGGCCATCCATCACGTGAAGGTCGAGGATGGGAGCGGTCGGCCGCTGGGTCGCTCGTTCCGTGTCAAGCTCTGGCCGACCCTGGTTTTCCTTCGGGATGGCAAGGAAGTAGCGCGGCTGGTAAGGCCGGAAAGTGCCAAGGACATCGCCGCGGCGATGCGGCGCATCCTCCCGTAAGGCAGCAGGACCCAGATACACCCGCCGCTGAAGACTGGGGACTGAAACCTGCCTAGATCTCCAGCGGCATTGCACTCGTGCACTTGATCTCGTCAAGGCACACGCTCGACTTCACCCCGCTCACACCCGGGATGCGCATCAAGGTGTCGAGCAGGAAGTCAGACAAGGACTTCAGGTCCTTGGCCACCACCTTCAGCACATAGTCGATGTCTCCGGTGACGGAGAAGCACTCCTGGATTTGCGCCAGTTCCGCCACCAGTCCCTTGAACTTGGACAGGTCGCGGATATGCCCGCGCTCCATCGTCACATGGATAAACGCCGTGACGCCGAAGCCAAGTGCCGAACTATCCAGCCGCGCCTCGTAGCGCTTGATGATGCCGCCCTCCTCCAGGCGGCGGTGACGCCGCAAAGTCTGCGCGGGCGACAGGCTGATGGCCTCCGCCAGTTCCAGATTCGACGCGCGGCCGTTTTCCTGCAGCACGCCCAGCAAGCGGCGATCCGTGCGATCAAGTTCCGGATGTTGCATTTTCGTTTCCCAAACTAGCCGTTTGACGAAATCTTATCTCATATCCGAGGGTTTTCCTGCGCCTCTAAGGAAATCCTATTTAGCTGGCCGGCATATAAACTTTTCGCATGTCGAGCAGCGTGGGAAGCGCCTCCGGGTGCCCCCAATCCGTTTCCCCGCCGCAATATTATTTCCACCCCCGCATCCGCCCCCGAGCACTGACCATGGCCGACCTCTTTGAAAACCCGATGAAGCTGATGGGCTTCGAGTTCGTTGAATTCGCCTCGCCCACGCCCAACGTCCTGGAACCGCTGTTCGAGAAAATGGGCTTCACCCTGGTGGCCCGTCACCGCTCGAAGGACGTCGTGCTGTACCGCCAGGGCGACATCAATTTCATCGTCAACAACGAGCCGCATAGCCCCGCCGCCTATTTCGCCGCCGAACACGGCCCGAGCGCCTGTGGCATGGCATTCCGCGTCAAGGATTCCCACCAGGCCTACAACCGCGCGCTGATGCTGGGCGCCCAGCCGGTGGAAATCGCTACCGGCCCGATGGAACTGCGCCTGCCCGCGATCAAGGGCATCGGCGGCGCGCCGCTCTACCTGATCGACCGTTTCGAAGACGGCAAGTCGATCTATGACATCGACTTCGAATTCATCGAGGGCGTGGACCGCCACCCGAAGGGCCACGGCCTGAAGCTGATCGACCACCTGACGCACAACGTCTACCGTGGCCGCATGGCGTACTGGGCGAGCTTCTACGAGCGCCTGTTCAACTTCCGCGAAATCCGTTACTTCGACATCCAGGGCGAATACACGGGCCTGACCTCGAAGGCGATGACCGCGCCGGACGGCAAGATCCGCATCCCGCTGAATGAAGAGTCGTCGAAGGGCGCCGGCCAGATCGAGGAATTCCTGATGGCGTTCAATGGCGAAGGCATCCAGCACATCGCCTTCTCTGTCGACAACCTGATCGAAGTCATCGACAGCCTGCAGATGGCCGGCGTCGAACTGATGACGGCACCGAACGACTATTACTACCAGGCCCTGGACACTCGTCTGCCGGGCCATGGCCAGCCGGTGGACCAGCTCAAGGCCCGCGGCATCCTGCTGGACGGCACGACAGAAGGCGGCAAGCCGCGCCTGCTGCTGCAGATCTTCTCGAAGACTGTGCTCGGCCCGGTGTTCTTCGAATACATCCAGCGCTCCGGCGACGATGGCTTCGGCGAAGGCAACTTCAAGGCGCTCTTCGAATCGCTCGAACGCGACCAGATCGAACGCGGCACGCTGAAGGTCTGATCTTCCGGGGGCTTTCGCCCCCGCCTCCCCGCTTGATACAGATTTGCGCCGGCATCCCCCCGGATGGCGGCGCGCACCCTGCGCCCGGCGTCACCCACGCCGGCGCGCTTTATTGACAAGCGTCCGCCTCAAGAGAGACGCGCCCGACATTCCACAAGAATGGGTAGAGGAAACAACTCATGCACGCTCCCGACAATCAAGGCACGCTCAAGCGTGGCCTGAAGAATCGTCACATCCAGCTCATCGCGCTGGGCGGCGCCATCGGCACCGGCCTGTTCCTGGGCATCGCCCAGACCATCAAGCTGGCCGGCCCCTCGGTGCTGCTGGGCTACGCGCTGGCCGGCGTGGTCGCCTTCTTCATCATGCGCCAGCTCGGCGAAATGGTCGTGGACGAGCCCGTCGCCGGCTCGTTCAGCTACTTCGCCAACAAGTACTGCGGACACTTCGCCGGCTTCATGTCCGGCTGGAACTACTGGGTGCTCTACATCCTCGTCAGCATGGCCGAACTATCGGCCGTCGGCATCTACGTCCAGTACTGGTGGCCCGGCATTCCGACCTGGATTTCCGCGCTGGCCTTCTTCCTGATCATCAACGCGATCAACCTTGCCAGCGTGAAGTCGTTCGGCGAGATGGAATTCTGGTTCTCGATCATCAAGGTGGCGGCCATCGTCGGCATGATCGGTTTCGGCGGCTACCTGCTGGCCACCGGCACCGCGGGCCCCGACGCCAGCATCGCCAACCTGTGGCAACACGGCGGCTTCTTCCCGAACGGCTTCAGCGGCCTGGTGATGGCCATGGCTGTGATCATGTTCTCGTTTGGCGGCCTCGAACTCGTGGGCATCACCGCTGCGGAAGCAGACAGCCCCGAGAAGAGCATCCCGAAGGCGACCAATCAGGTCATCTACCGCATCCTGATCTTCTACGTCGGCGCGCTGGCCGTGCTGCTGTCGCTGTATCCGTGGGAAAAGGTCGTGACCGGCGGCAGCCCGTTCGTGCTGATCTTCCACGCGATGAACAGCAACGTGGTCGCCACCGTGCTCAATATCGTGGTACTGACCGCCGCCCTGTCGGTCTACAACAGCGGCGTCTATTGCAACAGCCGCATGCTGCTGGGCCTGGCGCAGCAAGGCAACGCCCCGCGCTCGCTGATGCGCGTGAACCGCCGCGGCATTCCGCTGACCGCGCTGGCCGTCTCGGCCATCGCCACCGGCATCTGCGTGGTGATCAACTACTTCATGCCCGGCGAGGCCTTCGAACTGCTGATGGGCCTGGTGGTCTCGGCCCTGATCATCAACTGGGCGATGATCAGCATCATCCACCTGATGTTCCGTCGCGCCAAGGCAGCCGCCGGCAAGACCACGCGCTTCCAGAGCCTGGGCTACCCGCTGACCAACTACGTGACGCTGGCCTTCCTGGCAGGCATCCTCGTGGTGATGTTCCTGACGCCTGGCCTGCGCATCTCGGTCTACCTGATTCCGGTATGGCTTGGCGTACTTGGCGTAAGCTATCGCCTCCGGCAGAAAAAGGCCGGTTCGGCCATGCCCGCCGCCAGCGCCCAGATCCAGTAATTGCCGGTGCGGCCTCCGGGCCGCCGCCCTCCTGAACCAAACAGCCAGACGCATCCCATGTTCGAACATATAGAAGCCTTTCCGGGTGACCCGATCCTCTCGCTCAACGAGGACTTCCAGCAGGACCCGCGTACCAACAAGGTCAATCTGAGCATCGGCATCTACTTCGACGACGAAGGCCGCCTGCCGGTGATGAAGGCCGTGGCGGAAGCCGAGGCCGCGCTGCTGTCGGACATGGGTCCGCGCCCGTACCTGCCGATGTCCGGCATGGCCGCGTATCGTCAGGCCGTGCAGGCGCTGGTGTTCGGCGAGGATTGCGCCGCCCGCGCCGAAGGCCGCGTCGCCACGCTGCAGACGCTGGGCGGCTCGGGCGCGCTGCGCGTCGGCGCCGATTTCCTGAAGCGCTACTTCCCGAAGGCGGAGATGTGGATCAGCGATCCGAGCTGGGAGAATCACCGCGTGGTCTTCGAGCGTGCCGGCTTCAAGGTCAACACTTACCCGTACTACGATCCGGCCACCGGCGGCCTGAAATTCGACGCGATGCTTGCCGCGATCGAAGCGATCCCGCAAGGCGACATCGTGCTGCTGCACGCGTGCTGCCACAACCCGACCGGCGTCGACCTGAACCAGGACCAGTGGCGCCAGGTGATCGGCGTGCTCAAGGCGCGCAAGCTGCTGCCGTTCGTCGACATGGCCTACCAGGGTTTCGGCTCGGGCCTGGACGATGACGCCTTCGCCGTGCGCGAACTGGCCCGCCAGAATGTGCCCTGCCTGGTGGCCAATTCGTTCTCGAAGAACTTCTCGCTGTACGGCGAGCGTTGCGGCGGCCTTTCGGTGGTCTGCCAAAGCGCCGACGAAGCCAGCCGTGTGCTGGGCCAGCTTACCGGCGCCGTGCGCGCCAACTACAGCAACCCGCCGACCCACGGCGCGCGCGTGGTGGCCCGTGTGCTGACCACGCCGGCGCTGCGCGCGAACTGGGAGCAGGAACTGGCCGCGATGTGCCAGCGCATCACCCGTATGCGCCAGGCCATCCACGACCACCTGCGCGAGCATGTGAGCGGCGAAAAGCTCTCGCGCTACATCACCCAGCGCGGCATGTTCACGTACACCGGTCTGTCGGCCGATCAGGTCGACCGCCTGAAGAACGAGCACGGCGTGTACGTGCTGCGCTCGGGCCGCATGTGCGTGGCCGGTCTGAACGAGCGCAACGTGGGCGTCGTCGCCAACGCCATCGGGCAGGTGCTGAAGGCCTGAAACGCCTGAAGCACGCCTTTGCAGTCACAAGGCCACCCTCGGGTGGCCTTGTTCTTTTCCCGTCCGGCGTTTTTGTCTTATGATGCCGCCCACCTCCATGGCCGGCAGCCTATGTCCAATACCAATACAACACCAGCCGTCCCCGTTCCCGGCCTGCGCCGCGAACTGCGCGCGCGCCATCTGACCATGATCGCCATCGGCGGGTCGATTGGCACCGGACTCTTCGTCGCCTCAGGCGCCACGATCGCCCAGGCCGGCCCCGGCGGCGCGCTGGCCGCCTACATCCTGATCGGCGCGATGGTCTACTTCCTGATGACCAGCCTGGGCGAACTGGCCGCGTACATGCCCGTGTCCGGGTCCTTTGCCACCTATGGCGCGCTGTACGTCGACGAGGGCTTCGGTTTCGCGCTTGGCTGGAACTACTGGTACAACTGGGCCGTCACGATCGCCGTGGAGCTGGCCGCGGCGCAGCTCGTCATGCAGTACTGGTTCCCCGACACGCCAGGCGTGCTATGGAGCGCCCTGTTCCTTGGCCTCATGTTCGCGCTCAACGCGATCTCCGTGCGCGGTTTCGGCGAAGCGGAATACTGGTGCGCGCTGATCAAGGTCCTCACGGTGATCGCCTTCATCGTCATCGGTACCTTGATGATCTTCGGCATCATGCGCGGTGATTTCTCCCACGCAGGCGGACTGGCCAACCTCACCACCGGCGATGCGCCGTTCGTCGGCGGCCTGCCCGCCATGATCGGGGTGGCGATGATCGCGGGCTTCTCGTTCCAGGGCACCGAACTGATCGGCGTGGCCGCCGGGGAATCCGACGAGCCGGCCAAGAACATCCCGCGCGCGGTGCGTCAGGTGTTCTGGCGCATCCTGCTGTTCTACGTGCTGGCGATCCTGATCATCGGCATCCTGATTCCGTACACCGACCCCAGCCTGCTCAAGACCGACGTGGAAACCGTAGGCGTAAGCCCGTTCACGCTGGTGTTCCGCCATGCGGGTCTTGCGTTTGCCGCGGGCGTGATGAACGCCGTGATCCTGACTGCCGTGCTCTCGGCCGGCAATTCCGGCATGTACGCGTCCACGCGGATGCTCTACAACCTGGCCACCGAGGGCCGCGCGCCGCGTATCTTCGCGCAACTCACCCGCAACGGCGTGCCCCTGGTCGCGCTGCTGGCCACCACCGCCGTCGGCGGCCTGTGCTTCCTGACGTCGCTGTTCGAAAGCAAGTCGGTCTACCTGTGGCTGCTGAACCTGTCGGGCATGACCGGCTTCATTGCGTGGCTGGGCATCGCGGTGAGCCACTACCGGTTTCGCCGGGGCTTCATGGCGCAGGGCCTCGACCTGAACCGCCTGCCCTATCGCTCACCGTTCTTTCCTTACGGGCCGATCTTCGCGTTCGTGCTGTGCATGATCGTCACACTCGGCCAGAACTACCAGGCCTTCAGCGAAGGCAAGATCGACTGGGTGGCCGTGACGGCCACCTATGTGGGCATTCCGATCTTCCTGCTGATCTGGCTCGGCTACCGGCTCGTGCGCAAGTCGCGCTTCGTGCCGTATGCCGAAATGAAATTCCCGGCCCTGCCTGAGATCGAAAAGGACGATTCACCCGTGACGCGGCCTCTGGCCCCGGCATCGGCCGAATAGCACGGCATACCGAAGCGCCCGAGTGACCGGGCGCTTCGGCAACCTTCCGCCGAAGCGTTTACCATCCTCGTCTAGCCTTCAACGTTACGAGGATCTCATGGCAGACCTGTCCGCCTTCCCCATTACCAAGCGATGGCCGGCGCAACATCCGGATCGCCTGCAGTTGTACTCGCTGAATACCCCCAACGGCATCAAGGTATCGTTGATGCTCGAGGAAACCGGCCTCCCCTACGAACCGCATTTGGTCCGCTTCGACAAGAACGACCAGATGACGCCGGAATTCCTGTCACTGAATCCGAACAACAAGATTCCGGCCATCCTCGACCCCAATGGCCCCGGTGGCAAGCCGCTGGCACTGTGGGAATCGGGCGCGATCCTGCTCTACCTGGCCGAAAAGACCGGCAAGTTCATGTCCGCCGATCCGGCCCTGCGCTACGAGACGATCCAGTGGGTCATGTTCCAGATGGGCGGCATTGGCCCGATGTTCGGACAGGTTGGCTTCTTCAACCGGTTCGCCGGCAAGGACTTCGAGGACAAGCGTCCGCGTGACCGCTATGTCGGCGAATCGCGCCGCCTGCTGAACGTGCTGAACGAACGCCTGAAGGGTCGCCAATGGATCATGGGCGACGACTACACGATCGCCGACATGGCCACCTTCCCGTGGATCCGCAACCTGCTGGGCTTCTACGAAGCCGGCGATCTGGTCGGCATTCAGGACTTCCCCGAAGTCACGCGCGTGCTCGGTGCGTTCGTGGCCCGCCCGGCCGTGCAACGCGCGGTCAATATCCCGAAGCGCCCTGAATGATCCGGACTCATGCCGGATAAGGCGAATTACGTGGCGTATTACGCGGCGTAGCCCAGCAACGCGCTGATCGCCGCGGCTTCTTCGCGCACGGCGCGGCCGACTGGTCCGTCGATCGAAGGATCGAACCCACCGGTCGCGCCCAGCGCCGTCAGCACCGCGCATACACGGCCCGTGTAGTCGCGCACCGGCGCCGCCACGGCGCTGATGCCCTTCAGGTTCGTATCACGCACCGATGCGCAGTCTTGTGCGCGAACGGGCTCGCGCAACTTGCCGAGCGGATCGACAGCATCGAGCAGCGCCCTTCGGTCAGGCGGCAGCATCTCCAGTTCCTCCTGCGCCAGTGCCTCCACGCTGGATTCATCGAGCAGTCCCAGAAACACGCGTCCGGTGGCCGAAGACAGCAATGGCATCACCGAACCGACGCGCGCGTTCACCGTGACCGGCAAACCCGGTTCCTCAATGCGTACGATGGTCGCCCCGCGGGTTCCCATCACCGCGACGAAGCAGGTCACTTCCAGCCGCTCGCGCAGGCGGATTAGGGCGGCTTCCGACAGCCGCAGCGGATCGGCCTGCCGCATCGCGGCCAGCCCGATCTGCAGCGCCTCGATCCCGAGGTGGTACTGCTGCGTGCCGGCCTCCTGCGCCACAAACCCTTCCTCCATCAGGCTCACCAGATATCGGTGCACTTTGGCCGGACTTTCGTCGAGCTGCGCGGCGATGGCCGTCAGGCTGGCGCGGCCGCCCAGACGGGCCAACCCCTTGAGCACGGCCATGCCGGTCTCGGCAGCCTGCACGCGCTGGCGTCGCGCTCGCGGGCGCGGTGCGGGGGTGGATTCGGCAGGTATGGCTGGCATGGCGGGTGTCCTTGGCATGGCGTCTGCGGTTAACCCTCATTCAATGATTACGCAATGCGTATATGATTTACGCAAAACAGGCCAAATACCATCCGGCCAAATACCAAGGAGACAACCTGATGCGCCCCTCTCAGCCTGCAGCGCTGTTCGCTGCATCCATTGTGTCTGTGACGTCCATGGCATTTGCCGCCAGCGCGGCACATGCCGCCGATAGCTATCCGACCAAGCCGATCCGCTGGATCGTGCCGTATGCAGCCGGTGGGGGTTCGGATTTCCTGGCACGCACGATCGGACAGGGGTTGTCGGCAAAGATCGGCCAGCCGGTGGTGGTGGACAACAAGCCCGGCGGCAACACGGCGATCGGCGCATCGGAAACCGCACGTTCGCCCGCTGACGGTTACACCGTGCTCTCCGCCGACAACGGCACGCTGGTGTTCAACCCCGTGCTGTACAAGACGCTGTCCTATAACCCCACCCGCGATCTCGCGCCGGTGACGCTGATTGGCCGCTTCCCGATGATCCTGGTGGTGGGACCGGGTAGCACCGCGAAGACAGCGCAGGAATTCATCGCACAGGTCAAGGCCGCGCCCGGCGGCATCAACTATGGTTCCGCCGGTGCGGGCAGCCCTCACCATCTGGCGATGGAACTGCTCAAGGTGGAAGCGCACCTGACCATGACACACGCACCCTATCGCGGCGCCGGCCCCGCTCTCTCCGACGTGGCCGCGGGCCAGATTCCCGCGATGATGGTCGACTTCGCTGCCGGCGCGGGCTTCATCAAGGGTGGCAAGGTGCGCGCGCTGGCCGTGGCGAATCCCACCCGTCTGGCGCAACTGCCTGACGTGCCGACGTTCGCGGAACTTGGCTACAAGAATGTGGAGGCCGCCGCGCTGGTTGGGATGGTAGTGCCGGCCGGCACGCCGCCCGATGTGATTGCCACGCTGAACAAGCAGGTGGTGGCGTCGATCAAGGACCCCGCCATCAACAAGAAGCTGGTGGATTTCGGCGTGGAGCCGGTAGGTAGTTCCCCCACGCAATACAGCGACCTGCTGCGTGCCGAGAGCACGCGCTGGACCAAGCTGATTCACGATCTGAAGATCACGTTGGACTAATCTCGCTGGACTGAACCATGCCGCAGACGAACGCACCCGCCAGCAGTGGAAGCTGCCCGATCGACCACAGCGCCCTGCGCGCGCCCAACGGTTGCCCGGTCAGCCACCAGGCGGCGGCGTTCGATCCCTTCGAGGACGGCTACCAGCAGGACCCGCCCGAGTACGTGCGCTGGTCGCGCGCGCAGGAGCCGGTGTTCTACAGCCCGAAGCTCGGCTACTGGGTGGTGACGCGCTACGACGACATCAAGGCGATCTTTCGCGACAACATCACCTTCAGCCCGTCGATTGCGCTCGAGAAGATCACGCCCACGGGTGAGGCGGCCAATGCGGTGCTGGCCTCGTACGGCTACGCGATGAATCGCACGCTCGTCAACGAGGACGAGCCCGCGCACATGCCGCGCCGCCGCGCGTTGATGGAGCCGTTCACACCCGCCGAACTGGCCCACCACGAACCGATGGTGCGCAAACTCACACGCGAGTACGTCGACCGTTTCATCGACACCGGGCGCGCGGATCTGGTGGACGAGATGCTCTGGGAGGTGCCGCTGACGGTGGCGCTGCATTTCCTCGGCGTGCCCGAGGAAGACATGGACCTGTTGCGCCAGTACTCGATCGCCCATACGGTCAATACATGGGGCCGCCCGAAGCCCGAGGAGCAGGTGGCCGTGGCCCACGCTGTGGGCAACTTCTGGCAACTGGCCGGCCGCATTCTCGACAAGATGCGCGAAGATCCATCCGGCCCGGGCTGGATGCAGTACGGCCTGCGCAAACAGCGCGAACTGCCCGAGGTGGTCACCGATTCGTACCTGCACTCGATGATGATGGCCGGCATCGTGGCCGCGCACGAGACCACGGCCAATGCGTCGGCCAACGCGATCAAGCTGCTGCTGCAACATCCCGATGTCTGGCGGGAGATCTGCGAAGACCCGGCATTGATTCCAAACGCGGTGGAAGAATGCCTGCGGCACAACGGATCGGTGGCCGCCTGGCGGCGCCTCGTCACGCGCGATACCGAAGTGGGCGGCATGTCGCTCGCGGCTGGCAGCAAATTGCTGATCGTCACGTCGTCGGCCAACCACGACGAACATCATTTCGCCGATGCCGACCTGTTCGACATCCATCGTGACAATGCCAGCGACCAGCTTACGTTCGGCTACGGCTCGCACCAGTGCATGGGCAAAAACCTCGCGCGCATGGAGATGCAGATCTTCCTGGAGGAACTGACCAGCCGGCTGCCCCATATGCATCTGGCCGATCAACGCTTCACTTACGTGCCGAACACCTCGTTCCGTGGCCCGGAGCATCTCTGGGTCGAATGGGACCCGGCACGCAACCCCGAACGGACCGATCCGACGGTACTGGCGCCACGTGATGCGGTCCGCATCGGCGAACCGACTGGCGGCACCACCGGCCGCACGCTCGTTGTCGAGCGCGTCGAAACGGCCGCGCAGGGGGTGGTGAGGATCCGCCTGGTTTCGCCCGATGGCCGCGCGCTACCGCGCTGGTCGCCGGGCTCGCATATCGACGTCGAATGCGGCCACACCGGCATCTCGCGCCAGTATTCGCTGTGCGGCGACCCCGCCGATACCAGCACCTTCGAGATCGCGGTGCTGCGCGAGCCCGAAAGCCGTGGTGGATCGGCGTGGATTCATGCCAGCCTGCGCGCAGGCGACAAGCTCAAGGTGCGCGGCCCGCGCAATCACTTCCGGCTCGACGAGACCTGCCGTCGCGCGATCTTCATCGCCGGTGGCATTGGCGTGACTCCGGTCAGCGCCATGGCAAGGCGTGCGAAAGAACTGGGCGTCGACTACACCTTCCACTATTGCGGCCGCAGCCGTGCCTCCATGGCGATGATCGATGAACTGCGCGCCCTGCATGGTGATCGCGTGCGGATTCATGCCGCGGATGAAGGCCAGCGCGCCGATCTCGCGCAAGTGCTCGGCGCACCCGATGCGAACACGCAGATCTACGCTTGTGGACCGGCCCGGATGATCGAGGCGCTGGAAGCCCTGTGCGCGACATGGCCCGAGGATTCGCTGCGCGTCGAACACTTCAGTTCGAAGCTTGGAACGCTCGATCCCTCCAGGGAACAGCCGTTTGCGGTCGAACTGAAGGACTCGGGGCTGACGCTTGAAGTTCCTCCGGACCAGACGCTGCTCGCCACCCTGCGCGCCGCGAACATCGACGTGCAAAGCGATTGCGAGGAAGGCCTGTGTGGATCGTGTGAAGTGCGCGTGCTGGCCGGCGAGATCGACCACCGCGACGTCGTGCTGACGCGCGGCGAGCGTGATGCGAACAACCGGATGATGGCCTGCTGCTCGCGAGCGGCGAAGGGCGGAAAGATCGTGCTGGGGCTGTAAGCCGGCGCGAGGGCTTGATGCGCCAGCCCGTGGCGCATCAACCGGCAACAACGCCACTCAGCACGGCATCACGGATGCCGTGCGAGTACACCCCGAATCGTATCGGCCAGATCTTTCGCCAGGAACTTCGACACGTACGCATCGGCGCCAACCTTGCGCACGTGCTCCTCGCTGGCCTCGCCCGAGAGCGATGAGTGGATCACCACCGGCAGCGACTTCAGCCGGGCGTCGGCCTTGATCTTGCGCGTCAGGGTGAAGCCATCCATCTCCGGCATTTCCAGATCGGTCAGCACCAGCGCGATCTCGTCGCGGACCGTGGCGCCCTTGCTGGCGGTCAGGTCGGCGATCTCGCCGAGCATGTCCCAGGCTTCCTGACCGGACTTGGTCATC
The DNA here is from genome assembly GCF_049843575.1 of Cupriavidus sp. Met-2. Taxonomy (NCBI): domain Bacteria; kingdom Pseudomonadati; phylum Pseudomonadota; class Betaproteobacteria; order Burkholderiales; family Burkholderiaceae; genus Cupriavidus; species Cupriavidus sp. Met-2. The sequence goes on from NZ_JBBHZL010000005.1 coordinate 116,954, forward strand.
ACGACTTGAACGCCCATTGCCTTGAGGCCGTTTTCGATCAGACCACGCGCCAGCGCGGAGTCGTCCGCGCAGAGAATCTTGCTGCCGGGGCGGATCGACAATGCCGGGCCGACGGTCGACGGATCTACGTCCGGCTGGCGCGAAGGCAACACGTCGCGCAGGATCTGCTCGACATCCAGCACCTGCACCAGCCGCGGATTCTCGCCACCCGCATCGAGCTTGGCGATGCTGGTCACCAGCCCACCCTTCACGCTGGTCTCGGCGGAGATCACCTGGTTCCAGTCCAGGCGGACGATTTCCTCGACCGCTTCCACCGCGAAGCCCTGCGTGGACCGCGCGTATTCGGTCACGAGCATGATGTTCAGGCCCGACTTCGGATTGCATTCCAGCAGGCGCGGCAGGTCGATGACCGGAATCACCTGCCCACGGATATCGGCCATGCCCAGGATCGACGGTTCCGCGCCGACCACGCTGGTCACCGGCGGCATCACCAGAATTTCACGGACCTTGAACACATTGATGCCGAACAGTTCGGACTGCCCGGTGTGTGCCGCATCACCCAGTCGGAACAACAGCAACTCAAACTGGTTGTTGTTGGTCAGGTTGGTGCGCTCGTCGATGTCTCTCATCGCGCTGGTCATGCTCTTGCTCCGCTGGATGGGGTGAATACGGGTATTGCCGAGGAACTAACGGCCGGGAGGCTTCAACCTTTAGCCTCCGGCACGACCCGCGACGCAGTGCCCGCGCTCGAATGACGTACCAGTGACGCGTCCATGGCGCACTTGTGACGCATACCGCTCCCCGAACGCCGTCGCACGCGCACCAAGGGAAATCCCTGAGCCTCGCAATGCACTGCAAACCCGGGGTTATTCAGCCCCCGGCATGTTCCGCATGTTCCCTCGATGATGAAGACAACGTCACGCTCGCCTACCTTTGAGCCTCGCCGGATCCCGCCCATCAGAGGTGGCTGACCGGCCCCGGCCCTAGGGCCGGACACCGAGGAAAGAGCGACCGCACCCCTTGCCCGATGCCCACGGGACCTCCGCCCTCACACCCGGAACCATGTGAGACGAGGCTGACGCCCGATCCGTACGCGGACGCGCGCAGCGCCCCCTGCAAGGAGACACAACATCATGATCGAACAGCCCTATCCGTCCGTCGCGGACACGGATGCCGCGCCCCCCACTGCCCAAGGCAAAATCGACCAGTACTTCCAGATCAGCGCGCGCGGCAGCACGCAGCGCCGCGAGGTCGTCGCCGGCATCACCACCTTCATGGCGATGGTGTATGCCGTTTTCGTCGTGCCTGGGATGCTCGGCAAGGCCGGCTTCGATACCAGCGCGGTATTTGTCGCCGTCTGCCTTACCACCGCCTTCGGCTCGCTACTGATGGGCCTCTGGGCCAAGCTGCCGATTGCCATTGGTTGCGCGATCTCGCTGACCGCGTTCATGGCCTTTGGCCTGGTGCTGGGCCAGCACCTGTCCCCCGCCGTGGCGCTGGGCGCCGTGTTCCTGATGGGCGTGGTCTTCACCGCGATCTCGGTGACCGGCGTGCGCACCTGGATCCTGCGCAACCTGCCCGCAGGCGTGGCACACGGCGCCGGCATCGGTATCGGCCTGTTCCTGCTGCTGATCGCTTCAAACGAAGTCGGCCTCGTCATCAAGAACCCCGGACCCGGACTGCCCGTCTCGCTCGGCAATATCACCGCCTTCCCGGTGATGATGTCGATCCTCGGACTGGCCGCGATCTTCGGCCTTGAGCGTCGCCGCGTGCCGGGTGGCATCCTGCTGGTGATCGTGGCGATCTCGGCGCTCGGCCTTGTTTTCGATCCATCGGTCAAGTTCACCGGCATCTTCGCGCTGCCGACGCTCTCCGCGCCGGGTCACACCTCGCTGATTGGCGCCATGGATATTCGCGGCGCGCTGTCCGCCGCGGTGCTGCCGAGTGTGCTGGCACTGGTGATGACCGCCGTCTTCGACGCCACCGGCACGATCCGCGCGGTGGCCGGTCAGGCCAACCAGCTCGACGCCACGGGCCGCATCCACAACGGTGGCCGCGCCCTGACCGCCGACTCCGTGAGCTCGATCTTCTCGGCCTTCTTCGGCGGCGCCCCGGCTGCGGCCTATATCGAATCGACCGTCGGCGTGGCCGCGGGCGCCCGCACCGGCCTGGCTGCCGTGACCGTCGGCGCGCTGTTCCTGGCCGTGATGTTCTTCTCGCCGCTGGCTGGGCTGGTGCCGTCGTACGCCACCGCTCCCGCGCTGATGTACGTGGGTCTGCTGATGCTGTCGAGCGTGTCGCGCCTGCACATGGATGACCTGGTCGACGCGCTCTCGGGCCTGGTCTGCGCCGTGTTCATCGTGCTGACCTGCAACATCGTCACCGGCATCATGCTCGGCTTCTGCACGCTGGTGATCGGCCGCATCGTCTCGGGCGAATGGCGCAAGCTCAATATCGGCACGGTCGCGATTGCCGTCGCGCTGGCCGCGTTCTATGCAGGTGGCTGGGCGATCTGATCGCACCCATCACCGAGAATCTTGTCTCCTCCACCTGGGATGACCGGTGGATTTGCCAGCCTCCGGGGACTTTCCCCCCGGAGGCTTTTTTCTTCCTCTCGTTCTCCGGTTAGTTATTGTCGGCACTGTATCGGCAAGCTCCGAAGAATCGATGCAGCGTCATTCAAAAACCCGACAGAAATATCATCGGCGCCATTCGCCGACCACGATGACTCGTCAATCGTGGATTGAAATCCGGGTGACTCAACCTCCCTCAGCCGCTTATCCAGATTGCCCGGATACAGCGCCATAAAATCCCGGGTGGCTATCTTGCCGCGTTTTGGTTAGGATGCCGGTCGGCGCCGATGGCTATCCGCCTCCGCCGCAGCGCGCAACCCAATCACAATAATGGGCGGACTTGCCTGCGCCATATGTCTAATAGACGCGATGCAAAGCGAATTTTTCGTTCGCAAATTAGCGTTTGACCCGTGCTTTTTCAGATATTTTTTGTAATATTTTTGTTGTGCGGGTGCGTTGCGATGTCCTGTAACATTCCGCCACAAATCTATCGGGGATCCAAAAATGCCGACCTACAAGCAGTTGCTAGCGGAAAAAGAAGCACTCGAAGCCAAGCTCAATGAAGTTCGTGCCAATGAAGTGGCTGGCGTGATCGAGCAAATTCGCCAATTGATGGCCGATTATGATTTGACCGTCGAGGACATCGCACCCAAGCGCCGTCGCGGTCGTCCGGCCAGCGGCGCCACCGTGGCACGCAAGACGTCGTCCCTGCCGCCGAAGTACCTTGACCCGAAAACCGGCAAAACCTGGTCAGGCCGTGGCCGCGCGCCGGCATGGCTCGGCAAGCGCCCCGAGCGCTTCCTGATCGAACAGGCGTAAGAGAGTTCAGCGGGCAGTCCGGCAAACGCCGGGCTGCCGCACGAGGCGCGCCGCTCAGCGCGCCTCGCAAAGATATTCGCTACGCAACGCCCGGAATCCGAGTTGCGTTGGCTCGGGCGCAACGTTTGCACCCCCATCCCCCCTTGGCTCCAGTCGGAGCACCCGCGCCGAGCAATGCTGCGCGGTCTCATCCCTCGTGTACCGGATCTCGTACTGCGCGCCCGTTCGCGGGATGAACGACACCCCCGCCGCGCAACGAACCTCCTCGGCCGGTGGCGCAGCCGTCGACGTCACGGCCACGTAAATCCGCTTATCCACCGCTACCTTCCGCTCGCGCGTTCGTGACGGCGGTTCCGGGGAGCTTCCGACCATATCCGGCTCTCTGTCGCGCCCCATCGCGGCCAGTTGCTTTCCGGTTCCCGCCAGCACAAGCGGCCACGGCGCCTTGGGACAGCTTGCGGGGTCCAACACGCTGAAGGTCGTACGGTCGTCGGTGCTGGTCGTCACCCGCACCATCGCGTAAGGCGCGTCGGACGGTACCCGATAATGGCTCACGCAACCGCCCAGCACGAGAGCGCAGGGGATACAGAGCACGGCAGCGGACCGGTTCAGGCGCATAGGACGTACGAAGATGACAGTTGACCGACGATGAAGCGAAAGCCGGGAGGCGCCGTCCCGTCCCGGGTATGACCCTGTGGGCGGTGAGGATATCCACAGGTTCTGTGGATATCCTGCCCGAGCGGTTCGCGCTAGCCCTTTATGTACGGCACCGCACTGGACTGCACAAGATTTAGGCAGCCCTGCCGATAACACGACGCCGGAACTGGTCAATGTAGATCAGGAACGCCTCCGCCCCAAGTTCGGACTCCCACCTGCCAGTACGCTGCGCGCTTGCATCTGCGGCCGTGGGACACGGCATCTCCGCCTCCGTTGACACCGGTCAACCGTGACTACGCGGAACTTCACGATGATGCCCCCATGTCTCGGGCGACATCGGTCCCTCCTCGGACTCGCGGCCACGGCATCGGCCTTGATGCTTCGGCTTTGACACCTGGCGCCCGGGCCAATCCAAGTGGATAGACCCGATCGTCGCCATGTTTGATGACACCCAACTCTACGACCGCATTCAGCACGATTTCCCGCTCGACACCCGCCCCTATCAACGCGCGGCATCACTACTCGGCCTCTCCGAGCGAACGGTACTGAGCCTGCTTGCACGAGACCTCGGCAACGGACGCATCAGCCGCATCGGCGCGGTGTTCGCCCCCAATTCGATCGGGACAAGCACGCTGGCCGCGCTGGCGGTGCCGCCCAATGAAATGAAGCAGGTGGCCGAACGTCTGAACGCGGACCCGGCAATCAGTCACAACTATGCCCGTACGGGTCACCGCTACAACCTCTGGTTTGTCGCAGGCGCGCGCGATCGCACGATGCTCGATGCCGTGCTGCACCACATCGCCGACGACGTGGGGTACCAGCCGATTGATCTGCCACTCGAACGCGAATATCACATCGACCTCGGTTTTCCACTCGGCAAGGGCCGGGAAGCCAGCAAACCAACCCGGCGAGCACCACCAGTATCCGTGCCCAAGCCCGAGATGGACGAGTGCGACTGGCGTCTGGTGGCCGCGCTGGAACCTGGCCTGTCTCTGACGCCGGAGCCCTATCACGCGCTGGCCGAACGTTGTGGCCTGCCACTGACCGAGACGCTGCAGCGCCTGCAGCGGTGGCGCAAGAACGGTGTGATCCGCCGCTTTGGCGTCATCCTGCACCATCGGCCATTCGGGTATTCGCACAATGCGATGTGCGTGTGGAATGTGCCCGATGCGCGCGTCGATGCCATCGGGATGCGCATCGCCAGCCTGCCGCACGTCACGCTGTGCTACCGACGCCCACGACGCCTGCCAAACTGGCAATACAACCTCTTTGCCATGGTGCACGCACGCGGGATGCACGAACTCGAGATGACGCTGTCGCGCTTCGATGCGATTGGCGGATTAGCCGCCATGCCGCACGCTGTACTTCGTGCCAGCCATTGCTTCAAGCAGCGCGGCACGCGCTACGGCAATATACCGGCGAGGGTCTAAGCCCTCGCCCGCCCGCTTGCGCGGGCCTTATTTTTCCATTCAGGATTCCATTCAGGACGCCGTGGCCGGCGCGGGAAACAGCACGGACAACCGCGCGGCGAATGGCCCTACCCACGTCGGGCGTGGCGCGGCATCCAGCCAGTATTTGACTTCCAGGCCCAGTTCAGTGTCGCCGCTGATCGACAGGCGGCGCTGGAAAAACAGCGTGTCCGTGTCGGCATCGCCGCTAATCAGGCGCAGGTAGTCCGCCACCTTGGCGCGCAAGGTCAGGTCCGACGCGGAACCATCGAATGGCCCCGGCGCAAACCGGCCATCGACACATCGAAAGCGCACTTCCAAGCCGATATCCTCGACCGTCAGCCGAAACGTATGGCCATTCAGCGCGGCCGGCGGCTCCAGCCATCCCGAGCGGCGCATGGCCTCCACGGCCAACACGAAGGGCAACGCGCGCGCGGGCGCCGGCATGTGCCGGTGCACCCGCGACATCAATCCGGTCAGCATCGTCATGCCGTAGCCTCCTCGCTCTCAATCCATCGAATGCCCGGCTTGCCCGTCCAGTACCCGTTACTGGGTGCCGCGTCCGCAGGCATGACCGGACTCGGCGCCGCCGGCATTCCGTGGCGAATGCCATCGAGATGGGCAATCGCTTCGAAAGTGCCTGTGGAATGGGCGCTGACACGCATCAGACCAACACCGGCCTCTGCCATCCGCGACACTTCGGCGCAGAGATCGAGGCAAGTGGCCGACTGCGTCTGGATGCCGTTGAGCGTGAAGAACGCCTGCCCCTCGCCCGTGTCGGCCACCAGCCCGTCTGGATAGTCCAGGCAGCGGAATTCGCAAGCGTCCTTACGCAGACGGTGATGGCGTGCGGTAAAGCAGCGCGCGGAGAACGCCAGCGGCATACGCCCCCAGACCAGCGCTTCCAGATCAAGACCCGCCGGTCGCGCCGCGGCCAGCGCGGCCATCGTGCGGCCATCCATTTCGACCGGCACCGTGCAACCTACCGCGCCAAGCGATGCCAGCCATGCCAGCGTGTCGCCCTGATAGACGTTCAGGTGTGGGCCGCCCACGAACGGACGCCCGCCCATGCAGCGCACCGCGCCAAGGTCGTTGGCTTCGACCAGGTAGTCGTCCTGCCCGCAAACCCGGCGCATGACTGCGATATCGCTGTCGGATTCGACCAGCACCGGCGTCGACAACACCACCTGCTTGCCTGCCTCGCGCAACATCTGCGCGATTTCGAGCCAGTCCGCATGGCGCAATTCGTGCCGCCGCGTGCAGACGGCTTCGCCGAGATGAACACGGTCGACGGGGCTGTCCGCGACCGACGCGTAGAACTGCAGCACCGTCGCGCGTGGCCAGTAGTAAAGCAAGGGGCCGAGGGAAATTCGAAACAAGGGAGATTGCTGTGTGGGCATTGCCATGTGGAATCCTGGCTTGTGATGGTTGGACGCCGCTCAGCGCCAGGGCCGCTCGTACGCGCCTTGCGTGACCTGGTCGCCTTCGGCGTGGCGTCCCAGCGTGGCCTGCCATTCCTGGCGCGGCGCGAAGCGCTTCGGATCGCGGCATGCATCGTCGATGGCCGCGCGCAGCACACCCACCACGTCGGCGACGTAGCGCGGGCTGCGCTGCCGGCCTTCGATCTTGATCGCGGCGATGCCAATGTCGATCAGAGTGGGCAGCAGCGATACCGCATTGAGACTGGTGGGTTCCTCCAGCACGTAGCCGCGCTCGCCTTCGACCGTGAATCGGCCCTTGCAGAGGGTCGGATAGCCCGCCGGCTCGCCAGGGGCGTAGCTGTCGATCAGGATGCCGGACAGTCGCGCCTGCATCGTGCCGTCCTGTTCGTCCCAGCGCACCGCATGGGCCGGAGAGCAGACGCCCTTGTTATTAGGCGAGTCGCCGGTAGCGTAGGACGACAGCAGGCACCGGCCCTCCGCCATCACGCAGAGGCTGCCGAATCCAAAGACTTCAAGTTCGATATCGGTCTGGCGGGCAAGCTTCGCAATCTGTGTGACCGTGAGCACTCGCGGCAACACGACGCGCCGGATGCCGAACTGCTCGCGCATCAGCTCGATTGCATCGGCGTGGGTGGCGGAGCCCTGCACGGAAAGGTGGATGCGCAGGGACGGATGGCGTTTCGCGGCATAGGCAATCAGACCGGGGTCGGCCATGATGACCGCATCCGCGCCGAGCGCGGCGGCCGTGTCGACGGCATGGTGCCATTGCTCGACGTGGCCCATCTGCGCGAACGTGTTGATAGCGAACAGCACTTCGGCACCGCGTGCGTGGGCCTCGGCCACACCGGTACGGATATCGTCCTCGCTGAAATTCAGACCGCCGAAGTTGCGCGCGTTGGTGGCATCGCGCAGGCCCAGATACACCGCGTCGGCGCCGTGCTGCAACGCCATGCGCAGCGCTGCTAGCGAGCCTGCGGGTGCGACAAGTTGAGGGCGGCGCACGGGCGCCGCCAAGGGTGGATTCATCGCATCGGGTCCGGAAAGGGAGTTCCCGGATGCTAGCGATACGCTGATGGTGGGCCTTTGACTCGGCGCAAACGAAACGAAAGCGTCGCGCCGCGTTTGCCGGCGTTGGCCGCTGTATCAGCCCAGTGCGCGCGACAGGTGACCCGCGCCGAGCCGCGCGGAAAGCTGGTCGGCCAACGCACGGACTTGTCCGCCGATTTGCTTACCGGTCGGCGCATCGATCTCGCTGGTCAGGTAGCTGACCGCGATGGCGCCCGCCGCGCGCGAACGCGTGGCGTCGAACACGGGTGCGCCAAAGCAAGTCATGCCATCGCGCATCTGACCGTTGTCAATCGAGTACCCGAGTGCGCGAACCTGTTCGAGCTCATCCACCAGCGCCGCGACCGTGGCCACGCTCGCGCGCGTCAGCGGCACGGGCATCCCCCCATCGAACAGATTCCTGACTTCCGCCGCCGGTACGGTGCTGAGCATGGCCTTGCCCGTGGCCGTATATGGCGCGGGCAGCCGCATGCCGATGCGGAAGGTCACGCCCAACGGGCGATCGCCATTCTGGCAGGCCAGGTACACCACCTCGGCGCCATCGAGCATCGACAGCGTGACTGTGGCGTCGTGAAAGGCGTCGGTCTCGTCCCAAAGCGCCCGGAATTCTTCCGTGATCTGCGTCTGCGACAGGAAGGCATTGGCCCAGCTCATCACATGCGGCCCCAGCGCCATCGCTCCGCCCGGCAGGCGCTTGAGCAATTGAAGCTGGACGAGCGTGTCGCACATGCCGTGCAGCGAACTCTTGGGCGCGCCGGTCAGCCGGGTCAGGTCGGCCAGCGTCAGCGGCTCGTGCGCTGCCGCCACGGCGTCCATCACCTGGACCGCGCGCACCACGGCAGGCGAAGTGGACTTGAGCGCTGGCGCGGCGTCCGCCGCATCTGCGGCGGGAATGGCATAGGCTGTCTTTGGCATGGGCTGGCTGCTATCGGAACGGTTCTTGCCCTCTGGCGGTCTTTCCGACGAGGGCGTAAGATATTCCATCGTTCCGCATATCGAATATCGTTCAATCTATTGAACGATATTAAACACCGCAAACCCGACGAATGCAACCCGAGGATTTCGCCATGCAACTCAAGGACCCTTCGCTGTTCAAGCAACTGGCCTATGTCGACGGTCAATGGATCAGCGCCGATTCGGGCGCCACGTTCGACGTCACGGACCCGGCCACTGGCGAGGTCATCGCCCGGGTGGCCGACCTGGGTGCTGCCGAGACCACGCGCGCCGTTGCTGCCGCGGAAGTCGCCCAGAAAGCCTGGGCGGCAAAGACCGGCAAGGAGCGCGCCAATATCCTGCGCCGCTGGTTCGACCTGATGTTGGCCAATACCGACGACCTGGCCTACCTGATGACGCGCGAGCAAGGCAAGCCGCTGGCCGAGGCCAAGGGCGAGATCGCCTACGCCGCCAGCTTCATCGAGTGGTTCGCCGAGGAAGCCAAGCGCGTGGACGGTGAAGTGCTGGCCACGCCTGCCGCCGACAAGCGGCTGGTCACGCTGCGCCAGCCGGTAGGTGTGTGCGCCGCGATCACCCCGTGGAACTTCCCGGCCGCGATGATTACGCGCAAGGTGGCGCCGGCGCTGGCCGCTGGCTGCGCGATCGTGATCAAGCCGGCCGAACTGACGCCGCTGTCCGCGTTCGCGCTGGCCGAACTCGCGCATCGCGCCGGCGTGCCGGCAGGCGTGCTGCAAGTTGTCACCGGTGACGCCCGGAACATTGGTGGCGTGCTGACGGCCAGCCCGATCGTGCGCAAGCTGTCGTTCACGGGCTCGACGGAAGTGGGCCGCATCCTGATGGCTCAGTCGGCGCCGACCATCAAGCGCCTGTCGCTCGAACTCGGTGGCAATGCGCCGTTCATCGTCTTTGACGATGCCGACGTCGATGCGGCCGTGGAAGGCGCAATCGTTGCCAAGTACCGCAACGGCGGCCAGACCTGCGTGTGCGCGAACCGCTTCTACATCCAGGACGGTATTTACGATGCGTTCGCCGCGAAGTTTGCCGAGCGCACCGCTCAGCTGCGCGTCGGTAACGGGCTCGAGGCAGGCGTGGTGATCGGCCCGCTGATCGAGGACGCCGCGATCGAGAAGGTGAATTCGCTGGTCGAGGATGCCACGTCAAAGGGCGGCAAGGTACTGGCCGGTGGCGGCAAGCACCCGCTCGGCGGCACGTATTACACGCCGACCGTGATCGGCAATGCCACCGCCGACATGCGCATGGCGCGCGAAGAAATCTTCGGGCCGGTGGCACCGCTGTTCCGCTTCAAGCAGGACGACGAAGCCGTTGCCGCCGCCAACGCCACCGAGTATGGCCTGGCCGCCTATCTCTACACCCGCGACATCTCGCGCGCATGGCGCACCGCCGAGGCGCTGGAGTACGGCATGGTCGGCCTGAACACGGGCCTGATCTCCAACGAGGTGGCACCGTTCGGCGGCATCAAGCAATCCGGCGTCGGCCGCGAAGGCTCGCGCCACGGCATCGAGGAATACCTCGAGATCAAGTATCTTTGCCTGCAGATGTGATTGAGCCCCCCTCTCCCGCTCACTAACAGGGGAGAGGGAAGACAACCCAGAAAACCACACACCGGAGACCCCATGAACCCGTTCCGTTTCCAGACCGTGCCGACGGTCATCGTCGAGCTTGGCGCCGCGCGCCGGCTGGGAGCATTGCTGCGCGAGGCCTTTCCGCAATCGCAACGCCTCTGCGTGGTAACCGACGGCTTCCTCTCGAAGAGCGGCCTGCTCTCGCCGGCGCTCGATGACCTGGGCAAGCACGGCTGGCAGGTGACCCTGATCGACGACGTGATCGCCGACCCGCCCGAGCACATCGTGCTCGAGGCCACCGAGCGCGCGCGGCGGGCCGATGCGGAAGTCGTACTCGGGCTCGGCGGCGGATCGTCGATGGACGTCGCCAAGCTGATTGCCGTGCTGCTTCCTGCCGCGCAGTCGCTCAAGGACATGTACGGCGTGAAGAAGGTCACGGGCACGCGGCTGCCGCTCGTGCAGATGCCGACCACCGCCGGCACCGGCTCGGAAGTGACTGCAGTGTCGATCGTCACCACGGGAGAGACCACCAAGATGGGGGTGGTGGCGCCGCAGCTTCTGGCCGACCTGGCCATTCTCGACGCCGAACTCACGCTTGGCCTGCCACGTGCGGCGACCGCGGCCACCGGTATCGACGCGATGGTGCACGCGATCGAGGCCTATACGAGCGCGCATCTGAAGAACCCGATCTCGGACATGCTGGCCGTGCGCGCGCTGGAACTGCTGTCGCAGAACCTGATGCTTGCCTGCGACAACGGCCACGACCACGGCGCGCGCGAAGCCATGCTGCTCGGCGCGATGTTCGCCGGCCAGGCCTTCGCCAATTCGCCGGTGGCGGCCGTGCACGCGCTGGCCTATCCGATCGGCGGCATCTTCCATGTCGCGCACGGGCTCTCCAACGCGCTCGTGCTGCCGCACGTCATGAAGTTCAACGCGCCGGCAGCCAGCAAGCTGTATGCGGAACTGGCCGACGTGATACTGCCGGGCACCACCGGTAGCTGCGAAACCAAGACGGCCGCGCTGATCGCCCATATCGAGGGACTGGTGCTGGCCACGGGCATCCCGCGCACATTGCGCGAGGTTGGCGTCAAGGAAAATGATCTGGGCCGTCTGGCCCGCGATGCAATGCTGCAGACACGCCTGCTGGTCAACAATCCGCGCGAGGTTACCGAGGCCGACGCATTCGCGATCTACAGCGCGGCATTCTGACGCGCCCCGGCAACGGGCCCACGATGCGGCCGCCATGGAACCGCCGTGGTCCCGCATTCGGACTACAGTGTAAGAGGCGCTATCAAAATGAAGCGAAGCGGTTCTGGCTAGGCGCGCGGCCGCAGACAGTACAAGTAGTACGGCAAGGCCGCGCAACGACGCCAGAATCATTTTGATAGCGCCTCTATAGCGCTATCAGGGTGCTATCCGCCGGCGGTGTCCTACAAGGATGCCGCCGGCCCGTGACACGTCGTTAATACCAACAACGCGTACCTCACCACCTGCAAGGAACTGCCATGATGCAGACCGAAATCCAGGCGTCCACCTGGACCAGCCCCGACGAGGAAGATGAACTACTACGTGAGCGTATCGGCACGTGTATTGCCGAGGCGTGCGGCGGCGATATGCCCGATGGCGTTGCCGTGCACGTGGTAGACCGCCAGGTGACCATCACCGGGCGCGTGGAAGACTCGGACCTTTCCCGCCGCATCGCGCAGGCCGCGGCAACGCCGCCGGGCATTCTCGGCGTCACCAACCTGCTCGTCACGCGGGTGCCGTCTCAGGCCCAGGGATCGTAGCCGTCCTTCTCCCAGTACGGAGAGATCCCGTAGTACTCGTGAATGCTGGTGGCCCACTCGGAGTTGGCCATGGTGGGCCAGTGTTCCTTGTCGAAACCCGGCGACGCCTTGAGACGTTCCTTTTCGACGCCCAGCACGAAGCACTTGCGGCGCGTATCGAGGGTCAGCGCCGACCAGGGCAGCGCGTGCAGCTTTTCCCCGATGCCGAGGAACCCGCCCATCGCCAGCACCGCATAGGCAATCCGTCCCCCAACGATGTCCAGCATGATGTGGTCGATCGTGCCGAGCTCGTCGCCGGCAGGGTCCACGACCTTGTTGCCTTCCAGGGTGTCGGCGGCCATCACGAACGGCCCGCACTTGCCGGGCTTCTGGTTCACATTGCCGATGATGGCGGCCCTGCGTTCGGATGCGCCCGCGGGCGGTGTCTGCTGGTCCATGGGACTCATGGGCAACTCCTCCTGACCAAAGGGTTGGACTGACAAGCGAGACGTATCTCCGGCGCCACATGCGAGCTGAAACCTGCCAACGCCGAACTGTCCTGACTTGATCGTAGACGCGCGCGCGGACGTCTTTCAAGTCATGTTGCAGTGCAATCGAGAGCCGCCGCACGCTGACGCAGGACGCCCCATGTTGCCATAGCGCTGATAAAAATGTCGGCCCCGGCATCGGCGACCGCCCGCGAAGGTGTCCGACCCGGCCTCACCGATGGCTTTGCGCCGTGGCCATATCCCAGATGTCCTGCGCGATCGGATGCTCGCGCTCCTCGATCACGTGGGCCACCAGCCCTGCCACGCGCCCGATCAGCGTGAGACCCTTGCCAAATTCCGGGCTCATGCCCATATCCAGCAGGATCGCCCCTTTGGCGCCCGTGGCATTGAGCGGTACCGGCTTGCCCGCCGCCCGTGTGGCCGCTGCCGCGATCTCCTGGGCCAATGCGCAGTGGCGCCCTTTGTAGCCGCACTCGTCAGCCACCTTCAGCAGCTTGATGCAGCGCGGATCGCCCCCGACGTGGATCGGATGGCCAATGCCTGGAATACGCTTGCCCGAGGCGCGACTGCGTGCCACGGCCGCTTCCGCTGCTGCCCGCATGTGTTCAGCCGTCCAGTCCGCGCCGACGTCCGTGGCAACGCCAGCGAGAAAGCGCGCACTGTACTCCACCGTGCCGAGAAAGCGACTGCCCGCGCCAAGAATGCCCGCCGCGACGGCGCCCTGCAGGGACTCCGGCGCACCGTGCAGCGTGAGCCGGGTGGACAGCGCGCTTGGCGTCAGTCCATGATCGCTCGACGTAACCAGGAACATGTTGATCATGCGCTTGAGATTGGCGTCAGGAAAATCGCCGAGGATCTCCAGGCACAGCACGTCGATGAAATCCCGCTGGTCCATCAGGTCATCGACAAGATCGTAACCGCGCACCTTGATATGGTCGGCATCCCCACCGCCGATCGCACTGTTCAGCATGACGTCTCCTGTCTTACTCGGGCTGCGCGCCCGAATCCTGCACGATCTTGCGCCAGCGCGGCACCTCGGACTCAACGAACGCCTGGAACTTGCGGTCAGCGAGCCCCATCGGAAAACTGCCGATGCGCGCCATCGAGGCCGTCACGTCGGGTGCGTTGGTCGCCTTGTCCAGTTCGGACGAAAGCCGCGCGACGACGTCATCGGGCGTCTTCGCCGGCACGAAGATGCCGGACCATCCCTCTAATGCCGCACCCGGATAGCCGGACTCGGCCATCGTCGGCACGTCGGGCATGACCTCGAGCCGCTTGCCCGCGCTGACTGCGAGCGCACGCAGCTTGCCAGCCCGCATTTGCGGCAGCGCGGTTTCGGGATAGTCGAACATCATGTCGACCGATCCACCCAGCAGGTCAGCCATGGCCGGGCTCTGGCCCTTGTACGGAACATGGGTCAGCTTGATGCCGGCGGCCTGCTCGAATCGCGCGGCTGCCAGATGCGTCTGCGTGCCCTGCCCCGCCGAGGCGAAGTTGAGCTTGCCGGGCGCCTCCTTGGCGGCCTTCACGACATCGGCCACCGAGCGGTAGGGCGATGTGGCATTGGTCATCAGAATGGCGGACTGCCGGAACAGCGAATGCACGCCCCGCAGCTCGCGCGACGGATCGACGCGCGCGTTGCGATACAGCGCCAGATTGGCGGCCTGCGTGCCGTGTGTGCCGTAGAAGAGCGTGTAGCCATCCGCCGGCGCACGCGCGACATACTCGGCGCCGACCATGCCGCTGGCGCCAGGACGGTTCTCCACCACCACCGGCTGGCCCAACGCATCGGACAGCTTGCGGGCGATCAGCCGCGACTGGTTGTCCGAAATGCCACCCGCCGCGAACGGCACCACCAGCGTGATCGGCCGCGTCGGGTAGTCCGCCGCGTTGGCCATACCGGCCATCGCAAGGCTCGCACCCACAGTCCATCGCACCCAGCGGCTCAACAGATTCAAATTCGACATCACCCTTCTCCTCAATACGAATGCCGGCCCGCCGTGGCGCCTGCGTCCACCGGCAACACCGCCCCGGTCACCCAGCCAGACTCGTCGCTGACCAAATACCGGATGGCCTGCCCGACATCCCAGCCGCTGCCCTCGGTGCGCAGAAACGAGCGATTGCGGCGTGCCTCGCGCTTCTCTGGCGACATCCCCTTGGCATAAACCATGGGTGTGTAGACCATTCCCGGCGCCACGCAGTTGACGCGGATGCCCTGTTCGCCGTGATGCGCGGCCATGGCACGTGTCATGTTGACCACCGCGCCCTTCGAGGTCGGATACAGCAGACTCGGATGCCCGCCGATCAGCCCCGCCACCGACGCCACGTTGACGATCGCACCCTTGCCTTGCGCGCGCATGTGCGGAATCGCATGACGTGCCATCAGCATCATCGAGGTCACGTTGATGCGCAGCGCCTGATCCCACGCTTCGAGATCGACGTCCTCGGCAGTGCCTTGCGGTCCGCCGATGCCGACGTTGTTGACCAGGATATCGACGCGCCCCCAGAGTTCCACCGCGCGCGCCACGGCGCTCCGGCAATCTTCATCACGACTCACGTCGCAGGCGATGACCTCGGCCTCGCCGCCCTCCTCCACGATCATCCGGTGCGTCACCTCAGCCCATTCGCGCACGCTGTCGATCAGCGCCACGCGGGCGCCATCGCGCGCCAGCAGAATGGCAGCGGCGCGGCCATTGCCGATGCCATCCGCGCGAGACCCCGCGCCGGTCACGATCGCCACGCGGCCCTTCAGGGACCGGCTGGCCGGTTGTGGATCTGGAATCTGTTCCATCGCGTGTCTCCGTTATCAGTTGACGGCGCGGCCCATGCCGCCCCAGTAGCGTTCGCGCAGTTGCTTCTTGTCGGGCTTGCCAAGCGCGGTCAGTGGCAACGCATCGACGAAATCGATTGTCTTGGGCGTATTGACGGCGCCCTTGGCATGGCGCACCAGCGCGCGCAGCGCCTCCACGTCGAGCTGGGCGCCCGGCCTCGGCACCACGACGGCCTTGACCGCCTCGCCCCATTTCGCGTCGGGCACGCCGATCACCGCAGCGGCCGCTACGCCTGGATGACCAGTCAGGACGTCCTCGACCTCCTTCGGATAGACGTTGAATCCGCCCGAGATGATCATGTCCTTCTTGCGATCGACCAGGTAGTAGTAGCCGAACTGGTCACGGTAGGCCATGTCCCCCGTGTGCAGCCAGCCGTTGCGCAGTGCCAATGCTGTCAGCTGCGGCTGCTTCCAGTAGCCGTCCATCACGAGCGGGCTGCGCACGCAGAGTTCGCCAACGCTGCCCGGCGCCACCGGTTCATCGTTGTCATCCAGCAGGGCCACCGTCACACCCGGATATGGCATCCCCGCGGACGTCGACGTGTCCACGTCGGTGCGCATGTGATCCTCCTGCGTCAGTTGCAGGATGTTGCTCGGGCACTCGGTCTGGCCATAGCTTTGCGCCAGGATCGGGCCGAACCTGTCGATGGCCTCGCGGATCCGCGCGGGCGCCATCGGCGAGGCGCCATAGGAAAGCGTCTGCAGCGAAGAGAAATCGGCCGTGCGCGCACGTGGGTGATCGAGCAGCGTGTAGATCATGGTCGGCACCAGGAACGTCATGCTGGCACGATGGGTTTCCACGGCATCGATGAAACGCTCAGCGTCGAACCCGTGCTGCAGGATGATGGTGCCGCCGCGCCACAGCGTGGGCACGATCATCGCGCCAGCACCGTGTGAAATAGGCGTGGGACACAGCAGCCGCAGATCATCGGGCAGGCTCCGCGCAGCCAGCAGCAACACCGCCTGCATCCACACGCAACGATTGGCGAGCATGACACCCTTCGGCTTGCCGGTGGTGCCGCCGGTATAGGCCAGCCGGATCACGTCCGTGGTCAGCGCTTCCGGCACCAGCCGTGCCGGCGCGAACGATGTCGCCTGGTCCCAGAACGATGGCAATCCCGGCACGTCGGCATGACCGAACCAGTGCGCCACACCCGCGCAGCGCTCGCGCAATGCCAGCGCGCGCTCGGCATAGACGGGATCGGCCATGAACACTCGTGCTTCGGCGTCGTCGACGATATAGGCGTGATCGTCAACACCCCCCATTGCGTGAAGCGTCACCGATCGCAACCCCATCAGGTAGGCGGCCGCCATCACGATGAACACCTCGGGCCGATTGCCCGACAGTTGTACCACGCAATCGCCACGCACGAGACCTAGCGCGCGAAACGCGGAAATGGCCTGGCTGATGCGATCGCCGAGCGCGCGGTAGGTCATGCGGGCATCGCCGTCGATGAATGCCACGCGATCCGGATACCGGTCGATGGCGTGAACGATCATCTCGCCGATGGTGCCGCCAACATGGGCTTCCTGTGTCGTCATTGCGATCCTGTCTCCTGTTGTCGTTCGGCGATTATATGCAGCAATGAAACGTTTCATCAAGCGGAGTTTTGCCATTTCCCTCCGCGACCGAAGCACTCTGGCCGTCGGTTATACTCTTTGGCAACTTCAGGGAATCCCATGGCAGAAAAGCAGATCAGCATCCGTGACGTCGCTGCCCTGGCCGGTGTATCGGTCGGTAGCGCGTCGCGCGTGATCAACGGCGCCGCCAACGTCACGCCGGACGTGCGCGAGCGCGTCGATCGCGCCATCGCGGCACTGCGGTATCGCCCCAACCACGCGGCGCAATCGCTGCGTTCGCGCACGAGCAAGACCATCGGATGCATGTTTTCGGACGTGGCCAACCCGCTCTACGCACGCGCCTTCCGCGCGCTCGAGGAACATTTCCGGCGTGAGGGATACATGCTGCTGCTGGCGAACGGCCTCAACGATGCCGAACGCGAGATCGACATCATCCAGACGTTCCAGTTACGCGGCATGGACGGCGTTATCCTGGCGCCGGGCAACGAGCGACATCCGGGCGTGCTCGATGCGGTGCGCCGGCTGTCGATGCCGGCCGTAATCTACGACCGCGACTTGGCAGTGGATGCCGATGCCGTGCTGTTCGACCACGTGGCCGGCGTGAAGGCCGCGATCCATCATCTGGTGGAACTCGGCCATACGCGCATCGCGCTGGCGCTATGGCAGGTCAAGAGCCGCCCGGTGCGCCGGCGGATCGAAGGCTACAAGGCCGCCTTCAAGGCCGCCGGCCTCCCGGTACCGGACCTGATCCTGCAGGAACCCACACCCACCAGCTCCGCTTTCGACGACGTCACGCGGCTGCTGCAACTGCCTGACCCGCCCACGGCATTCCTTGCCCAGGGCACCCACACGCTCACCAGCACGCTGCGCGCGATCGCCAAGCAAGGCCTGCGCGTGCCGGAGGACGTCTCGGTGATCGGTATCGGCGATACCGACTTCGCGCAGACCTACGATCCGCCGCTGACCGTGCTGCGCACACCAACGGACGAGGTAGCCGCACACGCCGTGGAGATGCTGCTTTCACGCCTGGCCGCCAAGGGGGACGCCAGCCTGTCGCCACGCAAGGCGCTGATCCAGTTCGACCTGATCCTGCGCGAGTCGTGCGCGCCCGTTGCCCGGCACTGAATCGCCTCGCAGGAAAGCGATGACCGGTTAGTCGGCGCTGGCACCCGACGCCTTGACGATGGTCGCCCAGCGCGCGATTTCCTTCTGCACGAACGTCCTGAATTCGGGCACCGTCATGACTTCGATCTCGATACCGGCCTCGGCGTAGCGCGCGCGCAGCTTCTCGCTACGGAACGCGGTGGCAACCGCCTGGTTCAGCTTCTCGACGATGGCGGGTGGCGTGCCGGCCGGCGCGAAGATGCCACTCCAGCTCGACACCACGTAGTCGGGCACACCCGCCTCGATCATCGTGGGCACGTTGGGCAGCGCCGGCAGACGCTTGGCGCTGGTCACTGCCAGCGGCCGCAGAGAGCCCTTCTGGATGTGCGGAATCGCCGTCGGCGAGTTATCGAACATCAGTTGCACACGCCCGCCGAGCAGGTCGGTCATTGCCGGCGCGCCACCGCGATACGGTACGTGCGTGAATCTGGTTCCGGTCATGTACTGGAACAGCTCGCCCGACATATGAATGCTGCTGCCGCTGCCCGACGACCCCATCATCAGTTTGCCCGGCTCCTTCTTCGCCAGCGCGATCAGCTCCTGCACGCTCTTTACCGGCACGTTGGGATTCACAACCAGCACGTTGGTGCCCGACGAGATACGCGCCACGGGCTCGAAGTCCTTCTGCGGATCGAAGTTCAGGTGACGGTACAACGTGGGATTGATGCCATGCGTGCCAATCGTCCCTTGCAGCAAGGTGTAGCCATCGGGCGCCGCGCTGGCCACCATCGCCGCGCCGATATTGCCGCCGGCGCCGGCACGGTTCTCTACCACGACCGGCTGGCCGAGTACCTCCGCCAACTGCTGACTGATCAGGCGCCCGATCAGGTCGGCCGTGCCGCCCGCCGGAAACGGCACGACGAATCGAATGGGCCGCGATGGCCAGTTGTCGGCCGCGAACGTGGGAGCGGCGGCCGTGAACAGTGCAACCATCGCCATCATGCGGCCAAGCCGCGACAGGGTCGAAACCAAGGTCATCTCCGGTTGTTCCTCGAGATCAGTCGTTCAGGCGCGCGGTGCAAGCTGGATGCCGGCCGACAACCCGCCATCCACCGGGAGTTCGATCGCATTCACATAGCGCGATTCGTCCGACACCAGGAAGCGAATCGCTGCCGCCACCTCCCACGCGGTGCCTTGCCGGCCAAACGGCAGCGGCGCGCTGGTGCGGTCCGGCCGCGCAGCCGATGCCGCCCGCCCCATTGGGGTGTCGATAAGGCCGAGCATGACCACGTTGGCGCGGATGCCGCTTGGCTGACCTTCGAGCGCCGCGGCGCGGCATAACGCGCCAAGGCCTGCCTTCGAGACTTCATAGGCAGGGTTCCGCCCATTCGGCCGACGTGCCGCCACCGACGAAACAAAGACGATGGCACCACCCTCCGTCATGCGGGGCAACGCCACCTGCACGCACAGCATGTGTGCCTTGAGGTTGATGCCGAGGACAGCATCCCAGCTCTCCTCGGTCAGCCGGGCGAGCGGCAGCCGATGGCTGATGCCGACGTTGAGCACCAGAGCATCCAGACCGCCCAGCGCCTCGATGGCCTGGTCAATCATCGCGTGGATGTCTGCGGTGCGCGAGACATCGGCCTCGATGGCAGCGGCGCGTCCACCATCCGCGGCGATGCGTGCGACCGTGCGCTGCGCCGCCGCCCCAGAACGGTCCGCGCAGGCGACATGCGCGCCTTCGCGGGCGAGCAGGCAACAGGCGGCCCGCCCGTTGCCGGCCGGCTCGTCCATCTGCTCGTCACCCCCCTGCCCGCCTCCGACGACGAGAATGCGCTTGCCGGCCAGCGTGCCGCCATGCCTGGATAAATCCATGGTGTTCCTTGTCGAACGGGAATCAGATCGTTGCCACGGGCGTCACTGGCGAACCCACCGCACCCGGCAGGCGCAACGGCGGCGCGGTCAGCAGGAAACGCGTGCGACCCTCGGCCTTCAGCGCAGCGGCCAGCTCCGCGAGATACCAGAGTTCACCGAGCGGAATGCCATAGCGGAACAGACACAGCTCGTGCAGCGGCAAGCGCGCGCAGGGCATGGATGCCGCCGTGGCGGGAATGCCCTCAACCGCGTAGTTGTCCGCGCACAGCGCAGCGATACGCTGGTCGACGATCCATTGCTGCAGCCTGGCATCGCGGCCGTCGAGCACCGCGCAGCTTCGTTCGAGCAAATGGGGATCGGGTTGACGCTCCATTTCCAGCAGCATGTCGGCAAAGCCGGTGTAGAGGCACAGGATGTCGCCGGGCTCGACTTCGACGCGCGCCGCGTCCAGCGCGCGCATCAAATGGTCATAGCCGACGTACACACGCTCGCGGCCACACGATGCGAGCAGGTCCACCAGCACGCCGCGCGACTGGATCGCCTTGACCGCGAAGGTCTCGATACCGAGCCGATGGGCGCCCATCGGCCGGCCGTCGGGATCGCCCGGCCCCACCACGTCCACGCCGGCGCGAAAACCGTTGTAGTAGACCGCCACCGGATTGCCGTCGCCCTGTACGTCGAAGCGATGGCCGACGTGGGCAAAGCTGTCCCATTGCGTCGAGTACTGCGTGTGCAGCAGCACCGAGTCGTCGCACAGCACATCGGTGTGTTCGTGCGACGATGCCGATAGCGGAAGGTTGTAAACGAGCCGGCCATCGCGCTCGGTCGGCCGCAGCCGTGGCGGATGCCGGCGCGGGTTGAGCACATTGCCACCCGGATAGTCGAGCGGCAGGCTCAGACAAAGGCTGCGCCCGGTGCGGACTTCCCGCACCGCCCTGCGCACCACGTCGGGTGTGATGTAGTTCAGGGACCCCAATTGATCGTCGGGACCGAAATCGCCCCAGTTCGATGCAGCAGGCCGCTGCTTCCAGCGCGAAATCGTCATGGCATGTCTCTACCGGCAAGCACATGCGTAGCGGACAGGACATCCCTGCGGTCAATCGTCATCCGTCGTCTCCTTATGCGCGGCGGTCGTGGCTTGCTCCCCGCCGTCCGTCTGTCTATTTGTGGGGACGACTCTAACAACAATGAAACGTTTCATCAATAAGGGATTGCGACCAGTTCGCGCGACTGAGCGATATTCCCCCATCGCTGATGAATCGATTTATATGGCAGGACGACCGAAGAACGCGTGCACAGTGGTGCAGCCGTGTGACGTACCCGACAAAGGCGAGAGATCTGCAGATACCGCCGCTTCCATCCATACACCCAAGACCCGTATGGATGACGGACCACAGCTCCGGCGCAAAGTGCCAGACAGGTGCCCGGCGCTGCTGGACGACAACTAGACAATAGCCCGTACGCCTCGACGGCGATCCTCCCGCAGCAACGTGGAGATCCGCTGCAACGCATGAGCCAGATCCGTCTGGCTACGCGCGCCGCCGACCGACAGACGCACCGCATCCACGGGATTCGCATCCACGCTGAACGCATCCGAGCAGGCCACCAGCACGCCCTGCTGCTCGAGCGCGAGCGCGAACAACTGTCGATTCCAGTGGGCCGGCAGCGTCATCCACAAGTGCAGGCCGGTGGGATGTGCGTTGACGTCCTTCGGCAACAGGTTGCGCGCCAGCGTCTGCCGCGCGCGCACTTCGCGCTGGATGTCGAGCATCAGGTGCCTGGCCTGGCCACTGCGCATCCAGTGCTCGGCCACCGCGGTCAGCAATAGCGAACACCCCATGCTGGAGGCGCGCAACGCATCCTGCAGCATTGCGGCATCGTGCTGGCGCGGCAACAGGACGAACGACGTGCGCAGGCTCGGCCAGAGGCATTTCGACAGCGAGGTCAGATAGTACGCACGCTCGCCCCCTTCGTAGGTGACGATCGGCGGCGGCGCGTCGTTGAGCAGGTAGCGGTAGGGATCGTCCTCGATCAGCGTCATGCCGAGCTTGCGCAGCATGGCCCCGATGGCCTTGCGCCGGTGCTCGGGCATGGTGCTCGCAGTCGGGTTCTGGAGCGTCGGATTCAGGTAGATCACCTGCGCGCCGGTTTCGCGATGGCTTCGTTCGATCGCGTCCGGCAACACTCCATCCTGGTCGACTTCGAGCGCGACGACACGCAAACCGAGCTGCTGCGCGGTAAGCAGAAAGCCGGGATAGGTCAGCGGCTCGGCAAGGACGGCATCCCCACGCTGCGTGCGCGACTGCAAAAGGCTGAAGATCGCGGCCTGGGTACCCGCGCAGACAATCAGTTCCTGCTGCCCTGCCATCGCGCCAACCGCGGGCCGCAGCCACGCCCTGCCCGCCTGGACGATCGAGGCGCCGGACCACGTGTCCTGGTAGGCGGACATCGCCTCGATGCCTTGCCGTGCCAGCACTTCGTCAATGGCCAACTTGAGCGCGTCACCCATGCTTCCACTGGCCGGCTGCGGTGGGGTGTTCATCGACAGGTCGATACGCATCTCATCGCCCGCCTCGCCAACGCCCGCGACGAACGAGCCACGCCCGCTGAACGACGAGATCAGGCCACGATTGCGTGCCTCCGTATAGGCACGCGTCACCGTGGTGAGATCCACCCCGAGTTGCGTCGCCAGCCACCGCTGCGACGGGATCTGGTCGCCCACGGCGAGTTCGCCCGTCTGCACCGCCCGCGCAATCAAATCCGCGATCTGCATGTAGCGCGGCCCTGCGCCCGGCGTCAGCGGGCGCAGCCAATCCACACGGCGTTCGCCTTTCGTGTCACTCATCGTCGACTTCCTTCAATCGTCCATTGCAAACCCGGAACCCGAGGCATAGTATACGCATACAGTCCATACACAAACACATACAGTTTATCACTGTATGGAATCTTTGCCACGGGCTCACGGTGTCGCAAGCCGCCAGACAGGCGAGGCGCGGATCGGGATGAGTCCAGGAGAATTTGTCCATGTCTGCATTCGAAGCCCTTG
The DNA here is from genome assembly GCF_049843575.1 of Cupriavidus sp. Met-2. Taxonomy (NCBI): domain Bacteria; kingdom Pseudomonadati; phylum Pseudomonadota; class Betaproteobacteria; order Burkholderiales; family Burkholderiaceae; genus Cupriavidus; species Cupriavidus sp. Met-2. Next base: position 140,206 of record NZ_JBBHZL010000005.1, read on the forward strand.
ATCTGGCGCGGTTTCAGTTTGCCTTCACCGTCTCGTTCCACATCATTTTTCCGGCCATCACGATCGGGATGGCGTCCTACCTTGCCGTGCTGGAAGGGTGCTGGCTACGCACCGGGAACACCGTCTATCGCGACCTCTATCATTTCTGGTCCAAGATCTTCGCGCTGAACTTCGGCATGGGCGTGGTCTCCGGACTGGTGATGGCCTACCAGTTCGGTACCAACTGGAGTTTCTTCTCCGAGTTCGCGGGCAGCATCACCGGCCCCCTGCTGGCGTACGAGGTGCTGACGGCCTTCTTCCTCGAAGCGGGCTTCCTCGGCGTCATGCTGTTTGGCTGGAAGCGGGTCGGCCCGGGGCTGCACTTCTTCGCCACGCTGATGGTGGCACTGGGCACGCTGATCTCGGCCACGTGGATTCTGGCGTCCAATAGCTGGATGCAGACCCCGCAGGGATTCGAGATCGTCGATGGCCGCGTGGTGCCGACCGACTGGCTCGCCGTGATCTTCAATCCGTCGTTCCCCTATCGCCTGGTGCATATGAGCATCGCGGCCTTCCTCTCCACTGCGCTGTTCGTCACTGCATCGGCCGCATGGCATCTGCTGCGCGGCAACAACAATCCGGCCATCCGCAAGATGCTGTCGATGGCGATGGGAATGCTACTGATCGTCGCCCCCATCCAGGCCGTGGTGGGTGACATGCACGGCCTGAACACGCTCGAACATCAGCCCGCGAAGATCGCCGCGCTGGAAGGCCATTGGGAGTCGCACGGTGACGAGCCACTGCCGTTGCTGATATTCGGCTGGCCAGATATGGAGCGCGAGGAAACACGCTTCGCAGTCGGCATTCCTCGCCTGGGCAGCCTGATTCTGACGCACACGCTGGACGGGCAAATCAAGGGCCTGAAATCCTTCCCGCCGCAAGACCGACCCAATGCCGCGATCCTGTTCTGGAGCTTCCGTGTGATGGTTGGCCTGGGCATGCTGATGATCCTGCTCGGCCTCTGGAGCCAATGGCTGCGCTGGCGCGGGCGGCTGTATGAACATCGCGGCTTCCTGCGCATGGCGCTCTGGATGGGTCCCACAGGATTGGTCGCCCTGCTCGCCGGGTGGTTCACCACGGAGATCGGCCGCCAGCCCTGGGTGGTGTATGGCCTGATGCGGACGGCCGATGCCGCGACGCCGCACAGCGTCACGCAGCTGACGATCTCGCTGGCGCTGTTCGTCATTACGTACTTCTTCGTCTTCGGCGTGGGCATTGCCTACATGTTGCGGCTGGTACGCAAGGGGCCGAAGCCGTCCGAGGGCGACGTGTTCGAATCCGATGCCGAACCGCCAACGGACCACAAACCCGCGCGGCCGCTATCGGCCATCAACGACGACACGCGCCTGAACCCCGCGGAAGCAAGGAGCTGACATCATGGGTATCGATCTCTCTCTGCTCTGGATTCTGATCATCTTCTTCGGCGTGATGATGTACGTCGTGATGGACGGCTTCGATCTCGGCATCGGCATCCTGTTTCCGTTCGTGCCCGCCCGGCATGACCGCGATGTGATGATGAACACGGTGGCGCCCGTCTGGGACGGCAACGAGACCTGGCTGGTGCTGGGCGGCGCGGGCCTGCTGGCGGCGTTCCCGCTGGCCTACTCCGTGGTCCTGTCCGCGCTCTACCTGCCGATCGTTCTGATGCTGCTGGGGCTGATCTTTCGTGGCGTGGCGTTCGAATTCCGCTTCAAGGCCAACGACCGCGAACGCCCGGTATGGGATCTGTCGTTCATGGGCGGATCACTGGTGGCCGCGTTCTTCCAGGGGGTGGCGCTGGGGGCCTACGTCGATGGCCTGCCCGTCAAGGACGGCGCCTTCGTGGGCAGCCCCATGGGATGGCTCGCCCCGTTCCCGCTGTTCTGCGGCGTCGGCGTGGTCGTCGCCTACACGCTGCTGGGGGGCACGTGGCTGATCCTGAAGACCGAGGGCCCGCTGCACGACCGGATGAAAGCCCTGACGTCCCGGCTGGTGTGGGCGCTGCTCGCGATCATCGCGGTCATCAGCATCTGGACGCCGATTGCCCAGCCACGCATCGCCGAACGCTGGTTCAGCCTGCCCAACCTCTTCTGGTTCGCGCCGGTCCCCCTGCTTGTGCTGCTGTGCGCCGTGCTCCTGCTGCGTGCCTTGCGCCGGGACACCCATGCGCAACCGTTCCTCTTCACGCTCGGGCTGGTTTTCCTGGGATACAGCGGCCTGGCCATCAGTGTGTGGCCCAACATCGTGCCGCCATCGGTCTCGATCTGGGCCGCCGCCGCGCCGCCGCAAAGCCAGGGCTTCGCGCTGGTCGGCGCGCTGTTCGTGATTCCGTTCATCCTGATGTACACGGTGTGGTCCTACTACGTGTTCCGCGGCAAGGTCCGCGTCGGCGATGGCTACCACTAGGAGACCCGACATGTCGCACTTTCCTGACTGGGCGCGCCGGACTGGCTGGCTTCTGCTCATCTGGACCTGCAGCGTGGCCGGGCTGGGCGTGGCAGCCCTGGTGCTCCGCCTGCTCATGCAGATGGCTGGCATGCATCGGTAACCGGCTTCTATAGTTGTTCCGGCATTCCGGATCCGAATTCGCGGACCGGATGCGGGCGCGGTTTGCCCCCGCCGAAGGGCCGCGCACGCCGAAAACCTCGGTGACCAGCAAAACCGTAGACAGACAGGAGTCGCATCATGAGCAACAAGCCCACCATCATTCTGGTACATGGGTTCTGGGGAGGCGCCGCCCACTGGGGCAAAGTCATCGTCGAGCTTGCACGCAAGGGGCATACGTCCCTTCACGCCGTCGAGATGCCGCTGACCTCACTGGCCGACGATGCCGAACGTACCCGAAAGATGATTGCGCAGCAGGCCGGCCCCGTGCTGCTGGTGGGCCACTCGTACGGTGGCGCTGTGATCACGCAGGCGGGCAACCAGCCGAATGTGGTGGGGCTCGTCTATATCGCGGCATTCGCCCCGGATGCCGGAGAAAGTCCCGGCGGCATCACGCAGCAATGCCTGCCGGCTGCAGCGCCCAACCTTGCGCCCGACAGCGACGGGTATCTGTGGCTGAAGGCCGACAAGTTTCATGAGAGCTTCTGCCAGGATCTGTCCGCCGACGAGGCCCTGGTCATGGCCGTCCCCAGAAGGCGCCCGTTGCCAGCACCTTCGGCGACACCATCGCCGTGCCAGCATGGAAGGCCAAGCCATCGTGGTACCAGATCTCCAGCGAAGACAGAATGATTGCGCCGGCCAACCAGACCATGATGTCCACCCGGCTCAACGCCAGGAAGGTCATCACGCTGGACGCCAGCCATGCATCGCTGGCCTCCCGGCCTGCGGAGATCGCAGCGTTCATCGACGAGGCCGCCGCCACGGCGAGCCAGGGCTGATGCCTCGTCGTGCCAAGGGGACGTAGCGCTCACGCGACGGATCCCGCCTTGCCCCAAGGCGCAAGGCGGGCCGCGCTGCCACCAACGCTGGCCCCGCAACTAGCCAAACTGGCCGATCACCCGCCAGCCGCCAGCCGCCAACGCTAACTGGCGATATGAGGTCAGGTTCGAACCGGCATCAGCGTGTGCTTGGGAAGGCCGAGGGGTGGAGCCCTTTCATGTCAAGACTTAACCCCGCCAGGGCCTACTGGTAGTCAAACGTGAAGGTCATTGCAGAAGTCACGGCACCTGCTGTTACGGTCCCGACCCGAATGTAGCGTGCCAAAAAGGGAAAGCTGTTCTGAACATTGGCGCTGATCGTGCCCATATCGACGCGTGACTGCAAGCGTACAGGCGCCTGGTGTTGGTCGACGATCTGCACGCCCACGCCCCCAGCACCGCCGGTCTGCACGCTCAATATGCCGTTGTTCGCATCAATCACACTCAATCCGGCAGCGGCATCGAGCGAAATACCGACCTGGGCGCCAGTGTCGCATCTGAGCCCGATGGCGAATGCCGTGGCCCCCGCGGGTCCGGCAGAGAGTGCCCCCTGATTGACCGTCGGGAGTTGCACCACCGCCGGGAAAGTGGTTGAGCAGGCGATGCTTTTCAGCGCAATGGCGCCAGCCGGATAAATCTGGCTGACAGTGATGTTGTCATCCTTGAGCACTTTGTTGGTGTTATAGACACCAAACGCCCAGGCTGCGTTGTTCATGACCGATCCGTTGACAATCGGGCCCGCAATTCTGACTAACTCCAACGTGCCGGAGAAGTTGTAACTGCCTCCCGCACCAATCTGCGCAATGGACGAGAAGCAGGCCTGTCCGGAACCGTTGACGATGGGGGTTCCAGCGCTATTTCGCAGCCGCATCCCGACTCCACTAACGCCAGTCGTATAAACACCAGACATGACTTCCGTCGAGCCACCATCCATGGTGCACGCAACGATGGCGCTGCCTACCTGGATCGTTTGCGGCGAGCCCACGCCAATGGTACAGGTTCCCGATATCGAGAATGCGCGCACCGTGCCTGGAATGGTATCTCCTGGCAACAAGCTGGACGGTACGGCAACAGTGCCTGGATAGCTGATCGCATTCGGTAAGCCGCTTATATTCGTACAGGCGAAAGCGTATGCCGAGGATTGAATTCCCATTGCGAAAGCCAGAACGGCAAGCATCCTTACAAGAAAGCCGTAATTGGTGCCGGCTCTGTTGTGCCGATACGCTGGCACCCGAAGAGAATTGCTCCTGCCAATCGGCAGATTTCTGAAGACGCTCTTTACAATTTCACTAATCATTTTCAATCCCAGTATTCACCGCAGCATTCGTCATCGCTTGTCCGCCAGAATTTCCCAGGCGAATGCCAATGCCGGCCACGCCTGTGGAATACACGCCCGGCACGACCACAACGCCACTGCCGCAGCAGCAGGAGACGATCTGCGCACCAGCGTGGATGGCCGCATTTCCGGCCCCAACGCATCACGACGGCCTGGCGTCGTTCCACACCCGATTCACCATGCCCCTGACCCGTGACGATCACGGGTTCGGCCGGCACTCCGCACCCGCCTGCACCAACCCGGCAGGGGCGGTGTCGACGCCGGGCAATGCATAGGACATCGAACACGAATCCTTCGGTCCCGCGCCCCACTTGGCCAGCAACGTTCCGCTGTCATCCTTCACCCCACGCAGGATCGCCAATCCACCCTGAGCCACGGTGCCGAAGGACCGGCCACTGTCGTCCAGCACTTCCGCACCGAACGGCAGCGGGCTGCCGTCTGGCAGCTTGATGCGCAGCGCCACGGCACGACCCGGGTTATCGGTTTCGAACAGCACCTTCACCACGGCGCCCGCTGTCGGGGCAACGTTCTGCATGGTCGACTTCAGTTCGACGTTCAGCGGCAATCCCTTCGGATCGAGGTTGATCTCGTTGCGCGAGAACGGGGTCAGATTCGAGACCACCGCGTGCCCCCATCGATCGATACGCAGGCCCGTATCGTTGAGCACCTGCGCGCCCACCGCATCCTTGGCCTCGACAACCGCGACGGTATCGCCGAAGCGCGGGGCGAACGTGACGCCGCCCTGGTAAGCCACGACACCGCCTGCAATGCCCACGCCCACCTGCGTGTAGTTCGTGCCCTTGCTCACGTTGCCCGATAGCGTAGCCATCCTCGATATGTAGGAGGCGTTCAGGCTGGCGCTGTTGTTGGTAGGCGAGTCGCCACCGCTGGCATGATTCGCGGAGACCGAGTACGACAGCGCATGATCGGCGCCGACCGTCCCGGAAAGGGTCTCCTGCAAGCTGGTTGCACCCCGCGAGTCCTTCTGCAGGCTGGTCGTCGAGTACGGCGCGAATGGTGTCTTGCCAAGCGGTACCGTCAGGGTCAGCATCACGCGGTTGTCCCACCTGCCGGTATTGAGGCTGAGTTGCCTGGCCGCCGAAATCCCGTAGCTGACGCCCCTGTAGATATTGCTGTAACCGGCCTGGAACTGCGTGTCCCGGCCGTCCCGGTTCCAGTAGTCCTGGGTCGATCCCGACAGATAGAAGCTGCCGTAGCCTGCCTGAAGCATCTGATTGACCATCACCTGCAGCCGGCCACGCACCGTCCCCACCGCAGCAAAGCCGAGCCCGCGTGCATCAAGATCGCGCAGTATCACCGCGTCCGAAAAGCCCAGATAGCCGCGCGTCGAGTAGCGATAGGCCGCCAGCGTCAGGTTGGTATTGGTCGGGGCAACCAGCTTGCTGTACGACAGCCGGATGCTTTGCCCGCTACGATCCGGCTCCGAAGTCAGGTGTGTCGACGCTTGTGTGACATCGAGGCCGATTGCGCCGAAATCCGTGCTCATGGCCAGACCCGCCAGCGCGGACCAGTAGCCCTCGGACACCAGCGCGCCACCGTAGGCGGTGAACATGTTCGACAGACCGCGCTGGATCGTGGCCTGGAACACGCCGGGCTTGCTTGAGATGCTGGTATTGCGGAACTGCCCGGCCGTCACGCCATAGCGCGTCACACCCGGGCGCAGCGCATTGGCCATCGGCGCGAACGGCACGCGGGAGACATGTTGCGACCCATCTGCTTCGGTCACCACCACGTCGATGTCGCCGCCGTAGCCGGTTGGATACAGATCGTTGATCTCGAACGCACCTGGGGCGACCGTGGTTTCGTAAATGATGTTGCCGTTCTGGCGAATCTGTACCCGCGCATTGCTGTTGGCGATGCCATGGATCGTCGGCGCGTATCCGCGTTGCGAGTCCGGATACATGCGGTCATCGGTCGCCAGTTGGACACCACGAAAGCCGAAACTGTCGAACATCCGGCCATCGGTGAAGGCATCGCCCAGTGTGAGCTGGCTCTTGATCTCGTTGATAGAGCGTTGCAGGTTTGTCTGCACCGCCTGGTAGTGCGTGGCGTCCGGCTGCCCTCCGCCACTGCTATACGACAGGTTACCGTTGTGGTGGAACCGCCATGGCCCGAGGTTCAATCCGGCGTCGAGCCCCACGAAACCTTGTGTGTAAGAGACACCCGAGCTGTCCGAATGATAGGCATTGGCGTTGTACTGCAGCCGCGCGGCGGGGATTCCCTCATCCCAGTACTTCGGATCGACGTAACCGCGCGCGGAACGCCTGATATAGAGTTGCGGGATGCTCACGTCAAGACGTTGCTCTCCAGTATCGAACGTCGCGGTGGCTGCGGGGATCAGCGCGGGAATCTGCTCGCAGCCAGACCCATCCTGGAGCCGCGCGATTGCCTCTGGCGGCAGCTTGGCGAGATCGACGCCCATACGTTCGAGCATGTCGTGATCGAAGCAAGGCTGCACGTTGTGCGCGTCATCCCCAATCGCGCGAAGGTTGACTTCGGCGCGGCCCAGCCAGGCATCATTGACATACAGGTCGGCACGGTAGCTGCCTGGGGTCGCGAAGTTGCCCTGATTGAATCGGGAGATATCCAGCCGCATCCCGTCCGGGCTGTGAAGAAAGGTATCGTTAAATTCCACGGCGGCTATCGTCACGCCCACCGGCGCGTCCGTGGAAGTGGCCATGGCGGGCGTGACTACCGCCCCCGCGAACATCGAGAGCACGACTGCGCTCACCTGACACAGGCGACTTGGGATCGAATGAGGGATTCTTGATACCGGCTTCATGGCCACTCGGAGAATTTGGACAAACGGCCGCCCCTGCGGAGCACGCGGCCCGCATCGGTGGACTGTCTTGAAAGGAAACCTCGGACGCCGGCTGTCAGCGCCAGCGCTGATGGATCAACTGGCCGGGACTACCGGAGCATCGCCCTCTATCGGGCCACCCCAGTCATTGATCGCGCGATAGTGCACGCTGCCATTGGCACCCAAACCCGCTTCACCATCGAGAGGAAACGTCTTCGTTTCGCCGGGGCCGATCATGCCGCCCTCCTGATTGCGAACCGTCTTGCCTCCCGCGGACACATCCATGCCGGCGTACGAGACGTGATAGCCCGTCGGATTGGTCGCTTCGAGCGCCAGTGTCTTGCCCGCAGACTTGATGCGCCAGGTCACGCGCGACGGTGCTTCCGCTGCGGTGCCCACCAGGCCGGTGGGTCGGTAGAAGAGCTTGACGCGGGTGCGGAACGCAAGTTGCAGACGATTGGCTTCCGCTAGGTCACCCGTGGCTTTCGGGGGGATTTCCAGCACGTTCAGCCAGAACACGGACTCCTTGTCCGTTGGCAGTGGCTCGCCGGTGTAGAGCACCCGCAGTGTCTGCCCCTTGCTCGGATCGATACGCGCCACCGGAGGCATCACCGAAAATGGCACTTCGATGGATGTCGGCGAAGCCTTCGGATCGCCCTTGTCCACCCACGTCTGGATCAATGCCGGCGTATTGCCTTCATTGGATGCCCGGATCGTGGCTTCCTTGTCTTTCTCGTCGAGTATGACGCGCGTGCCGCCCAGGACCACCGAGGCGTGCGCTGCAGAACCCGTAAGGCCCAATACAAGCATCCCGGCGGCCAACGCGGATTGAATCGTTGACCTAGTTTTCATGACAGCTAATGCGAATTCGGTGTGCTGAAGCCGGATGGCCCCCTGACAGACGCCAAGGCGCCATCCCGGCAGACTGCTTAGTTGTAGGAAATGTCGTACGTCACCGTCGAGCTGACGGCGCCCGCACCCGAGCCGGCGGCCGAGGTCGAGTGATACTGCGCGTAGTAGTCCAGATTGGCGGCGCCAGCGGTGATCGGCACCGACTTCGAGTTCTGCAGACCGGCACCAACGCCATCCGAGGCACCCACGGTGATGACCGAGGTGTCCTTGTTCAGCAGTTCGATTTCGACTGCCGTGGCCGAGCCAGCGTTGATCAGTCGACCAGTGCCCAGATTGACGGTGGAACCTGCCTCGAAGAACGTGTGGACGTTGCCCGTGGCCGGCGTGCAGTTCGTCAGCGCAATCCGGAAGCCCGTGCGGCCGGCGGTCGCGTCCAGGGCGTTCAGCGTGGTCGTCGAAACGGTCGGCATCGTGACCGTGAAGTTCACCGGCGCGGTGCCACCGTTGATCTTGCAGGTCGTGGCGGTGATGTTGCCGTTGAACGTGATAGTGCCGTCCGGCGCGGCATGGGCGAGTTGGGCACCCATGGCGGCGATGGCTACGATCGTGGCGGAAATAAGCTTGGTTTTCATATCGGAATTATCAAGAGACAGGAATCAAAAATATAGACGGAGGGCCTAGCCAGAGATCGAAAACAAAATGCTGCCGCGGATCGGAGAATGCACTTCCTTTCCACCTCTCATTCTCCGCCGGCCCCCAACAACATTATTGGTTCAACCGACATTGCACTCAAATAGGGCAAGCCTTAAAATTCGCTGCAATGTCATTCAATCCTGCAGTAGATAATCCATCAACCCCATTGAGCGACGTTTCCTGCTCAAATAGAGAAAATCCGAATCATGAGAATCAGTTATTCGTGACCCGGCGAAAACCTCACATTTCCGGTTTCCAGCGCGCCGATACCTGGCGCTTAAAGAACTGATGGGCCAGGCGGGCCTCCGGCATCGGCGCTCCCAGCAGAAATCCCTGAGCCTGATGGCAGCCAAGTCTGATCAGGCACTCCAGGTCATCGAAGTTTTCCACCCCTTCGGCGATGGCCTTGAGGCCCATTGCGCGCACCATGCCGATAACGCTGCCCAGCAGGGATGCGGCGCGCGGGTCACGTCCAATGTTCTTCACCAGCGACTGGTCGAGCTTGATCGAGTCACACTCGATATGGCGAAGCAGCTGCAATGAAGTGGTGCCCGTCCCGAAGTCGTCCAGCGCGATGCTCACGCCTTCTGCCCTGAGCGCCCGAATGGCGTCCCGCGCCGTCATTAGGTCATTGACTTCCGTTTGCTCGGACACTTCGACATGCAGGCTACGCATGGAGATGCCGAAATGCTGGCAGGCGGATCGCAGCGCCACGTGCAGCCTGCCGGTTTCCAGGCAGCGCCACTCCGCATTGATCGAGATCGGAAGCGCAAGTCCGCCCTTCTCCCAACGGCGCACCGCCGCGGCTGCGTGCCAGATCATCACGATCGTCAGTTCGGACAGCAGATCGTGCTCACGCAACGCCCCCAGGAATGCGGCCGGCGGAATCATGCCGAAGCCGGGACGCGCCCAGCGCGCGAGCGCTTCTACTCCGCGCAAATGCCCCCCATCCAGATCGAACTGCGGCTGATAGCAAGCCACGAATTCGCCACAATCTATCGCGTTGCGTAGCACTTCCACCTGTAGCAATTCCGGCGCCCACCAGGATTCCATGGTGTCCTCGGCGACCTGCATTTGAGGACACTCGGATTTACCAGACTCGCGGGGTCTGGCGTGCATCTCTTGCATCCATGACATGCTGCTATTACCTCTCGAACGTTTTACCCTTGCCAATCTATCCACGACAGCACAGATACCTCGCCTGAACGAATGCCGTCACCATGAATCGGAGAAACTTCATCGATTCACAAAATCCCCATCACCTTTTCCAATAATGACTCAGATAATTCCCACGACGCTATTGGAAATCCCTTAAATTTGGGCGCGATATTTAATGTAACGATCAGACATTATCGATCGGGCAAGGGCAGCCCGGGAGCCGACGCGCGGCGGACGGGCTGCCCGAGATCCACGCCCGCGTACTGCGCGATCAGCGTTTCCAGGGCCGTGCGCAGGGCAATCCATTGTTCCTCCATGCCCGCAAGACCGGACTCCTCGATGGTTCGCTCGAGCCACCGACATGCCTGGGACTCCGACGCATGACCAAGCGTGGCCAGCGCGCCGGCCAGGGCATGAAGCTTGCGCATCAGGCGGACGGTATCGCCTGCGGCCGCCGCCTCCGACAGTTCCGCCAGGTCCTCGCCGAGGTACTCGCTCAAGGACATCATGGCTTCCTTCGGGATTAGTGACGGTTCCGTACCCGGCAAGGGTGGTGAAGCATCCAAGGGCTCGATCAGTTCCCGAAGCGCCGCGAGCCGTACCGGCTTGGTCAGGCAGCGGTTGATGCCGGCCTTCTGGCACGCACTCTGCAGGTCGGGGCCAACGCTGGCGGTCACGGCAACGATGGGAACGGTGATCCCACGTTCGCGCATCGTCCGCGCAAGTTCGTATCCATCCATGGACGGCATCTGGAGGTCGGTGAGGATCAGGTCGTAGGACTGGCTCGCGGTCAGCGCCAGCGCTTCCCGTCCATCGCCGGCAACATCCACCCGCTGCCCGAGCCATTCGAGCAGCCGGCGCATGACAACCTGGTTGACGCGATGATCCTCCACCAGCAGGATGCGCAGCGACTTGAGCGCGAGATGCCCCTGCGCAGAGTCGGCACGCCGCTGCACGGGCATCGGGAGTTCAAGCCCTGCAGCGGTCAGAATCGCCTGAACCAGGCCGCGCCACGCATACCGCGAGGCACGGATCGGCGTCTGACTCGTGTCTGGCAACAGGGACGCGTTGCTCTCGATCACGACGTCGGCATCGGGACAGGCACGGATATCCCCGTGCTCGCAGACCACCACGTCCACGGGCGTGGCGGGCGGCTGCGAGGAATCGAACCTGACCACCACCGCACCATAGTGCTGCAACAGGTGCTCGATCCCGTGGTAAGTCTCGCGCGAGGGACTGCACAGCCCGACGGTCAGACCACTCAGGCCGTTCGCGATGTACAAATCGTTCAAGAGACCGGTCTGCACGATGTCGGCCGGCTGCGTGACCGTCACCGGCTCCATCGGAATGCGCACATCGAAACAACTGCCGAGCCCCGGCTCACTCACCAGGCGAATGGAACCGTTCATGAGCCCGACGAGCCGGTTGCAGATGGAGAGCCCCAGCCCCGTGCCGCCAAAACGGCGGGAGTCCGACTGCTCGGCCTGCACGAATGGCGCGAACAGGCGCTGCTGATCCTCGATGGCGATACCAATGCCGGTGTCGATCACGCGCAGCTTGAGCCAGTCCCTACCACCTTCCGTCATGGTGGTAGCCTCGACCACAACCTTTCCCTGCTCCGTGAACTTGATCGCGTTGCTGACGAGATTGCCGAGCACCTGCTCCGTCTTGAGTGGGTCGAGCAGGATTGGGGCGTGCAACGCGGGATCGATCACGCAAAGTAGCTGCAACGACCTGCGCTCCGCATCCGGCGCAAACCGCCGGCAAACGTCCTCGACAAGGCTATCGATCTGGCAGGGGCGCGCCTGCAATGCCATCTGCCCGGCCTCGATCTTGCTGAAGTCGAGCACGTCGTTGATGATCTGGATGAGCGACTGCGCCGATTGCTGCATGACCTCCAGCTGGTCGCGCTGGGCCGCGTCGAGCGCGCTCACCTCCAGCAGTTCGATGCTGCCGAGCATGCCGTTCAACGGCGTGCGAATCTCATGGCTCATCGTCGCGAGAAAGGCGGACTTTGCCCGGTTCGCCGCATCCGCGTCATGGATGGCCTGGAGCAGCGTGGATTCGCTCTGCCGGGCGGCGGTCACGTCGTCCATGGCGCAGAGCTTCGCCGGCTTGCCCTGACACGTTGACTCGACCACACGGACGGTAAGATAGCTCACCGTTTCATCGGTATGCGCCAGCTCGAAGTTGAACTTCCCATGCCGGCCAACCGTATTGCCGCGCTCGCCATCCGCCAGCGCATTGCAGGCCGCGCGGTGAAAGCGCGCCAGTTCTCCGGGCTTTGCGTGAGCCGTGATCCGATCGGAGACATCGTTCTCCATCAACACCGCGGCGTTCGTGCTGTCGAGGATCACGAGCCCGACGCCGGTCGACTCGATGATGGTGCGCCCAAGGACTTCGCTCTCCTGCAGGCGCAATGATTGCGTTTGCGTAGGCCGCATGATGCGTCTGTCCACCAGCCGGACCCATGCCAGCATCAAGGTGCAGGTCAGCCCAGTCAACGCGAACAGCCAAAGCGTGTTCCGCCGCAGGCTCTCCCACAGCATGCCGGTCTCCACCACCTCCACGGCTCGCCAGCCGGAGCGATCCACCGGACCGTCCAGCACCATGACGCTGGGTAGTAGCCCGCTGCCCACGAACGTCGGCGAGTTCGTCGCGACATGGGCTCGCTTCACGAGCGCCTGGCTCACTGCCGGCGGCAGCGGATCCCGGGACATGGAATCCGGCCGGAGGATCGTCCCTTCCGCGGTCTGCACGAAGAAGCCGTCCTCAAGGTCGTCATCCTCGGGAAAGATCGCGCTCAGCGGAAAGTCCATCGCAAACACGGCGCGCGGTTCGCCATCTACATGGATCAGGGTCGCCACCGTAACGATGGGGGTGCGAGACACCCAGTCGTAGCCCGGCTCCAGCATCACGACGCGGCCGGGGGCCGCCTTCAACTGCTCCAGCAGCTTCCGGCTGCGCAATCGCGCAATACTCCCTTCGACGAAGGCCTGGTACGTCGCGTCGTTCCGCAGCGTCTCCCTGGCTTGCGGCAGATTGCGTGGCGTGACATAGAAACGATCGGCATTGAGGTCAACGAGCCAGACGTTCTCCAGGCCCTGATACTGGACACTGCTCACGCGCAACATGAACGCCAGCACGTTCGCCAGCGGCGCAATGCTGGCATCGGCCGGTATCGCCTCCCGTCCAGCGGAAATGGGCAACGCCACGTACGGTCGTTCGCCACGCTTCTGCAGATGGTCGATCCAGTCGCGACTGGTGGTCTGCGCCATAGGCTTACCGACGCCAACCTCGATCAGACGTTCGAGCGTGCCTTGCGCGCGCAGCGTCATTCTCCGCACCGCAGTCAGATTTGCCTCCACCTGTTCCGCACGTGCCTGGAACAGGATCTTCTGCCGGTCGACGGCTTCGTCCATGCGGTACTTGAGCAACACGAACCACGACAGCCCGATCAGCACCAGCAGGCAGGTGACAAAGACATAAACCAGATTGCGGATCTGAGAGATGCTCAATGGCAACGCGGCCAGCTTCTCTCCTTTGATCAGCTTCCTCATGATGATTTCCCTTACTACTTGGGGGGCATTCCGGCTCGGGCCGACACGCTCCCCCATCCGCAGCGCATGGTTGCGCGATACGGTGTGTCGTGTCGTGGGTCTGGAACACTGCCAAGCGCCGTCGAGTTTGGCCGCAGTGCCGAGCGGGGCGTTATCCCCGGGGCTTTGGTACCCATGGTGGCCAACCCTCGATCGGGGCTGGCATTCGCTTCAACCTGGCGGGACGTTACGGCCCGCGCCAGGCTACATCGTGCTACACCAGGCCGTACTGGATCGACATCGCCACAAGCTGCACGTGATCTTGCACATTCATCTTGCGCATCAGACTCTTCTTCTGCGCGCTGACCGTGTTGACGCTGCGGCCAGTGTCGCGGGCAATCTTCGAGATCGGCACGCCGGCCAGGTAAAGCCGCAGGACTTCCAGTTCGCGCCGGGAAAGGCTGTGGCGAATCTCGTCGACGCTGTGGCGAACCTCGTCGACGGCGCGCGGCGCGGCACGCCATGAACCCCACATCACGTCCATCGCCCGCGGGGAGAGCGAACCGATGCCCATGTGCGCCATCAATACCGCCTGCGCCACGGCATCGGCGTCATCCAGCGCACTGACGATGTTCTTTACACCGCTGCCGAGCAGCGTCAACACATCGGCCCGGCGCGTCAGATCGGCCTGGACGACCAGCGTTGCCGGCGGCGCCATCGTGGAGTCAACCAGCCGGAGAAACAGTGCGGATTGATCAAGGCCGGATTCCGGCTCCCGGACCTGAAGCACGACGTCGCATCCCGCGCGCTGCGTGATTGCGAGAACCTCCTCGGCACGCCCGCTGTTTCCGACGAGCTCAATGCACGGCAAGGACTCAAGACGTCGCGCCAGAGCCTGACAGACTGCAGGTCGATCACTTGCGATGCATAGCCTGACTTTCTTCATTTCCTACTATCCCGATTCAATATCTGCCTGCATCCATGTTGGTTCACGGGAGCGGCCGGGACTATAAGGCAACGATTAAATTTGGGCGCAATGCATGCAGGTGACGGGGTTACGTCAATGCATCCGCACCGGAATGGTGCGGATGCGATGGCCGACACGGAGAATCGACGGAACTGCGGGAGGGAGCAAGAAGTAGCGCGAAAGAGCGGGTCCGAGGACCCGCGTGCCGGCTGCGATTACGCCAATGGCGGTGGCAGCGGCAACGACCGGGCCCGATTACTGGGCGGCCGCAAGCATGCCGTGGGTGACGGCGTACTGATAAAGCTCGTAATCCGATGTCAGACCCAGCTTGCGCATCGCCATGCTCTTCTGGGCGCTGATGGTCTTGCTGCTGCGATTGGCCTGCCGGGCGATCTCGACCAGGGGCACACCAGCCGCGCATTTGCGCACGACCTCCAGTTCCCGCTTCGAGAGCTTTGGCTCCGGCGCGCCGCCGTCGTCGCTGGCATCGCCGAGCAACGCCTGCACCGCAGGCGCCAGATAAGCGATACCGACGAAGGCCGCCCGGATCGCGGGGGCGAGATGGCCAAGGTGATCGGACTTGCTCAGGATCACCGAGATGCCTGCCTTCTGAATGTTCCGCAGCAGGGCGGGATTGTCGAGCATCGTGATCACGACAATGCGTACGGCCGGATGGCGCCTGCGAATCAACTGCAGCATCGGCAAGCCGTCGCCAGTCGCACTCCCCGGCATGGAATAGTCGGTCACCAGCACATCGCACTGGGTGGTGTCGAGCAGACGCAGCAGCTCGGTGGAGCTATGCGCCGTGCCAACGACTTCAAACCCAACCTCGTCACCTAGTTCTCTACGGATGCCATTGACGACTACCGGGTGATCGTCGGCAATCAGTACCTGAATCATCATGCCCCTTCGGACCCGGTCGATTGAATGAGATATATGGATCACATTGCCCTTGTATGGCCGGGTCGCCATGTCGAGATAATAGAAGTTCTACGAGATATGAGTCCTAGGGAAAGCCTTAAATCCACAAGCCATCATCATCAATGGCCAAGTCTTGCGCGGCACATCGGCGAGCTATGACTCGGCTTCGAGGTACACCTGCAGGTAGCCGTCCAGGTCATCGGTGAGCTGTTTGGCGCCATCGAACGCGTCGCGCGCCACGGCTTCGAGTTCTCTGCACAGGTCCGCCACCTCCTCCCAGTCATGCAAATGCGCGACGGCGCCGCGAACGCGATGCGCGCGCTCGGCCACGGTCCCGAGATTCTTCTGCTCGACAGCCTGCCTGATGGCCCGCGCGTCTTCCCAGACCGTGCGTATCAGCAGCAACCGGTCATCTTGCGAGACGTCGCCCTGAGGCAGTTCGGCGGCGCTCCTGGCTGCCGTCGCCAGCGCTTCACTTCGGTCCGGCAACACCTGCCTGAGGCTATCGGCAAGGGCCTGCAACAGAACAGGCTTGGTGAGATGTCCGTTCATCCCCGATGCCACGCAGCGCTCGGCCTCTCCGGTGGCCACGCTGGCGGTGACGCCGATGATCGGGATGGTGAAGCCGTCCGCGCGCAAGGCATGCGCAAGTGCGTAGCCGTCCATCCCTGGCATGTGCACATCGGTCAGCACCGCATCGAATTGGCCCTGCCTGCAAGCAAGCAATGCGTCCTCGCCACTACTGACCATGGTCGTCCGGCAACCCAGCTGTTCTAGTTGCTGCTGCATCAGCCGGCGATTGACCGGATGGTCGTCCACTGCCAGCACCTGCAGATCCAGCTTCAACATCTGCGTCGAACGTTGAACCGGGGACGCCGTGCTGGTCAGCGGGATGCCTGCCGCCCGACACAGCGCGCGCACGATGCCGGCCTGATGATAGGCGGAGACAACCAGGCCATCGGGCCTTGCCACGGCCTCCAGCGGCCCACTTGCCTTGAGCCTGACCACTCCGGCGTATCCGTTCGGCACGGGGCCCTGCGTCTCGTCCGCTATCAGCAGGATAGTGCCCGGGTCGGTGGCGTCGCCCTGGCAGGCAATTGCCCTTCCTCCTGACTGGCGGATCATGGCGATGACATCCGCGCGCCATACGGGGTCCTGCGCCCGGACGACGACATTGGGCAATGCCGGTTCGACCGACTGTCGTGCCTCCCCAATCTCCAGGGGCACGGAAAAGGAAAAGCGGCTGCCGCGCCCAAGCTCGCTCTCGACGGCAATGCTGGCGCCCATCCGGCGGGCCAGCCTCCTGCAGATCGAAAGACCGAGGCCCGACCCACCAAAACGCCGGGCCGTGGTGGCATCACCCTGAACGAATGGTTCGAAGAGTTGTGCCTGCGTGCCTGGCGACATGCCGATACCGGTATCGAGGACTTCCAGCACCAGACACAGCGTCGTCTCGTCCGAGGGCGTCGAAGCGGCGCGGAAGGCCCGGATGCCAACGTGCCCTTCCGACGTAAACTTCAACGCGTTGGTTAGAAAATTGTCGAGGGCCTGCCTGACACGGACCGGATCGCCGATGAGCCAGGGTAGATCGGCCTGCACATAGCAGGTCAGCGCCAATCCCTTGCGCAGTGCCAGCGGCGCGTGGGATCGAGCTACGGCCTCCACCAGTTCCACGGGATCGAACGCCACGGACTCCAGAGTGAGCTGCCCGCCCTCGAACTTGGTGTAGTCCAGCAGATCGTCGATGATCGACAGCAATGTGGCCGACGACGTCTGAATCGTCCCGACGTCCTGGCGCTGCCGATCATCCAGCGCGGTCAGGGACAACAATTCCAGCGTACCCAACATGCCGTACAACGGCGTCCGCATCTCGTGGCTCATCGCCGCCAGAAAGATCGACTTGGCTGCGTTCGCATCCTCGGCCAGTCGATGAGCCCGTTGGAGTTCGCGCTCGGCCTGCAGGCGGATGGCGACCTGCCGCCGCTGACGCCAGTAGCCGAGAGCCAGAAGCGCCAGCGCCGTGACGACCAGCGCCACGTACGGTGCGGCACGCCGCCGGATTTCGCTACCCGACAAACCGAACTGATAGGTCGTGGTCAGGTATCGATTGCGGATCGCCTGTCGCCGCTCCGGTGGCATGGCCTCGATGGCGCGATCGATCAGCGGCACGAGCGGCTCCAGCCCCGGCCGCACATCGAATCCGATGAGCTGCCGCAGCCTGGTAGCGCCCACAACCTTGAGTTGGCCCACGTAGCGGCTCTGAATAGCGCGATCCAGCGCAGCCAGATTGCCAATGTAGAGATCGGCCTTGTTGTCCCGCACCATCTCCAGCGCCGCCTCGGGCGAGGCAGCAGTCACGATCGGCGCCGACGGTACCGCCGCGCGCACCAGATCGGCCATGACCGACTTGGCGGCCACGGCAACCCGAAAGCCTGCAAGCTCGGACAGTTCGCCGATGGCCGGGGAATCGGTTCGTCCAACGATCACAAGGGGATAGGACTCGACGGCACGGGTACGGGTCGGGAGATGCCGATTCGCCATCTCCGCCGGCTCGACATACTGATTGAGATCGATCTGCCCGGCCGCCCTCAACCGGCCGGACTCGGCCGGCTCCGCGACGGAACTCACATCGAAACGCAGGCCCAGGGTCTCACTCAGGTAGGCCAGGTAGGCGCTCAGTATTCCGGTGGGCTGACCATCCTCGTCCTCGTAGGTGAACGGCGCCCACTGAGTCAGCAATTGCACGCGCAGCCGAGGCAGGGAGGCCAGGTAGCGCCGCTCGTCTTCACTCAACGGCGCCGCCGCCTGCGCTGGTGTGCCGGCCACAACTGAATCTTGCGGCTTGGAGCCGTCCAAAGCGACTGGCTGCGCCGCCGGGAAATAAACGTGGCGCCCCGACGCTTCACCGGCTGCCGCGGACGCCGCGGGCGCCGCAACCGGCAGCAGCACCGCTGCCAGCATGAGGGTGAACGAAGCCACGCGTCGACGGGCAATCCGCGTCGGACTGGAATGCCACATGCCTTCCTCCTAGCGCCCGGGATGGCGACCACGTTCGTCAGCCGTTCGCCCCGGCGTTCACCAATATGGGATTTGTATGCTACTCCACTGCGCGATTAGGTGGTGTCATACGCGATTGCAAGTGCCACCCGTTTGACAACTGGCAGTGGCCGCGCGGCGCGCGGCTCGACGAGATCGCCCGCCATGATCCATGGGATGGCTACAATGCAGTACGGCAGACACTGACCCGCGCACGCAAGCTGCTGGATAGCGTCCCAACCACCTCAGGGAGACGAAACCCATGAAACACGAATCCACGTCCGTTCCTGCTTCGCTGCGCGCGCTCGCGCTGTCTCTCGGCTGCCTGCTGGCCGCACCGGCCATCGCCAAGCTCCCGCCGCCAACGCCGGAACAACAGCAGGCCGCCGAAGCCAGGAAGGCCAAGGAGGCGCAGGACGCCAAGGCTCAGGCCGAGGCGCTGGCCAAGGTCCAGGACCAACTCGCCGCGCGGTTCGGCAAGGGGTCCGACGCAGCGGCCAAACCCGCCGAGGCGCAAGCACGTTGACGCGGGGCCCCCAAGGGGGAAAGGGGACGGGGCCCCAACGCGCGCGGGCGCCGTCAGCGGCGCCTTACTCGAAAGGCTTCGGCTTCGGCGTCTTGTCGCTCGATGGCGGCAGCATCGGCAGCACGATCTTCGGCTGATCGCCGGTCAGCGTCTTCAGGAACGCCACGATGTCGGCGTTCTCTTCCGGCGTGAACTTGCGTGCCAGTTGCAGTCGACCCATCGTATCCACCGCCTGACTCAGCGTGGCCGCCTCGCCATCGTGGAAGTACGGGTAGGTCAGCGCCACGTTGCGCAGGGTCGGCACCTTGAAATTGAAGCGATCAGCGTCCTTGCCCGTCACCGCCGCACGGCCCTCCGACGGATTCCCGGTCTTGTACGGCTCCACGAGACCCATCTTCTGGAACGAGTTGCCGCCGATGTTCTGGCCGTTGTGGCAGGCAACGCAGCCCGAGCCCTTGAACAACTGGTAGCCGCGCAACTCCTGCGCGTTGATAGCCGTCTTGTCACCCTTCAGCCATTTGTCGAAGCGCGCATTCGGCGTGACCAGCGTTTCCTCGAATGCGGCAATGGCCAGTGTGATCTCGGATATCGTCAGCTTGTCCGACTTGAAGACCTTGCGGAATTCGTCGACGTATCCGGGGATGGATCGGAGCGTGTCGACCGCCAACTCGTGCGTGAAGGCCATCTCGATTGGATTGGCAATCGGCCCGCGCGCCTGCTCTGGCAAATCTTTCGCCCGGCCATCCCAGAACTGCACGAAGTTCAGGCTGGAATTCAGGACGGTCGGCGAGTTGATGCCGCCCTGCTTCCACTTGTCGCCGATGGACGTCTTGAGGTTATCCGAGCCACCCATGCTGAGGTTATGGCACGAGTTGCACGAGATAAAGCCAGAGCGCGAAAGACGAGGATCGAACCAGAGCTTTTCGCCCAGCGCCACGCGTTCCGGGTGCTGGACCTTGGCAGGTGCGATGGGCTGGATAGGTTCGGCTTGCGGCTCGGCGGCGTGCGCACTGGATACGGTCGCGGCAAACAGCACCGTTATGAACGTCGCCGTCGAAAACGTCGACAGGACTCTGCTTCGGCTGGATTTCATGGGGACTCCGTCTTGTTGATCGGACCGCGAGACGCGGACCGCAAGCCGGATTAGGCACTTTTGGTTCCATCCAGGTGTTGATAGCTATCAACCGCTTTGGAGGATGAAACGAACGGGTACGACACATATCAAATCGGGCTCGATTTCGTCCCCGATGCGTCGCAGCCAGCCGGACATGCCCATCGTCGCCGAACGATTGGCATGCCCGGCTGGCCCGTCACCCATTGTGCGTCAGCAGTACATCAACGGCGCGTCAGTCCAGGGTGATGCCCTCGCGCTGAATCACCACCGCCCAGTTGGCCTCTTCCTTCTCGACGCGCTTGGCAAAGTTCGCCGGGTCGATCATGACCACTTCACCCTGCTGACTCAGAACCGAC
Source organism: Cupriavidus sp. Met-2 (assembly GCF_049843575.1). Classification (NCBI taxonomy): domain Bacteria; kingdom Pseudomonadati; phylum Pseudomonadota; class Betaproteobacteria; order Burkholderiales; family Burkholderiaceae; genus Cupriavidus; species Cupriavidus sp. Met-2. The sequence goes on from NZ_JBBHZL010000005.1 coordinate 160,965, forward strand.
TTTGCGCGGGCATCATTGGCCACACCCTTGGTGATCTCATACAGCTTCTGCACAATCTGCGGCGGCGTGCCCGCCGGCGCCAGCATGCCGAGCCAGAAGCTGACATCGAACGGCTTGACACCGGCTTCCTCCAGCGACGGCACGTCTGGCAACTGCGGCATCCGCTTGGGCGATGTCACTGCAAGCGGCTTCAGCTTGCCAGCCTTGATCTGCGGCAGCCCATTCCACGCGTCGAAAGCAGTCTCCAGTTCACCGCTGATCACAGCCATCTCCGCCTGCGAGGCCGATTTGTACGGCACGTGCGTGGTCTGGATCTTCTCCCGGTTGTTCAGCATGGCGAAGCTCAGATGCGCGATGTTGCCCGGCCCCGCCGAGCCATAGCTGAGCTTGCCCGGATTGCGCGTGGCGTAGCGAACCAGATCGCCAACCGAACCGATACTGTTCTTCTTTGCCCACTCGGGGTTCGCCACCAGCACGAACGGCGCCTCCACTACCAGCGCGACCGGCGCCAGATCCTTGGGCTTGTAGTTGCTCCGCTTGTACACCTGCGGGTTGATGGTGATGCTGCTCGAGTTCGTGACCAGCAGCGTATAACCGTCCGCGGGCGACTTGGCGACCTCGGCAACGCCGATCAGGCCGTTCGCGCCCGGCTTGTTCTCGACGATGACCGGCTGCCCCAGCGACTTGCTGAGCTGCTCCGACAGCACGCGCGCGACGGTATCGGTGGTGGACCCTGCCGGGAACGGCACGACGATCCGGATCGGCTTGTTGGGCCAGTTGGCTGTCTGTGTGGCCGTCTGCGCGCCAGCCGGTGCCGCCATCGTCCCTGCCATGACGGCCAGCGCCGCTGCCACCAGCTTCATCCCGCCCTTGATGGCGCGGCGGCGTGCAGTGATTTCGCGTTCTTTCATGTGTGTCTCCTTGTCGTTCTCGATGTCGTTCTCGGTGGTCCTGCTGAGTTCCTGCGTCATGCGCGCCCCTTCGATACCTTGGGCTGCGCGGTTTTCCCTGTCACGCCAATACGCTCCAGTTCCGCGATCTGAGCCGGGCCGAGCGCGAGCACGCGCGCCAGCACCGATTCAGTGTGCTCGCCAAGCGTTGGGGCGGCATATCGGATTGCCTGCGGCTCGCTGCCCGTGCGGAACCAGGCGGTCGTGGCCCGGTACGGCCCGCTATGGGCACGGTCAATGTCGCGCCAGAATCCGCGTGCGTGCAGATGGGCATCCTGAAGTACCTGCGACATGGGACGCACCACGCCCGCCGGGATACCGGCGTGCTGCAGCGTCTGCATCGCAGCCTCGGGATCGCGGCCCGCGCACCAGGCGCTGATTGCCGCGTCGATCTCACTCCCCCGCGCGCGTCGGCCAGACACGCTGGCGAGTTGCGCATCAGCGGCGAGATCGTCGCGCTCGATAACGCGGCAAAGGGCGGGCCAGTGTGCGTCCGTGGCAGACAGGACGACCCACGCATCGTCCCCGTCGCAGCGGAAGCACCCATACGGAAACAGCATCGGATGACGATTGCCCTGGCGCGGCGATACCGCTCCGGAGATCGACTGCTCGATCATGAACGGCGCGGCCATCGGCAGCATGGCCTCCACCTGCGACAGGTTGACGTGCCGCCCCGCGCCCGTGGCCTGCTGCGCGAAAAGCGCCAGCAGCATCGCCGCGCCCGCGTTCAGCCCGCCAATCGGGTCGCCATAGGCATAGGAGGTCATGGCGGGCGGCCCATCCGGGTGTCCGGTGTAGAGCGGCAGCCCGCTGGCCTGCTCGAGCGTGCCGCCGTAGGCCCGGGTGTTGCTCCACGCGTTACCGAGTCCGAAGGCCGGCATCGACACCATGACCAACCGCTTGTTCCGGGCGCGCAAGGCCTCGTAGTCGAGCCCGAGCTTCGGCAACACCTCCGCCGAGTAGTTCTCGATGACAGCGTCCGCGCCCTCTACCAGTTCGAGCAACAGCCGCTTGCCCTCCTCGCGCGTCAGATCGAGCGTGATGCCCTGCTTGTTGCGGTTCATCAGGTTGAAGTTCGAGTTCTTCTCGTACAACCGCTCCCGATAAAACTCCTCGGTAAAGTTCGCGCCGCGCCACCAGTCGGGGTAGCTCGTGCTCTCGACCTTGATGACCTCGGCGCCGAAATCGGCCAGCGTGCGCGATGCAAGCGGCCCGGCCCAGCCCATCGTCAGGTCGATGACACGGATTCCTTCCAGCGGCCCCTTGGCCGTGGTGGCGCGTTGAAACTGGCGCAGCGGTCGATGATCGAGACCCGACGCACGATAGAACGCATCGTCCGCGCCCTTCAGCGGCGCGTCGCCACCGGCCAGCGGACCGGCTGCGTCGAGCCGGAGTGGCACCACGGGACCTTCGAACGTCGTCCCGCCGATTCGTACCGGCACGAACGCCCCACGCTCCCGGTGCACCGCCTGGCCGAGCAGTTCCTGCATCGTTGGCACCAGTACGGTGGGATGCTTCATGTCCCCGAGCAGCTCGAACCATTCCTGCGCAGTTCGCGTGCGGAACGCCGGGATCAGGATCGCGTCGATCTCGTCGGCCCGGTTCATGCGCTCCTGCCCGTTCGCGAAACGCGGGTCGCGGGCCAGTTCGGGCCGTCCGATGGCTTCGCACAGCGCCGTCCACTGCGGCAGCGTGTGCGTGAAGATGCCGATCCAGCCCGATGCGGTCTCGTAGATACCGGCCGGATGCGTGCCGCAGAAGCGGTTGACGCCCAAACGGCGCAGCGGGTGCCGCTTGTCGGGCACCATGCCGGCTTCCATCTCGACCACGCTGAACACCGCTTCATGCAGGCTCAGCACATAGCGACGGCTGCCTTGCGCCCCGCCGATCAGGGCGGCCACCGCAGCCGAGTACGCCATCAGCCCGCCCACGATCGCGGTCTGCACGTCATGCGGCATGTGCGGCGGCCCGTCCATCGGACCGCTTCCGTGCACGGCGCCGGCGAGGCAGCGGCACACGGCTTCCGAACCCGCGAACTCGCTGTATGGCCCGCTTTCGCCGAACCACGTGAGCGCGACCTCGATTGGCTCGTGCCCCGCTTGACCGTCCACGGCTGCGGCTGCGGCCACCGCCCAGACGGGTGCGGACAGCACGCCCACGCCTTCGGTCAGCGCGCGGGCATCGAGAACGACATCGCAGGTTCTTGCCAGCCGGGCAAGCCACGCGCGGTCAGCGGCATCCGCCGAATCAGCGGTCACGCTGCGCTTGTTGGTGTTCAGCCAGGCGAAGAGCGCGCTCTCCGGCTGCGCTTTGGCACTGGAAACCAGCGGCGGCATCTGCCGCCAGACATCGCCCTTCGGGCGCTCGACCTTGATGACTTCGGCGCCGAAATCGGCGAACAACTTGCCCGCGTACGCAAGCGCCGGACCGGTGCCGACCTCGAGTACGCGCAGCCCACCCAGCGCAAGCGGCGCCGGGGCAGCAGCATCCTTCATCTTGAATCCCTCGCGTGTGGACGTGGATCGGGCCTGCCGAACAGTGCCCGCGTTTCACTCATCACAGTGACAATCACCACGCTCACCATGCATCGACGAACGACTGGCGCGCCCTGCGGCTGCGAACGTCGGCCGAGGCAATGCCCTGGGCGATCCATTTGCGCGTCTCGGCCGGGTCGATCACGGCGTCGATCTCCACCGCTGCGGCCGTGTTGATCGCGTGGCCACGCTCGTAGGACTGCGCCACCAGCTTGTCGAACAGCGCCTTGCGCTCCGGGCCATCGGGCACCGCTTCAAGTTCCTTCTTGAAGCCGAGCCTGACCGCGCCCTCCAGCCCCATCGGACCGAATTCGCCGGTCGGCCACGAGATCGTGAAGTTTGCCGAGCGGAAGCCACCGCCTGCCATCGCCATCGCGCCGAGGCCGTAGCCCTTGCGCAGCGTGACGGCCAGCAGCGCCACCCGCAGCTTGGCGGCAGCCAGGAACATCCGCGACACGTGACGCACCTGGGCCTGGGCCTCGATCTCGGGTCCGACCATGAACCCCGGGGTATCAATCAGCGAGATGATCGGCAAGCCATGCGCATCGCAGAGTTGCATGAAACGCGTTGCCTTGTCCGCGGCATCCGCGTCGATCGCGCCACCAAGGTGATACGGGTTGTTGGCCATGATGCCGACCGGCTGCCCCTCCACACGGGCCAGTGCGGTGTGAATGCCCGCGCCGAACCCGCCGCGCAGCATCAGCACGCTGCCGACGTCGGCGATGCCTTCGATGGCCTTGCGGGTGTCGTACACGCGCAGGCGGTTCTCGGGCACGACCTGGCGCAACGCCAGCGCGTCAGGCGCGCTCCAGTGCGTCACGCGGCCCTGGAACATCGACAGGTAGTGCTTGGCGACCACCACGGCCTCGGCCTCATTCTCGACCAGCACGTCGACCACGCCATTGGCGAACTGCACCGACGCGGGACCCACGTCTTCCGGACGGAAGATGCCAAGGCCACCGCCCTCGATCATGGCCGGCCCGGCCATGCCGATGTTCGCCGAGCGATCGGCAATGATCACGTCGCAGCAGCCCAGGAACGCGGCATTGCCGGCAAAGCAACGGCCCGACACGATGCCGACCACCGGCACGTGTCCGCTGAGTTCGGCAAACGCCGCGAACGACGGCTGATACAGGCCGGAGACGGACGGAAAATCCACGTCACCAGGCCGCCCGCCGCCACCTTCGGCAAACAGCACGAGCGGCAGTTCGTCACGGAGCGCCACCTCGACGATACGGTCCGTCTTGATGTGATTGCGCTTGCCCTGCGTGCCGGCCAGCACCGTGGCGTCGTATGCCATCACCGCGCTGCGCGCCCGTTCCTTCGCGACCAGCTCACGGTTGATCTCGCCGATACCGGTGATCAAGCCATCCGCCGGCGTGTTGACGATCAGGTCTTCCTTGCTGCGGCGGGATGCCTGCGCGGCCAGCGCGAGCGCGCCATATTCCACGAAGGAATCGCCATCGCACAGGTCGGCGATGTTCTCCCGCGCCGTGCGCTGCCCGCGCGAACGGCGTTTGGCCACCGCATCGGGACGCGCCGCGTCATACAGATAGGCGTGCCGGTCCAGCACACGCTGCAGATCCGCACGGATCGCATTCGGATCGACATTCCTCGCGGCATCCACGGCCACGCCGTCGGCCTCTGCCTGCTCAAGCACGATCAGCATGTGGCCTTCGGACACCAGCGCACCCTTCTCCGGGCGCAGATCGACCACACGGCCCGCGCACGGCGCGACAATCGCGTGCTCCATCTTCATCGCATCGAGCACGGCCACCGTCTGCCCCGGCTTGACGATCTCGTCCAGTTGCACCGGGATGTCGACCACGCGGCCGGTCAGCGGCGCGCGGATCGCCACGAGCCCTTCTTCCAATTCCTCTTCGGCCTCCGGCGCGCGGGTCGCGTGGCTCGCGTGGGCGGGCGTTGCATGGGATGCGCCGCCGAAACGCGCGTCCTGCGCGCGCTCGGCTTCGGCGATGGTTTCCGCCGACGCCATCAACGCCGGCAGGATCGACTCGAAGAGACGCGTGTGGACGTCCTGCGTCAGGAAGTCCTCGCGCTGGGCAAGCGCCCGCAGCAGATTGAGGTTGGTCGGCACGCCAACGATGCGGAATTCCGCGAGGCTGCGCTGCAGCCGGCGCACGGCAGCTTCGAACCCGGGTGCGGCGCTGCTCACGATCAGCTTGGCCAGCAGGGTGTCGAAGTTCGGCGACGGCTCGTAGCCGGCGTAGCCGTGGGAGTCCACCCGCACATCCGGACCGGCCGGCGGCTCGAAGCGCTCCAGACGGCCAAATGCCGGACGCGCAAGCCCTTGCGCATCGGTCATTTCGGCATTGACGCGCACCTGGATCGCATAGCCCCGGGGTTGCGGCGGCGAAGCCGGATCGAGCCCAAGTTCGACGAGCGTCCGCCCGGAGGCCAGCCCGATCTGCAGCGCCACGAGATCCACGCCGGTCACCTGCTCGGTGATGGTGTGCTCCACCTGCAGCCGGGGATTGGCTTCGATAAAGACGAAGCGCTTCTGCTCGCCCGACTCGCTTTCCTCGACCAGAAATTCGAACGTGCCCAGGCTCTGGTAGTTGACGCGACGCGCCAGCCGCAGCGCGGCCTTGATAATCTCCGCGCGCAGCTCCGGCTTGAGCACCGGGCTCGGGGCAATCTCCACCAGTTTCTGGAAACGGCGCTGCAGCGTGCAGTCCCGCTCGCCCAGCGCAATAACGTGCTGGCCGTCGCCAGCGATCTGCACTTCGATATGGCGTGCCCGGCTGACCAGCCGCTCGGCGTACAGCGCATCCACGCCAAACGCGGAACTGGCCTCGGACCGGCAGCGCGCATAGGCCTCCGCCAGATCCTCGCGTCTGCGCACCACGCGCATGCCGCGCCCGCCGCCACCGCCAACCGCCTTGATGACAATGCCGGCGTCGCCCTGTGCATCGAAGAAGCGTTCGATCTCCTCCAGGGACGCGCCGCCATGCGTGGCGGGCATGACCGGCACGTCGCACTCGGCCGCCAATTGCAGCGCGCGGCCCTTGTCGCCGAACAGCGCGAGATGCTCGACCGTCGGTCCGATGAACCGGATGCCGGCATCGATGCACGCCTGCGCAAAATCGGCCCGCTCACTCAGAAAGCCGTAGCCCGGGTGTACGGCATCGCTGCCCGATGCCTTCGCGGCAGCGATGATTCCCGCGATGTCGATGTACGCAGCAGGGCCCGCACCGTCCAGCGCAATCGCTTCGTCGGCCAGCATCCGATGGCGGCAGCCCGCGTCGTCCTGCGAGTACACCGCGACGGTGCCAATATCCAGGTCGCGTGCGGCGCGCTGGACGCGCAATGCAATCTCTCCGCGGTTGGCGATCAACAGCTTCTTCAATTCAGTCTCCTCGTTTCTGGTTCTGTCTTGGGAATTCAGTTCGTACGTCAATCAGGGCCGGATGCCGAACCGGCTCACGCCTGCCTCGCGCAGCGGCGCCGCCAGATTGGCGAATTCACACAGCAGCGCGCGTGTTTCACGCGGATCGATGATGTCTTCGATGACAAACGCCTCTGCGCTGCGGAACGGCGAGGTCAGGCTGCGCACGCGCAACATGATCTCGGCGCGTTTCTGCACCGGGTCGTCCGCCCCTTCGATCTCGGACTTGTAGGCAACTTCCAGCCCGCCTTCGATCGGCACCTCGCCCCAGTTGGCCGACGGCCAGGCATAGCGGAAATTGAAGCGCCCCATGTGCTGATGCGCCGCGGCCGCCACGCCATACGCGCGGCGCAGGATGATCGAGCACCACGGCACGGTGGCCTGGTAGACCGCGGCCAGCGCGCGTACGCCGCGCCGCGTGGTGCCGGCTCTCTCGGCGTCCAGACCGGACTGGAATCCGGGGGTGTCCACCAGGTTCACCACGGGCAGGTGGAACGCCTGGGCCAGATCGACAATGCGCGTGAATTTCTCGGCGGTATCGCTATCCCAACTGCCACCCTGCACACGTGGATCGCTGGCAACCACCGCCACCGGCCAGCCATCGAGCCGGGCCAGGCCCGTGACGATGGCGCAACCCCAGTGCCTGCCGATCTCGAAGAAGGAACCGGCGTCGACCAATGCTTCCAGGATCGGACGGATCTCGTACGTCGCCCGGCCATCGCGCGGAATGGCGGCCAGCAGCCATTCATCACGGCGGGCGGGGTCGTCTGCCGGTGCCACGCGCGGCGGCAGTTCGTGCACCGATGCGGGCAGGTAGGACAGAAAATCACGCGCCCGCGCGAACGCCTCCTGCTCGGTGGCCACCTCGTCATCGACCACGCCATTGCGGCTGTGGATGTGACTGCCACCCAGCTCGTTCTTCGTCAGCCCCTGCTCATTGGGCGCCGCCGCTGGCGGGCCGGCATAAAAGAGCTGTGATGTCTCGCGGACCATCACCGAGTAGTGGCTGGCTGCCACGCGCGCCGCGCCCATGCCCGCTACCGACCCCAGTGCAAGCGACACCACGGGCACCACGGCCATGTTCTCGACCACGTGCTCCCACACCTTCATGGTGGGGATCAGCGTATGGCCCTTGATCTCGACATTGCGCACCGAGCCGCCACCGCCCGTGCCGTCGACCAGCCGCACCATCGGCAGGCGCAGGTCATGGGCCATCTTCTCCGCGTGAATCAGCTTGTCGCCCACTGCGCCGTCATTGGCGCCACCACGCACGGTGAAGTCATCGCCCACAAGCACCACCGGGCGCCCGCCGACATTCGCCCGGCCCATCACCAGGTTGGACGGCACCAGGTCCACGAGCCGGCCGTTACTGTCGTAGCGGCCGCTGCCGCTCAGTCCGCCAACCTCCCGGAACGTACCGGGATCGGCGATACCGGCAATCCGCTCCCGCACCGAAAGCTTGCCGGCCGCCTTGTGGCGCGCCACCTTTTCCTCACCGCCCATGCGGGCGGCCAGTCGCCTCCGGTAGGCAAGTTCATCAATCTCTGGTTGCCAGGTCACGGCGTGTTTCCTCTTTGGCGGCGTATGCATTGACTCCACAAGCGCACGATCCATGCCACCCCGAAGACACCCGCCAGCGCCATGATTTCATTGAGGATTTTTTCAGTCGCCACTATTATGTCCGCCATAACGACAATTCGTGTCCATACCGAGGACACACATGGAGACAGGCAGTGTCCTCAGAGAACACACAGCGCACGGCCCTCGAAGCCGTCGCGCTCGGCGCACTGGTGCTATCCCGTGACGGCGGCCGGATAGCTGCCGTCGGCGTGTGCGCCGATAGCAACATCGCCGATGCGGCCGAGCAGGCATGGGCGCAGTCGGCAGACCGGAAAACCGGGCGACGACTCTTCCCCGTCGAGACGGGCCAGCACCGCTACATCGGCCTGTGTCAGGAAGACGACCAGCATCGACTGATCCTTCTGCATCGCGCGGACGCGAGCACGGCGCTGTTCGATTTCCTGGGCTCGGTACCGTTCGCCGGTGCGATCCTCGACCACTTCCTGACCAGCCCGTACGAAGCGATCGTGGTAGCGGACCACGCCGGACAGGTGCGCTACGTCAGCCCGGTCCACGAGAAATTCCTCGGACTGAACACCGGCGAAGGCATTGGGCGTCCGGCCGCAAACGTCATCCCGAATTCGCGGCTGCCCCAGGTAGCGGCCAGTGGCAAGGCCGAAATCGGGCAACTGCAGCAGATGAACGGCGTGACACGCGTGGTCAACCGCATCCCTATCCGCGAGGCCGGCGAAGTGGTTGGCGCCATCGGGCAGGTCATGTTCAAGGGACCGGAAGCCATTACGCGAATGCACGAAGAGCTGTCGGAACTGCGCTCTCAGGTCGTGCGTTACCGGCGCGAACTGGATGGCTTGCGTGAAAGCCCATCGCCATACGGCTTGATCGGGGAAAGCGCGCCGATGCAGCGGCTGCGCCGCGAGATCGAGACCGTGGCACGCCTGGACGTGCCAGTGCTGATCCTGGGCGAAAGCGGCACTGGCAAGGAACTGGTGGCCCGCGCCATTCACGCCGCAGGCAGCGAGCCCGCGCGCGAACGGCCGCTGGTCAGCCTGAACCTGGCCGCCCTGCCCGCTACGCTGATCGAATCAGAACTGTTCGGCCATGTGCCGGGTGCCTTCACGGGGAGTCAGCGCAAAGGACAGGCCGGGAAGCTGGCGATTGCAGCCGGCGGCACCGTGTTTCTCGATGAAGTGGCAGACGTGCCGATGGAGGTGCAGGTCAAGCTGCTGCGCGTGCTGGAGGACCACATGGTCGAACGGCTGGGCAGCCATCGACCGGAACGGGTGGATTTCCGCCTGATCTCCGCCACCAACCGCGATATACCCGCGCTGATCGACGCCGGGCGTTTCCGCCTCGACCTCTACTACCGGCTGAGCGGCGTGGTGCTGCGTATTCCTTCACTGCGCCAGCGGCGCGAGGACATTCCCGCGCTGCTGCATCACTTCGTCAACGCGTTCTGCCAGCGTAACAACATCCCCGCCCCCGCGATCGACCAGGACGTGGCCCGGCATATCGCCAGCCAGCCGTGGCCTGGCAATGTGCGCCAGTTACGGCAACGCATCGAGGAAGCACTGGTGTTCTGCGATGGCCGCACGCTGCGCGTGACGGACTTCTCGCGCGGGGAATCCGCAATCGTGCCAGTGGCCGCCAGTGCCCAGCCGGATGAGGCACCGCTGCCGCCAGGTGCGGGGAACAGTGCGCAGAGCAGTGCGGGGATCGAACCGCCAGTGTCCTACGCATCGTCGCTGCCTGCAGCCCCGCCATCCGGCGCGTTGTCCGCCGGCATGAGCGAACTCGCCTATGCGGCGGTACTTGAGGCCATTGCACACCATGGCGGCAACAAGAAGCGCGCCGCCGAGCAACTGCGGATCTCGCGCTCCCACCTGTACAAGATCCTGGAGCGCGGGCCGGGTGGGTAACCCGGCCCGCCACGCCAGTCACACCACGCCATTCACACCACATTGATCACGACATCGATATTGCCGCGCGTGGCCTTCGAGTACGGGCAACGCTGATGCGCATCCTCGGCCAGTGCCTGGGCGGTGTCCCGGTCGAACCCCGGCAGGCTCACGTTGAGCCGTGCCTGCAGGAAATACTGATCGCCCGCCATGCCCAGATCGACTTCCGCATCGACGGCCACGCCTGCGGGCAGTGCAATCTTCCGCGCTTGTGCCGCCTTGCCGAGCGCGCCGATGAAGCAGGCCGACCAGCCGGCCGCGAACAGTTGCTCGGGGTTGGTGCCGTGGCCTGCCGCGCCCGGGGGCGTCAGGCGGATATCGAGCCTGCCGTCGTCACTGCGCGCGGCGCCGTCACGGCCGCCGGTGGTGTGGGTCTTGCCGGTGTAGAGGACTTTTTCGATCTTGGTCATGCTGAGCTCCTGGTATCGGATGAACGTTCTGACCCGGATGACTGCCGGGCCATATAGGTTGATGTCGAAGGTGCCGCCTTCACGGTTTGCGATGCGTGCCGTGCTGCGTACAGGAGCATTTAAGCGGGTGGATGTATCAGCGCCGTAGCCAGGATCGGCCGGTTTCGTGTGCGCACGTATCGGCGTGGCATTGCGATACAGAGAGATACAAAACAGTGCGGCGGTATCGCTGGAAGAGCAGGAAGAGCAGGAAGAGCGGGAAGAGCGGGAAGAGCGGGAAGAGCGGGAAGAGCGGGAACGCGGTGAAACGGTGCGGCAATTGCCGCACCGTCACCAGCCACGTCAGTGGCGCGCAGCAGGCTGCGCCGGGGCCGATGATGCAAGTGGCAACGTAAGCGTCGCTTGCAAGCCACCGCCCTCGCGATTGGACAGCACCAGATGCCCACCCATGGCACGCGCCAGTTGCTGGGCAATCGCCAAACCCAGCCCGGTGCCGCCGGTACCCCGGTTGCGCGACGTCTCGACGCGATAGAACGGCTGCATGACCCGTTCGAGATCGGCTTCGGGAATGCCCGGACCCCGGTCCTGCACCGCAATCGCCAGATTGCCGCCTGCCTCGCGCGAGACGGCGACACGCACCTCGTTGCCGAACTTGAGCGCGTTGTCGATCAGGTTCATCAGGATGCGCCGCAATGCCTGCGGCCGCGTCTCGATAGGCGCGCCGACCTTGCCCTCCACCTCGATCGCCTGCCCGCCATCGCGATAGTCGAACGCAAGGCTGTCGAGGAAGGCATCGACGTCCACGCGCACCGGCGTTTCCGAGCTGCCGTGCAACGTGCGCGCATAGGTCACACCTTCGCGCACAAGCTGCTCCATCTCGCGCAGATCCTGAAGAAAGCGCTCCTGCGTGTCCGATGGCTCCATCAGGTCCAGGCGCAGTCGCATTCGCGTGATCGGGGTCTGCAGATCGTGCGAAATAGCGGCGAGGATCTGCACCCGCTCGGCAAGGTATCCAGCAATGCGCTGTTGCATGGCGTTGAAAGCCGCCGCGGCATGTGCCACTTCCATCGGCCCTGATTCGGGAATCTGCTCGGCCTTGAGATCGGGACCGAGGTTTTCGGCCGCGCTGGCCAGTTGCTTCAGCGGGTGCGTCACCACCCGCACCGCGAGCCAGGCGCAGACGCCCAGCAATACGAGCTGCACCGCGAGCAATGCGGGCAGCCACATGGCCAGTGGCTTGGGCGCCGGGTGAATGTCGATGGTGAGCGGGCTGCCGTCACTCAGGTGGATATGCACCTGGAAGTGCTCCGCGTCGCCCGACACGGCATTCGCGTGCACCGTGTAGCGGCCTTGCAGCGCATGCGTGATGGTGTCCACCGCCTGCCGCGACAAGGCCTCGCGCGGCGGCTCGTCACCGCTGACGCCCGCGTTGAGCTGGTAGCTGTAGTTCTTGCGCTCGAGCTTGTCGAGCCAGCGCGGCCGCTCGGCCGCCGGCATCATGTCGAGAATCGACACGGAACTCGCCACATCCTGTTCCAGGTTCGAGAGCATCAGCCGATCGGCCGCGCCTTCGCGCTCTTTCAGCACGAGCGCGAAGGAAAGCCCCTGCGCCAACGCCAATCCGACCAGCAGGATCACCATCAGCCGGGCAAACAGGGAGCGCGGCCATGCGCGCAGCGCGCTCGCGTGAGTCACGTCCGCTCCTCGCGTACCTCGACGATCGCCGTGAACACATAGCCGCCATTGCGCACGGTCTTGATGTAACGCGCCTCGCGGGCATCGTCGCGCAGCCGCTGGCGCAACCGGCTGACCATCAGGTCGATCGAACGGTCGAACAGTTCGGCGTCGCGCCCCTGTGTGAGGTTCAATAGCTGATCGCGGCTGAGCACACGCTGCGGGTTGTCGAGAAAGACCCGCAGCAGCCGGTATTCCGCGCCGCTCAGCGCCACCAGCACATCGTTCTCGTCCAGCAGATGGCGTGCCGTGGTATCGAGCCGCCAGTCACCGAATGCCAGCAGCGTGGCGGCCTCGGTGATCTGCAGGTTCGGCGGCAACATGCGCGTGCGCCGCAGCACGGAACGAATCCGCGCCAGCAGTTCGCGCGCGGCAAATGGTTTGACGAGATAGTCGTCGGCGCCCATTTCCAGCCCGAGGATGCGGTCGGCTTCCTCGTTGCGGGCCGTCAGCATCAGTACGGGGGTGGTCTTGTGCGGCCCGGCGCGCAAGTCGCGGCACAGGGCCAGGCCGTCTTCGCCTGGCATCATCAGGTCCAGCACGATGAGGTCGACCGACCCCTTCTCCAGCGCGGTGCGCATTTCTCGCCCGTTTGCCGCAAGCGTGACACGCATTTCGTTGCGATCGAGATAGGTCGCAACAAGCTCACGGATCTCACGGTCGTCATCGACGATCAGAATATGGTCAGGCCGGATCATTCCTGGTTCCCCTCGGTACAGTCGGCAATCATCCCCATGCCGCGCATTGTGCAGCGCCTTTGTGTAGCACTTTAGGCGACGCTTTGTATCGCTCTCTATCTGGAGCCGTCTTATACAGGAATCGTTGCAAATCTGCCGGCCGCCCGCGCCATGCTGATGGCTCAGGCGGGCCGGCATCGGCAAGGCCCCGGGAATGCGCCCGCGGGGCCTCCGCCGCTCAGGCATTGGCGCCGTCGAGGTACGGGTCGATCGAGCGCGCCGGAGCGGCAGATACACCGGTGCGGTCCAGACCTGCCAGTGTGCGGGCACCATCGAGGTACGGGTCGACCGAGCGCGCCGGATCGGCGGATACACCGGTGCGATCCAGACCTGCCAGTGTGCGGGCACCATCGAGGTACGGGTCGACCGAGCGCGCCGGATCGGCGGATACACCGGTGCGATCCAGACCTGCCAGGGTGCGGGCACCGTCGAGGTACGGGTCAATCGAGCGTGCCGGATCGGCGGATACGCCGGTGCGGTCCAGACCTGCCAGCGTGCGGGCGCCGTCGGTGAAGGTGTCAACGTTGCGTGCGCCGTCGGTGTACGGGCTGCGCGGGTCCTGCACGCCGTGCGCACCCTCGCTGTACACGTCACGTGCGTCTTGCACGGAACGGGCACCGTCCGTGAACGGGTCGCGCGCGCCGGCATGGGAAAGCCCTGCTGCCTGGACGCCTGCGGCGGCAGCGGCCAGGGCGATCGCGAAAACAAAACGCTTGGTGGTGGTCGAGGTCATGATGGTGCTCCTTGAAGTAGCGGGATCGGGTTGGTAACTGCGTGCCCCGGGATCGCTTCGTTGCAGTTCGCCGTGGGCCACGCAACGTATTCAAGGAGACCGATGTATCGCGCCCGTAGCGCAAATGTGGGGTTTCGGTGACCGCACGTATCTGCGCCGGCGCCAGATACACAGCGATACAAAACCATGCGGAAATGTGACGCGCAGGCAATGGGAGTACCGCCTCGCGCCGGGCGGGCCGGTGGCCACGATCGCTGCCGCGCCTGCCGGCCCTACCGGGGGCCATGAAACCGGACTGACCGGCTTACGGCCCCTTTCCCCCCTTGCCCTATTTGAACGTCAGCGAACCCTGCTGCCCGTTGACCGAGAAGCCGTTCACAACTTCCGACACGAATGTGACGTTACCGGAAGTATCGACACGTAGCGTCGTCTGGTCGTCCGCCAGCTTGATGCCGTTAGTGTCGAAATCACTCTCCAGGAAGGTAACCAGCAGCGTGGTGGAGGTATCGGCCGCCACGCTGAAGGATCGGACCACGGTACCGGTCTTGGTCATCTGGTCCGCGGCGGAAAATGAGGTGCCAGTGACCAGCGTCCCGGAATCGCCTGCCTGAACCGTCGCCGGATATACATAACTCGGGAACACCACGACCGGGCCTCCCAAGTCTTCCTGCACTTCGGCGAACGTTGCCGGATTCCTGAATATCGTTCGGGTTGAGGAAAATGGCGCCGACACATTGTTTGCCATGACCGTGCCACTAAGCGTTTCCGTTGTCTTCAGAACCGCCGCGCCGCTGAGCACTGCCCCGACCGCAGCAGCATCGACAAGCGTGCCGCTACCGGTCACGGCAGTGCCAGCCACTGTGCCAGTGATTGCGAAGTTGACGGAAATCCCGTTATTCACCACATTTGCCACCGCCGTTTGTAGCGGAACCGAGACAGCAACCGGCATCGGATTGTTATTGCCGCCGCCCCCGCTGTCGCCGCCCCCACCACCGCAGGCGCCCAATGCCATCGTCAAGGCAATGGCCACAAATATTCTTCGGGCAGGGTTCATCGCCACCTCCTGACAGACCAGATTGAACAGTTTTTTATCCCCATCCTGTTATTTCACTATATGGAGGTGAATACGAATCTCAATGCACTACAAATTTAATGAGATCTGTCTGGTTTTTATTATGTATCGCCATCGAAACGATTATTAAGATGGGCTGATCGAATATGGCGTGCCAAATTCCCGGAAGACAGTTGCCGGGTTTCGGATATTGTCGCGCTCGCTCCAAAGGTGCCGCTTGCCTGACCAATTCCGCGGGTCGAGGCGCGTTCGCAAACCGGCTTCCTCGCCACTGGGCATCAGACGCAGACCTTGACATCTAATTCTCTTTTTACAATAATTAACTTACTTTCATTCTCATATGGAGAACATCGCGTGAGCGATGTGAAGGCAACGTGGAACTGGCCGAACTGGAGATCTTTCGCGCGGTGGCCCGGGAACAGAGCATCACCCGGGCGGCGCGCGTGCTGGACAGGGTGCAATCCAACGTCACCACGCGCGTGAAGCAGCTCGAGGAAAGCCTCGGCGTCGCGCTGTTCCAGCGTGACAGCAAGAAGATGACCTTGACGCCTGAAGGCCAGCGGCTGCTTGGCTATGCCGAACAGATGCTGGCGCTGGCCGAGGAAGCCCGCCAATCGATGCGCGCCGATACGCCGAGTGGCACGCTTCGCGTGGGGTCCATGGAGAGTTCCGCCGCCACCCTGCTGCCGAAGCCACTCGGGCGCTATCACGCCGCCTGGCCCGACGTCGAACTCGATCTGACGACGGGTACCACGCAGAGCCTTGTCGACGCCGTGCTGGATCGCCGTCTGGACTGCGCGGTGGTCGCGCACCCTGGCAAGGGCGCCGCGCGCGATCTCGATATCGCGGAGATGGGCGCCGGACTGGAAGGCACGTTCATCCGGACCGAGGAACTGGTGCTCGTGCTGCCGGCCACGCATCCGAAGGTGCGCGATCCGCAGGACGTAACGTTGCGCCACCTCGCCGCGTTCGCGCGTGGCTGCACATACCGCCGCTGCGCCGAGGAATGGCTGGAGGAAGGCGGCGACGAGGTACGCCGCTCGCTGTCGGTCATGGAGATGCCGTCCTACCACGCGATCCTCGCATCCGTGGCAGCCGGGTCGGCGGTGGGGATCGTGCCTCGCGCGTTGCTGGCATTGCATCCCGACCATGCCGAATTCCAGACCGTACCGGTCAGGCCCGCCCACACGTTCCTGGTCAAGCGCGCCGGATTCACCACGTCGGCCTTCGAAGCATTCCAGCGGGAGTTGCGTCATGTCTGATTGCCTGCATTCCCCGCACCCGTCTTCGGTCGCGCGCGCCAGTAGCCATGCCACGCCGGCATCGTGGCAAGAACCCGTCGCCGCCGCGCTGGCGCTGGCCGTAGTCATGGGCTTCGGCCGCTTCGCGTTCACCGGCATGTATCCGCTGATGGTCCAGGAGGGGGTCATGTCCGTTGGCACCGGCTCGCTCGCGGCCTCCGCCAACTACGCGGGCTATCTGGCCGGCGCGCTGCTTGCCACGAAGATCCCGGCACGCACGGCCAGCGACTGGACGCGCGCCGCGCTCGTTGCCACCGTCCTGTGCATCCTCGTGCTCGCCGCGCCCATTCCGCCTGCGGTTTTCGTGGCGCTGCGCTTCCTCGCGGGCGTGGCCAGCGCCGTGGGCCTTGTCTGTGCCTCGGTCTGGCTACTGCACGTCGTGGGCCATCACAATGGCGCCCCGCTACTCTTTGCTGGCGTGGGCACCGGCATCGCGGTTTCGGCCGAGCTGATCGCGCTCGGCAATCTGTCGACACCGGGTAGCAGCGTGCTGTGGCTGGTGCTGACAGTGGGCGCGCTGGCGCTGTCGGTGCTGGCATGGCGGCCGATCCGCCGGCCGTCGGCGCAGGCCGCCACGGCTTCGGCGGCGCACCAGCGTCGGCCCCTGCACGCGCTGGGCGCGTGGCCGCTGGTCGCCAGCTATGGCCTGGCAGGTCTTGGCTACATCATCACCGCAACCTATCTGCCGCTGCTGATCCACGGCGCGCTCCACGACGTCAATCCACTTCACATCTGGGCCATGTTCGGGCTGGCAGCGGTGCCCTCCTGCTTCCTGTGGCACGCAGTGCACGAACGGCTGGGCACGCGGCGCGCCATGCAATGGAATCTCGTGGTCCAGGCGGTAGGTGTGGCGCTGCCGGCCATCAATCACTCTGCGGCCGCCTATCTGGCGAGCGCGGTGCTGGTTGGCGGCACGTTCGTCGGCACCGTGACCATCGCCGTACCCGCCGCCCGACACGCGGCGCATCTGGTCCGCTTCAATCTGGTGGCGGCAATGACCGCCGCCTACGGCGTGGGCCAGATCGCGGGGCCGCTGATGGCCTCAGCCCTGATGTCTCACGGCGGCAGCTTCAACGGCGCGATGGAGATCGCCTCCGCCGCCCTGCTGATCGCCGCCGGCATCTGCGAGATCCGCCAGACCGGCCAGACCGGCCAGACCCACCAGACCCATTCGTAAGCTCGACACGCCAACCGGGGAATCCGCCATGAACACCACCTCCCGCAGCCCGCGCCAGAACCTGCTCGCGCGCCTCAACCTCTCCACACCGATCATTCAGGCGCCCATGGCCGGCGTCAGCACACCGGCCATGGCGGCCGCCGTTTCCGAAGCGGGCGGCCTGGGCTCGCTGGGTGTCGGCGCGATGAACGTGGAAGGCGCGCGCAAAGCGATCCGCGAAACCCGCGCGCTGACCAGCAAGCGGTTCAACATCAACCTGTTCTGCCATGTCCCCGACGCGGCCGATGCGGCGCGCGAGCGCGCCTGGCTCGAATACCTCGCGCCGGAATTCAAGAAGTTCGGCGCCGCCGCGCCTGCCAGCCTGAACGAGATCTACAAGACATTCCTGACCGACGAGGCCATGTTCCAGATGCTGCTGGAGGAAAAGCCCGCCGTGGTGAGCTTCCACTTCGGGCTTCCCGCGCAGGAGAAGATCGACGCGCTGCGCGCGGCGGGCATCGTGCTGCTGGCCAGCGCCACATCGTTGCGGGAGGCGCGACTGATCGAAGCGGCGGGCATCGATGCGATCGTGGCGCAAGGTATCGAAGCCGGCGGCCATCGCGGCCTGTTCGATGCATACGGCGAAGACGAGGGACTGGGGACACTGGCACTGGTGCGCGTGCTGGTCGAGCGCACCAGCCTGCCCATCATTGCGGCAGGCGGCATCATGGACGGCGCGGGCATTGCGGCGGTACTGGCGCTGGGCGCGCAGGCCGCGCAACTTGGCACGGCATTCGTCGGCACCCAGGAATCGTCCGCCGATGCCGCTTATCGCGCCGCATTGGCTGCCGCATTTACCGCTGAACAGCCGCGCCCGACCACCTTCACGCAGGCCATCTCGGGCCGCACCGCCCGCGGCTTCGCGAACCGGCTTACCGCGCTGGGCGCCGCAGCCGGCGCGCCAGCCACCCCCGGCTATCCCATGACCTACGACGCCGGCAAGGCGCTGCACGCCGCGGCCAAGGCCAGTGGCAACAGCGACTATGCCGCGCAGTGGGCCGGCCAGGCAGTGCCCCTGGCCAGGGCGATGCCTGCGGCGGAACTGGTTGCCACGTTGACGGCGGAACTGAAAGCAACGCTGGAGCGGCTGAGCGGGTTGAAGGCGGTGCTGGGGTAAGAGGGAGGGATCAGGATCGGGCCGGACGGAGGCCCCCCGTTCGCGCCGGTTCCCTGTCATTCGCCCCCAAATTCCGTCGATTCGGCCCATGCCCATGGCACTGGCACGTGCAGTGGCCTATACATGACGCACCAACACAACCCGCACAATCCACAAAGCGAGGTCACTCATGCGTCAGGAATCCATGCGCCCGCCCTTCCCTCCCTCCGACGACAACGCCTGGGCCTATTGGCGCGCCCGCCGCATGGTGCGGGCGCTGCGCGGCTGGTATATCCACCTGCTGGTCTATGTGCTGGTCAATGGCTGGCTGTGGTTCCGCTTCTACTACTTCGGCTCGCCGTCGTGGTCGCACTACCAGACCACGGGCTGGCCGTGGCCGCTGAGCACTACGCTCGGATGGGGGCTGGCGCTGGCGATCCACGGCGGGCTGGTCTGGATGCGCCTGTCGCGCTGGGGCCGCGACTGGGAAGCGCGCAAGATCCAGGAGTTCATGGATCGCCACTGAGCCCAGGCTTCCAGGCAGGCGCTACATCTGCCTGAAGCGGTGCACATACGCACGCGATACCGGCAGTTCGGTATCGCTGTCGCGTATCCGCACGAACAGCCGGCCGCTCTCGTCGCGGCGCGTGCCGGCGACGCATTCCATATTGACGATGGTCGAGCGGTGGACCTGCCAGAACACGTCGGGGTCCAGGCCCTCGGCCAGTTCCGCCAATGGTGTGCGGATCAAGTGCTCGCCGTCGCGCGTATGCACCACCACGTACTTGTCGTCGCTGTGGAAGTACATCACCTCCTGGATCGGCACATGGCTCGTGGTGTTGCCACGGCTGGCGCGCACCCAGCGCAGCAGGCCGCCACCTTCGGCGCGTGGCTGGCCGCGCGTGAGCTGGCTCAGCAGCTGCGCCAGTTCCGGCATCGGCGCCGCATCCTGGAAGGCCTTGCGCAGCCGCTCCACGGTACGGGCCAGGCGCTCGTCCGTCACCGGCTTGACCAGATAGTCGACCGCCGCGCGATCGAAAGCATCGAGCGCGAACTCGTCGTATGCGGTGACAAACACCAGCCGGGTATCGGTTTCGATACCCTGCGCCACCTCCAGCCCGGACATGCCCGGCATCTTGATATCGAGAAAGGCGACATCGGGCGCCAGACGCGCGATCGACGCCGCCGCCTCCACGCCGTTCGCGGCCTCTCCCACGATTTGCAGTTCCGGCCACAGGCGGGCCAGCTTGCCGCGCAGGTGGGCGCGCAGGTGTTCCTCGTCGTCTGCGATCAACGCCGTAGGGGCGGTGGACATCATGCGGTGTCTCCGGTTCGGAATGCGCGGGGCAGCGGGATCTCGATCAGTACGGCGGTCCCCGGTGACCGCTCCTCGATACGCACGTGGGCGTCACCGTCATACAGCACGGCCAGCCGCTCGCGCAGGTTCGACAGGCCCACGCCGGACCCGGCCTTGGGATGAAAGCCCATGCCGTCATCCTCGATCGTCGCCAACATGCGCGGCCCGCGCGACTCCAGCGTGATCCGCAGATGGCCACCTTCGATCTTCGGTTCCAGCCCATGCTTGATGGCGTTCTCCACCACGGGCTGCAGCAGCATCGGCGCCAGCGGCGCGGTGTCGAGCGAGGGATCGACCTCGATCGTGTATTGCAGCCGGTCGCCCATGCGGATTTTCAGCAACGCCAGGTAATCGCGCAGCAGCTTGGCCTCCTGCGCCACCGTGCCTTGCGTGGCGCGGCTGGCCGCCAGTGACGCGCGCAGGTAGGCAATGAAATGCTCGAGCATCAGCGTGGCTTTCTGCGGCGCCGGCTCGATCAGGCTGACCACGTTGGCCAGCGTATTGAACAGGAAGTGCGGCTCGATCTGGGCCTGCAGCAGGCGCATCTGCGCTTCCACGAGCTGCTTTTCCGTGGAGATCGTGCGCACCTGCTCGCGCGCCATGAACTCGGCGATCTTTCGTTCTTCCCAGCTACGGCCGAGCAGACCCACGCGGCTCCACGTCATCATGCCGTGTATCGCCAGCGCGATTCCCCAACCCATAAGCGGCCCGCCTGACCACGGCCGGTGCGGCGACGTCACCAGGTTGATGGTGATCAGCATCGCATTGACCGTCACGTAGACCAGTGCGTGCATGTAGAAGAAGCGCAGCGCGCGCACGCGACGGCGCGCATCGTTGTAGGCGCGCTGCTCGGAGGCGGTTCGCCAGAGTTCGGGGTCTGCGGGGCGCACGGTTGAATGGGTGGTTCGGATGGTCGGGGACGCGGAATGCTGCGAGGTTACCACCGGCTCCCGCCGGAAGGCATCGGACGTCTCGCGGATGAACCGAAAGGCGGCGCCAATGGCCGCTGGCCGGCGCGACTTGCGACACCCGCCGACTTGCGACACCCGCCACTTGCGCGGATGATGGCGGGTGCCTGCCGCATCGCAACATGCACCGCTTCCGGAGACCTTCGCCCCCATGTCCGCCCCCATGTCCGCCCCCATGCCTGCCCCTGTGTCCACGCCCACCGCCACCCTGAGCACTTCCTCGCCCTCGCCACTCGATCTCGCGCTGCTGCGCCAGTCGATCGCCCTGTCCGAAGATTCGAAGCAGCGTGGCCGCCATCCGTTCGCGGCGCTGGTGGCCGATGCCCAGGGCAATGTCATCGTCACGGCCGGCAACAACTCGATGCCGCCCGAAGGCGACCCCACGCAGCACGCCGAACTGGTGGCCGCTGCTCGCGCGGCAAAGCTGCTCACGCCAGCCCAGCTAGCGGATTGCACGCTCTACACCAGCGCCGAGCCCTGCTGCATGTGCGCGGGTGCGATCTACTGGACCGGCATCGGGCGCGTGGTCTACGCGCTGTCGGAACATGCGCTGCTGGGCCTGACCGGCGATCATCCGGAGAATCCAACGTTCTCATTGCCATGCCGCGAGGTATTCGCGCGCGGACAGCGTCAGGTCGTCGTGCTTGGACCGATGCT
Source organism: Cupriavidus sp. Met-2 (assembly GCF_049843575.1). Classification (NCBI taxonomy): domain Bacteria; kingdom Pseudomonadati; phylum Pseudomonadota; class Betaproteobacteria; order Burkholderiales; family Burkholderiaceae; genus Cupriavidus; species Cupriavidus sp. Met-2. The sequence goes on from NZ_JBBHZL010000005.1 coordinate 182,675, forward strand.
GGAAGACGAAGCTGCAGCGCCGCATATCGGGTTCTGGGTGCCGCATGCGTGAATGGGCCTGAGCCCGGCGATTCAAGCCTGATCGACGCCAGCCTGCGCGATCTCCCCGGCTTCGGCACGCAGGCACGCCATCAGTTGCGTAGCGCCCGGCGCCAGTCGCCGGTCCCGCAGCGTGATCAGGCCGACCGGGGGCAAATCCACCTCCACCGGCATCGCCAGCACGCGGAATCTCCCTTCGGCCTCAAGCTGGCGGCCTACCGTCCGCGCGACAAAGCCGACCGCCTGCCGCCGCGCCACGAACGTGGTCACCGCCAGATACGAAGACGACTCCACCCGATCCACCGGGGGTTCGAATCCATGCCGGAAGAACGCCTGCTCGATCTTGACCCGCAGTGAAGCCCAGGGCGGCGGCAGCACCAGCGGGCCGCGCGCCAGATCCGCCCAGCCGGGGCGCTTCTTGCGGGCCAGCGGGTGGTCGGTGGCGACGATGGCAACCATCGGCTCGTCATAGAGCGGTTCGGTCACGAGATCCGGCGCCGCATAGGCTGGCTCCAGCCGCCCGACGATCACGTCGAGCTCCGACAGCCGCAACCGTGGCAGCAGGTGCGTGAGATCGCCCTCTTCGATCAGCACCGTGGCACGCGCCGACTGCTGCTTGAGACGCGCCACCGCGCCGGCCAGCAACACCGGCAGCGTCGCCCCCATCGACCCCACGCGCACACGGCCTGACGCACCGCTGGCCACGGCCTCGATCTCGTCACGCGTGACTTCGTACTGGGCCAGCACGGAACGGGCAAAGCGCACCAGCGCCTCACCGGCTGGCGTCGGCTCGGTCCCGCGCGTGGAGCGCGTGAACAGCGCCATACCCATCATCTTCTCGACCTCCATCAGCACCTTCGACACCGCCGGCTGGCTGACCGCCAGGAACTCCGCAGTGCGGCCCAGATGGCGGAATTCGTCCAGCGCCACAAGCATCTGCAGGTGGCGTAGTTTGATGTTGGAGCGCAATGCGCGGTCGATGTGGGCCATGCTGGCGAGTCTACCTAACCATTTGGTTATGAAGCAATGCCAATTTTTGATTAGATTGTTATGGTCCGCGCCGCCACAATCGCCGGCATGGCGACTGGCAGAGCACCAGCCGCATGAACAACACCGGAGACATCATGACGCAAGGCAGGAGTTGTCCGGCAATGCGGAGTTGCGCCGGATGCTGGCCAGCCTGAACGAGCGCATTCGCTTCATCCGCTGGATCGACATGGAGAACGTGGGGCGCGATTCCACCCAGAGCGAGCACGCCGAAATCGTGGACGCGTTGAAGGCGCGCGACTGGCAACGCGCGGAGGCCCGTCTGACCTCGCATATCGCGCTACGCCGCGAGCAGATCGTCGACGCCATCAAGAAGGGCCTGGCGCGCGTCTATCTGGAGGGTGAAGCGGACTGAAGCCGATTGATGCGGATTGATGCGGATTGATGCGGGCCTCGCCGGTGGCCCATACATCCGGCGGTCAATCAGGCCGTTCGCATACTCAAGACAGCGTGGGTGGACACCATATCCGCCCAAAGCCGGGTCCGGATGCTGTTCCGTCCGGCCCGTTTGGCTTCATAGAGCAACATATCGGCAGCGGCAATCAACGCGCTTTCGGTGACCTCGGTATCGCTGGCCGAGAAATCGACGGAGAGCACCCCGATGCTGACCGTGGCGCGCATGCTCTTGCCATCGGGGCCGGGCACCTCACTGCCCGCCACCGCGGCGCGCATGTCCTCGGACAGACTGGCGGCCGACTCGAAGTCCATCTGCGGCATGACGAGCAGAAACTCCTCCCCGCCGTAGCGAACGACGCTGTCCCGTGGCTCGTGGATGCGGTCCTGCAGCAGCATGGCAACGTGCATCAGCACGGCATCGCCACCCTGGTGGCCGTGGTTGTCGTTGACGCGCTTGAAATGGTCGATATCGCAAACCATCAGCGTCAGCCAGCGACGCTCGGCGCGAGCCCGCTCCAGCACCTGCGGCAGCAGCGTCGTGTGCAGATGCCGCCGGTTGAAGCAGGCTGTGAGATGGTCGCGGATGGATAGCGCCTTCAATGTACTGAGCGCCCGATACTCGTCGCGCCACAGCCGGTGATAGCGGCGCGCCGCGATGATGCCGAAGCTGTTGGTCAGCAGCAGAAGCATCGCCATCGTGACTTCGTCGGAGAACCTCGACTCCCCCCTTATCACGGCCAGCGCGATGAAGGCCGCCGTCGCGCCAAGGGCGATGCCAATCGCGGTGATGAGCCGATTTGGGATGAAGACGTAGATGACGATCAGCATGATGCAGAGCGACATCGCGTGCCAGGGCAACTCGCCGGGACGGAACCAGACGACCAGCATGAAGATCGCCATCCCGACGACCTCCGCCGCGCTGGCCACGGCCCGGTGGGCCAGCACCGACTCAGTTTTCCGGCGAATCAGATACAGACCGCCGCAGGCAGTCAGCGCAACGGTGATTCGCCCCAGCAGCAGCACGAGGAACGACGTCCCATAGCCCAGCGCGGCCAGATCGGTCAGGGAAAAGGCCAGATAAAACAGCGAACAGAACACCAGGGTGACCCGCAACGACGCCCGCGTGGTCCGCAGATGGTGTTGCTGAAACTCCCGCTCGAGCCCCGGATCCGAGAACTCGACCCGAACCGGATCAACAACGAAACTCATTTCGACGTCTGCTTCGGACATAAGCGCGTGGGTGACCAGTCGGCCCGGCGGTCATTGAATGTGCGCCATTGTCTCCTATTACAGCCTGGCAGCCGGAAAGAATCCTCAATCCTTGATCTGCCTGGCAGAAGCCCGCGACCTGTCAGATCAGCTCGCGATACAGCACTGACAGCGATTCGCTACCGGGAGCGCCTTCGCGCCACATGCGCGCAGCAAAGGCGTCCTCGAACTCCTCGGTGCCTTCCTCGAACATGTCGTAGACGTTGTCGTGCGACAGCCCCTTCTCCAACACCATCAACGCGGCGTCAACGGCCTTGCGGGCGCGCTCCGGCAGTTGCGGCTGCAGCGCCCTCAGGGCAGCAATCTCGGCTTGCACCTGCTCTTCGGTCTTCATCGTCATGTCGTATTTCCATAGTGTTGGCGGCAGTCGCGCCGGTGGGCATTATGCAACGGGATCGGGCCGGGCAATCGGGGCGCTTGCCCGGCCCGGACGATACGCGGACCCGTGTGCCGTGTCAGCCGCTCGGCGCGCCCAGGCGATACCCCCCTTATTCATTCCCCAGTTCCCTTGCGGCACGCATTACACTTAGCCTGCCGCGTGGCGATCGGGCGACTTCACCCGTGAGCCGGCGCCGCTCGACTTCTGCTTGCTCTACCCCAACAAGGAGATTTGTCATGGCTACCGCGCCCAATCCGTTCACCGATATCACCAAACTGCTGGAACAGTACAAGCTCCCCGGCGTCGACATGACTTCGATCATCGAAGCGCGGCGCAAGGATATCGAAGCCCTCGCGGAGGCCAACAGGATTGCCTATGAGGGCATGCAGGCACTCGTGCAGAAGCAGACTGAAATCCTGAGCAAGAGCATGCAGGAGATTCAGGCCACGGCCCAGAAGATGGCCACGAGTGGCAATCCCGCAGAGGCCATGACCAGGCAGGGCGAATTGGTACAGCAAGGCTTGCAGACAGCCTTCAACAACATGCGCGAACTGGCGGAAATGGCACAGAAATCGCAAGCCGAGGCACTGGCCGTGATCACCAAGCGTGCCGAGCAGAGCATCGCGGAAGCAAAAAGCCTGATGAAGCCGGCGGGCAAGTAGCCCCCTGGCCGCGAAGCCCGGCCTGACCGGTCGGGCCCGCCGGCCCGGAAGCGTCAACGTCTGATCGGACTGGAATACGGCATCAACATGGAGGACCGACTGGTGGCAGGCACCTAGTCCTGCGCGCCATTGCCTCCCGTTCGCCCCGCCTCGCCATCAATGCGCATCCGCGGCAGGAACTGCGGATATTCGCGCTGCATGAAGTCGATCAGCCCCTCACGCACGACGCAGCGAAGATCCCACGCCAAGCCCGAGGATGCAGCGGTGCACAGCACGCGAATCTGCATCGTGCGTTCCGTTGCGTCGGTCACCACCAGGTTGAAAAACCGCCGATCCCACTGGGGCGCGTTGTTCACGATGCGCTCCAGCTCCTTGCGCAGCGGCGCCAGCGGCATCCCGTAGTCGACATGGAAGAACACCGAGCCCAGTAGCTGGGAGTTGTTGCGGGTCCAGTTCTGAAATGGCTTTTCGATGAAGTACTGCAGCGGGATGATCAGGCGCCGCTCGTCCCAAATCCGCAGCACCACGTACGTCGCCGTGATTTCCTCGACTCGGCCCCACTCGCCTTCGACGATCAGCACATCGTCGAGCCGGATCGGCTGCGTCAATGCAAGCTGCAACCCCGCGATCATATTGCTGAACACCGTCTTGCCAGCCAGGCCGGCGACCAGCCCGACCACACCTGCCGAGGCCAGCAGGCTGGCGCCGACCTGCCTCGCGCCGGGAAACGTCATCAGCAACATCGCCGCCCCGATCACCACCACCAACGCCATCGCGATGCGCGAGAGCACGCGTGTCTGGGTATGGATGCGGCGGGCATTCATGTTGTCCTCGACATCCACGGGGTGCCGGTCCAGCACGCCCTGCGCGAAGCCGGCAATGACCCGCGCCACGAGCCATGTCATGGCAGCGATCAACAGCAGGCCATTAACATGCCGCACATTGTCGATCCAGCGCAGTTCGTCCGGGGCGGCCTGCCATACAGTCTGCAATACAAGCAGCAGCAGAACCGCCTTCGACGGGACCCGCGCCTTGACGACCATGGGATGGAGTATCTGGGCGGAACGCGTGATCCGCAGTAGCAGCAGGCTGCCGATGCGATGTGCCAGCAGCACGACAACGACCGCAACCAGGGCCGCCGTCCACGTGCCAAACCACGGGTGATCGAGAAGAAGAGGAAGATTCATCGGCGTCCTTCATCAGGGGAGGCGTGATGCCGGTTACGAAGTAACCGACACGACGAATGGACAGAAGTTTCACCGATGTTGTCTGCGCTCCACAGACTTTGCGACGCAAGCATCGCACCACGCCTGGTACTTGGCGCGGCGCACGCTGGCCATGCAACCGATCAACGGATCAGCTGATACACCAGCCGCGCGGCAACGCGGGCGCTCTGGCCGTCACGGTCGAACTGCGGATTGAACTCCGCAAGGTCTGCCGCGCGCAGCTTGCCGCTACCCCACACGTGCGTGACGATGGCCTCGATCACGCTGATCGGCACGCCATACGCCGCAGGCGCGGAGACACCGGGCATGACGGCTGCCGGAAGCACATCGAGATCGATCGTCAGGTAGACATGCGCGGCCTGCGCCAGCATCGCGTCGATCTCGGCCAGCCTGTTGTCGAGATGGCGTTCCTGCATCTCCGTGTCTTCAACGTAGCGCACGCCCAGCGCCTGAGCGTGGGCAAACAGCGATGCAGTGTTGCCGAGCCGGCTGACGCCGAGACACGCATAGTCAAACGGCTGCCCTGCGGCACGGCACGCCTCCGCAATCTGGTCGAACGGTGTGCCGGAACTGCCGGGCCGCGCAGTGCGCAAATCGAAATGCGCATCGAGGTTGAGGATCAGGACGCGGCCCGCGTCGCCCGCCGTATCCAGATGTGCCCTGAGACCCTGCCAGGTGCCCCAGGCCACTTCGTGCCCGCCACCGAGCACGATTGGCAGCGCGCCACGGTCCAGTTGCGCCCTGACGACTTCACCGAGCGCCCGCTGCGCAACTTCAAGCGCATCGCCCTCGCAGCGCACGTCACCGGCATCGTAGAGCGCGGCCACGTCATGTACCGGCAGGCTGGCCAGGGCGCGTCGAATGCCGCGCGGGCCATCGGCCGCACCAACACGACCCTGGTTACGCCTGACGCCTGCGTCGCACGCGAAGCCAATCAGCACAGTCGCACCGGCCAGATCGTCGCTGGCCGCTACGGCCAGCGGCTGGACGATATTGAACAGCCGCCGCGTATCCCCGCGCTCACCGGTATCGGCGCGCCCCTGCCAGACCGCATCAAGGGCCTCGGCTTGCGTCAATGCCGTCATTTGCCGCACGTCCGTTTCACGAAACACTGGTTTCCCGGGCGAGCAGCGCGTCCGCCTTCGGCTTGGCCCGCAGGAACCAGGCCAGCGACAGCAGCACGACCCAGCCCGCGCCAACGTACAGAGCCACGCGCGTGTCCTCGACATACCCCAGCACGCCGATCACGAACAGCATGAAGGCGATCGCCAGCGCCGGACCGACCGGCCACAGCGGCACCTTGAACTTGAGGGCGCGAACCTCTTCGGCCGACAGGCGGCGTCGCATGGCAACCTGCGACAGCAGGATCATCAGCCAGACCCACACGGTGGCGAAGGTCGCAATCGACGCGATGATCACAAACACCTGCTCGGGGATCAGGTAGTTCAGCACCACACCGCCGAGCAAGGCAGCAGCCATCGCCAGCACTGTCACCCAGGGCACGCCATGACGCGAGGTGGTGGCGAACAGGCGCGGCGCCTGGCCCTGCTCCGCCATGCCATACATCATGCGGCCTGCGCCAAAGATATTGCTGTTGATCGCCGAGATGGCGGCCGAGATGACGATCAGGTTGAGCACTGCCGCAGCCGATTTGATCCCCAGCCCGGAGAAGATTTGCACGAACGGGCTGCCCTGGCTACCGATGCCGGTCCAAGGGAAGATGGCCATCAGCACGGTCATCGTCAGCACGTAGAACAGCAGGATACGGGCGGGCACGGCGTTGATGGCGCGCGGAATCACCTTCTCCGGATTCTGGGCTTCGCCGCCAGTGATGCCGATGATCTCGATGCCGCCGTAGGCAAACATCACCACCGCCAGTGACGCGATCAACCCGCCCGCGCCGTGCGGCAGGAAGCCGCCATGCGCCCACAGATTGGTCAAGCCCGGCGAATGCTCGCCATTCATCTTCACGCCGAGGAACAGGATCAGCGTGCCGCCGATGATCATCGCCGCGATGGCCAGGATCTTCACCAACGCCAGCCAGAACTCGAGCTCGCCGAACACCTTCACATTGCACAGGTTCAGCCCGCAGATCAGCATGACGATGCCGAGCACCCATATCCATTGCGGCACCTCAGGGAACCAGAACCCCATGTAGATACCGAATGCGGTCACGTCCGCCAGACAGACGATGATCATCTCGAGGATGTAGGTCCATCCGGTAAGAAAGCCCGCGAGCGGCCCCAGGTACTCGCTGGCGTAGCGGCCGAACGAGCCGGTCACCGGCTCGCGCACAGCCATCTCGCCCAGCGCGCGCATGACCATGTAGACCGCCGCGCCGCCCACGATGTACGCCAGGATAACGGCCGGGCCGGCCAGCTGGATCGCCGATGCCGAACCGTAGAACAGGCCCGTGCCGATGGCCGAGCCGAGCGCGAGAAAGCGGATATGCCGCGCGCTCAGATTGCGTTGCAGGTTTTTCAAGCTGTCTCCAGAAGGATGTCTAGATTGGGACCGAAGGCCCATGGCGCGCGGATCTTCGCCCGCTTGGCGCCGGCGCAAGCGTCCGTCAGACGCTCGGCAGGATGCCTGCAGGCAGCAGGGCCGTCAGGTGACGCTCGGCGATCAGCACGCTGGCGTCTTCGATATCCGGCGCGAAGTACCGGTCCTTGTCGTAGAACGGCACCGACTGACGCAGCAGGCCGCGCGCGCGCTCCAGCGCTTCGGTGGTCTTGCCGCCTTCACGGAAGTCCATGCCCTGGCAGGCCGCCAGCCATTCGATCGCCACGATGCCCTTGACGTTGCTGGCCATCTCCCAGAGACGCTTGCCAGCGTTGGGCGCCATCGACACATGGTCTTCCTGGTTCGCCGAGGTAGGCAGGCTATCGACACTGGCCGGATGCGCAAGCGCTTTGTTGTCCGATGCCAGCGCGGCGGCCGTGACCTGCGCGATCATGAAGCCGGAGTTCACGCCGCCATTGGCGACCAGGAACGGCGGCAACTGCGACAGGTGCTGGTCCATCATCAGCGACACACGCCGCTCGGAGAGCGAGCCGATCTCGGCCAGCGCCAGCGCGAGGTTGTCCGCGGCCATTGCCACCGGTTCCGCGTGGAAATTGCCGCCCGAGATGATATCGCCTTCCTGCGCGAATACCAGCGGATTGTCGGAAACCGAGTTCGCTTCGACGCCCAGCACATCCGCCGCATTGCGGATCTGCGTCAGGCAGGCGCCCATGACCTGGGGCTGGCAGCGCAGCGAGTACGGGTCCTGCACCTTGTCGCAATGCGCGTGCGATTGGCCGAGCTGGCTGGTCTCCCCCAGCAGGTGACGATAGACCGCCGCCGCGTCGATCTGGCCGCGCTGGCCACGGGCGGCGTGAATGCGCGGATCGAACGGAGCGCGCGAGCCGAGCGTCGCCTCGACGGTCAGCGCGCCGCAAACGCTGGCCGCCGCGTACAGGTCTTCCGCCTGGAACAAACCCTGCAGCGCATACGCGGTGGAAACCTGCGTGCCGTTCAGCAGCGCCAGCCCTTCCTTGGCGGCGAGCGTCAGCGGCTGCAAATCGGCAATGGCCAACGCTTCGCGAGCCGACAGCCATTCGCCGCGATGGCGTGCCCGGCCTTCGCCCAGCAGCAGCAACGACATATGGGCCAGCGGCGCCAGATCGCCCGACGCGCCAACGGAGCCCTTCAGCGGAATGCACGGGTACACCTCGGCGTTCACCAGCGCGATCAGCGCGCTGATCACCTTGCGGCGGATGCCAGACAGGCCACGCGCCAGGCTGTTGATCTTGAGCACCATGATCAGGCGCACCAGCGCGTCGTCGATCGGCTCGCCCACACCTGCCGCGTGGGAAAGCACCAGCGAACGCTGCAGGTTCTCCAGGTCCTCGCGGGCAATGCGGGTCTGTGCCAGCAGGCCGAATCCGGTGTTGATGCCGTAGGCCGTGCGGCCCTCGGCGATGATGTTTTCGACACACGCCACGCTGCGGTCGATGGCGGGGAAGGCGCGCTCGTCGAGCGTGATCTTGACGGGCTGCTGATGCACCGCACGCAGTTGCGCGAGCGTGAGCTCACCGGGTTGCAGATGCAGGGCGAAGACTGACTGATTTTCTTGGTACGACATGGTTCAAATCCGGAGTTACTTGGAGGTGCCGAGCATCGGCAGGTTCAGGCCGTTTTCGCGGGCGCAATCGATGGCGATCTCGTAGCCGGCATCGGCGTGGCGCATCACGCCGGTCGCCGGATCGTTGTTCAGCACGCGGGCGATACGGGCGGCGGCGGCATCGGTGCCGTCGCAGACAATCACCACGCCAGAGTGCTGGGAGAAGCCCATGCCGACGCCGCCGCCGTGGTGCAGCGACACCCAGGTGGCGCCACTGGCGGTATTCAGCAGCGCGTTGAGCAGTGGCCAGTCAGACACGGCGTCCGAGCCGTCCTTCATGGATTCGGTCTCGCGGTTCGGGCTCGACACCGAGCCCGAGTCCAGATGATCACGACCAATCACCACCGGCGCGGACAGTTCACCCGAACGCACCATTTCGTTGAAGGCCAGGCCCAGCTTGGCACGCAGGCCCAGGCCAACCCAGCAGATCCGCGCCGGCAGGCCCTGGAAGCTGATGCGCTCCTTCGCCATGTCCAGCCAGCGGTGCAGGTGCGCGTCGTCGGGGATCAGTTCCTTGACCTTGGCATCGGTCTTGTAGATGTCCTGCGGATCACCGGACAACGCGGCCCAGCGGAACGGACCAATGCCACGGCAAAACAGCGGACGGATATAGGCCGGCACGAAGCCCGGGAAATCGAAGGCGTTCGACACGCCCTCTTCCTTGGCCATCTGGCGGATATTGTTGCCGTAGTCGAAGGTGGGCACGCCCATCTTCTGGAAGGCCAGCATCGCCTCGACGTGCTTGGCCATCGACTGCTTGGCGGCCTTCACCACCTCGGCCGGCTTCGTCTGCGCGAGGTCGCGGTACTTGTCCCAGGTCCAGCCGATCGGCAGGTAACCATTGAGCGGGTCGTGGGCGCTGGTCTGGTCGGTCACCATGTCCGGGCGCACGCCGCGACGCACGAGTTCCGGCAGGATCTCGGCGGCATTGCCGCACAGCGCGATGGAGATGGCCTTGCCTTCTGCGGTGTACTTCGCGATACGGGCCAGCGCGTCATCCAGATCCGTGGCCTGCTCGTCGACGTAGCGCGTACGCAGACGGAAGTCGATACGGCTTTGCTGGCATTCGATGTTCAGCGAGCATGCGCCGGCCAGCGTCGCGGCCAGCGGCTGGGCACCGCCCATGCCGCCCAGGCCCGCGGTCAGCACCCAGCGTCCGGTCAGGTTGCCGTCATAGTGCTGGCGGCCGGCCTCGACGAAGGTCTCGTAGGTGCCCTGCACGATGCCCTGGCTGCCGATATAGATCCAGGAACCTGCCGTCATCTGACCGTACATCGCCAGACCCTTGGCATCCAGCTCGTTGAAGTGCTCCCAGCTAGCCCAGTGTGGCACCAGGTTGGAGTTGGCGATCAGCACGCGCGGCGCATCGGCATGCGTCTTGAACACGCCCACCGGCTTGCCCGACTGCACCAGCAGTGTTTCGTCGTCGCCCAGTGTCACGAGCGTCTCGACGATCTTGTCGTAGCACTCCCAGTTGCGCGCGGCGCGGCCGATGCCGCCATAGACCACCAATTCCTTGGGGTTCTCCGCCACTTCCGGGTCGAGGTTGTTCATCAGCATGCGCAGCGGCGCCTCGGTCAGCCAGCTCCTGGCCTGAAGCTGATTGCCGCGCCGCGCGCGGATCTCTACGTCACGGTAACGATTGGGGGTGCTCACGGTTGTTCCTCATCCACGGTTTGTTCACGACGGCGATGACGCAACAGCGCCATCCGATGGGGTTGTACAGTATTGTATAGACAAGTTGATTTGTACTGGGGTTTACCCCGTTTTCAGGGGGGGCAGATAGCGCGGCAAAGGGGACGGGAGGGAACGGGAGTGGACCTTGCCGCACAGTGGCGCGGCAAGGTCAGGGGCTCAGCGGTGCAAGGAAAAACGAAGGGGGGCGTCAGGCGCCGGGGCCGAACCGCCCTTCCAGACGGTGACGCGACCCCGGATGCAGCAGGCGGGCGAACGTCACGACGCGCTTGCCCGACCACGTGCGGCGCCGGATCAGCAGGCACGGTTCGGCGCGCGGAATCTGCAGGAGCTTTGCCTCGTCGGCGGTAGCAACAACGGCCTCGACGATATGCTCGCCCGCCGTCAGGGGAGCAAGGCTTTGCAGATAGGCATTCGGCGTGTCGACGCTGAAGTCCTGCTTCAGGTAGTCGGGAGCCAGACCCGGATTGACGTAGCGATCCTCGATCTGCACCGGCACGTTGTCCTGGTAGTGAACGATGATGGAATGGAAGATCTTCTCGCCTTCGCGCAGATCCATCGCCACCGCGCGTTCCGGGCCGGCGGGTTCCTCGCGCACCAGGATCACCTCGGAATGATGGCGATGTCCGCGCTCCGCGATCTCGTCCGCGATGTTGTTGACCTCGAGCAGCGAAGACTGCATCTTCGGCTCCGCCACGAACGTGCCCACGCCCTGCATTCGCACGAGCCGGCCTTCGGCGGTGAGTTCGCGCAACGCGCGGTTGATCGTCATCCGGCTGGCACCGAACTGCTCCACCAGTTCGTTTTCGGACGGCACACGATGATGCGCCGGCCACGCGCCCGTATCGATCTGTCGGGTGATCATCTGCTTCAGGCGCAGATAGAGCGGCATTGGCGCGTCCTCGGCACTGCTGTCCATCGTCAGCTCAGGCGTTTGACGCGGCATTCTTGGGGTTCTCCAGCTCCGGGCAAGGATAAAGCGCGAAGCGTTGACCGATTCGCGCACCTATACATGATTAGACAATTGCCAGCATTATCGCAAATGCCGGGCAATTGGTATTCGCTCCTCGCGTGGGGTAAAGCCGGGCATGGAAATGCCCGGACTGCCGACGCAAGAAACCCCGCGCCTCGACTGCGAGACGCGGGGTCCTTGGCCGGCGACTGGCGCGCCGGGATCGGCCTGGTGGTCGTACTTAGTGGTCGTACTTAGTGGTCGTACTTAGTGGTCGTACTTAGTGGTCGTACTCCACGCTGGTACTGAAACTCAGATCGAACGTGTCAGACCAGCTAAGGTTCGCGAACGACATATCGCTCGTGCCAGTCGCCCCGGCAACCGCCGGAAACGCGGCCCCCTGATCGCCCGGCACCAACACGTTGACCACCGTATTCGCGGCCGCCGGCTTGGCACGCGCATTGCCGCTTACGAATACCTGCGGGGCGCCACCGATGGTTGATCGGATCTGCACGTTGGTCTTTTTCACGAACGGCACACCCGATGCAGAGGTCCAGCTCATCGGGAATGTGGCCCCGCCAGCGAACTCCGATCCCGAGCCGGGCGTCAGGGCATCACGCGCGGTCTTGCTGACGTCCTGCCACGCATACTGGCGCAGCGTATCCGGCGACGGCGGCGGTGTGCGCAAACGCACCGCGTAGGTGTAGGCCGGCGCCGCCGCATTGCCTTTCTGGTAGATCGCGAAGGTGTAGACACCGAACGGCACCACGTTCGCGAGTTCCGTGGCGCTCAACTGCGGATTCGAAAACGCGGCGTTGCTGCCCGGCCATTTGAACTGCGCCTGAGCGGCCGGATCCTGGGCAACGCCGGCCAGACGGTAGCTGTTGCGGCAGCTGTTCAGCTTGCTCGAGTACTTGCCCGGAATCGCGCTGGCGTCCACACCTTGCATGTCACCCGGCGCAAGCTGCGCGTGGATATTGAGCGTGTCGCACGCACCGGTGCTCGGCTTGAGCAGCACCCCTGCACGCAGCCCCGGGCCTGTCACCACGGCAAAATCGACGGGTACATTCTGGTCGTCCGTGATACCTACCTGCAAACTCAGCGAACTGACGAAGGCATTGGTGCCGGTGGTCGCCTTGGCGGTGTTCAACCAGTCCCAGCGCTGCGCATTGCCGGTGACCTTGCTCAGCACGTGACGCTGGTTGCCGACCAGACGCCAGCCATTGTCGCTAGTCGTCCGAGCCGACGGCTGCAACGCGATCTGCGCGATCTGCTGCATGCCATCGCGGATGCCGTCGGCGCGCGTCCAGGACACCTTGATCCAGACCTTGTCGGCCGCCTGGACCCGGATGACCTCCGGCAAGCTGAAGACGGCGCCAGTCATGCCGTCGTCCCCAACGATACTGGAGCCCAGGTCCTGCTCGGCATTCGCGCCGTTGCTAAGGTAGCTGCTGGGCACACCCGCCGTCAGCGCGCCCGGCGTGACATCGTCGACGATGATCTGCGCACAGGCGGCCACGTTTCCGCTCAACCTGGCAGAAGCTGTCGTCGACGCCGCGAAGCACTGGTTGAACGCCGCCTGCAGCCCGGCAAGATCGCTCGCGCTAGGCAGGCTCGAAACCGGCGCGCCGCCGATCGTGGCCACGCCTGGCAGGCTTGCCGTGTCGGCCGCCGTCGGGGCCACACCGGGCGCAAGCTGGAGCATCGTCGGCGTATCGCTCGATGCTCCCGCCACCGATGTCAGTTGCACGCCGCCATTGGGCAGCACGTTGACCTTCAGCTGATCGAGCAGACGGTCCAGCCCGGGCGCACCGGCCGTCAGCGGACCGGAGATCAGATCCACGCCGGTGTTGCCGGTCGCGGCCAGCAGAGCGGCCAGCGCATCCGAGTACGCCTTCACCGTGGTGCTGATCGACGATGCCGTGACCTTGGACTGCAGGAGACTGGTATCGGCCAGCAACTTGGTCGGGTTGTCGCCGATGATCGTCGCCGCAATCGCGTTGGTGAGCGGCGTGATGTTGATCGTCTGGGTGCCAGCCGTGGCGCTCAGGCTGATCAGCGTGGCCTGCGAGTCGGCTACGTTGCCCATGGCGGCCAGCACGAACGGTGCGGTCAGGCCGGTCACATCGCACTGGAACGAGCCAGTGGTGGCGTCGGCCGGGCAGCTTGCCGACTTGCCCGAGGCGTCCGTCAGCGTCACCGTGGCGCCTTGCATCGCCGCGCCGGTCGCCGCAACGCCGCTGACGACCTGCTTGGTGGGCGCGGTGGTGCCCGGTGGCGTGGTTGTGGTCGTGGTCCCCCCCGTTGAAGAATCGCCACCACCACCGCATGCCGACAAGGCAAGCACCGCGATGCAAAGCGCAATGGGCGTGAGCTTCATATTTCCCCTTCCGTGCTGTCTGTATTGAAAAAACACTCTCGATCCGACTCAGAGCACGCAGATCCCCGTGGCCTTCGAGTTCGGGCCGATGGTGCTCGTGTCGAAATTCGTGATGTAGGGCAGCCCCGTTGCGCAGGCGATGACCCACGTGACCTGATTGTTGACGCGGGTCCCCAGGATGACCTGGGTGTTACCGGCGCCCAGGCTATCGGCGCCCTGCCCATAGACGTAGCCGCTCGGGCTAAAGGTGGCGCGCTGGCCCTTGCACGCGAACAGCGAGCCTGTGTCTCCGTCCGGAGCGGCGTAGAGGTTGCAGAACGTATAGGAAATCGTCCCGCCGCACGTATTGGTGATCGTCGTGCTGCCCGATGCGTTGTGGCCCATCCGCACGCAGTTCATGGCACTGACACCGTACTTGAGGCCGCCAGACCCGGAAGCGCCACTGTCGACCGTGGCGCTTCCGCCCGTGCCGGTCGACGTTCCCGCACTGCCTCCACTGCTCGACCCACTGCCGACATACACCCACAGGCCCGTCGCGTCGCCACCGGCGCAATTCTTGTAGGCGAAGCCATAGCTGGTGGTCGCGCTGGGATTCACCGTGACGTTCATGCCACTCGCGAAGGTCTTGGCGTTCGTGAACCAGTCCGCCTGCGTCACGGAGGTATCGCATTTCGCGGTCAACACAACGTTCGTCCCCGCCGGCACCGGGTTGTCCGCCGAAGTCGCGGGAGAGCTCGATACCGTGCACTGCGGCTTGGCAGCCGTGCACGATGCGGCGGGCGTGGCGTCGGTGGCGCTGCCCGTCCCCGCTGCGTCGCCGCCGCCCCCGCACGCGGCGATGGTCACGGCAAGGAAGCCGTATAGCGTGGCTGCGGCGAATCTCCTGGTCTTTGTCATGGCTCGATCTTCCCTTCCGGCTGTTGTCTTGTTTTGTGCCGGCGAGCGTACGTGGCAACGGCCGGGGGCGCATCACCAAGATTGACGATGACAAGTGCGACCGTTTTGCCCATCTCCCCCGGTCGGCCCGCCGTGGACGCCGTGGCCGCCGTCGCTGGTGCAGGCGTGTATCGGTCTGTCCGGAATCCCCGGGGCATATACATTGCGATACAAATCCCCCCGCCCGCCGCTACATGCCGGTTACTTGCGCCACGTAGAGTCATGCACAGGTTGATCACACACACAGGAGCAGGAGATGCCGGAGATCGTCAATTTGCCTCGACGGGGCTTTATGGGAGTTGTGGCGGCGACGCTGGCCGCGGCGCAATTCGGGGGGGCGCAGACGGCCCGGGCCCAGACCAGCCAGTCGAAGGCAACGCCACTGCCCCAGCCACTGCCCCGGCCGGGCACTCATACGAGCTTTGCGCCGATCAAGCAGATCAAAGCCGGCGTGTTGAACGTCGGCTATGCGGAGGCTGGCCCGACCAACGGGCCCGTCGCGCTGTTGCTGCATGGCTGGCCGTACGACATCTACAGCTTCGTCGACGTGGCACCGCTACTGGCGGCACGGGGCTATCGCGTGATCATGCCCTACCTGCGCGGCTACGGCACCACCAGCTTTCTGTCATCCGACACCATGCGAAATGGTCAGCCCTCGGCGATTGCCGCCGATATGATCGCGCTACTGGATGCGCTCGGCATCCAGAACGCCGTGGTGGCCGGCTTCGACTGGGGCGCGCGCACCGCCGACATCATGGCCGCGCTGTGGCCAGACCGCTGCCGGGGACTGGTATCGGTCAGCGGCTACCTGATCGGCAGCCAGGCCGGCGGCAAGGTGCCCCTGCCGCCCGAGGCCGAGCTTCAGTGGTGGTACCAGTTCTACTTCGCCACGGACCGTGGCCGCGCCGGCTATCAGAAGTACACCCACCAGTTCGCCAAGCTCATCTGGAAACTGGCATCACCGAAGTGGGATTTCGATGACGCCACGTTCGAACGCAGCGCCGCCGCGTTCGACAACCCCGACCATGTCGACATCACGGTGCACAACTATCGCTGGCGGCAAGGGCTGGCCACCGGAGAAGCCCGGTTCGACGGTATCGAGAAACGGCTCGCCACCGCGCCCACCATCAGCGTGCCCACCATCACCATGGAAGGCGACGCCAACGGTGCGCCGCATCCCGAGCCAAGCGCCTATGCCAGCAAGTTCACGGGACGGTACGAACACCGCAACGTGACCGGCGGGATCGGCCATAACCTGCCGCAGGAAGCGCCCGCCGCGTTCGCGCAGGCGGTGCTCGACGTGGACCGGCGCTAAGGCACGGTGCCTTCACGGTGCAGGCGATGGGCAGGCGTCATGGCCGCCCATCCCCAATGCCACCTACCTCACCAGGGCTCGAGACGCCAACCTTGGCCGGTTGCCAGCAGACGATCCGTCAGGCCGAGGTTTTCCATGAACCCATCGTCGTGCGACACGACGATCAGGGTGCCCTGGTAACCGCGCAGCATGCTTTCCAGCGATTCCAGCGAAGGAAGATCGAGGTGATTGCCGGGCTCGTCCAGCAACAGCAGTTGCGGCGCGGGATCGGCGTAGAGCACGCAGGCCAGCGCCGCCTTCAGGCGCTCTCCGCCGCTGAGCGCGCCACTTGGCGCCATGATCTTGCGTGCGTCCAGACCAAGTTGCGCCAGTCGCGTGCGCAGGTCGGCTTCTGGCGCAATGCGATTGGCGATCTGCATGTGTTCGAGCACCGTGAGCGCCGGGTCCAGATCGGCCAGCCGCTGGTCGAGATAGACGCAAGCCGCCGCAACCTTGAATGTGCCTGCCAATGGCTGTAGTTGGCCGGCCAGCACCTTGAGCAGCGTGGACTTGCCACATCCGTTCGGCCCGATGACGCCCACGCGTTGTTGCCGGGTCAGCGTCAGGCTGATATCGCGCGTGGCGGCCGGCACGAATGGCAACGCTACGGCATCCAGTTCGGCCAAACGCTGCGTGCCAGCGCCCACTGGCGTCGCAGCGAAAACGATTGGCGCGTCGATTTCCACCTGTCGCGCCGCCGCCCGCACACGTTCGTCGAGTTGCTCCCGGGCCGCGACCTGTTGCTGGCGCAGCTTGCCCGCTGACGTCTCGCTACGCGCCTTCTGCCGATCGAGCAGGATCTTTGCCTGATTGCCGTCCTGGCCGTGCCGGTCGCCGCGCGCCTTGCGCCGGGCCTGCCGATCGGTCTGCTCGCGCATGGCCTGCTCCTTGCGCTTGCGGTCGCGCTTGCTCTGCTCGAGCTGATCGAGCGCATTGCGCCGGTCGTGGGCCTTGCTGCTGGCATAGAACGAGTAATCGCCACCATAGCTGCGCAGCCCCAGCGCGGAAAGCTCGGCGATACGCGCCATCGACGCCAGCAACTGCCGGTCGTGACTGACGACGATCAGCCCGCGCGGCCAACGTCGCAGCTGCTCGATCAACGCCTGCCGGCCGGCCCGGTCCAGGTGGTTGCTCGGCTCGTCCAGGATCAGGAAGTCAGCCTCCGACAACCATGCGCCAATCAGCGCGACGCGCATCGCTTCGCCGCCACTCAGTGCGCGGGCTGGTGTCGCCGCGTCCAGATGACCGAGACCGTTGCGCTCCAGTTCCTGCCGCAGCCGCTGACCGATATCCCATCGGTCACCCAGTACATTGAAGTCCTCAGTGGCGATGCTGCCGGCTTCGATACGCGCGAGCGCGTCAAGCGCATCCTGCACGCCGGCCAGAGAGGCCACGCAAGCCTCCGCGGCGGGCGTCACCTGCTGGGCCAGGTAGCACACGCTGCCAGAGCGCACACAACGCCCCGTGGCCGGCTGCAACTGCCCGGCCAGAATCCGCGCCAGCACGGTCTTGCCAGCGCCATTGCGCCCGACCAGACCGGTGGGCTGCTGGTCAAACTGCTCGTCGAGATCGGAGAAAAGTGTTCTGCCGTCCGGCAGGACAAAAGACACGCCTTCCAGCGCGATGTAAGGATTCGTCATGCGTATTCCAGAGATGCCAGTACCTCCCCCTGCTCGTGGGGAACCAGTGGAGACTAGCCGTCATGCAGACGGCGGCATCAATGGCGCATGGGACGAATACCTCGGTGATGGGTTGAAGGTGCGTAGTGTAACCGCGGTCGGCATCGCGTGCAGAAGGGCACTGACCGGGCCGCCCGGCCAGCGCCCACGCTCGTTACAGGCTCACGGTGGCGTAGCTCAGCGTCTTCGGCGTTTTGACGATGACTTCCGGCACCTCGCCAACGACGACGGTATCGTCCAGACGGAAGCCACCCAGGCCGTACACATACAGTCCCGGCTCGGACGAATAGACTTCGCCAGCGAGCAGCGGCCGGGTGTTGAACGCCATATCCTCGGGATACTCGTGCAGCATCAGGCCCACGGCATGGCCCGTCCGGTGGAACACGTAATCGCCACACCCCGCGCTTTCGATCACCGCCTGCGCGGCAGCATCCATGTCGCAGACACGCCGCCCCACCACCGCCGCAGCCACGGCGGCATCCGTGGCCCGCGCCGCAACGCTGTAGAACCTGGCCTGCTCATCGCTGGGCTGACCGCAGAACCATGTGCGCTCGTTCTCCACGTAAAGGCCGTTCAATCTCGGCAATACAAGGTTGACGATGGTGTCGCCCTTCGCGATGCGCGAGCCGCACGCTGCGCCGTCGCCATGCGGGGACGCCGAAGCGGGGCCGGTGAGCGTCCAGCATTTCATGATCTCGAAGTCCTCTCCCGCGAAACGTCGCGCAGCCTCTTCCACCATCAACGCCGCCATGGCGTGATCGAGCTCCTGCACCAGCCGGCCGGGACGAATGTTCTCTCGGTAGCGGTCCTGAACCCAGTCCGTCAAGGCCGCGAGGTCACGCATGATCTGCAGCTCCTCGGCGTGCTTGACCCAGCGCAGGCTGCGCATCTCGGCCATTGCCGGACGCAACGTCATCTCGGGAAGATAGCGCTGCGCGCCGGTCAGGATCGGATGCTGAACGTCGACGGCGATGCGCGACATCCCGAGGCCTTTCGCGGCCAGCAATGCGGCCACGACTTCAGGCAACTGCGACGGCAGCGCCAGCCGGTTGGCCACACGGGGGTGCTCGGCGTAGTACGTCACGTCCGAGAGCCACACCGTGCCCTTCTCCGTAGCAAACCGCATGTGGTTGGTCGATAGCTCGTTCATCACGGCGAACGTCTCGCCGTTGCGCGGCACGACGACGAACACGGGGCGCTCCCATGGCCACACGTCGAGCTGGAAATTGGTCGCGTACTGGAAAAAGTCCGGCGAGCCGAGTACCAGCGCATCCACGCGCAGGCGGTCCATCAGGCGATGCATCGCGGCCAGGCGATAGTCATGCACGGCTTTGGTCAGATGTGGCATGGTCTTCTTATCAGAGCGGTCAGGGTAATCAGAGAGAAATGTTGAGACGGCGGATGACGGGCCCCCAGGCATCGGCGTCGCGCTTCATGTAGCGCTCCACCTCCGAAGGCGGGCCCTTGATCGCATCGAGGAACTGGAAGCCCAGCTTCTCCTTGAACTGCGGATCGTCCTGGATGTGGTTGATATCGGCATTGATCTGCTGCACCACCGCTGGCGGCGTGCCGGCGCGGGCGACGATGGCATACCAACCCGGCACCTGCACGTCATAGCCGAGTTCCTTGAAGGTAGGCACCGAGGGCAAGGCCGCCAGTCGCCGATCGCCAGTGACCGCCAGCGGGACCAGCTTCTTGCCCGCGATAAACGGTTGCACGCCGGCTACCACGTTCATCATCACCGGCGTCTGCCCGTTCATCAGGCTCGTCGAACCGCCCGTGCCATTGAACGGCACGTGCTGCATCGTGATGCCAGTGCGCTCCGCCACCAGTTCCATTGCCAGATGCGTGGAGTTGCCGATACCGCCCGACGCGAAGCTGATCTCGCCGGGTCGCGCCTTGGCAAGGCGCACGAAGTCCTGCAAGGTCTGAACATGCAGCGACGGCGATGCCACGAACACGAATGGCGAGTTCGCCAGCATTGCCACGCCCGTCAGGTCCTTGGCCGGCTGGTAGGGGAGCTTGGGATAGAGGTACGGGTTGAAGCTGAGGTTGGAAACACCCGCGAAGAACAGCGTGTATCCATCGGCCGGCTGCCCCAGTACGTATGAAATCGCCAGCGTCCCATTCGCGCCCGGCTTGTTCTCCACGACCACCGGTTGCTTCCACGCCTGGCCGAGCTTCTCGGCCAGCGCGCGCGCCAGTACGTCATTCCCCGTGCCGCCGGCCTGCGGCACCACCAGCCGGACGGGTTTCGTCGGAAATGTCTGTGCCTGTCCGATCAGTGGCAGCACCATCGCCACAGCCATGCTGGCCATCCTTCCCATTAGTTTTCGCAGATCCATGTTGCTTCCCGATGAGTTCTCTCGCCGCCACGATCGGTTGCGATGGCGAGGAATGTACCATGTGGTACATGCATGCCGGAAATTGGGGTTTACGTGAAAACGTGGGCATTGGATCGGGTTGGTGCGTGGTAGTGGCCCTGCATGGGCAACGCAAGGCGCCGGAAGTCGAAACGCGCTCAGGCAGGAGGCCGCCGTGTGATGTGGTTGTCGTGTGCGCGGGAGTAGACCCGGCAACGCGCTTCCTCAAGGGTAGCGGGATCGCGCTCGAGAAAGGCGACGTTGCCGTAGACGAGTTGCTGCAGACGAATGTGCCGAACGTCTGGGCAGCCGGCGATGTCACGAGCTTCCGCGATCCCGTCTTCACTCGCCGATCCGACGAGCCATCGTCGCGTGACTACGACTTCTCCAAGACGGCCATTCAGGCCAACCTGGCGCAGGGATATGCGGAGGTCACGGTGGTGTTGGGGCCGATTTCAAACGTAAGTGATGGTGTGGTGGTAAGGCTGGGCGATTCGGATGAAAGTGTCACGGGGGATGTGCCAGACGGTGTCATGCCGTAAGCACTGGCGACGATGGGGACATCGTGATTTGACAGACACTCGCCGCAGGAATCTCCGATGGGCGCCCGCTATGCGCCCTTCCGCCCCTTGCCAGGCGTCGCCATCTTGCTCGCGAAGTACTTGAGCGCGGCAGTGGTGCCCTTGCGGTCCCCGGTCGTGATCAGGTCCAGTAGCAGCCCTCGCATCGTGGCGACTTCTACCCGCGCGTAGAGTCGGGCCTCTTCCTCGCTAATGTTCATGCTTTGCTGCAGACGCTCGGCCAGCATCGAAGTCCAGCTACCGACGACGTCCTCCAGGAAACCGCTGAAGCGATCGCGATCGCGGATCGCCCTGCCGTAGATCTCGAACAGCAACTGCATCACTGGCAGATAGCCCGGCGCGGAATAGCGGTCCCATGCGGCTTCCATCGCCGCGCCGGTATCCTTGCCGCCCGAGAACGCGCGCATGCGCGCCTGCTGCTCGGTATGTCGCACGCGAAACAGCAGCGCCTGCCAGAAGCCATCGGCAGAGCCAAAGTAGTAGATCAGCATTCGATGGCTGGTGCCCAGCGCATCCGCGACATTGCGCAGCGACAGGTCTCCCAGACCGTGAGCCAGCACGTGTTCTGTGGCGGCATCCAGCAGTTGAACGGCTTGCTCGCTGGATGAGCGGTCCGCGGCGGTGGTTTTGGCTTTCGGCATTCGCTGGGCTCTTGGTTGACGCGGCCCCGGCATGGAACGCCGTACCGCAGCGCGTCAATGTACCACGCAGTACATCATCAGACGCCCCTGGGAGACTCGCGGGACGACACCCCTTCCGCGATCCCGAAGGCTCGATTTGTGAATCGTGAATTCCATTGCTCTGGGCAGCGGCCTATCTTAGGGCGCGATCCGCGCTTCCGCGCATCGACACAGAACGACAAGAAACTGAACGGCACCGTCAGCCCAGCCATGTGCGCGAGCGCCGGACAAGGAGACAGGCATGACCATCAAGATGGGCGGGGCGCGTCTGGCCGCCGCATGGGTTGCGGCATCCGCATTGTCATTCGGCATGGCCGGTACCGCGCAGGCCGCCTGGCCTGAGCGGCCGATCCGGTTGATCGTGCCGGCCGCCGCGGGCGGCACCACCGATATCGCGGCCCGCCTGGTAGGCAAGCGTATGAGCGAGATCCTGGGCCAGCCGGTGGTGGTGGACAACCGTGCCGGCGGCGCCGGCATCATCGGCTCGCAAGCGCTGCTCCTGGCGCCGGCCGACGGCTACACGCTGATGATGGGTAACATCGGGCCGAACGCGATCAACTACGCGCTGTATCGCCAGTTGCCCTACAAACCCCAGGATTTCGCGCCGATCACGATGGTGGTCTCCGTGCCAAACGTGCTGGTGGTCAATGCCAAGGTGCCCGCGCGCAACGTCGCGGAACTGGTGGCGCTGGCGAAGTCCGAGCCGGGCAAGCTGTCGTTCGGGTCGTCGGGCTCGGGCCAGTCGGTGCACCTGTCGGGCGAGCTATTCAAGAAGCGCGCAGGCATCGACATCATCCACGTGCCCTACAAAGGCGCGGCGCCTGCCGTGGCCGATCTGGTGGCGGGCCAGGTGACCATGATGGTCGACAACCTGCCCAGTTCGTTGCCGCAGATCCAGGCTGGCAAGCTGCGCGCGCTGGCCGTGACCAGCGGGACGCGGGTGGCCGAGCTACCTGAGGTGCCGACGATGAAGGAAGCCGGCTTCGACGATTTCCAGGTGACGGCGTGGTTCGGCCTGGTGGCACGCGCCGGCACACCACCGGCGGTGATCGCGCAACTGTACAAGGCTGCGGCAACGGCGCTGGCCGAACCGCAGATCAAGTCGCGACTGGCTGAACTTGGCGGACAGGCGGGCGGCGACACGCCCGAGCACTTCGGCCAGTTCATCGAACAGGAGCGCCAGCGCTGGGCGCGGGTCGTCAAGGACACGGGTATTCCGCAGCAGTAACCGCATCACCGTATCCCAGTCTCATCGGTAAAGGAGTTCTCATGATCGACAAGATCGCGCCCTCGCTCGCCGCCGCGGTGGCGGGCATTGGCGACGGCGCCACGGTGCTGGTCAGCGGCTTCGGCGGCTCGGGCATTCCCGACGAACTGCTCGATGCCTTGCTGGCCCACGGCGCGCGCGACCTCACCATCGTCAACAACAACGCCGGCAACGGCGATGCCGGCATTGCCGCGCTGATCCGCGCGGGCCGCGTGCGCAAGGTCATCTGCTCGCACCCGCGTTCGAACAATGCCGAGGCGTTCATTGATGCGTATCGCGCCGGCAAGGTCGCGCTCGAGTGCGTGCCGCAGGGCACGCTGGTGGAGCGGATGCGCGCCGCGGGCGCCGGGCTCGGGCCGTTCTTCACACCCACGGCGTATGGCACCGCGCTGGCCGAAGGCAAGGAAAGCCGCGTTATCGATGGCACCGGCTACGTGCTGGAACAACCGCTGCACGGCGACTTCGCGCTGATCAAGGCGCACCGTGCCGATCGCTGGGGCAATCTGACCTACCGCTATGCAGGTCGCAATTTCGGGCCGGTGATGTGCACTGCCGCGCGGCACACCATCGTGCAGGTCGACGAGATCGTCCCGCTGGGCGAGATGACGCCGCAACACGTGATGACGCCGGGAATCTTCGTCCAGACAGTGGTCCTGGCAACATCGGGAGACAGCCATGCATGACACCCTGCCCCGCCTCGGCACGCTGCCGCGACTGAGCCGCGCCCAGATGGCGCGCATCGTCGCCCATGACATTCCCGATGGCAGCGTCGTCAATCTCGGCATCGGGATGCCCACGCTCGTATCCGACCAGTTGCCCGACGACCGCGAGATCGTGCTGCACAGCGAGAACGGCATTCTCGGCATGGGTCCGGTTATCCGCGAAGGCGAGACCGACCCGGACCTGATCAACGCCAGCAAGGAGCCGATCAGCCTGATCGCCGGCGCGTCGATCTCGGACCACGCGGTGTCGTTCACCATGATGCGCGGCGGGCATATCGATATCACTGTGCTGGGCGGATTCCAGGTCGCGGCCAACGGCGATCTGGCCAACTGGTCAACCGGCGAGCCCGATGCGATTCCTGCGGTGGGCGGCGCGATGGACCTGGTAGTGGGCGCGGCCAGGCTGTTCGTGATGATGGAACACGTGACGCGCGACGGACAACCGAAGATCGTCGAACGCTGCAGCTATCCGTTGACGGGCATCGGCGTGGTTGACCGCATCTATACCGACCTGGCCGTGATCGACGTTCGGCCCGGCAAGCCATTGCTGGTGACCGGCCTGGTCGAGGGCGTGTCGTTCGAAACGGTGCAGGCGCTATCGGCCGCACCACTCACGCTGGCGACCGACTGCCGCGTGCTAAGGCCAGGGCGCTGAAAGCGTCGACGGATCGGGCAGGATCACCACCAGAACAAAAAAGGGGACAAGCATGACCAGGATGACAACCGGAAAGATGAGCCTGACCGCCCGCATCGCGCTACGCGTGCTGCTAGCCACCACCGCCATTGCCGCCCTGCCGCTTGGCGCTCACGCAGCGGATGCGTGGCCATCCCGCCCGATTCAGTTGCTCATTCCCTACCCGCCCGGCGGCAGCGCCGACCTGCTTGCCCGCCCGCTCGGCGCCAAGCTTCAGGAGCGGCTGGGCCAGCCCATCGTCCTAGACTATCGTCCCGGCGCGGGCGGCACGATCGCCACGCAGGCGCTGGCCCGCAGCAAACCCGACGGCTACACGCTGATCATGGTGCTGGCCGCGCACGCGATCAATCCGAGCCTGTATCCCAAGCTGCCGTACGACACGCGCAAGGACTTCGCGCCGGTCTCGCTGGTGGCCAACCTGCCGTTGATCCTGGCCGGCAGCCCGTCGCTCAAGGCGCGCAACGTGCCCGAACTGATCGCCGCCGCCAAGGCCGCGCCCGGCACCATTACCTTCGGCTCCGCCGGCAACGGCAACACCGGGCATCTGGCGGGCGAACTGTTCGATTCGATGGCGGGTGTCAAGATGACCCACGTGCCATACAAGGGTAGCGCCCAGGTGGTCAACGCCATGCTTGCCGGCGATATTCAACTTACGTTCGACAGCATCTCGACCTCGATGCCGCAGATCCGCGCCGGCCGCATGACTGCGCTGGCCGTGACCAGCGCCAAACGCGCCGCGATGGCGCCCGATGTGCCGACGCTGGCCGAGGCTGGCGTGCCCGGCTTCGACATCAATGGCTGGTATGCCATCCTGGCCCCGGCCGGCACCCCGCGCGCCGTCGTCGACAAACTCAGCAGCGAGATTGCCGCCGTGCTGACCCAGCCGGAACTCCGCTCGCAACTCGCCGCCAATGGTTACGAGCCGGTGGGGTCCACGCCGGCCGCCTTGGGCGCGCACATCGACGCCGAACTGGTGCGATGGAACAAGGTGGTGCGTGAAGCGGGCGTGAAGCTGGAGTAAGGACGCCAGCCTCAGCCCTCAGTCCCCTGCCTTGGGGACCGGATCGAGCACGAAGTCGTAGCGTGCTTCACGAAACGGCCCATCAAAGCCGAAGCGCCGCGCCAGCGGATGGTCGGCGGGCCGCTCCTCGTAGGCCACCTGCAGCGATGGCTTGACGCCGAACACCGCGTCCGAGTCCAGATACGGATCGGCCTGGTTGAACAGGTGCGTGACCAGCCGGCGATGGCCCGGCGCATCGATCATGAAATGCAGGTGTGCCGGCCGCCACGGATGCCGTCTGGTAGACGTGAGCATCTGGCCGACCGGCCCGTCGGTCGGAATCGGATAGCTCACCGGCACGATGGTGCGGATGGCGTAGTCACCCTCGTCGTCGGTGCGATAACGACCACGCAGGTTGCCCGTAGGCTGCGCAGTGTCCTGGCCCGAGTACATGCCGTTCTCCGCGGTCTGCCAGATGTCGAGCACCGCGCCACGCAGCGGCGTGCCATCGGCGGAAAACACCCGACCATGAACCAGCGCCGGCGTGCCTGGCGTGAGGGCCATGTTCTCGCCTGCCGAACGGTCGGGCATCCCGGCGATGTAGAACGGGCCGAATACGGTGGTTTCGGTAGCGCCCGTGGACTGCCGGTGGTTGATCGCATCGACCAGCATCGACACACCCAGCGTGTCCGACAGCAGGATGAATTCCTGGCGGACCAGCCCGTCGCACATCTTGCCGGTATCGGTCAGGAACTGGATGGCGGCGAACCACTCCGCTTCCGTCGGCTCGCACTCGCGCACATAGGCGTGCAGGTGGCGCACCAGCCCTTGCATCAGCGCGCGCAGGCGAGGGTCGGGCGTGTCGGCGAAGCGCGCGACGACCTGCTCGGTCAGCGCGGCTTCGGCGGCTGCGTGGGGCGTTGCCTCCATAGTGTCTCTCCTTTGTGTTGGTTGCCGTGCGCCGATCGCTCTCAGGCCGGGCTCTCGCCGCGCCAGGCGCGTTCCAGCAACGCCCGGATCGGCTCGCGCTCGACCGGCCTCGGGTTGTAGTAGGGATTGGCGCAGGCCAGCGTGGCCGCCTCGTCCAACCCATCCTCGCGCATACCGATGGCCGACAACGCCGTGGCGATACCCAGCGACTGGTTCAGCCGGAACAGCAACGGGCCGGCATCCTGCGCGCGTTCGCCACCCAGCGCCCGCGCCACGCTTGCCAGCGCAAGTGGCGCGGCGGCGTGGTTGTAGTGCGCGGTATGCGGTAGCAAGGTGGCGTGGGTCTGCGCATGGGGCAGGTTGAAAGTCCCGCCCAGCGTGTGGCAAAGCTTGTGATGGATCGCCATGCCAACCGAGCCAAGGCAGGCACCCGCCAGCCACGCGCCGTACAGCGCGTCACCACGGGCGTCGATATCGTCCGGCCGCCGCACCACGGTGGGCAAAGCCCCGGCCAGCGCGCGGATCGACGCCTCGGCCATCAGGCTGATGATCGGGTTGGCGTCCTCGGCGTATATCGCCTCCACCGCGTGCGCCATCGCATTCATGCCGGAGGCAGCGGAAATCTCCACCGGCAACGTCAGCGTCAGTTCGGGATCGTAGAGGACCGTGCGCGGCAGCACGCGCGGGTCGCGGCCGGTCTGTTTCAGGCGTCCTTCGGTCAGGCCGTAGATCGGTGTTACCTCCGATCCCGCGTAGGTGGTCGGTACCGCGATGATGGGTTGCCCCGAAACGAGGGCGATGGCCTTGCCAAGCCCGATGGTGGACCCACCGCCAACCGCCACGTAGCAGTCAGCACCCAGCCGCGCGGCCTCATCGCGTGCGGCGTGAGCCACCTCCACCGGCACATGCATCACCGCCTCGCTGTAGACGCCCGCGGAGCACTCCCCCAGCAACGCGGCCACCCGCTCGCCGAGTGCCCGATGCCCGGGCGTGGTCAGCACCAGAGCCCGCCGCGCGCCTAGCCGCAGCACCTCCTCGGGCAACGCCGCCAACCGGCCCGCGCCGAAGACCACCCGCGACGGCGTGGCCTGATAAACGAACGATTCCATCCCCTCTCCCAAGGCATCAACCCACCGAATGCGCTTCAGTGTAGTCCTGCTTCGCATGACGCACATGCCGGGCGAGCGGGCGACCGAATCGCCCGGTTCACACCTGACTCAATGCGGCAGGACGGTTAGGCCCGTGGCGCCGCTGGAAGTCGTCCTGCGCTCGCTCCGGAGTACGCCGTTCTGATCGAACTCGAACAGCACCGTCGACGACAGGATGTCGCCGCCGGCGAACAGCGGACCGATAAAGGGAAGAAAGCTCTCCGGATGCGGCTTCGAGGTCGCATACGCGTAGACCAGCACGATCGCCCCGTCGCTGGTCGTCGCCTGCGAGGTTGGATTGCCGAGTTGCCCGGTCACGTCGTCGAGGGTGGAGAAGCCCAGGATGAAGCTCTGCATCTGCTCGGGCTTGACATCGATACCAGTCGATACGCAGGCGGCCATGAGGCCGCACACCGCAACCATTGCGTAGAACCGGTTCATATCGTCACCGCCCTGCTTCCTGGGCCGTGACTGCAGACGTGCTGGTCGTCGTGGCCCGAGTCTGGCCGGGCAATACGCCCAGTCCATCCCGTACCTCAAGCATAGAACTTCCGAGGCCCAGGAAAAACGCCCGCAAAAGCGGGCGTCAATGCAGGTGCCAGGTCCGTGGAGCAACGCCAACGGCGTTGCAGACGCATCTCAATGCGATTCCACGTGGCGCTTGAAGTTGTTCAGGATGGCCTGCCAGCCTTGTTGCTGCTGCTCGACCGGGTACTCCGTCTCGGCGACGAAGCTCACCCGCACCGTGACCCCCTGCGGTGCCTCGAGGAACTCGACCTTGGCAGCCCGGTCCCCGAACGCGTATTCGATCAGCTTGTTTTCCACGACCTTCGTGTAGGTACCGGCGAAATCGAAACCCATACTGCCGTCCTTGGCCTCCATCCGCGAAGAGAAGGCACCCCCCTCCCGCAAGTCAACCGTGGCGGCCGTGGTGTGCCAGTCGTCGGACGCGGCATTCCATTGCTTGATGTCTTCCGGCGTCGTATAGGCGTGCCACACCTTTCCGACAGGCGCTGCAACAGTGGTTTCAACGGTAACGTTCATAGACTCTCCCGACTCTCGTTCAAGGCCTCGGCTTGCGCCGTCAAGGCTGGCTCGCCATCCCGGGTGGCAATCAGCGCTTTCGGCGCCAGCGGGATCACGGCCAGGATCAGCCCATACACGGCGGTGGTGGCAATCACGCAGTAGGTGAATCCGTGCGAGGGCACGCTATTGTAGATCCAGGAGCCCAGCAGATCGCCAGCGCGCCCCGAGAGCGCGAGCACCCCGTCCACCAGCATCATCAGGGTGCCTTGCAGGCCGGGCGGGCACGACCGCATCGCAAGGTCGAGATAGGCTGCCGTGGCGATGCCGCCCATCAGCCCGATTGGCGCGGCCAGCACCAGCGCAAGGTCGGCGGAATGGATGAACGCCAACGGGACCATCTGCGGCACGGCGATGATCGTGCCCCACCAAAGCAGCCTGTTCAGCGCCACCCGCTTGCACAGATAGCCATAAAGCAGGAACGTCGGCACAAATGCGGCAGCGAAGATGCCGTTGTAGTACGAGTAAACGGAGTCCGACGCGTGCAATTCGTTGGTCAGGTAGAACTGCAGCGGCGTGGCCGAGCCCGGGGCGAAGTTCCACAGAAAGCAGATCAGCACTGCCGGATAGACGGCCTTGTGTCTGACCAGCCGCCTGACGTTCCCGACGAAATCGGTGGCGCGGGCCAGGGGCCTGTCATAGATCTGGCCGAAGACCGACGGGGGTTTCCAGAGCGCTAGCGCGACGATCAGCAGATTGACAATCGCCACCAGGAAGAACGCTTCCGCCGCCGCCAGATGGTCGGAAACATAGCCGGAAGCAAAGGCGCCCGCCACGACCGGAACGGACCCGATCACGTTCCACAGCGCGCTCAGGCGGCCGGACATGAGCTTTTCCTGGCCGACCAGGGCGATCAGCCCCTGATAGGCGGCCGCGACGAACCGGAATGCCAGCATGGCCATCAGGGTCCCGGCCAGCAGCCCGGTGTACGAGAACCCCGAATACGCCATCCAGACGCAGGCCAGCGCGGTCATCGGCGCGAATATCAGGAAGTAGCCGCGATCCCGTAACCCGAGCGGGTTCCATTGGTCCCGCGCCAGTCCGAAAACGAACGCCACATAGACGGGGATGCCCGTCACTAGCCGAAATGTGGAGATCTGCGTTGCCGTCGCGTGCAACTCGTTCTTGAGGACATACGACGTCTGGATATCGACGAGCGCGCCAGCCGGCGTCGCCAGATAGATGAACAGGGTCAGCCAACCAAAGTACAGCAAGGTTCGGTCGTTGCCCTCGGAGCCCTGATGACCTGAAGCGGCCAGCATCGTCGTATCCACGCGGCAAGACTGCGATGGTGATTCGCTCTGGTCCTGCGACCGGAACGGCTAGCAGCACGGCGCCTTGGAGTGCCCGTGACAGCACACGGCGGCTGCTCGAAATAAGTGTAGGTAAGAAAACGTGGTCGCACCGCGCTCAGGTGTCCGCCCCTTGATCCCGCCGCATGGGTGGGTTTCCATTCACGCCGGGCGGCGACGAAGTAACAGGAAGCCCAGAATGCCCAGTATCGGGCCCGGCAGCAGAATCCAGGAAGTCTTCAACCCCAGTTCGCCGAGGTATGTGGACGCCAGCGCAATGGACACCACGGTCAGCGCGAATCCGATCGAATTCTGAATGGCAAGCGCGCCCCCAACCAACGTTGGCGGGCAGGCCCTGGCCGCCAGGGCCGAGAACTGTGGCGAGTCCGCAATGACGGTCGCCCCCCAGACCAGGAAGAAGAACAGCAGCCAACCCGGCGATAGCGCATCGGCTGCGAATGGCAAGAGCAGGCAGCAGGTGCCGGAGATCGTCAACGCGCCCAGCGCCACGCCGGCGCTATCCACCCAGCGGGTCAGCAGGCCGCCCGCAATGCAGCCAAGGGCGCCGATGCCGATGATCGCGAATGCCAGCGTGGAAATACTGAGTCCACCGAAAACGGACGGCAGCGACGAGCGGGCGACGAGCATCGGCAATACCGTCCAGAACGCGTAGAGCTCCCACATATGCCCGAAGTAGCCCACCGCCACCGCTCTGAACCGGCGATCGCGAAAGGCGCGCAGCGGATTGCCGGGACTTGGCGCACCATGCCGGCGCACCGGCAGATGCGGCCCATTGCCCAGGCAGAGCACCAGCACCGCCGCCGCACAGGCCAGCACCGACGAGCCCGCCATGACGTACTGCCAGGGCCACTGGGCAGCCGCGATACGCAAGCCGTGTGGCAGCGCGGTCCCCAGCGTCAGCATTCCCACCAGCAATGCCAGCGCCGCGCCCGCCCTGTCCGGCGCCCAACTGATGACCAGCTTCATGCCGATCGGATAGATTCCCGCCAGGCACACCCCTACCGCGAACCGAAGCGCGATGGCGGCAGAGAAATCACCGGACAGGCAGGCGAACCACGCGTTGAACCCTGCCCCGAGCAGGGCCGCCAGACCGAAGATCCGGCTCGCGGAGAACCTGTCGGCGAGCCCCAGCAAGGCGAAAGCCATGGTGCCGAGAATGAACCCGGCCTGGACCGCCGCCGTCAGCGTGCCGATGTTGGCTGCCGTCAGCCCCCACGTCCGAACGAGGTCGTCGGCGGCACTGTTGGCGCTGAACCAGAGTGACGTGCCGAACAGCTGCGCAATGGCGATCGTCAGCACCGGCGAGAATTGAACGGATCCCCGTTTCACGGTTGTGTTCGATCCGAGCCTGCGGGATTACCGCTGGGCGACGTCCGGGGTGCTGCGATGATCGATATTGAGCTGCATGAATACCAGGTCGAGCCACTTGCCGAACTTCATGCCAACCTCCTTCATCAGGCCGACCTGCTCGAAGCCAAGCTTCTCGTGCAGGCGGATCGAACTGGCATTTCCGGCCTCGATGGCGCCCACCATGATGTGCTTGTTCAGGTCGCGCGCGCGCTCGATGAGCGCCTTCATCATCAGGCCGGCAATGCCCCGGCCCCGCTGGTCGTTCCGGATATAGACCGAATGCTCCACCGTATGGCGGTAGCCGTCGAAAGCACGCCAGTCGCCAAACGACGCATAGCCCACCACGGCCCCCACCTCGTCCTGCGCAACCAGCACCGGAAAGCCCGCCTTGCGGCGCGCGGCCAGCCAGTCCTTGCGATTGTCCACGTCGACCAGCACTTCGTTCCAGATCGCCGTGGTGTTCGCCACCGCATCGTTATAGATCTCGCAAACCGCTTCCATGTCGTCCGGCGTGGCATCGCGAATCGTGATTTCTGACATTGTTTACCCCTTGTTTCCTGTTCCACCTTTTCAGGCGCAGACGCAAGCATCCGCTACCTCTTCGACCTTTGCAATCGGGCACATCGCAAGCCCTGCCCAACTGGTAGCCACCGACGTGACCGCCCGCCGGCTTGACATCGCGCATCTGGAAGCCCCGATCAACGTGGACGTCACGTCCGACCCCGAGGTCGGTGCCCACCGCGATATCGATCATCTCCCCGGAAATGATTGACGAAAGCGCTTCTGCTCGCACCTTTGCGGCTGATAACCTACCTTTGTCAGAATCGCCCGAGCCGGCCGTGAAAGATCAGAACGCTACAGAATCCGTCCGCATCCGCTTGATCAAGGCCGCGCTGGATGGCGTCCTCGCCGACGACTATCACCACGTCACGACCCACCGCATTGCCCAATTCGCCAAGGAGAATGAGCATGACGTTCCAGATGAACGCAGGTGCCGTGCGCCGATTCGCCAAGGCCATGAGGTTCGGCGCCTGGCTTCAATCGATCACTGAGAGGATGACGCCAGCACCTTTCCGGCTGGTGCAGATCGGCTCGGCCTACTGGCAATCGAAAGCGCTCTACGTGGCGGCGAAGCTGGACCTGGCGACTGTCCTGGGAACGACAACCCTGACGGCATCTGCGCTGGCCAGCCGGGTCGGCGCCAATGAAGATGCGCTCGGACGCCTGATGCGATTGCTTGCAGCCATGGGCATCTTCGAGGAAACGGCCCCCATGGTCTTCCGCAACAACAAGCTCTCCCGGTGCCTGGCGAGTGACGATCCCCAAAGCGTCCGGGCCATGATCCTGATGCACAACTCGGAAACCATGAGCCGCCCATGGTTCGAGCAACTGGAGGCCGGCATCCGCAGTGGCACGCCGCCGTTTCAACTCAGCCACGGCGAGGACCTGTTTGATTACCTGGACCATCACGCCGATTTCGACCAGCTTTTCTCGGAAGCCATGAACAGCGTCGAGGCACTGGCTGGCGACGGCTTTGCCACGGATCTGGATTGGGCCCGGTTCGACCGCATCATCGACGTTGGCGGATCACGGGGCACCAAGTCGCTGGCGATCCTGCGACGCCATCCCAGGTTGACGGCACTGATCGTGGATCGGCCCCAGGTCATCGAGGAAGCCCAACGCTACTGGGCAGAGCACCATGCGGATGGCCTCGAACGCCTGCAATTTCAGGCTGCGGATCTGTTTGAAAGCCTGCCTGCAGCAGGTCCGAAGGATGTCTACCTGTACTCGGCCGTCCTGCATGGCTTTGACGACCCTACCTGCGTGCAGGCATTACTACGGCTGCGCGAAGCCATCGGCAACAGCGGCGCCCGCGCGGCAATCCTGGAGATCGTTGTTCCGGAAAAAGGCGCCGACATCTCCAGCGCATCGTTCGACATGCAGATGTTCGTCGGCAGCCGGGGGCGCGAACGCACCTTGACCGAATGGAAAGCCATCATTCAAGCCGGCGGCCTGACGCTTGAAGAGGTCGTGCGTCTCCGGTCGCTCGGGAGCATTCTGGTGTTGCGTGCGGGGTGAAGAGGACGGTTGCGTTGAGAATGTCGAGCTGGTGCGTTTGGGTCCCCGACGCTACGGAATTCGGATTGAGTACGAAGAAAGCGCACTGATGTACTGCACCCCTCCCGAGGCCGTCGCTCCACGAGTTCTCCCCCTTGCGGCAGATGCACCATACACTGTATATTTGTACAGTATCTCGACTCAGCAGCCCCCGGCCCGCAGCGACGGACCGCCTCCCCCAATTCCTTGACGACCAATTCCATGTCCCAAGACGACACCGCCTTTTTGGAAGACGACACCTCTCAAATCCATGAGCCCCGGCTTTGGCGAGACAAAGGCTGGACGGCGAAGGTGGTGAAGAACGAGGACGGCGAGGGGTGGGCGGTCGAGATGTTCCGCGACGGCAGCGCGGAACCTGCCCTCGTTGGCCCGTGGACAATGGGCAGAAACAAGGTCGATCCGAAGCCGCTCGACGCAGCCGCACACCAGACATTAGTGAAGACGGCATCCGAGGTCATCCGCCGGCACGAGCAGCAACTGCACGCACGGCTCAACAAGCAAGTCTCCATCGAGATCGCCTCGCAGCTCGTGAATGTCAGGCTGGCGATCACGCCAGACGAATTCGAGCCGTTCGGCACACTGACGGCCATTGATTCGTTCGGGGACGTTCTCGCAAGCGTCAATGTGCAACCGGACTTTCGTTTGACGACGGAAAGCGCAACAAGATGGGCCGATGGCGGATTTGGTCAGATCCGGCATTGACGGGGTAGCCAGAGTGACCCCTCAACATACACACCTGGATTGCAGACAATACGAAGATCGCACCTCAAAACCGGAGCCGAGCTTCGCGCAGCTTGGTGAGTTGCACTGAATCTGCCACTAAGGGTGCAAATCAAAAGCGTAGGGGCTCCGTGCGAGCGCGGTACTGCTCTATCCACCTTACAGACTGTGCGATGCCTCCGAATGGAAAGAAATGCAGGCTCACCATTCCATGCGCTTCTGTCAGGCCGGTGGCCAGACGATCAGCATGGCCTCCATGACCTCGCCCGAGCAGGGCGCGCAGCAGGAATGCAGCAGCACCTTGTCGTGACCGCCGGGCAGCGGAAGCGGCTTGCGTTCGATGGTGGTGTTCATCAGTTGGCTCCTCGCGCAATGGCGATGGCAGTGACAGGCTTTGGCAATGCTTGTAGCCACCGGGCAGGTATCACGATGCCAGCGCGCCAATGCGGGATACCTGAGCACCAAGCGTGATCAGCGGGTGCAGGCCACGGAAGGATTTTGGAGGGAGGGGCCGAACTAACAGCGGACCAGTCAGTTCCGCGCGATAGAACATTGGCCGATATCAACGGAACCAGCAGCAGCCCATTCCACGGCCTTCAATCTACCGGTTCAATCCCTCCGCACCACTTCCTGCTTTAGCTCAGCACTAGGCCGAGAGTTCCCCTCGGATGATTTCCGCGCCCGCACTGAGAGCATTTAGCTTGCCTCTTGCCACTCCGCGAGGTAAGGGCGCCATGCCACAGTTAGTGCAAGGATAGAGCTTGTCGGCATCCACGAACCGAAGCGCCTTCCGTAGGGTATTAGCGACTTCTTCTGGAGTCTCAATGGTATTAGTTGCCACGTCAATGGCCCCTACCATCACCTTCTTGCCGCGAATGAGTTCAATCAGGTCAATTGGAACATGAGAATTGTGGCATTCCAGCGAGACAATATCGATGCTGGATTTCTGCAGCTTGGGAAAAGATTCTTCATACTGACGCCACTCAGACCCCAGCGTCTTTTTCCAGTCAGTATTGGCCTTGATGCCGTAACCATAACAAATATGGACAGCAGTTTCACATTTAATCCCTTCAATCGCCCTTTCCAGCGTGGCAACGCCCCAATCGTTCACTTCATCAAAGAAAACATTGAATGCAGGCTCGTCAAATTGAATAATATCAACGCCAGCGGCCTCTAGCTCCCTGGCTTCTTGATTGAGAATTGCAGCGAACTCCCAGGCTAGCTTTTCGCGACTCTTATAATGGTTATCATAGAGCGTATCAATCATCGTCATGGGACCCGGCAGGGCCCATTTAATGGGTTGCCTGGTTTGCTGACGCAGAAACTTGGCGTCTTCAACAAAAACGGGCTTCTGGCGGCTCACAGCGCCAACGACTGTCGGCACGCTCGCATCGTACCGGTCGCGAATTCTAACGGTCTCACGTTTCTCGAAATCAACCCCGCTTAGATTTTCAATAAACGTGGTGACAAAATGCTGACGAGTTTGCTCGCCATCACTGACAATATCAATGCCTGCTTGCTGCTGTTCTTGCAGTGACAAACGCAAGGCATCTTGCTTGCCCTCAATTAGCTCATCGTCTTGTAGCTTCCAGGGCGACCAAAGTTTCTCGGGTTGCGCAAGCCAGGAAGGTTTGGGCAAGCTGCCGGCAGTCGAGGTAGGAAGTAGTTTTTTCATGGCAAATGACCTCGTATGTTCTTGATTGATTAGAGAGCGTAATTATCAGCCCATTGTTCGAGAATGTTCTTGTATGGTTTGATAAAGCGCTCCTCTGCAAACTTTCCCTGCTTAATAGCCAGCTGACTACGCTCCACCCGGTCATAGACAATTTGCGTCAATGAATAATCCTGGTTCTTCAAGCTAGGTTGATATACCTTCCCTGCCGAAGAATTGGCGTTGTAAATCTCGGGCCGATAAATTTTTTGAAATGTCTCCATCGTGCTGATGGTGCCGATAAGCTCAAGATTGGTGTAATCAAGGAGCAGATCACCGAGAAAGTAGAAGGCCAATGGTGCAGAACTATTGGGAGGCATGAAAAACCTAACCTGCAACCCCATCTTTTCGAAATACTGATCTGTCGAGGAGGATTCGTTTTGTTGATACTCGACGCCCAGTATGGGGTGCCTGTTTTCGGTTCGATGATAAGTCTTGCTGCTTGAGGCGCTGATGCAGATGACGGGCGGCTTATTGAAGTTCTCTTTGTAAACATCTGAGTTTACAAAGCACTTGAATAGCTTTCCGTGCAAATCGCCGAAATCATCAGGCGTGCTGAATGTGGATTTATTGTTATTGTGCTCTGGCAGCAATACACTGAAGTCGTAATCGCGAACGTAAGAGGAAAAATTATTTCCCGCAATACCGTCTATGCGTTCGCCGGTCTTTTTGTCGATGATATTGGTTTTCAATATCTCAATCAACGGAAACACTTCGCTACCATCTTGGGTATCAACGCCCATCTCTACGGAAATGATCTCGAGATTGACAGAATAACGATCGCCACTCGGATTATCCCAATACGCCAGGTTATTGAAACGGTTGTCAATCATCCTTAGCGTGTTGCGCAAGTTTTCCTGGCGACTCTCTCCGCGGGCCAGATTAGCAAAGTTGGTTGTTATGCGGGTATTTTCCGATGGCTGATAGTTTTCATCAAAACAAATGTTCTTGATCCTAAATGTAAACGCTTTATTCATTGCCATCTGATGCCCCGGTTTCTGATAGAAAACTTGAATCTATTTCTTGCTTATTGAGCCCGTGCTTCAGGCCGCGACCACTTCCTCAACATTGGCAGATCTTGTATGGCGTGTCAGTTCGACCAACGGCAGTGCACGTTGGACCGCCAGTCTGGCCCGCTGGATCAGGGCCCCGTTCTGCAGACGGTAGTCGACGAAATCCTTGTCGGTCGCGTAGACGCCCAACGGCAAGGTACGTGCTTGGAAGAAGCTGAACAGCGGCCGCAACTGGTGGTCGATCATCAGGGCATGGCGTTCGCTGCCGCCAGTGGCAGCCAACAAGACTGGCTTGTCGATCAATGCATCCTGATCAATGAAGTCGAAGAAATGCTTGAACAGCCCCGTGTAGGAACCGCGGAAGACCGGTGTTGCCACCACTAGGACGTCAGCCTGCTCGACTGCCGCAAGTTCCCGCTCCACCGTGTCAGGCAGTTGAGAGCGCCAGACTGCACCGGCAAGCTGCGGCGCGAGCTGACCCACTTCGACCAGGCGCGGTTCGCACAGGACTTCTTCGGCGATCAGGTCCAACAGGTGCTCTGCCAGGGCAGCAGACTTGGAGGGACGTTGCAGCCCACCGGAGACCGCTACGACGCGGAGTGGAAGTGTCATTTTGGCGTTCATATGGATTAATCTGCGCGGCGCCGGGAAACCCGATGTGCACCGATGCCAGCACGTTGACTAAGCCAACAGTGCGCATTGACAGCAGGCCATCGTCGTTGCTCGCGCGGATCGTTTGGCCAAGGCGGCGCGTTGCTCGCCATTTGCTGCCATCCCGTCAAGGATGGTGCAAACCTGCTGCACGGTTTTGAGCATGCTTTGCCAATCCGCCACGTTGGAGATAAGGCAGCAAGCCACCGCTCAACGGCGAAACCTGCTTAAACGCCGGCGCAATCCGAGCTTGTGAATAATGGCCATGGGGCTCCGGTGAATGCGAACAAACAGTAGGAGCGGATGCTAGCGATAGCCGCGCATGAAGTAAAATGGTTAAAACTCACACATCGATGAATACAATTCATATCGCCGATTGAACGCATCCACGTCGGCGACGTTTGGCAAGTCGCGCAACAAGAGGTGTTGACGGCCAAGATGGACGTGGTGCCCGTGGACTGAGCGTGCGCGGCATCGCCAAACAGATCCTCCTGGGGGCACGCGAGGCGGAGATCGCCAAAGTGGTCGAGTCCACCTCCCAGATGGAGGCGTCTGTCAGCACATCTCGACTTGGTCTTCGTGACGCCTGGGCCTGAGCAGCCCGTTGCTCCCCTAGGGCGGACCTTGCACAACGGCCTGCATCGGGCAACTACAAGCTACCGAGCCTCAGCCGGACCCAGGAGAGGTCTCGCGCATTCCCACCAGTGCGGGACTCGAACAGTTCCAAGCAGCGCCGCTTTTGGTCAGGACGTATCAACCACAGCGCGATTCGTCCGATCTTCCTCTGTCAGAGACTTTCACCCTTTACTCCTTGCGGGTTCGCGGGCGAACACTGTATATTTATACAGTTGTCGCCGCACCCCGGAAAAGCTGGCTCCTGCAGTCGAGCCCGAGCGGCGCCTGCTCTTTCTCTCCTCCACCTCGAAAGGCAATCATGTTCGTGGACCGCACCGAAATCATCAACGCCGCCAAGGCACTGCGCGCCAGCCAGGAAGAATCCAGGTACAGCAAGCTCGTCGCGCTCGCGAACAAGCAACTCAAGGCGATGCAAACGGCAATCCAGAAGGGCAAGGAAGAATTCGAGACCAAACTGGTACTCGACATCAACGAAGACAATCCGCAAGCAGCGCTGGAACCGCGCGCGCAACGGCTAGCCGAAGACCTCAGAGCGCAGGGCTATACCGCGACGGTGACCACGTTTGCCGAGGTCAGCACCGACCGCAAGAACTGGACGCCGAATATCACTGTCGCCATCGGACTGGGCGACTTGGTTTCCGAAGTCGACAGCAATATTGCGGCAAACACGATGACCGACGAGACCGAGGTCGCGCTGGCTGACGAAGCTGTCAGTGAAATGGCCTGACAGCAGGCGGACAATCCGAGATAAGGGACGGCATCACCGGGCTTTGCGCACGGTCGCGTGTTGTGATGGCTGTTCCTACAAGGGAAAGCTGCACGCGATCTTCCTGTGGCACATAGCGAGAAATGAGTTGCCGGCAGGTGGCTTCTGCACGATGCCATTGACCGTCTTCGGCATTGAAATGTGCGGCGCCTCGAGAATGGTTGGCATAACGTCCATCAGGTGAAGGAGCGCATCACGGGGCTTGTCGTCGGGATTGATCCGCGCCGGCCATGACACAACCGTCGGATTCCGCGATCCGCCCAAGTGCGGCACTACCTGTTTCCTCCACTGAAAAGGCGTGTTGCCTGCCCGGGCCCAGCCTATAGGGTAGTGCGGTTCCGATTCGGGGCCGCCCAGTTGCGCGACTCGTTACAGGTTGTCCTCAATCGGCGTTGGCACGCCGTTCAGTGACTTGGTCTCGTTGAACGTACCATCGGAGCCACCTTCGCCAGACGCGCCGTTGTCGCCGACAACGTAGATGATCAGTGTGTTGTCGGCATCCGGGAGTTGCTTGACCGCGTCAAGCAGTCGTCCAACTTCGCGGTCAGTGAAGGCGAAGTATCCGGCATAGTTCTCCATGAACGCGGCATAGAGTTTCTTCTGCTCAGCATTGAGGTTGTCCCATGTGGGCACCCAGTCCGGCCTTGGCGTCAGTTTTGTATCCGGGGGGACGATGCCCATCCTCACCTGACTCTGGAAGACCACCTCGCCGCCCTACCCTGGCGGCCGCTTTTATCCCGCCTGCTCGAGGGGAGTGCATTTCGCCTCGCGTCTTTACTTAGGGGTTCCGAGGGGGTGTCCCGGTTCGTTAAATCTATGTCCCCATATGACAAATGAACGGATTGATCTTCGCAAATAATGGCTGGGTTGGGGCCAGTCGGTATCGGTCTCGATTAAACCCGGCAGCGCTACCCCGAGCCTGTGGCAGTTCTTGATCGACAGGAGCACCAAGCCGGTACTTCCCGTACTTCATATTTGCTGGAAGTGGTAGCGCCAAAAGCCAAGCTCCACA
The DNA here is from genome assembly GCF_049843575.1 of Cupriavidus sp. Met-2. NCBI lineage: Bacteria > Pseudomonadati > Pseudomonadota > Betaproteobacteria > Burkholderiales > Burkholderiaceae > Cupriavidus > Cupriavidus sp. Met-2. The sequence continues at coordinate 222,612 of NZ_JBBHZL010000005.1, forward strand.
ATCTCTCTTCCCGGACCTGCCATGAACTTTCTTGACGGACACCTGTTCCCCGAAAACCAGCAACCGCTGATCATCACCGCTGCGCCTTATGCGCCCTCGTGGGTTCCGTCGGACTTTCCCGAGGAGATCCCTGTCACCATGGAGGAGCAAATCCAGAAAGCAGTGGATTGCTACAACGCCGGCGCCACCGTGCTGCACCTTCATGTGCGCGAACTCGACGGTAAGGGCTCCAAGCGTCTGTCCAAGTTCAATGAGCTTATCGCAGGCGTCCGCGCCCGCGTGCCGGAGATGATTATCCAGGTCGGCGGATCCATCAGTTTCGCTCCTGAAACCGAAGGCGCGGCAGCAAAGTGGCTCTCGGACGACACGCGCCACATGCTGGCCGAACTCGACCCCAAGCCCGACCAAGTGACGGTCACCGTCAATACGTCGCAGATGAACGTTCTCGAGCAGTTCGACCACCGCGACATCGTGGGCAGCTCGATGGAGGATCCCGCGGTCTTCAATGCGTACAAAGAGATGACCGTGCCGGCGCAGCCGGGCTGGGTGGAGGAGCACGTCCGCCGCCTGACCGCAGCGGGGATCCAGAGCGCCTTCCAGTGCTACAACGTCAACAGCTTCGAGTCCGTGGAGCGGCTGATGCGCCGCGGGATCTACAAAGGCCCGCTAGTCATGAACTGGGTGGCGATTGGCGGCGGCATGGACTCGCCGACCGTCTACAGCCTCGCCAACTTCATGCGCGGTGTGCCGGATGGCGCAGTCGTGACGGTGGAAAGCTCGGTACTCAACGTGCTGCCCGTCAACACCATCGGTATTGCAATGGGGCTGCATGTTCGCTGCGGCACGGAAGATAATCTCTGGAACCAGACGCGGACGAAGAAGATTGGCACCGCAGCACAGATCGAGCAACTGGTGCGCATCTCTCGCGAGCTGAGCCGCCCGATCGCTACCGCTAAGGAAGCGCGCGAAATGTGCAAGATCGGCGTGTTCTATGACACGGTAGAAGAATCGCTGGAGGCCAACGGGTTCGCACCCAATCGAAACGGTGGACGTCAAGGCTTCCTGCAGAAGGCTGCCTGATCAGGCTTCTGCTCTTCGGGCCTTAGTGCCCCTTCGAACGTCGATGTCTGCGCCGCCCTCTCAATTTGAGAGGGCGTTTTTCTTGGCTCATCGCCGGCTTCCGCAGAGGGCTGATGGCTGGCGGCTGAGTCGGGCCAGGAGCGGGAATTCGATGGTCCGCGCGCCAAAGGCGGCGTTGCCCCAATTTCAGCCACTAGTTGAAGGACCTGCACAAGACAGGACTGCCCGACCCGACCATCGTGGCTGGAGCCTATCCGATTGACGCGCGCCTCCATTGATTGCCACTTTCCAACAAGCAATATCGCGGGGCAGCTAGCTAATAACACCTAGACATCGGAGCGACGACGCTACTTCGCTCGGGAACGGCCGATGGTCTTTTCTGTTGCACGCACCGAAGGTTTCTGGTCGCCGAAAGCCGCCCTCGCCAACACGTTCTACAACACCCTTCACCCCCTCCCCAAGCACCCACTCAGGCCATGGCCCTCGATGCCACCCGCCCTCCAGGCGCTGCCCCCCAATCACCAAATCACCCATCACCGCAGCCACCACGCTGTGATAAATGGCAACCCGCCTCCCGGCGCCGCGTCCGCCATAGCCGCGACCGTGTAAACTCCCCCCTTTTTCCCATCCTGCCGACATGACGCAAGTGCCACAGCGCACGGGTTTCAGCGGCCCGAAACTGCTGCGCGTGCTGGCGCGCCTGACCGAGACCGACGCCGCTGGCGCCGTGCCGTCGCTGTCCGCCGTAATGAGCCGGTGGCTTGGCTGGACCGACGCCATCGCGCTGTCGGCCGCGCTCAACGGCAGTCCGCCGGAAGTGCCGTCCGCCGCACCGGCGCGTCCGGGTAGCGAACGGGGCATCGGCGACGCCACCGGCACTCATGTGCGCGCCATGCTGACCGCCGCGATTACCGGGCAAGGCATGCCGTCTGACAGCCGCCGCCGGATGCCGACTCGGACAGCCGCGTCCGATCCTGCCGAGGCCGACTTCGCCGTTCATCGCCAGCGCTATATCGCGTTGCAGCAGCAGATGGAACGCGAAATCGCCGGCCTGCGCGGGCGGCTGCGGGCCGCACTGGCGTCGCGCACGCCGCAGGCAGCCCGGCTGGCCATGCTGGATGCCGTCATGGAACAGGTACTTGGCGCGCGCGAACAGGCAGTGCTTGCCGCAGTGCCGGGAATGCTGGAACCGCATTTCACGCGGCTGCGCGACGCCGAGGGCGCGTGGCTAAACGTATTTCGCAGGGACATGCAGAGCGTATTGCTGGCCGAGTTGGAAATCCGATTCCAGCCCGTGGACGCCCTGCTCGCCGCCCTGCGCGAAATCTGATCGAACCATATGAACAGACACCTCACACCGCTCGTCGCGCCACTCGTCGTCTTCCTGGCTGGCCTCGCCGTCGTCGGCTGGGTCGGCGCCGGCTATGCGGGCACGAATGCGCTGGCGCTGGCCGTCACGCTGCTCATTGGCGGGTTTTACGTAGGCGGCGCGTTCGAACTGCGCCGCTACCGCCAGGCCACAGCCACCCTGCCCGTCGCGCTTGCCAACCTGGCCGCGCCGCCGACCAGCCTCGGCGTGTGGCTCGACAGCCTGCATCCCAGCCTGCGCAATGCGGTACGCCTGCGCGTGGAGGGCGAGCGCGTTGCGCTTCCTGGCCCGTCGATGACGCCGTATCTGGTCGGCCTGCTGGTGCTGCTGGGGATGCTCGGCACCTTCCTCGGCATGGTCGGCACGCTACGCAGCACTGGCGTCGCACTGGAAAGCGCCGCCGACCTGCAGGCGATCCGCGCCTCGCTGGCAGCCCCGGTCAAGGGTCTTGGCTTCGCCTTCGGGACGTCTGTGGCTGGCGTAGCCACCTCGGCCATGCTCGGGTTGCTTTCGACGCTTGCCCGCCGCGAGCGCGTGCAAGCGGCGCAGATGCTGGACGAGCGCATCGCCACCACGTTGCGCACGCATTCGCGCCATCACCAGCACGACACGGTCTTCGCCCTGCTGCAACGCCAGGCCGAACTGATGCCCACGCTGGTGGATCGGCTGGAAACCATGGCCACGACGATGGCCCGCCAGAACGAAGCCCTCGGCGAGCGGCTGTCGGCCAGTCAGGATGCCTTCCATACGCGAACCGAAGCGGCCTACGCGCTGCTGGCCGATACCGTGGGGCAGTCGCTGAAGGAAGGCATCGCGGACAGCGCCCGGGCCGCCAGCGCGGCGATCCAGCCAGCCGTGGACACCACCATGACCGGCCTCGCCCGCGAAGCCGCCACCATGCGCGACACCGTCACGCAGACCGTACGACAGCATCTGGACGACCTCTCCACCCGCTTCGGCGCCACCACTACCGCCGTGGCCGAGACTTGGCGTCAGGCGCTCGCCGAACACCAGCAGGTGAACGCCTCCCTGACGTCGGACCTGCGCGCATCGCTTGATGGCTTCGGCGAAACCTTCGCGCAACGCTCGACGGCACTGGTCGACGGCATCAGCACGCGCCTCGACACAGCCGCCGCCGACGCCGCCAGGACGTGGGATACCACGCTGTCGCGCCTCGAACATACGGGCGAATCGCTCGCCAGCGCCAACCGCAAGGCGATGGCCGACGCCTCGGCTGCCTTCGCGCAGCACGCCGCCGACGTCGCCGGGACAGTCAACCAGTCGCACGCCAACTTGCAATCGCAATTGGCGGCACAGGAAACGGAGCGCCAGACGGCGCTAGCCGAACGCGATGAAGCGCGGCTTGCCGCGTGGCGCGACACGCTGGCGACTATGGCCGCCACGATGCGCGACGAGTGGCAACAAGCCAGCTCGCAATCGGCTGCCCATCAGCAGGATGTCCGCGATGCCCTGACGCAAAGCGCCCGCGATATTGCCACGCACGCCGAGGCTCACGCGACCGGCACGCTTGCCGAGATCGACCGCCTGCTACAGACCACGACCACGCAGCAATCGGAACTGGCCGCACGTGACGAACAGCGACTCGCCACATGGCGCGACACGCTGGCAGCCATGGCCGCCACGATGCGCGACGAGTGGCAACAGGCCAGCTCGCAATCTGCGACCCACCAACAGGCCGTTCGTGACGCCCTGGCGCAAAGCGCGCGCGACATCGCCACGCACGCCCAGGCTCACACCACCGGCACGCTTGCCGAAATCGACCGTCTTCTGCAAACCACAACCACGCAGCAAGCGGAACTGGCCGCACGTGACGAACAGCGCCTCGCCACATGGCGCGACACGCTGGCAGCCATGGCCGCCACGATGCGCGATGAATGGCAACAGGCCAGTTCGCAATCGGCCGCCCATCAGCAGGATGTCCGCGATGCCCTGACGCAAAGCGCGCACGACATCGCCGCTCACGCGCAGACGCACGCCTCCGGCACGGTTGCCGAGATCGACCGCCTGTTGCAGGCCGCATCCACACTGCAAGCGGAACTGGCCTCGCGCGACGAACAGCGCCTTGCCGCATGGCGTGACACGCTGGCAACCATGGCAGCTACCATGCGCGACGAATGGCAGCAGGCGAGCACGCAATCGGCCGAGCATCAGCGGGAGATCCGCGACGCCCTCGCCCGGACCGCCAGTGACATCGCCACACACACGCAGGAGCAGGCCAACGGCACCATCGCCGAAGTGGCTCGCCTGGCGCAGATCGCAACTGAAGCACCCAAGGCCGCCGCCGACGTCATCGCCGAACTGCGCCAGAAGCTCACAGACGGCATGGCACGCGACAACGCAATGCTCGAGGAGCGTGGGCGTCTGCTCGAAACGCTTGGCACGCTGCTCGATGCCGTGAATCACGCCTCCACCGAGCAACGTGCGGCCGTGGATGGGCTCGTCACGACCACGGCGGACCTGCTGGAGCGCGTCGGCACGCGCTTCACCGAGCAGGTGGCGCAGGAGACCGGCAAGCTGGATGGCATCGCGGCACAGGTCACGGGTAGCGCCGTCGAAGTGGCAAGCCTGGGCGAAGCCTTTGGCATGGCGGTGCAGGTGTTCAGCGCATCGAATGACAAGCTGGCGGAGCACCTCACCCGTATCGAGTCCGCGCTCGACAAGTCCATGATGCGTAGCGACGAGCAGTTGGCTTACTACGTGGCGCAGGCCCGCGAGGTGGTGGACCTGAGCATGCTGTCGCAGAAGCAGATCCTGGAGAACCTGCAGCAGTTCTCCGCGCAGCAAGCCGGAGCCGAGGCGGCATGACGGACGATTTCGACGCCGGCGCGGAGCCCACCGTCCCGGCCTGGGCGGTGTTCGGTGACCTGATGTCGGTCATGCTGGGCGCCTTCGTTCTGGTGCTGCTGGGTGTGATCGGCGTGCAGATCGAACTGTCGGCACGGCTCGAGAACGAGGTCAAGCAGCGGCAGGAGGAACTGAAGCGACGCCAGACGCTGGAGGAAGCGCTCGCCGGGCCGCTGGCGGCTGGCCGGGTCACGCTCAAGGACGGACGCATCGGCATCAGCGGCAATGTGCTGTTCGCGCTAAATTCCGACCAGTTGCAGCCGGAAGGCCGCGCGTTGCTCAAGAGCCTTGCCGCGCCGCTGTCGGCCTATCTGGGCGCGCGCGACGAGATCCTGATGGTGAGCGGTTTCACCGACGACCAGCAGGTCAGGGAAGGCAACCGGCGATTTGCCGACAACCTGGAACTGTCGGCTCAGCGAGCGCTGACCGTAACCCGCGCGCTGATCGAAGCGGGCCTGCCCCCGGCTTCGATCTTCTCGGCGGCATTCGGCTCGCAGCAGCCAGTCGCGTCGAATGCCACGGAGGAAAGCCGGGCAAAGAACCGACGCGTGGAAATCGCGCCAGTGCCGAGGGTATCTGCCGGGGCCGGGGCCACGAAACCCCATGCATAACGACATCCCGCACGACCCCCTTACCCTGCTCGACGGCTGGCGCGACAGCGGCGCAGACCGTGCGGACCCCGTCCGCTTTCGCTTTATCGAGACGATGGCGCAACGCGCGTCCGGCTATAGCGGCGAAGCGGGCCGTCTGCTCGATGCACGGGTAGCCAGGCTGGTGGCGGAGTATGGAGCGATGCTGGCGCGTGACGCCGGCGCTTCGGACGAGGTGGCGTCGCCAGAGGCACAGTCGCAACCGCACAGTGCTCTCGCGGAACTCGCGGCGCTGAGGGAGCGCCTCGGGCAGCATACGCAGCCAGCCACTGGGGCCATCACCAGCCACACCCACGCTAACGCTAACGCTAACGCTCAGGCTCACACGCCCAACGCCCTCATCCCGCAGCGAGCCGCCCCCGTCGAACCGGAACTGGCCGACTACTTCCGCGACACCTGGGCCCGTGTCAGTGTCGACCGGCAAATGCGCCAGTCGCAGGCGGGTGTGCCCGAGAACGCCGGGCCGCTGAATACGAACCATCTGGTGCATCGGTCACTGTCACTGATGCGCGAGGTGTCGCCCGGGTATCTCGAACAGTTCCTGTCGTATGTCGATGCGCTGTCGTGGCTGGAGGGGATGCACCCCATCTCGCTGGTACCCGAACGCAAGGCGCGCGCCAAATCGGGCAAGACGGGAAGCGGCATTGTCTGAAAGGGCCGGCGCGCAAGGCGTAGGCTTTGCGTAGCGGCAATCACCATGGCTCCGTCTGTGCGCAACCGCACGGTGCAATACCGCGACACGCGCATAGTCACCCTCGCAGTACCGAGTCATCCGATTCCTGACCGACTGGGTAGCGAGCCATGAAACCAGAGCCATTTGTAGTGACGCCGGACGCGTACGCACGCCCGCTCAACGTCGTGGGCGAGAAAATCACGGTGCTGGCCTCAAGTGCCGCCACGCAGGGCTACGAGGTATTCCTGCAGCATGGCGAGGAAGGCAGTGGGCCGCCGCCGCATAGCCACGACTGGGACGAATCGTTCTACGTCACCAGGGGCAGTGTCGAGATCGGCTATGACGATCAGGTCTTCGTGGCACCGGCCGGCACGTTCGTCCATATTCCGGCTGGCACGACGCACTCGTTCCGCTTCGGTACCGGCGGGGGCGAGATGATCTCTGTCACCAGCCACGGCGGCAATGCGTCGCATCTCTTCTCGCGCATCGATGAAACGGTACCTCCGGGCCCGCCCGATCTGGAAAAGCTTCATGCGGTGGCGCAGGAGTGCGGCGTGACGATTCCGGGTTGACAGGCCGAGGCCGCGTGATCGCGCGGCAGCCGCATCAATGGATCAACGCTTGATCTTGACCGCCCGTTTCGCGACGGTGCCTGCACGTTTGCCGCTGACGGCCTTTGCGCCCGGCGCGGCCACCGCTCTCCGCTCCTTGACCTTGCCTGACACCGCTGCCGGCAGCGCCTGAGCGGAGCGCATCTGCTGGCTCTCGCTGGTGGTCACGCCAATGGTACGTGCCAGTTGCCGGCTGACGCTGATATAGGCGTGTCCCAGCCGGGCATCGAAGTACAAGGAATCTCCGCGAGCCAGTCGCACGAACTCGCCATTCGCGAAGTGCACCTCGACTTCGCCGCTCAGCACATAGATGAATTCCTCGCCGGGGTGGCTGGCAAAGACCTCCGGGCCCGTGATGTGCCGCGCGTGGACGATGGCCACCGTCGGGCTCATCTGTTTGCCGGCCGCCTCGGTACAGAGAAACTCATAGGCGATCGACTGGCCGGTATAGACCACGCCCTGATTGGCGCGCGTGACGATGGGCCCCTGGAATGGCGCCGCAGTCTCCCCCGCTCCGGCGAACATCTCGCCCATGTCCATCTGCAGCGCTTTGCCGATGGCCGCGAAGTTGTCGTAGCCGAGCGCAAGCTGGCCACGCTCCGCGCGCGAGATGGTGGTGATGGATACGCCGGACAGCTCGGCAAGGTGAGCCAGCGTCCAGCCGAGCGCCTTGCGCGCGCCGCGCAGGCGCTTGCCGAAGGTCTCCCGGTCCAGCGTGCGCGACGGGTCCACGTGCGCCGAGGCATTAGTCTCTTTCAAGCCAGGATCCTTTCGTGATGACGTGTTGTTGAGCCCGGCACATCCCCCACGTAGGGGTATGCCCTTGGCATCCGCAATTTATCCGATAATTTGCGTATTCGCAATTTGCGTATTCGCAAATTCTTGAATACACTCGCTGGACCCATGAGCCTGCGCCCCGCCTTGCGCCGGCGTGCAACGTCCCCAAGCACCCCTTGCCAATGACTGCAACCACGGCCCCACTCCGCTCTGACTTTCTGGTAATCGGCGCAGGTATCGCTGGCGCCTCCGTCGCGTACTGGCTCGCGCCGCACGGCAGCGTCACCGTGCTGGAGCGGGAAAGCCAGCCGGGCTATCACTCCACCGGCCGATCCGCCGCGCTGTTCATGGAAAGCTACGGCACGCCTCAGGTGCGCGCGCTGACGATGGCCAGCCACGCCTTTCTCGCAAATCCGCCGCAGGGCTTTGCCACGCATTCGCTGCTGACGCCGCGCGGCGCGCTGATGGTTGCCGCGCCCGGGCAGCAGGCCCTGCTCGACGAACACTGGGAAATCCTGCGCGCGATGGCGCCAGAGGCCGAACTGCTGACCGCGCAGCAGGCTTGCGAACGTGTGCCCGTGCTGCGTCCGGAGATGGTGATCGGCGCGGTCTACGAGCCCGGCGCGGCCGACATGGATGTCCATGCGATCCATCAAGGCTACCTGCGTGGCATACGTCAGGCCGGTGGCAAGCTGGTCTGCGACGCGGAGGTCCGCGCCATCGCGCGTCATGGCGATGTCTGGCGCGTGGAAGCGGGACAAGCCGTCTACGAAGCGCCGGTCGTGCTGAATGCCGCCGGTGCGTGGGCCGACGTGATCGCGCGCCAGGCCGGCGTCTCCCCGCTTGGCCTGCAGCCCTGCCGGCGTTCGGCCTTTGTTTTCCAGCCACCCGCCGGCGTCGACAGCCACGGCTGGCCCATGGTGCACAGCGCCGACGAGTCCTGGTACATCAAGCCCGACGCTGGCATGTTGCTCGGCTCTCCGGCCAATGCCGACCCGGTCGAGCCGCAAGACGTGCAGCCCGAGGAACTGGATATCGCGATGGCGATCCACCGCATCGAGGAAGCCACCACGCTGACGATCCGCCATCCCGCCCGTACCTGGGCCGGCCTGCGCTCCTTCGTGGCGGACGGCGACCTGGTCGGTGGTTTCGACGATCGCGCGCCCGGCTTTTTCTGGGTGGCTGCGCAGGGCGGCTATGGCATCCAGACGTCCGCAGCCATGGGCGAGACCTGCGCCGCGCTGGCGCGTGGCCTGCCTGTGCCCGCGCACGCCGCGTCCTTCGGGCTGACCGCCGAAATGCTGGGGCCCGCGCGGTTGCGCCGCGCCGCGGCCTCATAGCAGCGGGCCCGGCATCCACGGGCCACGCGCAGACGAAACGAAAGCACAACGACAGGTACAACAACGACTCCAGGAGACAGCCGTGCGTGTGTTCAGCGCTTCCCTCGCCACCGAGACCAATACTTTCGCGCCGATGCCGACCGGGCTCGCATCGTTCCGCGACCGTGGTTACTTCCCGGCCGGCCAGCATCCGGACCAGATGACCTTCTTCTCCGGGCCGCTGTGGGCCGCGCGCCTGCGCGGCAAGGAACGCGGCTGGACGTTGCTGGAAGGCATGGTTGCCGGCGCCCAGCCCAGCGGCACCACCACGCGGCACGCTTATGAAACGCTGCGCGAGGAACTACTGGCCGATCTGCGCGCGGCGCTGCCGGTGGACATGGTGCTGCTCGGCCTGCACGGCGCCATGGTCGCCGATGGCTACGACGACTGCGAAGGCGACCTGCTGCAACGGGTGCGCGCCATTGTCGGCCCCGATGTGGTGATCGGCGCGGAACTCGATCCGCACTGCCACCTGTCGCCCGCCATGACCACGCATGCCGACCTTCTGATCGCCTTCAAGGAGTACCCGCACACAGACGTGCTCGAACGCGCGATCGAACTGGTCGACCTGTGCGCGGCCAAGGTGGAGGGCAAGATCCGTCCGGTACCGGCGGTGGTCGACTGCGGCATGATCGTCACGGTGCATACGTCGCGCCAGCCTGCGCGTGGCTTCGTCGACCGCATCCAGGCACTGGAAGGCCACAACGGCGTCCTGTCGATCTCGATCGCGCACGGATTCTCCTGGGGCGACGTACCCGAGATGGGCACCAGGGTACTGGTCTACACGGACGGCGACGCTACCGCGGCCCAGACGCTCGCACGCCGGCTGGCCGATGAACTGATCGACATGCGCGAGGCGCTCGACGTGCCGTACCCCCGCATCGACGCCGCGCTGGACGAGGCACTGGCCTTTGACGGTGGCCCGGTGGTGCTGGCGGATGGCGCCGACAACCCGGGCGGTGGCGCGGCGGGCGATTCCACCTTCATCCTGCGTCGCATGATCGAACGTGGCATCGTCAATGCGGCCATCGGCCCGATGTGGGACCCAATCGCGGCACGCATCGCGTTCGAGGCCGGCGTGGGCGCGCGCCTGCCGCTGCGCATCGGCGGCAAGATCAGCCCGCTCTCCGGCGAGCCGCTGGATCTGGATTGCACAGTCAAGGCGCTGATGCCCGACATGGTGATGACCGGCCTGGCCAACGCTCCCATGCAGATGGGCGACAGTGCGCTCGTGGAGGCCAACGGCATCGACATCGTTCTGATCACGCTGCGCAACCAGGCCATGGGAACCGATCTCTTTACCCAGCTTGGCTGCGACCTCGCCGCAAAGAAGATCATCGTGGTCAAGTCGTCGCAGCATTTCTACGCGTCCTTCGCGAAGATCGCGCGCCACGTGATCTATGCCGGAGCGCCGGGTGCGGTGACGCTGGACCTGCGTACCCTGCCCTACCGCAAGGTTCACCGCCCGAAGTGGCCCCTCGATCCCGCCTGATTCGCGGGACGCAGAGACTCCAATACCAAGACACCTGACAAGCATCAGGACAAAGCAAGACAAGGAGGAGACAAGACATGCAACACCGACCGCTCGCCACTCTCGTCATGGGTGCCCTGTTGCTGGCCGGCACCAGCCTGCCGGCGCAGGCGCAGGCACCCGCCAGGACGCTGAAGATCGTGCCGCACGCCGACCTGAAGATCCTCGACCCGACCTTCACCACGGCCTACATCACGCGCAACTTCGGCTATATGGTCTATGACACGCTGTTCGCGCAGGACGCGACCGGCAAGCCGCAACCGCAGATGGTGGAGAAGTACACCAGCAGCAAGGACGGCAAACAGTGGAGCTTCACGCTGCGTCCCGGCCTGAAGTTCTCCGATGGCAACGCCGTGACCGCCGCGGACGCAGTGGCATCGTTGCAGCGCTGGGGCGCGCGCGACAGCCTGGGACGCTCGATGGGCGAGGCCGGCGCCGAGTGGAAGGTCGTCGACGCACGCACCTTCACGCTGACGCTACAGCAGCCCTTTGGGCTGGTGCTGGAAGCGCTGGCCAAGCCCTCCGGCTTTCCACCGGTGATCCTGCCCGAACGCCTGGCCAAGCAACCGGCCACCGCGCCGCTGAACGAAGTGGTGGGTTCCGGTCCCTATCTGTTCAAGCGCGACGAATGGGTGCCGGGCAACAAGGCCGTGTTCGTGCGCAACCCCAACTACACGGGCCGCCGCGAAGCACCAAGCGGTCTGGCCGGCAACAAGACCAGCCACTTCGATCGCATCGAATGGCTGTACCTCCCCGACGCCAACAGCGCGGTCGCCGCCCTCAAGCGCGGCGAGGTGGACCTGATCGAGCAGTTGCCACCGGACTACATCACGCCGCTGCGTTCCGACAACAGCCTCAAGGTCGGCTCTGGCGGCACCTACCAGGGAATGCTGGTGATGAACCAGTTGCACCCGCCCTTCAACAATCCGAAGGTACGCCAGGCCCTGCTGCAGGCGGTCAGCCAGGAGCGCTTCACCGCGGCCATGGGCTTCCCGCTGGACATGCGCATGAACTACTGCGCCACGTACTTCATTTGCGGCAGCCCCAACGACACGGCCGCCGGCGCCGAACCCTTCCGCAAACCGGACGTCGCCAAGGCCAAGCAGATGCTTGCGGCCTCGGGCTACAAGGGTGAAAAGGTGGTGTTGCTGGTGCCCACCGACATCACCGCGCTGAACGCCGAGGCGCTGATGGCCGCGCAGACCATGCGCAGCATCGGCATCAACGTCGACATGCAGAACATGGACTGGGCCTCGATCGGCGCGCGACGTGCCAAGCGTGACGCGCCGGATGCCGGTGGCTGGAACATGTATGTGACCGTGGCAGGCGAGTTCGACGTCAACACCCCGGTTACCAATGCCTACCTCAGCGCCGCCTGCGGCAACAGCCTGCCGGGCTGGCCGTGCGACAAGCCGCTGGATGAATTGCGCAGCGCGTGGGTGCGCGAGATGGTGCCGGCCAAGCGGCGCGATCTGCTCGATGCCTTCCAGAAGCGCGCCTATGAAGCGGTGCCGTACGTGAACACCGGGCAGTACTCGTCCGCGTTCGCCGCGCGGGCCAACCTGAAGGGCCTGGACAAGCTGTGGGGCGGCGTACCCACGGTCTGGGCGCTTGACCGCTGAGCGAGCCTGCCATGGGTTACCTGATCCGCCGCCTGCTGGCCACGCTGCCGGTGATGGCCGTGGTGGCCATCGTGGTCTTCCTGCTGATCCACCTGTCGCCGGGCGACCCGGCGGCACTGATCGCGGGCGACCTTGCCACTGTCGAGGACATCGCGCGCCTGCGTGCCACGCTTGGCCTCGACCAGCCGCTGTGGCAACAGTTCGGGCTCTGGGCCGGACGGCTCGCCAGCGGAGACCTGGGCACCTCCATCTTCACGCAGATGCCGGTGACCGAGCTGCTGGCCCAGCGGCTGGAGCCGACGCTGTCAATCGCCGCGCTGACCATGCTGCTGACGCTGCTGGTATCGGTGCCGCTGGGCACGCTGGCGGCCTATCGCGCGGGTAGCTGGATCGACCGGCTGGTGATGCTGTTCGCCGTGCTGGCATTCTCGCTCCCGGTATTCCTTGTGGGCTACCTGCTGGTCTATGCGTTCGCGATCCAGTTGCCGTGGTTTCCGGTGCAGGGCTATGCCCGGCTGGCCGATGGCGCCGGGGGCTGGCTACGTAGCCTGGTGCTGCCGTGCGTCAACCTGGCGTTGGTGTACATCGCCCTGATCACCCGCATGACGCGCGCCACGGTGCTGGAAGTGCTGCACGAAGACTACATCCGCACCGCCCGCGCCAAGGGGCTCGGTGTGCTGCCGGTGCTCGGCCATGCGCTGCGCAACGCGGCCATCCCGATTGCGACCACGGTCGGCACCGGCATCGCGCTGCTGATCGGCGGCGTGGTGGTGACCGAGACCGTGTTCGCGATTCCAGGCGTCGGCCGGCTGGTGGTGGATTCGGTGCAACGCCACGACTACCCGGTCATCCAGAGCGTGCTGCTGCTCTCGGCAGGTGCCTATGTGCTGATCAACCTGATGATCGACCTCAGCTACCGGCTGTTCGATCCCCGCATCAAATACTGAGCCGCCATGACCGCTACCCTGCCCTCGCGCCAGGACGCCGCCGCACGGCCGGCGGACGACGACGCGCCGTTCGTGCTGCCCCGCTGGTACTGGGCGCGCAAGCATCCCACCCTCGTCATTGGCGCCGTGCTCCTGCTGGCCGTTGCCGCGCTGGCGATCGCCGCGCCGTGGATCTCGCCGTTCGACCCGCAGGACATTGACCCGCTGGCGCGTATGCAGCCGCCTTCCGCCGAACACTGGTTCGGCACCGATGCGCTGGGCCGCGACGTGTTCAGCCGCGCGGTCTGGGGCGGCCGCGTGTCGATGATCGTCGCCCTCTCGGTCGGCCTGCTATCCACCGTGCTGGGCGTCAGCATCGGCCTGACCGCCGGCTTCGTGCGCTGGACCGACGGCTTTCTCATGCGCGTGATGGACGGGCTGATGGCCATCCCGGGCATCCTGCTGGCGATCGCGCTGATGGCACTGACCCAGGCCAGCCTGGGTGCGGTGATCGTCGCCATCACCGTCCCCGAGGTGCCGCGCGTGGTGCGGCTGGTTCGCTCGATGGCGCTGACCCTGCGCGAGCAACTGTACGTCGAAGCCGCGCACGCGGTTGGCACGCGGCTGCCGGTGATCCTGCTGCGCCACGTGCTGCCCAACATGGTCGCGCCGCTGATCGTGCAGGCCACCTTTGTCGCGGCAGCGGCCGTTCTGACCGAGGCGGCGCTGTCCTTCCTCGGCGTGGGCGTGCCGGCGCAGACGCCAAGCTGGGGCAACATCATGGCCGAGGGCCGCAACTTCGTTGCCGTGGCTTTCCACATCCTGCTGTATCCCGGCCTGCTGCTGGCCGCCACCGTGCTCGCTATCAACCTGCTCGGCGACGGCCTGCGCGATGCGCTCGATCCGCGCCTGGCGCGCCAACTCTGAGATGGGAACTGCCATGACGTCCACCCGCAAGGCACTCCCCGCCGGCACACCACTGCTGGAAGTACAGGACCTGCACGTGCGCTTCGACACCCTGACCGGCCCCGCGCGATCGGTCAACGGTGTCTCCTACACGGTGCGCGCCGGCCAGACACTGGGTGTGGTCGGTGAATCCGGCTGCGGCAAGAGTGTGACCGCGCTCTCCATCATGCGGCTGCTGTCCGCGCCACCCGCGCATGTGACAGGCGCCGTCCTGCTCGACGGGACCGATCTGCTCACGCTCGGCGAGCGCGAGATGCGCCGCATCCGTGGCAACCGCATCTCCATGATCTTCCAGGAGCCGATGACCTCGCTCAACCCGGTCTTGACCATCGGCCGCCAGATCGCGGAAACCGTACGCCTGCACCAAGGGGCGAGCCATGCCGAAGCGCTTGCCCGCGCGATCGACATGCTGCGCCTCGTGCAGATCCCCGAGCCCGAGCGGCGCGCGAACGAGTATCCGCATCAGCTCTCTGGCGGCATGCGCCAGCGCGTGATGATCGCGCTCGCGCTGGCCTGCAACCCCGAGGTGCTGATCGCCGACGAGCCCACCACCGCGCTGGACGTGACCATCCAGGCGCAGATCCTCGACCTGATCCGACGCCTGCAGCAGGAGCTGGGCACCGGCGTGGTGATGATCACGCACGACCTCGGCGTGGTGGCGGAGAGCTGTCATCGCGTGGTGGTGATGTACGCCGGGCGCAAAGTCGAAGAAGCGAACGTGGCCGATCTGTTCGACCGTCCGCTGCATCCCTACACACGTGCCCTGATGGCGTCCATGCCGTCGATGAACACCGGCAGCAGCCGCCTGACCGAGATCCCCGGGTTGGTGCCGTCGCCCCAGCAACCACAGCGCGGCTGCGCCTTCGCGCCCCGCTGTGCCCAGGCGCAGGCCCGCTGTCACACGGAGATGCCTCGGCTTTCGGCACAGGGCGCCGACCACTTCGTGGCCTGCTTCGCCGTCGAGACACGTCAATCCGATGGCGTCGCACCAGTCGACAGTACCCCGGAGACCCTTGCATGAACCCCTCTCAGGAACCCATCGCAGCGACCGCGCAGGCCGCGCCGCTGCTGCAGGTGGACGGGCTGCGCAAGCACTACACTGCACCGCGCCGCTGGCCCTCGCCGCCGCCCCGGCCGATCCAGGCGGTTGATAACGTCTCCTTCACGGTCGCTCTTGGCGAAACACTGTCCCTGGTGGGCGAATCCGGCTGCGGCAAGACCACCACCGCAAAGTCCGTCCTGCGTCTGGTGGAACCCACCGCAGGTTCGGTCAGGCTGGACGGCGAGGAACTGCTGACCCTGTCGGCCGGAGAGATGCGTCGCCGCCGGCGCGAACTACAGATCATCTTCCAGGACCCGTATGCTTCGCTGAGCCCCCGTCTGACTGCGGGAGAAATCGTCGCGGAGCCGCTGCGCAACTTCGGGATGCGCTCCCGCGCGGAGCGCGAGGCGCGCGTGCAGTGGCTGTTCGGCAAGGTCGGCCTGCGCCCCGAGGCCACCGCGAAGTATCCGCATGAGTTCTCGGGCGGGCAACGCCAGCGGCTCGGCATCGCCCGCGCACTGGCCATGCAGCCCAAGCTGATCGTGTGCGACGAACCGGTCTCCGCGCTCGACGTATCGGTGCAGGCCCAGGTCGTCAACCTGCTGATGGACCTGCAGCAGGAGTTCGGCATCGCCTATCTCTTCGTCGCCCATGATCTGGCCGTGGTGCGCCATATCAGCCGCCGCGTGGCCGTGATGTACCTGGGTCGCATCGTCGAACTGGCCGATCGCGATGCGCTGTTCTCTACGCCGCGCCACCCCTATACGGAGATTCTGCTGTCGGCCGCGCCGGTGCCAAACCCGCGCGCGCCGGCACGACGCATTCTGCTGCAGGGCGATCCGCCCAGCCCGGCAAACCCGCCCTCTGGCTGCCACTTCCATACGCGCTGCCCGCTTGCGCAGCCCATTTGCCGCGAGCAGGCACCGGCGCTGACGGCGCGCCCGTCGGATGCGCCGGGCGGCCACCAGGTCGCCTGTCATTTCCGCTGAAGGACACCCCCAATTCCACTCCAGGAGACCCGTAGCATGGCTGAGCAGGCTTCGAACCATCATGATCTGCTGATCCGGGGCGGCACCGTGATCGACGGTAGCAAGGCACCGCGATTCACCGCCGACATTGCCGTGCGCGATGGCCGCATCGCCGCTATCGGCGACCTTGCTGGTCACACTGCCGAGCGCACGCTGGACGCCGCCGGCCGCATCGTCGCCCCGGGCTTTATCGACTCGCATACCCACGACGACCAGGCGGTGCTGTCGCAGGCGGCAATGCCGTTCAAGATCTCCCAGGGCGTGACCACGGTGGTGGCCGGCAACTGCGGCATCAGCGCTGCGCCGCTACGCGCCGACATGGACCTGCCGATGCCGCTGGGCCTGATCGATGCGCCGCCTGAAGGCCGCTTCACAACCTTCGCCGCCTATCTGGACGCCCTGCGCGCCACCCCCAGCTCGGTGAACGTGGCAGCGATGGTGGGTCACTCCACGCTGCGTGCGGTCACCATGTCCGCGCTGGATCGCCCCGCGAACGACGACGAGATCGCAGCCATGCAGGCGCTGGTCGAGGAAGCGATGCAGGCGGGTGCCATCGGGCTGTCGACCGGTACCTTCTACCCGCCGGCGATCAAGGCCACCACCGAGGAGATCATCGAAGTCTGCCGCCCGCTGAGCGCGCGCAAGGCGCTCTATGTCACGCACATGCGCAACGAGTCCGATCAGGTCATGGAAGCGCTCGAGGAGACCTTCCAGATCGGCCGCGCGCTGGACGTACCCGTGGTGGTGTCGCACCACAAGGTGCAGAACACGCCAAACTTCGGCCGCAGCCGCGTCACCCTGCCCTTTATCCAGGAGACGATGCAGCACCAGTGCGTGTCGCTCGACTGCTATCCCTACACCGCCGGCTCCACCATGATCCGCACCGAACCCGCCATGCTCGAGGGTCGCGTGCGCATCGCCTCCAGCGTGCCGCACCCAGAATGCACAGGCCGCGACCTGGATGACATCGCCCGCGAATGGGGCGTCGCCAAGCAGGAAGCCGCGCGGCGGCTGCAGCCCGGCACGGCCATCTACTTCCTGATGGACGAAGCCGACGTGCAACGCATCCTGGCTTTCGACGAAACGATGATCGGGTCGGATGGCATCCCGGTCGGCGAGAATCCGCACCCGCGTCTGTGGGGCACATTCCCGCGTGTGCTGGGGCATTACTGCCGCGAGGTCGGCCTGTTCCCGCTGGAGACCGCCGTCTGGAAGATGACCGGCCTGACCGCGCGCAACTTCGGCCTGCACGGACGCGGCACGCTGGCGGTCGGCAACCATGCCGACATGGTGATCTTCGATGCCGGCACCATCCGCGACGCCGCCGACTACGACACGCCCACGCGCCCGGCCGAGGGCATCGACACCGTGATCGTCAACGGCGCCATCACCTGGCACGGCGGGCAGCATACCGGCGCCAGGAACGGCCAGGTCATCAAGCGTCGTCACGCCGCCTGATGACCTGGCGGGAAGCACCGAGGCCGAGTGTCATGAGCCCCGGCCTCGGACGCTTCCTCGTAGCGGCTAGAAGCGGTGGCGCACTCCCACGGCCACGCCGATCATGTTGTCCGCTCCGGCACCCAGGTAGTAAGCATTGGCAAAACTGATCGCCGACGTGTCGAAGTTCAACCCCGAGTTCTTCGAATAGGCGGTGGTCAGGTAGACGTCGGTACGCTTGGAGAAGGCGTAGTCGGCGATGAAGGTGACCTGCCACGGGTTCTTCACGTTGAAGCCAGCTACGTTCCTGATGTCGTCGTAGTAGTAGGCCAATGTCAGGCCAAGCGCGGCAGTCGCCTGGTAGTTCGCGCCGATCCAGTAGTAGTTGTCGCGCAGCAGGGTCGCGTCGGTGGTCCCCTTGTTCAATCCCCAGCGGTATCCACCCATCACCTTGACCGGCCCGGTCTCATAGCTGGCCGCTAGCGCGACTTTTCGGAATGCGCCGGTTGCCCCCGTTGTCGCGGACAGCGTGGGGTTGTATTGGTCGTAGACCACCGTGGCCCCGAACGGTCCGCCGGAATAGCTCAACGACGCACCGTATCCGGTATCGCGTCGGAACTGGCCCGCGACCTCGCCGGCACCGGCAACACCGTTGCCAAACGACCAGTAGCCACCTGCGGTGACGCCCCCGAACTTGCCGACATACTTGATGACGTTGTCCGAGCGGTAGTTCAGGCCGAGTTGCATGGCAATCGGCTCGTACTGCACGCCGTAGCGGGTCGGCGAGAAGTCGGCCAGCGCGCTGAAGATCGTGGTGTACTGACGGCCCAGCGTGATGGCACCAACGCTGTCGCTCTGCAAGCCCACATACGCCTGACGGCCAAAGATCCGGCCACCCTGCTGCAACTTGCCGTCGTCGCTGCCAAAGCCGTTTTCCAGCACGAACAGCGCCTTCATCCCGCGGCCGAGATCTTCGGTCCCGCGAATCCCCCAACGCGAGCCAGACAAACCGCCGGGCGTCATGCCTATTTTGCTGTGCGCAGGGCCCGGAAAGCCGGGTTGGGTCGGCGCGATGGAGGAATAGTGGCTGACGTACTCGATGTTTGCATCGACGACGCCATATAGCGTGATCGAACTCTGCGCCAGTACGGGCGCGGATGCAGCACTGAGTACAGCAAATACGGTTCCCTGTTTCATGTTTGATGTCTCCTTGTTGGTCTTGGGTGTTACGGGCACTGCACGAAAAAAAAGGCAAAGCACAGCCAACCCCCAGGGCGGAAATCCCTGGGGACGGCGTGGTGAAAAAAAGGCAAATGCCGGACTGACCGGGGTCGCGCTGCTACCAGCGCGCCGGCATCATGACCTTCGCAATATGGGGGCGTGAAGAAGAACCTGGAGCTGTGCCTTCAGCTCGGACGTTGACGTTGGCATGGCATCCGAAAATGCCTTTCGAGATTCCGGTGCAGGTACGGGTGCCTGCTGACAATGACTACGGTTCGATACCTACTCCGGTTCGATACCTGCTGCCTTGATGGTTTTGGCCCACTTCGCGGTTTCGTTGCGGACAAACGCCGCCAGCTCTTCCGGCGTTGAAGACAGCGGCTGCCCGCCCGTCTTGCCGAAGTGCTCCGCCGCCGCGCTGCTGCCCATGGCCTGCTGGATGAAGCCGCTCATCTGGTCGACGACAGGCGTGGGTGTGCCGGCGGGGAAGAATGCCGCCACCCAAGCCGTCAACTCATAGCCCGGCAATCCGCTCTCATCCATCGTGGGCACGTCCTTGAACAACGGATGCCGCTGTGCGGTAGTCACCGCGATCGCGCGCAGCTTGCCGGCCTGGATCAGCGGCCGCGCCGGCGAGATGTCGGAGATCATGAAGTCGATCTGATGGCCCATCAGGTCGGTCAGCGCCTGGGGCACCCCCTTGTAGGGGACATGCAGCGCTGGCGCTCCGCTCATGATCTTGTACAGCTCGCTGGCGATACGGGTGGAGGAACTGCCGCTCCCGAACGTCAGCTTCCCCTGCCGTTGCCGGGCCAGCGCCGTCAGATCCGCCACGGTGCGCACCGGGCTGTCGGACGGTACCACCAGTACCAGGCCACTCTTGGCGATCAGCGAAACCGGAGCAAAATCCTTGATGGGATCGTAGGGTAGCGTCTTGAACAACGAGGCGTTGGCCGCGTGCGTGGTGTTGGTGGTGATCAGCATGGTGTAGCCGTCGCCCTGCGCGGTGGCAACGGCCTTTGCCGCGATGAATCCGTTCGCGCCGGGGCGGTTCTCGACCACCACGGACTGGCTCGTCTGCATCGTGATGCTTTGGGCCACATAGCGTGCGCTTTCGTCGGTGCCGCTTCCCGCCGGGAACGGCACGACTACGCGTATCGGCTTGTCCGGATACCCCTTGGTCACGGCCGCCGAAGCCATCTCTGGCGCCGTTGCCGATACCGCCAAGGCGGGGAGCAGCCCGAGAAAGCGCCGCCGGTTGATCTGCTGTTCCATTGTGTCTCCTTATATTTTTGTCTCTGGTAATGCGTCGCAGCGTCGCGCGTCAGGTCACGGCGTCATGTGCGCGAATGACGATGAATGCCGAGGGGGCATCACCGGCCGCGATGCGTAGAACATGGTTCTCCGGCACGAAGACCCAATCGCCCGCGATGGCGCGGAACGGTTGATCGCCGATCTGGCCGTCCAGCTTGCCGCAGCGCACGAACAGCACCTGTTCCGCATCCTGCAACGCGTGGGGAGCCACGTAACCGTCGGCTGCAAGCTGCACCATGTAGATATCGAGGAACCGGGCGCCCACCGTCTGATGCGAGATTGCCGGGCTGACCCGCGCGCCCACATAGAAGTCCAAGTCGATCGGCGGCGCATCAGTCCGCACGTCGCGTACGTCGCCGGCACCGTCCTGGAGGCGCGGATCGTCGATGCCGTCCGCTACCACGGCGGCATTCGGGTTCTCGCTGTAGGGTGGCGCGTAGACCACCATGACTTGCACGGGCTCTTCGCTCACGACTTCAAAGCGGTGAAACATGCCGACCGCGTTGAAGCTCCAGTCGCCCGCCCTCAGCGTGCGACGGTGCCCCGGCAGCTCGCCAACGCCCTCGCCGGCCAGCAGGTAACTGGCCTGTTCGAGGTTCGGGTGTGCATGAGGCAATGCGCCATGGCCACGCGTGATGGTGCCAAGCAGCACCTCTACCCGCCGGGCGCCTACCGTTTCCTTGCCGATGATGCGCTGATTCGCGGTACCGGTATGGTTCGCCGGCGTGTAGGTCGCCACGTCCGCCGCACGCAAAACAAATGGGGATGCCATCGTCTGTCTCCTTGTCATATTGCGATGCAGGACTAGCGACGCGCTTCAGGAATCGTCAACTCCGGATAGTGTTCGCTCAGCGTCGCCGGGAGCGCGACATCCAGCACGAAGCGATCGCCGCGATACCAGAAGAAGCCGGCCATCAGGACATTGCCGTCGACATCGAGAATCGACCGGGCCATCTTCGCGACCGGCGCGCCAAAGATGTAGCCGAGATCGCGCACCAGCACATAGTCCGCCGGCTCGACCGTCAGCGTCATGTACGTGGCACCCATCCGGTTGCCCACGACCTGACGCAGCAGCTGGACAAGCTTGTGACGTCTCTCGCCACCGCGCGGAAACCGGGCATATACGGAAGTCGCCACGTACATCTCGATGACGCAGAACGGTGCCCCGTCCTGGATATGGAGCTTGCGCACCATCGCATAGGTGTCGTGTGCCTTGCCGAATCTCGACAGCGCTGTCGGCAGGCTGACGCCGTCCCGCTTCTCGAGAATGCGGATCTCGAGATCGGCGGCGCCAACCGCATCGTCGTTGATGGCGGCACGCAGACGCTCGTCGAATCCGGATGGCGCCTTGATGACATGAGTGCCGCGCCCGCGCTGGCTGCTGATCAGCCCCTCTTCGGCCAGCAACGCGAAGGCCTGCCTCACCGTGACCTTGGCGATCCCGTGGGACTGCGCCATCGCGTCCACCGTCGGTAGCTGGTGGCCAATCGGGTACTCGCCCGAGACGATCTTGTGCCGAATGACGCTGGCGAGCTGCCGATAACGGGTTACGCCATCGGTGCCGTCTTCGCCCAGCACGCTGTTGTCATTGACAGACGTGTTAGCCGTGACCGGGCTCATTGCAGCAGCCCTCCCGGCACGCGCACAGGCATCGTCAACAGAATCTGGGCCATGCCCTTGCCCAGGGGATCGTTGCGCAGAGATGCCATGCCGCCTCCATCCAGTGCTGACTCACACACGAAGTTCATTGCGTCGAAGCCTGGAAGGTCGTAGCGCGTCACTGGCCCTTCCACGAGATGCGCCAGCCAGTCCGCCACGCGGGCCGGCGTGACCTCCGCACGCAACAGCGGCAGGTACTCGGGCCTGCGTGCGATAAGACCGATGTTCGAGATGTCGCCTTTGTCGCCGCTACGCCCGTAGGCGAGGCGGATCAGGGGTACTTCGATCGTGTCGTGAGGTCCCGCCATCGCGGCAACGACGTCGATGTCGGGGGCTGGTGCGGTGACGGTTGCATCCGCGCTGTCGCCCAAAGGAATCGGCACGGCGCTACGCACCCCGTCCATCACAACGGCCGGCGCCAGCGCCGCCTTGTCCAGCAGGAACGCGTACTGCCGGATCGATGGCGATGGGCTGGCGCGCCCGCCTCCGCCAGAACCCGTGGTGCCGGGCGACCAACTCGTTCCCGCAGCGGCGATCTCCCGGGCGAACAGTTCCAGTGGGGCCTTATCCCGGTGCGTGACGGCGATTCGCATGACGACTTCGCGCGTGTGGCGCGTCGCCGCACGCGGCCCGAAGCAGGACTCCGCGCCGAGCACCTCGATGCGGATGCGGATATAGTCGCCCCAGCCGTTCTCCTCGAAGATCCGGCGCGTGCGCGCGAGGATGGCTTCCCCGGTGCGCTCCGCCTTGGCCACCGCATCGACACCAATGATCGAAAGCTGGGCATTGCAGCGAAAGCCTTCGATGTAGGTAGCGCTGACCTTGTAGGCACCGCCCGGCGCGCGTCCACGCGCTCCGCTAACCTCGATCAGGTTCTCGCCGATCTGCCGCAGTTCGACGCACGTGAAATCGCACGTGACGTCAGGCAGCAGGTAAGACGCGGGATCGCCGATCTCGTAGAGGACCTGCTCGCCGACGGTGGCGGTACTCACCAGGCCGCCTGTGGCGGGAGGCTTGCCGACCACGAAACTGCCGTCGTCGCGACATTCCACCACGGGATAGCCCATGTTCGGCCAGTCCGGCACGCTTTCCCAATCGGTATGCAGCCCTCCGGTAGCCTGGCACCCGCACTCGATGATGTGGCCGGCCAGACTGCCCTGCGCCAGCCGGTCATAGTCGTCCGGCTGCCAGCCGAACTCATGCATCAGCACACCCAGGGTGACCGCACTGTCGACACAGCGCCCGGTAATGACGATCTGGGCACCTTGATCCAGTGCCTGGCGAATCGGCAACGCGCCCAGATAGGCATTGGCGCTGACGACCTTCTCCGGCAGGGGGCGCCCCTTCTGCATGTCGCGCACGCCCGCGTCGCGCAATTGCGGCAGCAGCGACATCACGTCGTCGCCTTCTACCACGGCAATGCGCAGCGAGAGACCATGTTCCGCCGCCAGCGCGGCGATGGCCTCGGCGCACCCGTGTGGATTCATCCCACCCGCGTTGCTGATGACACGAATGCCACGCTCTGCGATCTCGCCGATCAGGCTCTTCATCGTCACCGTCACGAAATCCGTGGCATAGCCAAGCTCCGGCTTGCGCAACCGGGCCGAAGCCAGGATCGACATGGTCAGTTCGGCCAGGTAATCGAACACCAGATAATCAATGTTCCCGTGGCGTACCAGTTGCGGCGCGCCCACGCTGCTGTCACCCCAGAAGCCGGATGCGCCGCCGATGCGGATCGTTTTTCCTGTCATGTGTGTGCTCCTATTTGCCGGTCCAGCCGGGCCGGCGTTTCTCACGGAAGGCAAGCTGCCCCTCGCGGGCATCCTCGGTCATGGCCAGCAGGCCGATCTGGCTTTCCGTAAACGCCATCGATTGCGCGAAAGGCATGTCTTCGACGTGCTTGATGGTGTAAAGGCCGCGACGGATGGCCGTCGGCGACTTGTCGAGCAAGCGGCCCAGCAACCAGTCAATCCTGCCATCCAGATCGTCATCGACATAGTTGACCAGCCCTGCCGCGAGCGCGTCGGCGGCCGTGATCGGCTCGCCGCACAGGCACATCTCGTTGAGCAGCCTGCGCGGCACCAGCGACTGCAGCACGCTCAGCACCTGTGCCGGAAACAGGCCAACCTTGACCTCGGGGAGGCCGAAGATCGCATTTCCGCGGGCCACGGCCATGTCGCACATCGCCATCAGCCCCATTCCACCGGCCATGCAGGCGCCGTTGACACGGGCGATCAGCGGAATCGTGGATTGCCGGGCCACACGGAGGAGGTCCGCCAGCCCGAGGTAGGGATCCGAGTAGTCGAAGGCGAAGGACTTGCCACTCTGCAAATCCGCGCCGGCGCAAAAGGCCTGTTCGCCCACACCGGTAATGACGATGGCCCGAATCGCGCCGTCACGATTGGCGCCGACGATGGCTTCGCGAAGTCCCTGCACGACTGCCGGGCTCATGGCGTTGCGTCGTTCGGGTCGATTGATGGTCAGCGTGAGAACAGTTCCCCGGACTTCGCTCCTGAGTTCTTCAGTCATTGTCTGCGTCCTTTTCGATCAATTCCATTCTGGAGGCCTGCATGGAGGCACCCGATGCCATGAGCACGTCAATCGCGGCATCGTCATAACCGGCTTCGCGCAAGACTTCGCGGCTATGCTCGCCCAGGGCCGGCGCGTGGCGGCGCCCCGCCGGAGGCGTTCCGTGCCACTCGCTCGGCACCGCCATCTCGCGGATACGGCCGACCACCGGATGATCCGATTCCGTGAAAAAGCCGATATCGTCCAGATGCGGATCATCGAGCAGCGACGCGAAGGTATGCATCGGAAAGACCGGTATGTCGGCCTCTTTCAGCAAATCGCGCCATTCGTCTGTCGTGCGCCGGATCATCTCGTCGCTGACCATGCCGTAGAGCTCGGTGATATACGCGGTGCGGGTGGTGATGTTCGCGAAGCGCGGGTCCGTGTCATACAGATCAGGCTTGCCAATGACCTTGAGGAAGGTGCGCCAATGATGATCGTGATAGATCAGGCAGCAGACGTAGCCATCCTTGGTCCTGTATGGCCGCCGCTCGGGTGACAGAAGACGCGGATAACCAAAGTCTCCCTTTGCGGGAACGAACGTCTCCCCATACAGATGGTCGCCCATGACATAGGGGACCATGGTCTCGAACATGGGGACATCGACACGTTGCCCCTTACCTGTACGCGCCTGCGAATAGAGCGCCGCGCAGATCACGCCGAAGGCATAGAGGCCCACCGAACGGTCGGCAATGGTGATTGGCAGGTAGCGTGGGATATCGCCGGACCCGAGCGATACAGCCAGCGGCAGGCCGGTGGCCGCCTGGATCAGATCGTCGAATGCGGCTTGTGGCGCGTAGCGTCCGCGCTGCGAGAAGCCGAACATGCCCACATAGACGATGCGAGGATTGATTGCCGCGATCGACTCGTAGTCGAGCCCAAGCCGCTGCATCGCCTGTGGGCGCACGTTGTAGGCCAGGACGTCGGCATCCTTGACCAATCGCAGCAGCGCGTCCTTGCCCGCGTCGGTCTTCAGATCCAGCACGAGGCTGCGCTTGTTGCGGTTGAGACCAAGGAACAGCGGCCCCAGTTTCTCGTCGCCGCAGGGGCCGATGCGGCGCGTGCTGTCGCCCTCTGGCGACTCCACCTTGATCACGTCGGCGCCCAGGTCGGCCAGCATCTGGGTGGCTGACGGCCCCATGAATACGGACGTGATGTCCACCACTTTCACGCCGGCCAATGGGCCGGTTGTCTCCTGTTTCTTCATATTTTTGTCCGCAGTTTGGCTACATCGACCCATTGGCGAAGCCGCCCATGGGCCAGCGTCGACTTTCGTCACACTTGCCGATCATGGCGGCAGTCAATTAGTTCTATGAATAGAACTATAGATGAAACACCATCACGGATCAAAGTCCGCGTTTACCCCAGCAGCAGCTTGAAAGCTCGACGGCTCGGCGGCCCTAGCCTGTTCCGCGCAGCGAAAGCCCCGCACCACGACGGCGCCGCAGGTGCTACGCTGCATCCACTTCCCAACAGGCACGCGACCATGACCACCACGCCCCCGGCTTTCGAGACGCTTCAGTACGCCGTGCAGAACGGCATTGCCACGATTTCGCTTCACCGCCCCGAGAAAATGAACGCGTTCACACACCAGATGTGTGAAGACCTGATCGCGGCATTTGACGCGACGGATGCCGACGACAATGTGCGCGCCGTGGTCGTGACCGGCAGCGGCCGTGCGTTCTGCGCGGGTGCCGACCTGTCCAGCGGTGGCGCCACCTTCGACTACGAGAAGCGTTATGGATCGACCGGCGTGAAACGTGACGGCGGCGGCCGAGTCGTGCTGCGCATTTTCCGCAGCCTCAAGCCGGTCATCGCTGCCGTGAACGGCGCCGCGGTTGGTGTCGGCGTCACCATGCAGTTGCCGATGGACATCCGCATCGCCTCGACCGACGCAAAGTTCGGCCTCGTGTTCGCACGGCGGGGGATCACGCCGGAAGCGGCTTCGTCATGGTTCCTGTCGCGCGTCGTGGGGATTTCGACGGCACTGGAATGGTGTTTTTCGGGTCGCGTGTTCAGCGCGCAGGAAGCGCACGAGCGCGGACTCGTCCGTTCGCTCCATGCGCCCGAGGATCTGCTGCCGGCGGCCTATGCCATTGCCAGGGAGATCGCGGACAACGCCGCCCCGGTTTCGGTCGCCATGGCGCGCCAGATGATCTGGCGCATGGCAGGGGCCGCTCATCCCATGGACGCCCACAAGGTGGATAGCCGCGCGATCCAGTCGCGTGGTCAGTCGGACGATGCGAAGGAAGGTATTGCGAGCTTTCTCGAGAAGCGTCCGGCACAGTTCCCGAACCGCGTATCGAGCCAGATGCCGGACTTCTTTGACTGGCAGGGCGAGCCAGACTTCGAGTAAGCCGCCAATCGCCGGCGATTCGCGAGCCGAGGCGGTTCGCGAATCGTCGTCATAGGATGGCTCGGCTATCGCAGCTTGAGCAGATCCTCGTACAGCGCCCGTGGCACCGTCACGCCCGCCTCATCGCTCCTGGCTCGCGCGGCGTAGCGGCGTTGCGACGGCAAGCGCGCGCCCTGGCTCGTGATTGCCTCGAACAGGCTCTCGGCTTTCTCGAGATACTCGCTGGCCCGATCGCCCAAGAAGACAGTGGGATCGAATGCCAGCAGCAGTTCGCCATGACAAGGCGTGGCCCCCGCGCCCGCATCGAACGCCATGGATTCGGCGCTGGTCATGTCGCCGATCAGCGGGCCGGCCATCAGTTCGATCATCGCGGACAACGCAGACCCCTTGTGCCCGCCGAACGTCAGCATGGCGCCTTTCAGGGCCGCCAGCGGGTCGGTCGTCGGGTTCCCGTCCGCATCGATGGCCCACCCCTCCGGCAGCGCCTTGCCTTGCCGGCGATGAAGCTCGATATCGCCTCTGGCGATCGCGCTGGTCGCAAAGTCGAAGACAAATGGCGTTCTGCCCGGACGCGGCCAGGCGAACGCCAGGGGATTCGTTCCGAATACCGGTTTGGTTCCGCCGGCAGGGGCCACCCACGCGTGGCTGGGCGTCATGGCCATTGCGACCAGTCCTTCGCTCGCCAGCGATTCCACTTCGGGCCAGAGCGCGGAGAAGTGAAAGCAGCGATTGATGGCCATGGCCGCCAAACCGCATTCCCGGGCTTTCCGGATGAAATGCGGCAGGCCGGTCTGAAACGCCAGCAGCGAGTTACCAAAGCGGGCATCGACCCGGACGATCGCTTTCGCCTGATCGACGACTTCCGGCACCGCGTGGCCATCCACCTTCCCGTTGCGAATGGTATGAACGCAGACCAGCAGGCGATACAGGCCATGAGACTGGCACTCGTCGCGCTGGCCCGCGACGATCACGTCCGTGATCGCCTTGCTGTGCGCCTCGGAGTAGCCGTTCGTTTGCAGAACGTTGAGCGAAAGCTCGCGTACCTCCGCGAGCGAGAGCTGGATGGTTTCCGACATTGATCTGCCATGCCTCCTTATCGTTGCCTGTGAGATGTCACGCGCGCTGGAGCAGCCACTCCGGCGCATCCTGAAGCGCCACGGGCCGGAGAAAACGCTGCAAGGCAGCATACCCGACCGATGTGGTCTTCGGATCGGTTGACGCCGGCCAGGGGCCGCCATGTTGCTGCGCGCGCGTCACGGCGACGCCGGTCGGTACACCAGAGAACAGCACGCGGCCCCCAATGTTCTGGGCCATGCGCACGATCTCGCGATTCTCGTGGTTGTCCTGGTCTGCCCCCCAGATCGTGACCGTGAGCGATCCCTTGACGGCGGAGAGTACATCGGGAATCGCATCGACGGATGGCACCATGACCACTACGGCCGCGGGACCGAACATTTCCTCGTGGAGGCTGGCATCCGCGATAAAGGCAGCGCCGGTGGTCTGGAACAGGCGGGGAGCCGGGCCGGCCCCAGCCTCATTCCCTTCCAGTACGACCTCGATATTGGCATTCGCCTTGATACGCGCGGCGGCATCTTCAAAACCATTGCGGATGCCTTCGCTCAGCATCCGATGGGTGGCCTGCCCCGCCAGCGAGTCGCCCAGCGCCGAGACGAACTCGCGGCCGCGCTGGTCATCGACCACCACGATTACGCCGGGGCTGGTACAGAACTGACCGCAGCCTTGCAGCATCGACGCCGCCAGCACCTTGGCCGGCGCAACCGGGTCGTCATGCAGTGCCGCGGGGAGCACCACTACCGGATTGATCGAACCGAGCTCGCCGAAGAAGGGAATCGGGATCTCGCGCTCATTGGCGGCACGCCACAAGGCCACGCCACCCTGATAGGAGCCCGTGAACGCCACGCCCGCGATCAGCGGATGCTTGACCAGATGGATATTGGCGTCGCGCGACATGTCGCACTCGAGCATCGAGAACACGCCATCTTCCACGCCTTGCGCGCGCAGGACCTCTGCGGCAATCTTCGCCACCTCGATTGACAGGCGCGGATGTCCGCCATGCGGCTTCACGATGACCGGACAACCCGCAGCCAACGCCGATGCGGTGTCTCCGCCCAGGACCGAGAACGCGAAAGGGAAGTTGCTGGCTGCAAATACGGCAACCGGACCAATCGGGACCATGACACGGGTCAGACGCGGACGGCCCGACGGAGGCGGGCCGGGAATGGCTTCGTCATCCACCTGGACATAGGGGACGCCCGCCACGACTTCATCCGCGAAGCCCCGCAACTGGAACGATGTGCGGGCGATCTCCCCCGTCAGCCGTGGGATGCCGAGGCCGGTTTCCTCGTCGGCCATCACCGCGAGTTCATTCGCGCGCGCGTCGAGGGCGTCGGCCAGCGCACGCAGCACGCCACTGCGGACCGTGGGACTCGAATGCGCCCATGCCGCGCTGGCCTCGTGGGCGCGCGTGGCGTGCTGGTCGATGATCGCGAAGACTTGGTTCTGTTCGGAAGCGTGCATGAATGGAAACGAGGGAATCTGACGGAAAAGCGGAGAAGCGAGCGGAGCACGAAAGCTCTGCATCGCGGAGAAGGAGTACAGATGGGTAGAACATGCGCCCAAGGCAGCCGACTTCGCCGCCTTGGGATGGTCATGCAGGGTCAGACAGGATCAGGCGTCCACGCCTTTGGACCACTCGCGATACCAGTCGCGGAAGAGTGCGTACTGCTGTTCCGCGTAGTTGCGCTGCGCATCGCTCAGCGCGTCCGTCTCGTTGAAATGCAGCGTGTATTCCTTGTCGCCGTTCAGGACCATCAGGTGCTTGTAGAACAGGACCAGATCAGTGCCTTCGTCGAACGAGGACAGGACATGCAGCGCCGCCTCCAGCTCCCTGGCCAGACGACGCGCCTTGACGTCGCCAGCAGCCGCCTGCTTGCTCAGCTTGACCAGTTGCAGCACTTCACGCGGCAGCGCGTTGCCGATACCGGTGATGGCACCGGTGGCGCCGCAGTTCACAAACCCGTGGAACACTTGCGTGTCGACACCGGCCATCAGGATCACGTTCTCGTCCTGCGAGGTGATGTTCTCCGCGGCATAGCGCATGTCCGCCGCGCCGCCAAACTCCTTGAAGCCAATCAGGTTCGGGAACTGGCGGCGGAGTTCGAAGAACAGGTCCGCCCGGGTGGCGAAGCCATAGTACGGGCTGTTGTAGATCACCGCGGGCAGGCTCGGCGCGGCAGCAAGGATGGCGGAGAAATGCGCCTTCTGCGCGGCCGGGGACGCGCCACGCGACAGCACGCGCGGAATAACCATCAGGCCGTGCGCGCCAACCTTCGCGGCGTGCGCGGCGTGGGAAACGGCTTCCTTCGAATTGACGGCGCCGGTGCCGACGATGGTCGGCACGCCCGCTGCCACGAGGCGGGCCACGCCTTCCTGGCGTTGTTGTTCCGTCAGCAGCGGCCAATCTCCCATCGAGCCGCAGTAGACGACCGCGCTCATGCCGAGTTCGATCAGTTCCTTGCCCTTGGCGACGAGCGCGTCGAAGTCCGGCTTGCGATCCGGAGTGCAAGGGGTCATGAGTGCGGGGATAGTACCCTCAAAAATCTTGGAAGACATCACGCGGTCCTGAGTCAGAAAGTTTCGATAAGAGCGGAATCGGGGCTCCCGGAAACAGCCTCCGGGAGACTGCCTTGTCAGGATGACGATCCCTGCTTCGTGCATATTGTATAAAATCTGTCGCGGAAGGTGCTACGAGATTTCGTCAGGGTTTACCCGTCAGCCCGCACCAGTCTGACTCATCCGCCATCCCCCTCCGACTCCACAGATGCACCTTTTCTGGCTTGCAGAGGCCCTGTCCGGGAGATTGATGACGGCTTTCCAGCCCCAGTGGTTCCCTGCCAAAGGGTAAACCCCTCATTTCCGTATATTGCATGTTGTATAAAATCTCACCACTGACGCCGGTGTGGCGAGGCGGGAATCCACCCGCTGGTCAGCAGAGACAAAAGGACGAGCAAAGATGGCGAATCAACTCAGCGAGGCTGTCCCCGAAGCGAGTGTGGGGCGACAACGCGGCACGACAACAAAAGATCTGCGCCGCGTTGTCGCGGCTGCGATGGTTGGGTCCGTAGCGGAATGGTATGAGTTCTTCCTGTATGGAACGGCATCCGCACTGGTATTTGGGACGCACTTCTTCAAGAAAACAGGGAATCCGGTCGATGGCCTGATCGCGGCCTTCGCGCTCTATGCCGTAGGGTTCGCCGCACGGCCGATCGGCGGGATCGTCTTCGGTTACTACGGCGACAAGTTCGGCCGCAAGTACCTGCTCCAGGTCAGTCTGGTAGCCGTGGGGATCACGACGTTCCTGATGGGCTGCCTTCCCACGTTCGACGTGATCGGGTACTGGGCCCCCGCCCTGCTCGTCACGCTGCGCCTTATCCAGGGCTTTGCCTTCGGTGGCGAATGGGGTGGCGCCGTCCTTCTGGTGAGCGAGCACAGCCCGGACGACCGGCGCGGCTACTGGGCAAGCTGGCCGCAAGCAGGCGTGCCGGCTGGCAACCTCGTCGCCACGCTCATCCTGCTCGCACTCTCGAGCACGCTGCCGGAACAGGACTTCCTGTCCTGGGGCTGGCGAGTCGCCTTCTGGTTCTCCGCCGTGGTGGTGCTGATCGGGTTCTGGATCCGTCGCAAGGTCGATGATGCGCCGATCTTCAAGGAATCCCAGGAACGGCGCGAAAAGGAACATGCGACCCAGCAAGGCGTCCGGTACGTTCTGCGCTATCACTGGAAGGAAGTGCTGATCGGCATTGGCGCGCGCTTCGCGGAGAACATCCTCTACTACATGGTGGTGACGTTCTCCATCACGTACCTGAAGCTCGTGGTCGGCGCGGATACCACGCGCATTCTCAAGCTGATGTTCTTTGCCAATGCCCTGCACTTCATGATCATTCCGTTCATGGGCTACCTGTCGGACATCATCGGTCGCAAACCGGTGTACCTGACCGGCGCGGTCCTGACGGCGGCCTGGGGCTTCATTGGCTTCCCGATGATGGACACCGGGAACGACTGGATCATCATGGCTGCCATCGTGCTGGGCCTGGCAATCGAGTCGATGACCTACTCGCCCTACTCCGCGCTCATGACCGAGATGTTCCCGACGAACGTCCGATACACCGCGCTCTCGCTGTGCTACCAGATCGCACCGCTGATGGCCGGATCGCTGGCTCCGCTGATCGCGCTGTCGCTGCTGGAGAAATACCACTCCTCCACGCCGATCGCCCTCTACCTGGTGGCCGCCGCCGTGATCTCGATCATCAGCGTTGCCGCCGCGAAGGAAACGCGCGGCAAGTCATTGCGTGACGTCGACGCCGAGGCGAAAGCCCGTGTGAATGGCTGATCGAAGTCTCCGAGCAACAAAAAAGCCGCCCTCTCCGGGCGGCTTTTGTTTTCGGGCCTGGCTATTGGCTCGATCCGCTCTGCTTAGCTGGTGCCGCGCCGACGGGAGAGCAGGAAATTCCGCAGTTCCTCGCCGGCATGTTCGATATGCCGCTTCAACAGCGCGGCGGCGCCGCGCCCATCCCCTTTGCGACAGAGATCGACGAGTTGCCGGTGCTCGGCTTCGGCAATCTCCCGGCTGGCCGTGGACAAGGAAAGCTGCAGGCGCGTGTAACGGTCCGTCTGCTGGAGCAGGGACGCGACGATGCTCACTGTCTTCGGCTGATCGGCCTTCGACAGCAGCAACTGATGCAGCATGGTATTCAGGTCGCCCCAGCGATCCTGCGCCTGCGCCTTCAGTTCGCCGCTGAACTCGGCCAGAATCGCGTCGAGTTCCTTGAAATCGTCGACGGAGAGCTTCTTCACGGACTTTCGGATCAGCGTGGGCTCCAGCAACGCCCGCAATTCGAACAACTCGGTGAGCTCTTCAATGGAAAGCTCCGACACGATGGCTCCCTTGTGAGGGAGTATCTTCACCAGCCCTTCGCTTTCGAGCTGCACCAGCGCTTCACGCAGCGGGATGCGGCTGATCCCGAGTTCATTGGCGAGCGCGTCCTGCCGGAGTTGATAGCCATCCACGTACTGGCCGGAGAGGATGCGGCGGCGAATTTCATCGGCGGCGGCCTCTGCTCGCGTCACATGCCGAAGACCAGGTTTATTGGTGACCATTGGAAGTTGACAACGGCGCCACCTGGCGCCGTTTTGCATATTTTCTACATTCTACAGCAGGGCCATCGCGCCTTACGGCCTCCGGCGCTCCCGCAGAAACAGAATCAACTCCTCGCCGGCATGTTCGATATGCCGCTTGAGCAGCGCGCACGCCTCCCTCGATTCGCCCAGCCGGCAAAGGCGGACGAGTTCCTCGTGTTCCGCCTTGGCGCGCTGCACGGCGGCATCGCTGATGGAGAGCTGCACCCGTGTGTAGCGATCGGTCTGCCGCAATAGCGACTGCACCAGGTCCAGGGACCTGGGCCGGTTGGCACGCCCGAGCAGGATGTCGTGCAGCTCGGTGTTGAGTTCGCCCCACCGGTGCGAATGCCCCTCGGCGAGCTCGATGGCGTAGCGCTTCAGGATTTCATCGAGTCGGTCGAAGTCATCCTTTGTGAGGCGGGGAATCGAATGTCGGAGCAGATGGGATTCGAGCAGCGCGCGCAACGAGAACAGCTCTTCGATGTCCTTCGTCGACAGCTCCGCAACAATCGCCCCCTTGTGGGGGACGATCTTCACCAGCCCTTCGTTCTCTAGCTGGACCAGTGCTTCCCGCACCGGGATGCGGCTGATGCCGAATTCTTCCGCGAGAAGATCCTGCTTGAGCTGAAAGCCCTCCACTAGCTCGCCTTCCAGGATTCGCCGCCTGAGTTCTTCCGTTGCCGCTTCGGCGCGTGTCGCCGCGCCTAGCGCAGACGTGGATCTTCCGTTCATATCTGTCTCGTGGATGCCCCTGGGCTAGATGGACGCTTCGGGGTGCGTCTCTGCCATATTGCATTCTACTGCGCTCGCGAGCGGGACCGGCACCTGAGTTGCCGCCGTGCTCACCCCTCCCGCAACTGGCCGGCCACCTCGGCCAGTGTGCTCCGCAGCCAGGCAATCGCGGGGTCCGCGTGGTTGCGCGGGTGCCATGCCGCGCTGAGCGAGAATCCCGGCACATCGAACGGCAGCGCGAAGGCATCCAGCCAATCGGCATAGCGTGCCGCCAGCCGAGCCGGCATCGTGCAGACGTAGTCACTACGGCGCAGCAAATCGGGGACCACCGTGAATGCCTGAACCGATACCGCGACATCACGCGATCGACCCAGCAACTGAAGCTGCTCGTCAACGAAGCCGAAGAAGCTGCCACCACTCGTGGAAACCAGCACGTGGCGCAATTTGCAGTACATATCGAGCGTCAGCCGGCGCGCTCCCCGAGGATGGGATTTCCGCTGCGCCATCACGAAGGTCTCATCGAGAAGTTTGCGCGCCCGCATGGTTGGTGGAACCATGCGCTCGGACCCGATCAGCAGATCGACTTCACCCGATTCGAGCTGGGCGGCGATCTCGGCCTGCCGTCCATGCACGAACGCCACGCGCACCCCGGTCCCCGCGACAATCGATAGCCGCTCCAACAAGGACATGCCAAGCGTCGACGTGGCGTTATCGCTCGCGGCGATCACGAACTGGCGCGTGTCGACGAACGGATCGAACTCGGGCCGCCGATGCACAACGGACTCCAGGTCCTTGAGCGCGACGTGCAGCGGCTCCAGCAATGCCAGGGCCCGCGCGCTTGCGATCATTCCCCGCCCCGTATCGGCCGGGATCAGCAATGGATCGTCGAAGATGCGCCGCAGCCGCGCCAGTTGGGCCGATACGGCGGGCTGCGTCAGCCCGAGCCGCTCCGCCGTATGCGTGACGTTACGTTCATCCAGCAAGGCATCCAAGGTCACCAGAAGATTCAGATCCACGCCCTTGAAATCAACCACACTTATACCTCTTATATCTGTCATCGATTTCAAATATAGGTCGCGAGCCCCTACAGTTCAAGCCAGCCAACCCGCGGACACCCCAATCAAGGAGCCCCGATATGAAAGCCTGGATGCTCGACCAACCCGGCCAGCCGCTTGTCCTGCGTGACATCGACACGCCCCATGCCCGCCCCGGCGCGGTGCTCGTACGCATGGAAGCGGTGCCGCTGCTCAGCTACACGCGCGACTACCTGAACGGCGCGCTGCCTTACGCCTACCCGCCCGGTCCTTTCACCCCCGGTACAAACGGCGTTGGCACGATCATCGAAACCGGAGCGGGTGTCCATCACTTCCGGGCCGGACAACGCGTGGCCGTCAACCCGTACCTGACCAGCACGGAAAGCGTCGATGCACCGGCCGAAATCCTGATTGGCCTGACCGGCATCAGCGCGGACAGCGGCCCCCTGCTTCAGGACTTCCCACACGGAACGCTACGAGAGGTCGCCGAGTTTCCCGCTGCGGCACTTGTCCCCCTCGACGGGCTGGATCGCCTTTCGTCCGACCAGCTGGCCACCCTGTCGAAGTTCGCCATTCCTTTCGGCGGCCTGCGTCGCGGCCGGCTGGTTGCGGGCGAGACCGTCGCGATCAACGGCGCAACGGGCGCGTTCGGATCAGCCGCCGTGCTTGCCGCGCTGGCGATGGGCGCTTCGACCGTACTCGCACTGGGACGCCGCGCTGGCCCGCTCGAATCCCTGGCCCGGATGGGCGACGGCCGGGTGGTGCCGGTAGTGATGACCGGTGATGAGGGGGTCGACAGCGCCGCCATCCGCAGTGCGGCATCCGGCGGCGTCGACCTGGCATTCGACATGGTTGGTCAGGCTACCTCGCCAAACAGTACGCTCGCGGCGCTGCTGAGCCTGAAGCGGCGCGGTCGCATGGTGCTGATGGGCAGCATGACCGTGCCGCTGCCACTGCCCTACGGCGCCATGCTACGCAATGGCTGGGAGCTGATCGGCCACTTCATGTACGCATCCGCCGACTACCGCGCGCTGGTGGCAATGGTTCGCGCCGGCCAGCTTTCACTCGATGCAGTCCACGTGAAGCGCTTCCCGTTCGACGCCATAGAGCAGGCGATCGATGCGGCGGGCACGCTGGCTGGGCTAGAGGCAGCGGTGGTGACGTTCCCACACGACTGAGACGCATCGCGGCGGGGGATTCGCCACGACAAACCTGGCGGAGGATAGCCGGCCGCCCCTCTCACCCGTTCACGCGTCAGGCCACCCGGTACGTCGACTGCACCAATCCCGAGGGGAAGCTGCGGCTCGAGACCAGGGCCAGATCGACGTCGCGCGGCAGCGCCCCGAACAACGGCCGCCCGGCTCCGATCAACACCGGAACCGTGGTGACCACCAGATCGGCGATCAACCCGTCGCGCAGGAACGACTGCACAACCTGCCCGCCATCGACATAGACCCGGCGTACGCCCTCGGCCGCCAGGCGTTCCAGCGTATCCCTCGGCGAAAGGCTCGCGAATCGGACTTTCCCCTCCAACGCCGCCGGCGCCGGCGTGCCCGCCAGTTGCCTGGACAGGACCAGAACAGGCCGGTCATAGGCCCAGTCGCCAAGGGTCAGGACCTTCTCGTAGGTGCCCCGGCCCATCACGATCGCATCCTTGTCGGCGATGAAATCCATATAACCGTGGTCCTCGGCCGGATCGTCGCGCTGGAGCAGCCAGCCGATATCGCCATCGGGTCGGGCGATGAAGCCGTCGAGGCTGGTGGCGATGAAGACGTGTGCGGTGGTCATGGATGGCTCCGGGGCGAACAAGCCGCATATTCTTCACCGGACAGGACACCGACACAAGCCGCACGGGTATATCCCCCTTTTTTCCGTTTGACGCACCGGTGACGCCGGCATACCATTCAGTCACGGTTACGGGACAGACCCAATTCCGCCAATCTCTTGAGGGAGCCTCATGAGCACCAATACAAAGCGCTTCGACGCGCTTGTCTTTATCGGCCGTTTCCAGCCGATGCACCGTGGTCACGTTGATGTACTACGCCGGGCGCTGAGCCAGGCGGACACCGTTTGCATCCTGATCGGATCCACCGACAAGCCTCGCACCATCAAGGACCCGTTCTCGTTCGACGAGCGCCGGCAAATGATCGAGTCCGTACTGGACGAATCAAGCCGCGCGCGCGTCCGGATCGGCGCGGTACAGGATTCGACCTACAACGACAGCGACTGGGTCCGCTGGGTACAGGATGCCGTGGCAGGACTGCTCGGCGATACCGCCGGCCGCCGGATCGGCATCATCGGTCACGAAAAGGATGGTTCTTCGTACTACCTTCGCATGTTCCCGCAATGGGAACTGGTCGAAGCCGACAGTACCGAAGACATCTCCGCCACCGAAATCCGCGAGCAGTTCCTGGCCGAACGCAGCAACAGCTTCGTCTCGTGGGCCGTGCCCGCGCCGGTATTCCAGTGGATGGAGCTGTTTCGCGACCGGCCCGAGTTCGCCCAGCTGAAGGCCGAGGCGGAGTTCATCGCCGGGTACAGGAAAGCCTGGTCGGCCGCGCCGTATCCGGTAACGTTCGTCACCGTCGACGCGGTAGTGGTCCATTCCGGCCACCTGTTGCTGGTGCGCCGGCGCAGCGAGCCGGGACGCGGCCTCTGGGCGCTGCCGGGTGGCTTCGTCAACCAGGACGAACGGCTCGAGACGGCCTGTCTTCGCGAACTGCGCGAGGAAACCGGACTCAAGTTGCCCGAGCCGGTGCTGCGTGGGTCGCTGAAGGACCGGCAGGTGTTCGACCACCCGCAGCGATCGCTGCGCGGCCGCACCATCACCCACGCGTTCCTGTTCAGCTTCCCGGTTGGCGAGCTGCCGCGCGTCAAGGGTGGCGATGACGCCGACAAGGCGCGCTGGGTGCCGCTCAACGATTTCGCCCGCATGAGAAGCGTCATGTTCGAAGACCATTTCGACATCGCCTACCACTTTCTCGGCAAGCTGTAACGCACCCTTCCAGCACGCTTCAGTACCAGCTTTATCCGCCGGGACAGACCTGGCGGCCATCCAACGGCATAGAGGAGCTCTAGCCATGCAAAACGACCTGCGTCGCCTGTCGTCGATCCTTTCCAATCCGATCCTGAACACGGATTCGTACAAGGCCTCTCACTACCTTCAATATCCCCAGGGCACCACGGCGATGTTCTCGTACATCGAATCGCGCGGTGGCCGCTACGATCGCACGCTGTTCTTCGGGCTGCAGATGCTGATCAAGGAATACCTGTGCCAGCCGATCACCGCGGCAATGATCGACGAAGCCCGGGACTTCTTCAGCGCCCACGGGGAACCGTTCAACGAGTCGGGCTGGCGATATATCGTTTCGCGCTATGACGGCTACCTACCCGTGCGCATCCGCGCGGTGCAGGAAGGCGCCGTGATCCCAACGCAGAACGTGCTCGTCACAGTCGAATGCGATGATCCCGAGGTGTTCTGGCTCGCTTCCTACATCGAAACCTTGTTGCTGCGCGTCTGGTATCCAGTGACGGTTGCCACGCAAAGCTGGCACCTGCGGCAACTCGTGCGTCGCTACCTGGAGCGCACCAGCGACGACCTCGGACAACTGCCGTTCAAGGTGCACGACTTCGGCGCGCGCGGCGTGTCGAGCGCCGAGTCGGCTGCTATCGGCGGTGCGGCGCACCTCGTGAGCTTCCTGGGCTCGGACACCGTACTCGGTGTGCTCGCCGCCAACACTTACTACAACAAGCCGATGGCGGCTTTCTCGGTGCCAGCTGCCGAACACAGCACCATCACTGCCTGGGGCCGGGCTGGCGAAATCGATGCGTACCGCAATATGCTTCGGCAATTCGGCCGGCCGGGCGCCATCGTGTCGGTGGTGTCGGACTCATATGACCTGTTCGCCGCCCTGCGGATGTGGGGCACCGAACTGCGGCAGGCCGTGATCGATTCCGGCGCAACACTGGTCATCCGCCCCGACTCCGGCGATCCCCGGACGATCGTGCTGCAGACCATCGGCGCTCTCGACGAAGCGTTCGGCTCGGTGATCAACGGCAAAGGCTACCGCGTGCTCAACCATGTGCGGGTGATCCAGGGCGATGGCGTGAATGCCGAGTCCATCGAAGTCATCCTCGCCGCACTCGAATCGGCAGGCTACGCGGCGGACAACATCGTGTTCGGCATCGGCGGCGCGTTGCTTCAGCAACTGAACCGCGACACGCAGCGATTCGCCATGAAGTGCTCGGCTGTCAAGGTGGAGGATGCCTGGCGCGATGTCAGAAAGGACCCTGTCACCGATGCAGGCAAGCGATCCAAGCAAGGCCGTCTGACACTGCTGCGCAATCGCGGGACCGGCGACTATCAAACCGTCACGCTCCCGCTCGCCTGGGATGCGCGCCGCATCGAGGGAGAATGGGAAGACGCGCTCGAAACGGTATTCGACGGTGGAAAGCTGCTGGTCGACGTCTCGCTGGATGAGGTGCGCGCCCGCGCGGAGGCATACGAAGACTGAGGTGGGTCGATGTCTGCCCTGGGGCCGGCAGCAGTGCTTCCGGCTCCCTCCCATTGCTTCCCAGACCTGATTGATGCAGCATGGCGAGACAAATGCGTCTTGCTGCACGCCCGCGCCATCGGCATTCGCCGGTGGCGGCAAAAGCGGGTGACCAATTCCGGAGTCCCTCTCTTGCGGTACGAACTCACCGATCTCCGCCTTTTCCAGGCCATTGCGGAGGCCCACAGCCTGGCTGGCGGCGCTAGCGCCGCGCATATCACGGCCTCGGCGGCCAGTTACCGTCTGAAGAACCTGGAGCATGCGCTGGGCACACCGCTCTTCGTTCGCAACGCACGTGGCATGGATCTGACGCCTGCGGGCGAGATGATGCTGGCGCATGTGCGCGAGCTGCTGCAAGGCATCGAACGGATGCACGGAGAGGTTGGCCGATTCGCCAGCGGGCTCAAGGGACACATCCGCCTGCTGGCAAACAGCAGCTCGCTGAACGGATTCATCATCCCGAGCGTGAGCCGGTTCCTGGCCGCGCACCCGGCGGTCAACATCGACCTGGAAGAGCGGGCCAGCCAGGCGATCACGGCGGCAGTGGCCGCGCATGAGGCGGATATCGGCATATTTGCCAGCGATATGACCATGGCCGCCGACACCGCCGGCGTTCATGCGGTGCGGTACGCGGTCGATGAACTGGTGCTGGCGGTGGCCCCCGATCATCCGTTGGCACGGCAGGGGCGCATCCGGTTTGGCGCCGCACTCGGGTTCGACTTCGTCTGCATGAGCCGCACTAGCAGCAACTTCCTGTTTCTGCGCGATACCGCGCAACGCGCCGGCAAGCAACCGAATGTCCGCCTGCACGCACACAGCTTCGAGGCGGTACTGGCGCTGGCGGCTGCCGGCGTCGGCGTGGCGCTGGTGCCGCGTAGCGTGGCGGCGGCGTCGATGCTCGAGGGGCGCGTGGTCGGGGTGGCGCTCGACGAGCCCTGGGCGGTACGGGAGCTGACGCTCGTCACGCGCGCCGACGGAAAGCTGCCCGGCTTTGCCGCGGCGTTCGTGCAGTTCCTGCTCAACGACCCGCGCGTGGCCATCACACGCGAGACAGGCGCGGCCCCTGACGCCGCGTCCTGATTCCTGTTACCGCTTGCGGTTCAGGAAGGAGGCCATGTGATGCTGCGGCTCGCCCGTATCGAAGGCGCTGCCGAACTCCGCCACACTGTTGTCGATCGACACGTCGAGCGGCGCTTCTTCCCACTCGCGCAGCAGACGCTTCTGCTGACGCACCACCTGCGGGCCGAAGCTCGCCAGCAGTGATGCCACACGACTAACCTCGACGTCGAGATCGGCCAGCGGCACCACGCGGCTCACTATCCCCGCAGCCAGCGACTCTGCCGCGTCGGCGATCTCGCCCGTCAGCAACAACCACGCGGCGCGCGCGTTGCCAATCAGGCGCGGCATCAGCGCCGCG
Organism: Cupriavidus sp. Met-2; assembly: GCF_049843575.1. Classification (NCBI taxonomy): domain Bacteria; kingdom Pseudomonadati; phylum Pseudomonadota; class Betaproteobacteria; order Burkholderiales; family Burkholderiaceae; genus Cupriavidus; species Cupriavidus sp. Met-2. The sequence goes on from NZ_JBBHZL010000005.1 coordinate 263,620, forward strand.
TGAATCACCGACGGAATGCCTACCTTGACCTCCGGCATACCCAGCTGGGCGTTGTCGGCGGCGATGCGGATATCGCACGCCAGCGCCAGTTCCAAGCCGCCGCCGAGGCACCAGCCCGGCATTCGCGCAATCACGGGTACCGGGAAGTGACGCAGCGCATTGCACAAGTCGCGCAATGCGCTGATGAACACTTCCGCGCGCTCGCGGGTCAGCGCGGCCATCTCGTTGATATCGGCGCCCCCGATAAAGCCCTTGTCCCCCGTGCCGCGAACCACCAGCACGCGCACGTCGTCGCGTTCGGCCAGGGCGCGCACGGCCTGGGTCAGATCCGCAATGACCGGCGTGCCGAGGATATTCAGCGATTTCGCCTCGCGGATGGTGACGGTGGCTACGCCGTGCTCGTCGATTTCTACGGCGGCGTGGTGATTGGAAAGCGATGCGCTCATCGTGTTCTGCTCCTTACTGCAGCTTTGCGAAATGGATATCCTCGACTACCTTCTTCCAGTGCTGATTCTGCTCCCGGATCAGATCGGCGAAGGCCTTGCGCGTGGTATAGGCAGGCAGCGCGCCCTGCTTCTCGATGGCGTCGACCACCTCCGGCTCGGCCAGCACCTGCTTGACGGCCGCATTAATCTTGTCGAGGATCGCCGGCGGCGTGCCAGCCGGCGCGCCGAGGCCAAACCACGACGGATTGTTCATCGCGGGCAGCCCGGCTTCCGCGTAGGTCGGCACATTGGGCAGCATCTTGAGTCGATGCTTGGCCGCCACGGCCAGGGGCCGCAGCTTGCCGCCCTGGATCAGGCCGGACGACGACGGGATATTGTCGAACACAACCTGGATCTGTCCAGCCATCGCATCGTTCAGCGCCGGCCCCAGGCCCTTGTACGGCACGTGCAACATCTTCGTGCCCGTGACGCTCATGAACAGTTCGCCATTCATATGACTCAGGCCACCGTTGCCCGACGACCCAAATGAATACTTGCCCGGCGACGCCTTCAGCAGCTTGATGAAGGCCGACATGTCCTGAGCGGGGAATGACGGATTGACCACCAGCACGTTGGGCACGTCCGCCAGATTGCTGATCGGATCGAAATCCCTGACCGGATCGTACGCCGTCTTCTGATAGACGTTCGGGTTAACCGCGTGGGAGCTTTCCACTTCCATCACGAGCGTATAACCATCGGCCGGCTGCTTGGCCGCGTAGGCACTGCCTACCGCGCCACCGGCGCCGGGACGGTTCTCGACCACAACAGCCTGCTTCAGCACCGCGCCAATCCGCGTGCCGACCACGCGCGCGATGATGTCGGTAGTACCACCGGCCGCGTAGGGCACCACAAGCTTGATCGGCTTGTCCGGCCAGTCGGCGGCGTGGGCAACGCATGCCGGGCCCACACAGGCCAGCGCGGCCAGTGCCAGGAAGGTTGGCTTCATATTCATCATGTGTCTCCGTACGGATTGTCGAAATTCGAGTCGGGCCGCCCGCATCTATTGCGCGGCAGCGATGGCGGCCACCGCTGTGGCACCGGTGTGTTCGCCGAGCAGCGGCGGCGGCTTGAGCGGCTGAGGATTGGCCGGCAGCATCGGATTGCGCACCATTGGCACCTCGCCCATCACCGGATGCGTGGCCACCTGACGCAATTGCCGATGCTGGACCTGCGGATGCGCGAAGACCTCTTCCATCGTATGAATCGGGCCCCAGGGCACACCGGCGGCGTCGAACGCCGACGTCCAGTCGGCACGCGAGCGCGTCGGGAACAACGCCGTCAGTACCTTGCGCAGTTCGGTGAGATGTTCGATGCGGCCTGAGTTCGTGACGTATCGCGGGTCTTGCGCGAGATCCGGACGCCCCGCCACATCACAGAAGCGTGCGAACTGCGTGTCGTTGCCGATCGCCAGAATCAGATAACCATCGGCGCATCGGAAGACCTCATACGGCGCGCAGTTTGGATGCGCGTTGCCCGTGCGTTGCGGGTTCTTTCCCGATACCAGGTAGTTGGCGCCCTGATTCGCATTCAGTGCCACGGCCACGTCGAGCAGTGCGATATCGAGATGCTGGCCTTCACCGGTCTGCTGACGCTGGAACAGCGCCGCCAGCACGGCACTCGTCGCATACATGCCCGTGCTGACATCGACCACTGCAACGCCCGTGCGCAACGGCCCAGCGCCGGGGCTACCATCCGGCTGGCCGGTGTAGCTCATCAGTCCGCCCATACCCTGGAACACGTAGTCATAGCCGGGCTTGTCGGCCATCGGGCCGTCCTGACCGAACCCCGTGATCGACAGATAGATCAGACGCGGATTGATCGCCTTGAGCGACGCATAGTCGAGCCCGTAGCGTTTGAGCGTCCCCACCTTGTAGTTCTCCACCAGCACGTCGGCGTGTCGGGCCAGCTCCAGCAATTGCGCAACACCTTCAGGCTGGCCGTAGTCGATGCATACCGACTGCTTGCCGCGATTGCAGCTGATGAAGTACGCGGAAAGGCGCGCGTCGCTGCCATCCGCGGCATCCAGATACGGGGGGCCCCAACCGCGCGTGTCATCGCCACGCTGCGGATGTTCGACCTTGACAACTTCGGCGCCCAGATCGGCGAGGTTCTGCGTACACCACGGCCCAGCCAGGATGCGCGACAGGTCCAGCACGCGAATGCCTTCCAATGCGCGATGCAACATTGTGACTCCAGATTTTCGTGTTCAGATTCAGGGGGGGTGCGGCGTGAACTCAACGTGGACCGTCGAAAGTCTGCCGGCCTTCTGCGACCAACCGCTCGAGCAGTGGCGCAGGCTCCCAATGGGCACCGTGCACGTCCTGCAACGCGCGGATACGGGCCAGCACGTGCGCCAGACCGAGCGTTTCCGCATAGAACATGGGGCCGCCACGCCACGCCGGAAAGCCGTAGCCATGCACGTACACCACGTCGATATCGGAAGCGCGCTGCGCGATGCCCTCGTCCAGGATGCGCGCGCCTTCATTGATCAGCGCCAGCATGCAGCGCTCGACGATCTCCTCGTCGGCAACCGGTCGCCGCGTAATGCCTGCCTCGCGCGCGCACTCTTCGATCAACGCGTCGATCTGCGGGTCGGGGATCGGCGTGCGACTGCCGGGTTCGTAGCGGTAGTAGCCACCGTTGGTCTTCTGCCCGAACCGGCCCAGTTCGCAGATTCGATCGGCCACCGCCGAATACCGCAGGTGCGCCGGCCGCGTCGGCGCCAGCCGCTTCCGCGTGGCCCAGTTGATGTCCATGCCGGCCAAATCCGCCATCGTCAGCGGGCCCATCGCCATGCCGAACTGCGTCAATGCGCGATCGACCTGCAGTGGCGATGCGCCCTCTTCCAACAGGAAGCCGGCCTCCCGCCAGTAAGGCGTCAGCATCCGGTTGCCGACAAACCCTTCGCACACCCGCACCAGCACCGGAATCTTTCGGATGCGCTGCGCCATCGCCATGCACGACGCGATGACGTCGGCGCGGGTCGCCTGTCCACGCACGACTTCCAGCAGCTTCATCACGTTCGCCGGGCTGAAAAAATGCAGGCCGATCACGTCGCCCGGGCGTTTGGTCGACGCCGCGATCGTGTCGATGTTCAACCGCGACGTATTCGTCGCCAGGATGGCCGACGGCTTGCACAGCGCGTCCAGACGCTCGAAGATGGCCTGCTTCACGGCCATGTCCTCGAACACGGCTTCGACCACCAGATCGGCATCGGCAACGGCCTCGAACGCCAGCGTCGGCGTTATGCGCCCCATGCACGCGTCAATCTGCTGCGGCGCCAGCTTGCCTTTCGCGGCGGTGATCTCGTAGTTGCGGCGGATCAGTGCCATGCCGCGGTCCAGCGCGGCCTGCTCGCGTTCGATCAGCATGACCGGAATGCCGGCGTTGACGAACGACATCGCGATGCCGACGCCCATCGTCCCGGAACCGATGACGGCAACACGTTCGATCGGCCGCAGCGCCTGTCCCTTCCCTTCGGCAAACTTCGGCGCCTCGCGCTCGGCGAAGAAGATATGGCGCAGCGCCTTCGACTCGTTGCCCGCAACAAGCGCCTCGAACTGGGCGCGCTCGAATGCCAGCCCGTCGGCAATCGGCAGCTGCGTCGCGGCTTCGACGCACCGGATGCACGCATTCTGCGCGAGCGCATTGCGTGCCTTGCCGTTGATCGCGGCAATCCGCGCCCCGAAATCGACATCGCCGCTCGCCTTGACGGCCAACGCACTGGCAACCGGATGCGCCACCGCACGGGCGGCAGCACTCCGGCAAAAGTCGATCGCCAGTGCGACAACAGGTCCAGCATCCCGTGTGCCGCTCGGCCTCGCGTCTGCTACCGCATCGGCAAGACCGATGCGCGCGGCGGCTTCGCCGCTGACGGACGCCCCTTGCTGAACCATGTCCAGCGCCTGTTCCACACCAACGAGCCGTGGCAGCCGCTGGGTACCGCCGCCACCGGGCACGAGCCCGAGGTTGACCTCTGGCAGACCCAGGCTGGCGTCGGATGCCACCACGCGATAGTGGCATCCCATGGCCAGCTCCAGGCCACCACCGAGCGCCACGCCGTGTATCGCAGCCACCACGGGCTTGCTCGCCGATTCGATCAGCGCCAGCACATCGCGCGTAAGCGGCCGGGCGGTCGCGGCAGGCGTATTGAACTGCCGGATGTCCGCGCCGCCGCAAAACGCCTTGCCGGCGCCTGCCAGCACAACCCCGGCCACGGTGGCATCCTGCAGCGCGCGCGTGATCCCGGCGTGCAGGCCGGCGCGGGTGCTATCGCCCAGGCCGTTCACCGGCGGGTTGTCGAGCCACAGCACGGCGATATCGCCCTGCTGTTGCCAGCTCACGGTGGAAGAAAGAGGAATGGATTCGATTGCCTGGGACATTGCTGCGATCTCGACTGCGGTTCTTTGTTAGGCTGGTTTGGCCTTTATTGGCTGGATGCCAGGATGGCGGTGGCCTGGCTGGACAGCACACCACCATTGCCGTGCACTAGCGCCGTTTCCACCTTGCTGACCTGCCGCTCGCCGGCCTCGCCGCGCAACTGGATGACGGCTTCGATCACAAGGAAAATGCTGTACATGCCCGGGTGGGTGCACGACAGCCCGCCACCATTGGTGTTCATCGGGAAATCGCCGCCCGGCGCGATGCGGCCGCCCGAGATGAATGCACCGCCCTCACCTTTCGCGCAGAAGCCCAGGTCTTCCAGAAACAGGATCGGGTTGATCGTGAAAGCGTCATAAAGCTCCACCACGTCGATATCGGCAGGCGTCAGGCCCGCCTGCGCAAATGCCTTGCGGCCCGAGTCGATGGCCGGCGTGCGCGTCAGATCGTCCATGCAGGAAATCTGCCGATGCCAGTGCGCGTGTCCGACACCGAGCACATAGACCGGCTTCGCATGAAGACCCCGGGCACGGTCCGCGCGCGTGACGACAAAAGCGCCGGCGCCATCGGTCACCAGACAGCAATCGCGCACCGTCAGCGGGTCGGACACCATCTTGGCGTTGATCACATCGTCGACCGTCAATGGGTCGCGCATGAAGGCGTCGGGATTGCGCTGCGCCCACTGCCGCGCCGCCACCGCCACTTCGGCCAGTTGCGTGCGCGTGGTGCCGAACTCATGCATATGCCGGGCCGCGGCCAGCGCATAGCTGGTGACGGGGTTGAACGGCTTGTACGGATGCTCGTACGGCTGCGGGTCGAGTTCGGCGCGCATCGCGTTGACGCGCGAACTACTGGGAATGCTGCGAGGATTGCTGCCGTAGCAGATCAGCACGTTGTCGCATTCGCCCGCCTCGATCGCCATGGCGGCGATGCGAACATCCGCGATGAACGACGATCCGCCGAACATCGTGCTATCGGAGAACCGGGGCCGGATGCCGAGGTACTCTGACATGCGCATCACCCACCAGGGCGACGTCAGGCTCGACGTGATAATGCCGTCGATATCGGCCATGCGCAGTCCGCTGGCCGCCACCGCGCGGTGCGCGGCCTGGGCGATGATTTCCTGCTCCGTGCGGCCACCTGCATGACCGAGCCCCGCCAGTCCCGTGCCCAGAATCGCCACGCCACCACGATCGGTGGCCTTCAATGCCGCGCTCATTGTCGCTCCCCGGCCGGCGCGAACACCAGCAATGCGTCCTCGCCCGTGCGCTGCACCTGCGCCCTGACGCGGTGCCCGATCCTCACCGCGTCGGGATCCACACTGATCACGCGGCTCATCATGCGCGGCCCCTCGTCGAGATCGACCAGGCACACGTTGTAATCCCCGTCCTTTTTGCGCACGACCGTGGTCGAGTACACGGTGCCAAGACCGCTCGGCGCGGCCCACTGCAACGCTACGGAGCCGCAATGAGGGCAAACGACGCGCGGAAAGAAGTGATGCCGGCCGCAGTCGCGGCACTGGGGGATTTCGAACACGCCTTCGGAGAGGCGCTGGAAGTAGTGGGCGTCGGCAGACGCGGCTGCCGGGTCGCCGGATGGAGGTGCAATCGTCATGGGGCCCCTTACTGCTCGATCTGCACGCCGGTGATCTTGACCATGTTCTGCCACTTGGCCACTTCGGTCTCGACGTACTTGCGGAATTCGGCCGGATTCAGATTGCCCGCCGCCTCGGCGTTCTGCTTCTTGAGTTTCGCCACCATGTCGGGCGACGACATGATCCGGTTCACCTCGGTATTCAGGCGCGTGACGATGGCGGCCGGCGTGCTGGCCGGTGCATACAGCCCCAGCCAGGTATAAGCGTCGAAGTTCTTGTACCCGGCCTCGGCAATCGTCGGCACGTCGGGGAACAGCTTGCTGCGCTCCAGGCTGGTCACGGCGATCGGGCGCAGCTTGCCGGCGGCGATGAACGCGGAGACGCTCATCGAATCCTGGAACACCACCGGAATCTGGCCGGCCACGGCATCGCTGGTGGAGGGCGACGCGCCCTTGTATGGCACGTGTACCAGCGGCGCGCCGGTCATATGGCGGAACAGCTCGCCCGCGAGGTGGGTGGAGCCTCCCACGCCTGCGGAACCATAGGGCACGCTGCCCTGGGCCTTGGCCCACGTCACGAACTCGGGCACGGTATGCGCCGGCACCGAGGGGTTCACCACGAGCATGTTCGGCGCCTTGGCGATCAGAGCAATCGGCTCGAAATCCAGGACCGGGCGATACCGCACGGTCTTCTGCACGGCCGGCCCAATCACGTGCCCGGTGGCGCTAAGCAGCAGCGTGTAGCCGTCATTCGGCTTGCGGGCAACGTATTCCGTGGCGAGTTGTCCGGCCGCGCCGGGGCGGTTCTCCACCACGAAGCTCTGCTTGAACGTCTGGCTCAGCTCGGCCGCGAGCATCCGGCCAACGATATCGGTCATGCCGCCGGGCGCGAACGCCACCACGATCGTGACCGGCTTGGTCGGCCACGTATCGGCATGTGCCGGAGCCAGGGAAGTACCGCCTAGTGCGAATGAAAAGCCAATGGCCGCCATGAGGCGACGGCGCCGAAAGCCATGTTGCATCGATGTCTCCTGCCTTGTCGTTATTCGCCAGGGCTGTGCCGCCCGTGCGTTGGAAATGCCGGGGGCCAGTTTATTTTTGAGGACAGAAAACCACTATCCGAAAGTTTCGAAGCGCGCGTTCGTGGATTTTCAAGGCTTGCATGAATGGCCGCTTCTCGCGGCAATCCCGGCGTGGCATGTCTGGCGTCCGGTGCGCAATGCCGCACAGGAATCGGAAGGCGCATTCGAGGGTGCACTCGGGGGCGCAGTCGGGGGTGCAGTCGGGGGTGCAGTCGGGGGTGCATTCGGGAGCGTCTCTGCCGGCCCGGAAGACCGTGCCGGCGTACCGAACAGCGCACTGTTTTTCCCTCCACCTTGATGTTTTCGATGTGGGGTGCCCCACTCTGGTGCTAAGCTTCGTGCCTGTCCGAAACATCCAGCCACAAGCCTAATTGTTAGGACATTTCGGCTTGCCTCCCAGTCCCGCCGCCTGACGCGGGGTCCCCATCGGGATTTCCCGGGTTTCCATGCCGCGGCGCCCACCAGACACGCCATTCGGAGCGACCCTTCCGCCACACCCACTGCGTGGCGCAGGCGCCGCACATCGCATCAAGAAAACTCAGAGACATCGTGACTTCTCGCACCCTCGATTCCTTCCTGGCCGGGGTCTCCCGGCGTGACCCCAACCAGCCCGAATTCTTCCAGGCCGTGAAGGAGGTCATGATGACCTTGTGGCCGTTCGTCGAACGCAACCCGCGCTATGGCGATCAGGCACTGCTGGAACGGCTGGTGGAACCGGAACGTGTGATCCAGTTCCGCGTGGCATGGACCGACGATCGCGGCCAGGTGCAGGTCAACCGCGCATTCCGCGTGCAGCACAGCTCCGCAATCGGCCCGTACAAGGGTGGGATGCGCTTCCACCCGACCGTGAACCTGTCGGTACTGAAGTTCCTGGGCTTCGAGCAGACCTTCAAGAATGCGCTGACCACCCTGCCCATGGGCGGCGGCAAGGGCGGCTCGGACTTCGACCCAAAGGGCAAGACCGACGCTGAAGTCATGCGCTTCTGCCAGGCGCTGATCACCGAGCTGTATCGTCACCTGGGACCGGACACCGACGTGCCGGCCGGTGACATCGGCGTGGGCGCGCGGGAAGTCGGCTTCATGGCCGGCATGATGAAGAAGCTGTCGAACCAGTCCGCCTGCGTGTTCACTGGCAAGGGTCTGGCCTTCGGCGGCAGCCTGATGCGTCCCGAGGCCACCGGCTACGGCACGGTGTACTTCGCGCAGGAGATGCTGCATCGTCGCGGCCGCGAATTCGACGGTCTGCGTGTGCTGCTGTCGGGCTCGGGCAACGTGGCGCAATACGCCGCCGAAAAGGCGATCGAGCTGGGTGCCAAGGTGCTGACGGCATCGGACTCCGGCGGCGTGCTGCACTTCCCCGAGGGCATGAATCGCGAGCAACTGGACGCGCTGATGACGTTCAAGAACGACACCCGTGGCCGCCTGTCCGACTTTGCCGAGCAGCATGGCCTGCGCTTCGAGGCCGGCAAGACGCCGTGGCACGTGCCCGCCGACGTTGCTCTGCCGTGCGCCACCCAGAACGAACTGAACGGTCAGGATGCCGAGCGCCTGCTGTCGAACGGCGTGTTCTGCGTAGCCGAAGGCGCCAACATGCCGTCGACGCTGGACGCCGTGGACCGCTTCGTGGCCGCACGCATCCTGTATGCGCCGGGCAAGGCCAGCAACGCTGGCGGTGTGGCCACTTCGGGCCTGGAGATGTCGCAGAACGCCATGCGCATGGCCTGGCATCACGCCGAGATCGACGAGAAGCTCCACGCCATCATGAAGGACATCCACGGCAACTGCATCCACTACGGCCAGAAGGAAGACGGCTACATCAATTATGTGGAAGGCGCCAACATCGCCGGCTTCGTCAAGGTGGCGGACGCCATGCTGGCGCAGGGTGTGATCTGATCCCGCGGCCGATCGGGCAGCTGGTCTAACCAGACACCCGGTTGCCAGCCCGGGAAGGAATGCGACGAGGCTTGCCTCGTCGCATTTTCTTTTGCCCGCTGCGCCGCCACGCATCGTCAGGTAGGATTGGCGCTCCCCCTGATCGCGTCGGCCGGGCCCACACGCCCCGTGTGCTGCGGAGAACACAAGATGGAATACATCAACACCCTGCTGGCACTGACCGGCGTCATGATGTTGAGCGTCGCCAGCCCGGGACCGAATTTCATGATCGTCACATCGACGGCGGTCGCGTCTCGGCGTGCAGGCGTGATCACCGGCTTCGCGCTTGGCGCAGCCTCGGGCACCTGGGCCCTGATCGCGATCGCCGGACTCGGCCTGATCGTCACGCATGTGGCATGGATCGGCACGGCGCTCCGGATTGCTGGCGCCGCCTACCTGATCTGGCTCGGGGCAAAGATGATCCTGACCGCGCGCCATCCGCTGAATGCTCCGACCCTCGTTGCGCCATCCGGCTGGACCGCCGCGAAGAAGGGCTATGCCGTCAGCATGACCAACCCCAAGGCCGTGGCGTTCTACGGCAGCATCTTCGCGTTGATGGTCCCCGCTCACGCGCCGGCATGGTTCCACGTCGCTGTCATCGCCATTGCAGTCGCGGTATCGTCTGCATGGTACTGCGGCATGGCGCTGCTCGCCTCACACCCTGCGGTTCACCGGTTACTGATGCGGCGCAAGGCCGTGCTGGATTCCGTGGTTGGAGGACTGCTGATAGTCCTTGGCGGACGGATGCTGGCGGCGCGCTGAAGCCTTGCGTTCCCCACCAATTCACCAGGAATGCGACGGGGGCGGGAGAGGATCGTCATCGACCACCATCGGCCTACTGATAGTCGAAAGTGAAAACCATCGTACCCCTCACGGTGCCAGGACTGGGTCTGGCCGAAAGGCTGTGGTACCGAAACGCATAGCGATACGAGGCCATGCCGTTGGCGGAGATGTTGCCAAGATGATTGCGCGTTTGCAGGGGTACGGGGGAATAAGTGCCGTCGTTGATCAACTGCACACCAACCCCGCTGGCCATGCCGGCCGCGCCTTCGTTCTGGATGCCCAGCACGCCCGTGGAAGCGGATCTGACAGGCGTCCCGCCGGCGCCGTCGAAGGATATGCCCACAACTGCCGCGCCATCGCATATGAGCCCGATGGAGAATGGCGCAAAGCCCGTCGTCGAACCATTCCCGGAAAGACTCGATACCGTGGCATCCGGAAGGGCAACGGTCGTCGGAGCACGTGTCGTGCAGGTAATCTGACGTGGCGTGGCGCTGCCAGTAAAGCCTATGTGGTTCCCTCCACCGCCCAGGCCGACTGCTGAACGATAAACACCAAAACCAAAGAGCGTTTGCGAAGGATCCAGGCTACCTTGACCGATCGCTCCCGTTTTCACGAATTCGATGGAAACGGACACCGAATACGAAAGGTCAGCCGCCAGCGCTCCCAGAGCCGCCGCTCTTGTATCGCAGGTCACGCCGATAGCATTGGTCAAAGGCTGTCCCACGGCGTTCCGTAGCCGAATGCCAATGCCAGCGACACCTGTCGAATACACGCCTGGGGTGATTTCTCTGCCGCTTCCGTAATAGCACGCAATGATCGGCGCTCCTGCATAAATCAAATTGTTGCCGTCCGCGACGCATCGACCGCTGAACGTGTAGTTTCGCCTCGTGCCCGGGACGGCCGCGCCAACCGCAAGGTTAACCGCCACGGCCATATTGTTCATCGCCTGCAAGTAAGGCATGGAAGGCGATGTCGAGCAATCTCCCAACGCGTGAACGGCATCAGATACGGCCACCAAGGCCAGTCCACACAGCATCTTCTGCAGCGTCTCATTCCATACTCTTCGAATCATCACGCCCCCCCTGTTCACGTCATCCTCACAGCCGCTACCGGCCGCGACCATTTGTTGCAATCCTGAAGCAACGGTTTCCGACGTGAAATCGCAAAATCCTTAAATCCCCGCCCAGCGGTCAGGTTCACACTGAGGTGCGGCAGCGCGAGCACACGGAGAGAATCGACTAAGATGGCAGCCTCTTTCGATCCACGCTGCCCTGCCAGCCCCATCATGGCCCGCCTCAAACTCGACCTGCCAGCCGACCAGTTCTGCTACTCCACCCACCTGACCGTTCGCGTCACCGACATCAATTCGGCCAATCACCTGGCCAACGATTCGATGATTTCGATGATCTCGGAGGCACGGGCCCGCTTCCTCTTCGAGTTCGGCAGCGAGGGCGACCGCGTGGACGGTGCGGGCATCATCGTCACCGATCTGGCCACGATGTATCGCAAGGAAGCCCACGCACGCGACCAGCTTCTGTTCGAGGTAGGCGTGATGGACTTCAACAAGTACGGCGGCGACATCATCTTCCGCATCACGCGCCCGCAGGATGGCGCCCTGATCGCCATGGCCAAGTCCGGCTTCGTCTTCTTCGATTACGCCACCACGCGCGTGGTGCCGATGCCCGATGGCTTCGCCGCGCGATTCCCGAAGGTGAACTGGGTCGATTGACCCGACACAGGCCCCGCACCCAAGGCGCGGGGTAGTCCCGCCCTTCCCTCGCCCTTCTCTCGCCCTTCTCTCGCGCCCTCCTTTTCTGCCTGCCCGCGCCCGGAACGATGCGGCTGTAATCTCGCCGCAATCGAAACGAAATGTCGGCATTTCTATACTCGCCGCTCCAATTCAATAACTGGAGAGAGAGTCCATGAATGTTCGTCACGGCGTTGCGATGGCAACCCTGGGGATGATTGCAGGCACCGCGTCCGCGCAATCCAGCGTCACGCTTTATGGCGTCGCCGACGTTGGTATCGAGTACCTCAGCAACGTGCCTTCCGCCAACGGCGGCGCCAGCCAGGTACGGATGGCATCCGGCAACATGTCCACATCCCGCTGGGGCATTCGTGGTGTCGAGGATCTCGGCGGCGGCCTGAAGGCGATCTTCGATCTCGAAAGCGGTATTTCGCTCGATACCGGCGCGCAAAACAACCGGACCCGGCTCTTCGATCGGACGTCTATCGTAGGTCTGAGCAGCAAGTACGGAACCGTCACGTTGGGCCGCCAGACCACCCCGCTGTATGACACCGCGATCCAACTCGACCCGATGGGCTTTGCGCCGCGGTACTCGCTCTACAAGAGTGACGACGTGCTGGCCGGCCGCGCGGACAACTCAATCAAGTACCGTGGCACGTTCAACGGACTAACCGCCAGCGGCTTGTACAGTTTCAGCCGAACCGGCGGCGGAGAGGTCCCCGGCAACTACACCCTCGACCGCAATCTCGGTATCTCGTTGTCCTATGAGGTGAGTTCCTTCGCGATCGGCGCGGTATACGACGAGTACCAGGGCTCCACGCTTGCTACCGCCGAACGCAAGGACCGGCGCATGCTGGTCGGCGCGAGCTACGCCTTCGGCCCGGCAAAGGCCTTCATCGGCTATCGCTGGTACAACGGCAACGTCGGCGCCATGCCGACCGACCGCTCCGATCTGTACTGGGCGGGTCTGCGTTACAGCGTGACGCCCGCGCTGAAGCTGACCGGCGCGGCGTACTACACGAACATGCGCAACGCCGGGGCCGACCCGATCATGTTCGTCGCCTCGGCGGACTATGCATTCTCCAAGCGCACGGACGTGTACATGAATGCCGGCTACGCGCTGAACCGCGGCAACTCCCAGCTCGGCATGAACGGATTCAACACGCCGAGCGGCAGCCCGACCAACGTCGTTCCCGGCAAGGACCAGACTGGCCTGGTGGTCGGCGTGCGCCACAAGTTCTGAACCGTCGAGCGATCGCCAGCATCGACACTTTCTTGCGAGGGCAAGAGGGTTCTTGGCCTCCGGCTTCCGGAGGCCTTTTTTGTTTGCCATCGCCCGGGATGGACGTACGTGCGATCCGCCAGCCAACGCACATGGCAACCTGCCGCGGCGCCATTTTCCTTGATCGGAATCAAACGGGGGATTCTGAAGCCTCGCCACTGTCATCAGACGCAATGCTTATGGCATGAAATGCAAAGTCTGGCGTACCCACAACTCCTACCTTGATGCCAACGCCACGTGCGTTGAATCACCACATCAAAACGATAGGAGACAGATCTTGGCAACGTCCGGCATTCCCTTTCGCATTTCCCTTCGCACCACCCAGTGCGCACCCGTAACCTTCGAGGAGGCACGCTGATGCGCATCGAACCAATGACCGCCAGCATCGGCGCCGAACTCGTGGGCGTCAGGCTTTCCGATGCGATTCATGACGATGGCCTGTTCGACGAAATCCGTGCCGCGCTGCTGCGACACAAGGTGCTGTTCCTGCGCGACCAGGACATCTCCCGGGCCGAACATGTGGCATTTGCCGAGCGCTTCGGCAAGCTCGAAGATCACCCGGTAGCCGGCAGCCATCCCGATCATCCTGGGCTCGTGCAGATCTACAAGCGGCCGGACCAGCCGATGGATCGCTACGAGAACGCCTGGCATACCGATGCCACGTGGCGTGAAGCGCCACCGCTGGGTTGCGTGCTGCGCTGCGTGGAATCGCCCGAGATCGGCGGCGACACAATGTGGGCCAACATGGTGCTCGCCTACGAGAACCTGCCCGCTCATGTCAAGACGCAGATTGCCGGCCTGCGCGCGCGGCACAGCATCGAGGCGAGCTTCGGTGCTGCCATGCCGATCGAGAAGCGCCTGGCGCTGAAGGCGCAGTACCCCGACCCCGAGCATCCCGTCGTGCGGGTCCATCCCGAGACTGGCGAGAAGGTCCTCTTCGTCAATGCGTTCACCACGCACTTCTCCAACTTTCATACGCCCGCGCACGTCCGCTACGGGCAGGACTACAACCCGGGCGCGGGCGAACTGCTGCGCTACCTGATCAGCCAGGCATTCATTCCCGAGTACCAGGTGCGCTGGCGCTGGAAGGCCAACAGCATGGCGATCTGGGACAACCGGAGCACCCAGCACTACGCGGTGATGGACTACGCACCGTGCCATCGCAAGATGGAGCGCGCCGGCATCATCGGCGACAAACCCTTCGGCATCGGCGAAGGCGAAGTCAAGGCAGAGTCGGCGCAGCCGGCCACGGCCTGAACGTTCAATTCCACGGAGAGAGACATGGATTTCATCGACGGTTCGATGTTCCCGGAAAACCAGCAGAAGCTCGTCATTACCGCCGCGCCGTATGGGCCCGAGTGGATACCTTCCGATTTTCCGGAAGACATCCCGGTGACGATGGAGCAGCAGATCCAGAAGGCGGTGGACTGCTATAACGCCGGGGCCACCGTGCTGCACGTTCACGTGCGTGAAGCGGACGGCAAAGGTTCCAAGCGGCTGTCCAAATTCAACGAACTGCTGGCCGGCATCCGTGCCCGCGTGCCGGACATGATCCTGCAGGTGGGCGGATCGATCTCGTTCGCGCCGGAGAGCGAAGGCGACGTGGCCAAGTGGCTGTCGGACGATACGCGCCACATGCTGGCCGAACTGAAGCCGACGCCGGACCAGGTGACGATCGCGATCAACACCAACCAGATGAACGTGGTGGAACAGATGTGCGCGGCCGACGTGGCGGGCACCTCGCTGGCCGAACCGGCCAACTACCGCGCCTATCGCGAAATGACGATTCCGGCCGGCCCGGAGTGGGTGGAGGAGCATATCCGCCGGCTCAGCATCAACGGCATCCAGACCCACTTCCAGCTTGCCAACATCGCGCAACTGGAAACGGTGGAGCGGATGATGCGCCGGGGCAGCTGCAATGTGCCCCTGATCCTGACCTGGGTGGCAATTGGCGGCGGCTTCGAGGCGCCTAACCTCTACAACCTCGCCAACTTCGTGCGCGCTTGCCCGAACGGCTCGGTGCTGACACTGGAAACGTCGATGCTGAACGTGCTGCCGCTGAACATGATGGCGATTGCCATGGGCCTGCATGTGCGCTGCGGCATCGAGGACAACCTCTGGACGCAGCGGCGCGACCGCAAGATGGGCACAGTCGAGCAGATCGAGCAGCTCGTGCGCATCTCGCGCGAGTTCGGCCGGGATGTCGCCAACGCGAAGGAAGCGCGCGAGATCTACAAGATCGGGACGTTCTACGACAGCGCCAACGAGACGTTGGCCGAGAACGGCTTCGCGCCGAACCGCAAACCCGGCCAGGTAGGCTTTACACAGCACGCACGCCGCTAAGGCCCTAAGACCCTAAGACCCTAAGACCCTAGGGCCATCCTGCTCGCCAATGCCCCGACAGCCGACCTGGCAGTCGGGGCATTCGTCATCCTACGGATTGCAAATGACGGGTGCCAGGAGACAAGTAACAAGTGACTCCGGCTGCGCGGTAATTCCCACTGGGTGATAGGTGTCATACGCACCGGCACCTTGTCACGACCTACCAATCCGCGCAGACTCCCCCGAATCGACAACTTTCCTTCCTGGGGTAACAGGTATGCAAACCAGCGCGCGCAATCAGTTTTCCGGTGTCGTTGCACAAGCCACGGCTGGCGCCGTCAACGACGAGATCATCATTGCCATCAACGGTGGCCAGCAGATCGTCGCCACCGTCACACACGACAGCGCCGCCCGCCTGGGCCTGAAAGCCGGCGCCAAGGTCGTCGCGCTGGTCAAGGCAACGTCCGTCATCGTGATGGTCGATGCGGATGCCACCAAGGTTTCGGCCCGCAACTTCGTGCAAGGCAAGGTCACGAACCTGACCAAGGGCGCCGTCAATGCCGACGTGACAATCACGGGTGACAACGGCATGGCTGTCGCCGCAATCATTACCAACGCAAGCGTCGACCGGCTGGGCCTGGCTGTCGGCAAACCGGCCGCCGCCATGTTCAAGGCATCGAGCGTGATCGTTGGCGTGGACAACTGAGTCGGTATCCACGCGACCAGAATAGTCAGCGGAAACATGAAAAAGGCTCCGGTGACGATGCCGTCCACCGGAGCACGGACCTTGCAATAGCGATCAGCCGTCAGCAATCAGGAGTCAGCCCTGCATGACGTACTCGCCGGGCGCATCCCGGAGCGAACCCGGCGCGGAATCGCGTGGCGCGCAGCGGCCCGAGGACTGCTCGGCCAGCCACTCGTGCCAGTACGGCCACCATGAACCGTCATGTCTGGTGGCCTCTTCGGCATAACGATCCGGATCCTTGTACTCACCGTTCGGCACCCGCGTGGCCACACGGTAGCGGCGACCCTTGTGCCCCGGCTCCGAAACAACACCCGCGTTGTGACCGCCAGACGTCAGCACGAAGGTCAGCGCGTTGTGCGTCAGCAGATGCAGCTTGTAGGCGGATTTCCAAGGCGCCACGTGATCGTGCTCGGTGCCAACCACGAACATCGGTGCCTCGACATCGGCCATGGCCACGGGGTGACCATCCACGCAGAACCGGCCTTCGGCCAGTTCATTGCGGAGGAAGAGCCGGGACAGCACCTCGCTATGCATTCGATACGGCAGGCGTGTCGTGTCGCGGTTCCAGGACATCAGATCATTGGGGCGGTCGCGCTCGCCCAGCAGGTACTCCCGCAGCACCCGAGACCAGACCAGATCCCTGGCACGCAGCATCGAGAAGGCCTGCGCCATCTGGAAGCCGTCGAGGTACCCCTGCTTGCGCATCAGCGCATCGAGCGTCGACAACGCGCTGTCATCGATGAACAGGCCAAGCTCGCCGGGTTCGTCGAAGTCGGTTTCCGTTGCAAATAGCGTCACGCTGCGCAGGCTGTCGTCCTTGTCGCGCGCCAGCTTCGCGGCGGCAATCGCCAGCAGCGTGCCGCCCAGACAGTACCCCACGGCGTGTACCTGCTCCTGGCCGCTGCGCTCACGCACGGTGGCCAGCGCGGTAAGCAGGCCCTGCTTGAGGTAGTCATCGAGGCTGGTATCGCGTGCCTCGGCGCCCGGGTTGCGCCATGACAGCATGAACACCGTGTGCCCCTGGTCCACGAGGTACTTCACCATCGAGTTCTGGGGCTGAAGATCGAGGATGTAGTACTTCATGATCCACGACGGCACGATCATGACCGGATCGCGATACACGGAATCGGTAGTCGGGCTGTACTGGATCAGCTCGAACAGATCATTGCAGTAGACGACCTTCCCCGGCGTGATCCCCACATCGCGACCCACCACATACGCGTGCGGCAGCCGCCCGATCGGCAGATGCAGCCGCTCGCCGACCGCATCATAGAGATCCTCCACGAAGTTCCCGGCGCCGCGAACGAAGTTGGCGCCCCGCGTCTGCATCGTGGCATCCAGAACCGTCGGGTTCATCCACCAGACATTGCTGGGAGACATCATGTCGAGCCATTGGCGCGCGCAGAATGCCGCGATTCGCTGATGATGCGGGGAGAGCCCGTCGACGTCGCTGGTCAGCGCCATCCACAAGGACTCAAGCCGCAGGAAGCCATCGCGCAAGACGCAGTACGGCCAGTTTTCCCAGCCCGGCGCGGAAAAGCGCTGGTCGGTGACGACCGGCGGACGCGGCATGAACGGCGGCGCCAGCGAATACTCGGCGGCGGCCGTAGCCTGCCACTGCAACGCGGCCCGCCAGCGTTTGCCGGGCGAGGCCGCCAGATGCATGGCCCAGTCGGTCCAGGCTAGCGCCAGCGACCCGAAGGAAACGCCGCCGGTCATCGAGGCGAGCAATGCCCTGACCTGTTCGTCATAGGCGACGTCAGGCCGCAGCGGCGGCGGTTCCGGGCAGGTAGCCACAGCCGGAGCGGGGGAAGCTGCCGGACCCAATTTGGCCGGTGCCGATGCGGCGGTCTTCCGCGCAGCCGGAACCGAAGGGGTTGATGTCGATGGCTTGGGTGAGGTGGCCTTCGCCCGTTTGGCGGGCGTGGCCTGTTCGATCAGCGTATCCGTGGTGTGCTCGAGGGCGACTGGCTTCTTGGGGCGCATGCATCAATCCATATGTTGGCCACCATTGATGGCAAGGTTGGCGCCGGTCACGTACGCGCCATCGTCCGAGCAGAGGTAACTGATCAGCGCGGCCACTTCCTTCGGCTGACCCAGGCGGCCGACCGGAATCTGCGGAATCACGTGCTGGTCGAGCACGTCCTGCGGCACTGCCCGCACCATCTTCGTATCGAGATAACCGGGAGAAACGGTGTTGACCGTCACGCCCTTGCTGGCCAGCTCCAGCGCCAGCGATTTGCTGAATCCGTGGATGCCGGCCTTTGCCGCTGCATAGTTAGTCTGGCCAAACGCGCCCTTCGAGCCGTTGATCGATGAGATGTTCACGATCCGGCCCCAGCGACGCTCCACCATGCCTTCGCAGAACGGCTTGGTCATGTTGAACACCGAATCGAGGTCGGTAGACATCACGGCGCGCCAGGCCTCGTGCGTCATCTTGCGCAAGGTCGAATCGCGCGTGATGCCGGCATTGTTGATCAGGACATCCACCGGGCCCACCTCGGCCAGAATCCTGGCCGCGCATTGCTGGCAGGATTCGAAGTCGGCGACATCTACCGGGTAGGCCACGAACTCGCGTTGCTGCGTACTGTGTTCGCGCAGCCAGGTCGCGACATGATCGTTGCCAAGCGAATGCGTGACGACCACGCGGAATCCGTCGCTCAGCAGCCTTTCGGCGATGGCTTCGCCCAGACCACCCATGCCCCCCGTCACTACCGCAATGCGTCCGGAGCTCATGATGTCGCACCGCCCTTGGCGGCGCGCGAACGGGTGGCGCTGGTCGCAGTCGTGCTGGACTCGCTGGGCGGTACCACCCCAAACGGCGTCATCTTTCCGAGTCGCTCGTAGAACTCGGCCAGGGATGCGGACAGCGGATCGAGCACGGCAGCGCCATTGCCATTGCCGTTGCCCCTTGCCGTCTCGTTGGTGGTCTCGACTCGCTTCACCCAGTCACTGCCGCATTCCCGGCACTGCTCGAGCCACGCCGACGTCGCTTCGACCAGGACCTTGCCGTAGGCCCGTGCCAGCGCGGCCTGCGCCACTGCCTGATCTGTCAGTGTCTGTGCCTGCGCGGCTTGCAATGAAGCCCAGTCGGCAACCCCCGCCATACGGCTTTGCGCACTATGCATCGCGGTCAGGCGATGCTCCAGGCTCTTCAGATGGGTCTCGATCAGGTTGCGGCGGGTTTCAGCCGCAAGCGCCGCGAACTTGTAACTGTTCTCGAGAAACGCACGGGTCGCATCCAGCATCGGATCGGTGGCCGCAGAACGGAGCATTGCCATTGCTATCTCCTTGAATTGACGTAGTGGGGTGACGATCCGTCATTCGATCGAGTCTAGGCATAGGGCTAGGCCACCAATTGACGTATGTCAAGTTTGACGGGAATGTAGAAATCCATCGAACATTGCAGAAAGTCCGACACCCTTTTACCCAAAGGGTTGCACTTGAATGCACTAAACGCGGCCGATTCCTGTATCGACCGCGTGCCGGTCAAGTCCAATAGCTCCCACGCCGTCGATTCGATCTCCGGCTTGTGGGGCGGATAGGCCTCCATTCCGGGCTCGTATGGAAGTGGGGGCGACTTGCACATGCGATCTGCCGTGCTACCGGAGAGTCTGGGGAGAGTCTGATCCAACCGCATCCACCTACGCCCCCTTAGATTGATGCGAATCAATCCTGCTAACCCTCTTCCCACTACGCTGAGATACAGGAAGAACGCAAGCGTATGGAATAAGGAAGCGTGCATGGATGACGCAGCATTGACCTACGCATTACTGCAACCCAGTGCATATCCCCCGCCGGTTCAGGACGTTCAGGTCATCGAGACGCATATTTCGCGTGTGTTCCTGGCGGGGCAATTCGCCTACAAGGTCCGCAAGCCCGTCAAATTCGATTTCGTGGATTTCTCGACCCCGCAAGCCCGACACGCTGACTGCGAGGCAGAACTGCGCCTGAACCGTCGCTTCGCTCCGGCGCTTTACCTCGATGTTCTGCCAATCGTCGCGGGCGAAACGCCGGGTGCCGTCGTCGTCGGCGGCAGGGGCACACCACTGGAGTACGCGGTCAGGATGCGGCGGTTCGCACAGCACAATCTACTCATCGACATGATCGGCGCAGGCCGCTTGGGGCCGGATCACATCGATGCGCTCGCCAGGGACACCGCGATCTTTCACGGTGCGCAACCGCGCGCTGCCCCACGCGAAGGCTTCGGCACGCCGGCCAGTATCGACGCCACGCTTGAAGAATGTCTGGACGGCCTGGCGCGGCTGACCTTCGATCGAAACATGACAGACCGCGTCGCGAACGCCGCGCGGGCTCGGGCTGCGGCACTGCAAGGCGCTTTCCAGACGAGACTGCGCCACGGCCATGTTCGCGAGTGCCACGGCGACCTGCACCTGGGCAACATCGTCCTGCTCGACGGCAATCCGACGCCCTTTGACTGCCTCGAGTTCGAACCGCGCCTGCGCTGGATCGACACGGCCAGCGATATCGCATTCCCGTTCATGGATCTACTGCACCACGGCAGACAAGACCTTGCCTATCGATTGCTCAACGCCTATCTGGAGCGCCATGGCGACTATGCCGGGCTGGCGGTGCTGCCGTTCTATGTCGCCCTGCGGGCGCTCGTACGCGCGCGCGTGCTACTGGAGCGTGCCCGGCAACGCCATACTGAAAGCACTGCGCTTGATCTCGTACACGTCGAATGCCGCACCCTGCTGAATCTGGCGTTCCAGTTTCTGACGTTGCCCGCAGCGCCCCTGTGCGTGATGCACGGCCTCTCTGGTAGCGGGAAATCGACCGTCGCGGCAACCATGAGCGAAACACGCGCCATGGTGCGCGTCCGCTCCGACGTGGAACGCAAGCGGTTGCGCAACGCAAACGCGCAGCAGGAATCCAGGTACTCAGACAGCGTGACGGCACGCACGTATCACCGCCTGCTGGCCATTTGCAGGCTAGGATGCGCGGCAGGCTTTCCGATGATCGCCGATGCGACATTCCTCTCGCATGACCAGCGCGCCCGCTTCGCAAATCAGGCGCGTCGATTGGGAGTACGGTTCTTCATCGTCGATTGCAAAGCGCCCGTCGAAACATTGCGCGCGCGCATCGTCGCCCGGGCCCTGGCACGCCAAGACCCGTCGGACGCCGATCTGGCCGTGCTTGACCTGCAATTGCGCACGCATGACCCACTGACCACGGAAGAACGGATTCACGTGGTGCCCGCCGATCACCCGGGCTAGTGCCATCGGCGTCGGCATTGGCATCGCCCTGCCTGTCCCTACGACCGCACTCGCTGCAGTTCGTCAATGCGGCGTTGATAGCTCCGCATCAGGCAGGCCTTGTCCACACACACGTTGCGCGAATCGCGGAGCCACGTCCGTTGGTCCGCCCGCAGCCGCGCCTTGTTGGTCGATGTCTTCATCTTCTGATCGTAGATCCGCGCCAATTGGTCGTCGGCGCGGGTCAGCTCCGCATCCCCGCATATGAGCTGCCCCGCGACGGATGTCAGCTTGCTGCAGCCAAAACTCCGGGCAAGCGCATCCTTCGCGCCGCTCCGCCCCTCCAATCGCCCCGGCTTGCATAGCCCCTGCAGCGACCTGCAAGCGATATTCGGGCCGACCCATGCCATTTCGGTAGCGCCATACTTATCTACGAAGCGATTGATGGCCGCGTGGCTGACGCCTCTCAGCATTGCGTTTGCCGCGATGATCTCATTGCAGAGCGAGTCCTCTGCATAGGTATTGCCCTCGTGACGGTAGCAGCTATGGAAGCCCAGCATGCCGCTGCCGACAACGCTTCGACGCGCCCCCGAGGCGAACAGGATCGACGCACAGGCGGACGCGCATTTCGCGCCATTGGGAACCACGGTATAGATGTGCGCCTTGTCCATGACGTCGACCATGCGGAAGGCGGCCTCGACATTCCCGCCCGGACTATCCAGGATGAACACGACCAACCCTTCGTCATCGCGATCGGCCCGTTTCACGGCCGACTGAAACCGCTTTGCGTCTCCATCTTCGATCCGCCCCTCCCCGACCACCATTTTCATGTTGAGCTGTGGCTGGTAGTAGATCCTGAAGCCCATTGCCGCAGCCACGCCGGGAGCAGCCAGCACCGCCACCAAGCAAAGCCACGGCAGCAGCCGTTGCAGCACGGATCGCGCCGCACTGTCATTGCTTGCCTGGCCCACGATGCCTCGCATTCGCCATCTCCCTGGAAAGCGGACAGCATAGCCTCGAATCGATCCCTCGAGCGCAAGAGGCTTCGCGGCGCCTCGTCGCGGTTGCCACCACTCCGCCATGGATTATCCGGACGCCATTCGGCGTCGAGTTAGGGTAATGTGTGCGTGTCCACGGCCTGCGGCGTCACTTCGCCCGCACGGTTGCGGGCGATCCCCCGGCCAGACGCGCACGGACACGGGGCGACTTAAAGGAGACATTCATGATTTCCCACGTGGCCGCCGCCGGGCGCGCTTCGCGAGGCGGCACGTCCAGTGAGGCCCCGGAGACCGATCAGCCCGGACTGATCGCCCAAGCGCACGAGCGTTCGAAATCGCATGGCCTGCGGCCCCATGAATCGCCCGAGTTCCTCCCCGCGCGGCCAAGCGAGCTGAAGACGCAGATCGAGCGCAGCCAGTCGCTGTTCACCCACGCGCTGCCTGTCATGGAGACGCTCCACAACCAGATCGTCAACACGCAAAGCATGGTGATCCTGACCGACTCGGCTGGATTGATCCTGCATTCGCTTGGCGATGATGACTTTCTGGCCAAGGCCAGCAAGGTGGCCTTGCAGCCGGGCGCGCTGTGGTCCGAGGAAAGCCGGGGCACCAACGCCATCGGCACGGCACTGGTCGAGGGTCGGCCGACACTGGTCCACGGTGCCGAGCACTACCTGGAAGCCAACCGGTTCCTCACCTGCTCGTGCGCGCCGATCCTCGACCCGTACGGCAGGACCGTCGGCGCGCTCGACGTCACCGGCGATCAGCGCGGCTTCCACAAGCACACCATGGCCCTGGTGCGCATGTCGGCGCAGATGATCGAGAACCAGTTGTTCGCCAATGCCTTCCAGGACGTGGTGTGCGTGCACTTCCACTCGCGGCCGGAGTTCATCGGCACGCTGGTCGAAGGCATCGCCGCTTTCACGCCTGCCGGGCGCTTTCTCTCCGCCAACCGGAGCGGCGTCTTCCAGCTGGAATTGTCGATCGGGGCCTTGCAGGCGCATACCTTCTCATCGCTGTTCGGCATGTCGATGCCCCAGCTGATCGACTCGGAACGCGGCGCGCCCGCCGGCACCGTCCAATTGCAACTGCCGAGTGGCGTGAAGGTGTATGCGCGCGTGGAGTGGAAACGGCCCGCCAGCCAGATCGCGCGCGCCACCATAAGCGGCGACGCGGCCCACCAGCGCGATACGAAGCCAGCACGCCGACAGGGCGACGGGACGCTGCAGCCAGACGGTCTGGATGCCCTCGATACTGGCGACACCCAGATCAAGAGCGTCATCGGCAAGCTGCGCAAGGTCATCGGCAAGGACATTCCGATTATGGTGCTGGGCGAGACCGGTACCGGCAAGGAGTTGCTGGCCCGTGCCATCCATGCCGACAGCCCACGCCGCGCCGGGCCATTCGTCGCCGTCAATTGCGCTTCGATTCCCGAGGCATTGATCGAGTCCGAGCTGTTTGGCTACGAAGAGGGGGCATTCACGGGCGCGCGAAAAAAGGGCGGCATCGGCAAAATGGTGCTGGCCAACGGCGGCACGCTGTTCCTCGACGAGATCGGCGATATGCCACTGCATCTGCAGGCGCGGCTGCTGCGCGCGCTACAGGAGCGTACGGTGTCGCCGCTGGGCAGCAACAAGCTGGTCCAGGTCGACGTCGCCGTGGTTTGCGCCACGCACCGTAACATGCGCGAGATGATGGCCAGCGGCCAGTTCCGCGAGGACCTCTATTACCGCCTGAATGGACTCGTGGTGCGTCTGCCGGCGTTGCGCGAGCGTGACGACCTGGATGCCGTGGCGCATAGGCTGCTGCAACAGGACCATGCGAATGCGCTGCCGCTCAGCGAACCAGTGGCACGGATGCTGCGCAGCTATCACTGGCCCGGCAATATCCGCCAGCTCGCCAACCTGCTACGCACCGCGCAACTGATGGCCGAGGGATCACCGGAGATCACCGAAGACCACCTGCCTGACGACTTCCTCGAAGACTGGCGCGCGCGACACGCGGCGGAGCCGAACGGAGACGATACCCGCCCCAGTCGGCTCGCCGACATCGAAAGCATGGCCATCCTGACTGCGCTGAAGGCACACGACGGCAATATCTCGGCGACGGCCAAGGCGCTCGGCGTTTCACGCAATACCGTCTACCGCAGGATCGAGGAAGCGGGCGGCCCGTCGCCGCAGGGCGACTGACCACCCTTCACGATGGCGGGAGCGGAAGCAACCGCCCCCGTCAACGATCAGCAGCAGTTCAGAAGAAGCCCAGCGGTTGCGTGTCGTAGCTGACCAGCAGGTTCTTGGTCTGCTGGTAGTGGTCGAGCATCATCTTGTGGGTCTCGCGGCCCACGCCCGACTTCTTGTACCCGCCAAAAGCGGCGTGAGCGGGATACAGGTGGTAGCAGTTGGTCCACACGCGCCCCGCCTGGATGGCGCGGCCCACACGGTAGGCGCGGTTGATGTCGCGCGTCCACAGCCCCGCACCCAATCCGTACTCGGTGTCGTTGGCGATCCGAACGGCCTCCGCTTCATCCTTGAATGTGGTCACGGCGATGACCGGCCCGAAGATTTCCTCCTGGAACACGCGCATATCGTTGCGGCCCTTGAGCAGCGTCGGCTTGATGTAGTAACCCTTGGCAAGGCTGCCGGGCATGACCTCCACATCGCCGCCGACCAGGCATTCGGCGCCCTCTTCCCGGGCGATCTCCAGATAGCCGCGAATCTTGTTGTACTGCTGCTCGGACGCCTGCGCACCGACCATGGTCTCGGTGTCGAGCGGATCGCCGCGCTTGATGGCGGCCACCTTGGTCATCACGGCATCCATGAAGCGGTTGTAGATGGATTCCTGCACCAGCGCGCGCGACGGGCACGTGCACACCTCGCCCTGGTTGAAGAACCCCAGCACCAGCCCTTCGGCCGCCTTCTCGATGAAGCTCGGCTCCGCCTGCATGATGTCCTCGAAGTAGATATTGGGTGATTTGCCTCCCAGCTCCACGGTTGAAGGGATGATGTTCTCGGCCGCGCATTTGAGAATGTGCGAACCAACCGGGGTCGACCCAGTGAAGGCGATCTTGGCAATGCGCTTGCTGGTTGCCAGTGCCTCTCCGGCCTCCTTGCCGAAGCCGTGCACCACGTTCAGCACGCCCGGCGGCAACAGGTCGCCAATCAGCTCCATCAGCACGTTGATCCCCAGCGGCGTCTGCTCGGCCGGCTTGAGCACGATGCAATTTCCAGCAGCCAGCGCAGGCGCCAGCTTCCATGCCGCCATCAGCAAGGGAAAGTTCCACGGGATGATCTGGCCCACCACGCCCAGCGGTTCGTGGATGTGGTACGCCACGGTGTGCTCGTTCAGCTCGGCCGCCGAGCCTTCCTGCGCGCGGATGCAGCCGGCGAAGTAGCGGAAGTGGTCCACGGCCAGCGGAATATCGGCATTGAGCGTCTCGCGCACTGGCTTGCCGTTGTCCCACGTCTCGGTAACAGCCAGCAGTTCGAGGTTTTGCTCGATTCGGTCGGCAATCTTCAGCAGGATCAGCGAGCGGTCCTGTACCGCGGTGCGGCCCCAGGCGCCAGCAGCGGCGTGGGCGGCGTCGAGTGCAAGGTTAATGTCCTCGGCGGTCGAGCGCGGAAATTCGGCGATCGCCTCACCGGTCACCGGCGTGGTGTTGGTGAAGTACTGGCCCTTGACAGGTGGCACGAACTCGCCGCCGATGAAGTTGCCGTAGCGCGGCTTGAACGAAACGATGGCGCCGGGGGTGCCGGGATGGGCGTAACGCATGGACTGTCTCCTGATGGATGAGTGACGACGCCAGCGTTCTGGTCTGATTCTGCGTGGCGTCCATGCGTTATTTGCAAAACCCGGGCCACCCTCCGCTGCGGCCCGTTCAAGCCGGAATCCCGTCGATACACCCCGGTGGCAACGAGAAAGACTGTTCAAGAATGGAACACCGGCTGTTCCAGGGATCAACAGTCGGTGGCTACGGCACTCGCCGGTCAGCGGCTCGGCGGCTCAGCGCTGCGACGGCGTCGCACCTGCGGCCGGAAACCGCATCCGCGCGGCCAGACCGCCCAGAGAGGAGCGCTTCAGTTCGAACGCCCCGTCGTACATCGCGCAGATATCGCGCACGATAGACAGGCCCAGTCCACTGCCCTCGACGGATTCGTCCAGCCGGGAGAAGGGTTGCATGGCCTGATGCATGGAGCTTGCGGGCATGCCCGGGCCATCGTCGTCGACGCAGATCTCGATCTCCGACTCCTGCGATACCAGCGTCACGCGGATACGCGTGTTCGCCCATTTCCAGGCGTTGTCCAGCAGGTTGCCGAGCATCTCGACAAGATCCTGCCTGTCGCCAAAGAAGTCGGCATTGCCTTCCACACTGACTTCAATCGGCTTGCCCGCATGAAGCCGCACGAGCGCGCGGGCGAGTTCCTCGACCGCCGGGCGGATCGCAACGCTTCGCCCGCCCGCGCCGGCGGCACCCACCGCGCGGGCCCGCGACAGATGCCGATCCACCTGCTGGCGCATCGCGTCCACCTGCTGCAGCACGCTCTGGGAGAGCGGACCGGGCAAGGCCGTGGCGCTGTTGGCCAGGATCGCCAGCGGCGTCTTGACCGCGTGGGCCAGATCCGCCGCCTGCCGGCGCGACCGCTCCACGGCATCGTGATTGCGTTTGAGAAGCACGTTGATCTCATCGACCAGAGGCTTCACTTCGGCCGGCCATACCCCCTGCAACGTGGGGTCGCCACCGCCGTGCAGCTTTGCCACCGCCGCGCGCAGGTGGCTCAGCGGCGCCAGCCCAAAGCGGATCTGCGCCCAGACGGCGCCGAGAATGCCCACACCAAGGATGCCGAGTGACAGCCACAACAGATGCCGGAACGACCGTTTGGCGTCCCGCAATTCGGTGCGATCCAGTGCCACCGTGATCTGGACGTACGCGTCATCCCCGGTCAATTGCAGCCTGCGGGACTTCACCAGCAGCGACTGGCCTTCCGGGCCGTTCCGGATATCGGCGTCTCCCGCCGGAATCTTGCGCTCGATCGTCGTGGGGATGTCGATGTCCCACAGCGACCGCGACCGTAGCGATTGCGTGCCCGACGCGGCCTGCCAGTAGGCGCCAGAGTATGGCCGTTCAAAGCGCGGATCGGCGGGCTGGCGCGTCAGTTCCAGCTGGCCGTGGCCATTCCATTCGAGCGCGGCGGCAAGGCTGGTCAGGTCCCGGTCCAGCTCGGTCACGTAAGTCTTGTCGACGTGACGCCCGAACAGCGTATCGAGCACCCAGCCCGTGGCGCATAGCGTGCCGACCACCCACAGCGTGGCGATCAGCAGCAACCTGCCCGCGATGGTGGGCCGCTTCATGCGCCGTGTTCCGGCGGGCGCAGCCGGTATCCGAGGCCACGCACCGTTTCGATGACGTCGACACCCAGCTTGCGTCGCAGGCGACCGACGAATACCTCGATGGTATTGCTGTCGCGGTCATGGTCCTGCGCGTAGATATGCTCGGTCAGCGTGGTCTTGCTGACGATCACACCCTGGTGGTGCATCAGGTAATCGAGCACCTTGTACTCGTGGGCGGTAAGGACGATGGGCGATCCGTCCACACTGACCTGACCAGTGGCGGGCGCCAGCGTGACGGGGCCGCAGACGAGAACGGGCGAGGTATGCCCGGTGGAGCGGCGGATCAGCGCCCGAATACGGGCCAGCAGTTCCTCGGCACGGAACGGCTTGGTGAGATAGTCATCCGCGCCCGCGTCGATGCCTTCCACCTTCTCCACCCAGCTGTCGCGCGCGGTCAGAATCAGCACCGGCACGCCGTTGCCGGCCTGGCGCCAACGCTTGAGCACGGTCAGGCCATCGAGCTTGGGCAGGCCCAGGTCGAGAATGACCGCATCATAGGGATTCTCGGTACCGAGATGCTCGGCGTCGATGCCATCTGACGCGTGATCCACCACATATCCTGCCTGAGACAGCGTATCGGCAAGCTGGCGCGCCAGTGTGGCTTCGTCCTCGATCAGCAGGATGCGCATCGTCGTCAGGGCTTGCGGGCTTTGTCGAGGTCATGCCCCTTTGCCTTCAACAGGCGCGCGTTGCGGGCATCGTACTTGAGCTTGGCCACCGCGCTGTTCGGCAGCAGCAGCTTGACTTCATAGGTCCATATCCCGTCATCGCGGTCCAGCTTGACGTCGATGACGTCGCCCGTGTACTGATTCGAGACGGTCTCGAGGATGTGGGACAGGGGCAGGATCTCGCCCGAGCGCAGCGCCTCGCGGGCGCGGTCGGCATCGGTATCGGCATGGGCGATGCCGGCGGCGCCAAAGGGGCCGAGCGCGGCAACGAGGATCAGGATGTGCGCTGCGGGGCGCAGCCAGCGTGTCAAGGCATTCATGGGGCGCATGTTGCGGGGGCAAGCCTGAACAGAAGCTGAACGCCGCGCTCAGGCGCGGTTCAGGTTCGACAGCGCATGATGCCACGACATTCTCACTCCGTCGCCGCCATGTCACAACGATCCGCCCTACACGCAGTGCTCGCCGGCCTGGTTCAACTCGCCCCGCTGGCCGCGGCGATGGCCGCCGCGGCACTGCCCTTCTGGTACAGCACGCTTTCCCGCTGACCGGAGATCTGGTCAGCCGGGTCAAGCGCCGCGCGTGGCGATGGTGTCCGTACCATCGGCGCCCGCCCGTGCGGGCTGCCGGATGTCTCAGCCCACCTCCCCCCGCATCCCGATCTCGCCGATGAGCTTGTCGTAGCGGGCGTTATCCGCGGCTACCATCTGCGCGAATTCGGCGGGCGATGCGCTCCTGCGAATCTCTCCCGCGTTTGCCTTCATCGACGCATCGAGTTTCCCACTGGCCTGCAGCGCGACCATGGCATCGAACAACTTCTTCGTCAGCGGCGCTGGCAGGCCAGCTGGGGCAAACAGGCCGCTCCAGTTGTCGAGCACGAAGCCTGGCGGCAACGATTCCGCCAGCGTCGGCACGTCGGGAAAATAGATCGACCGCGCGGCTGACGACACCGCCAGCGAACGAAGCTGTCCGTTGCGCAGGAACGGTGCCGCTGTCGATAGAACGGGCATGCCGAACTGCGTCTGCCCACTCATCATCGCAGTCACGATTTCGCTAGCACCCTTGTAGGGGATGTGAACCGCCTTGGTTCGCGTCTGGTGGAGCAGCGACTCCACTGCCAGGTGCGACACACTGCCCTTTCCGCCCGATCCATAGTTCAAGCCATCCGGCTGCCGACGCATTGCTTCGATCAGGTCACGCGCTGTCTTGTATGGCGACGAGGCCGGCACGGCCAACACTACCGGGCCGCCGGACAGCGCCGAAATCGCGGTGAAGTCCTTGGTCGCGTCATACGGCTGGTCGCGATACAGGTGAACGTTGATCACGTGCTGATTGGCCAGCACACCGAGCGTGTAGCCATCCGGCTCGGCACGCTTCAGCGCGCGAGCGCCGATGATGCCGCCCGCGCCACCGATGTTTTCCACCACCAGCGGCTGGCCCAGCACGGGCGCCAGTTCGGCGGAGATCGTGCGGGCCATCGAGTCCGGCGCGGTCCCGGCGATAAACGGCACGATCAACCGGATCGGGCGCGATGGATAGGGTGCGGCTGCCCTGGCCACGCGGCTCATCATGCCGCTCAAGGCCGTGGCGCCGGCCACGGCGCCTGCCGTGGCAAACCACTGACGACGATTCATGGTTGTCTCCTGTCATGCGGCGCATTGTCTTGCATCGCAATGTCGCCACGCAAATGCGTTGAGGCCCGTCGGTCAGGTCAGACCCGATCAGGCCAGATGGTCATGCCCCAGTGGGATCGAGAATCGCCTTGGCGATCGTATTCCGCTGGATCTCGCTGGTGCCCGTAAAGATGCGGAACATGCGCAGCTTGCGCCAGGTCTGCTCCACCGGATGGCCGCGCGTCACGCCCACATTGCCGTGAATCTGCACTGCCTTGTCGGCCACCTCGAAGCAGCGCTCCGACACGAACAGCTTGCACGCCGCCGCCTTCATGCGCAGGTCAGCGCCGGCATCGGCAAGCATCGCTGTCTGCGCGATCATGCTCTCGCACGCCCACAGCGCGGCCGCCATATCGGCCAGCATGTGCTGGATGGCCTGGAAACGCGCGATCGGGCCGCCAAACTGGCGGCGCGCGCCTGCGTACTGTACCGACGCCTTGTACGCGCCCATGGCCAGCCCCAGCATCGACGGACAATGCAGCAGCCGGTTGACGTTGATGCGCGACATGCCGAGTTTGAAGCCACGTCCTTCGCCACCGAAGATGTTCGCACGCGGCACACGCACGTTCTCGAAGCGGATATCGCCATCAATATGCTGGCCAGACATCGGTACGTACTCGGTACTGACGGTCACGCCCGGCAAATCAAGGTCGACGAGCACCGCCGTGATCGACGGTGGCGCGGTGGCGGCATCGGTCACGCACATCACGATGGCAAAGTCCGCGAACGGCGCACCGCTGATGTAGTGCTTCTCTCCGTTGATGACGAGATCATCGCCATCTACGACGGCACTGGTCCGAATGCTCTGCGCATCCGAGCCAGAATGCGTCTCCGTCAGCGCGAAGCACGTGGACTTCT
The DNA here is from genome assembly GCF_049843575.1 of Cupriavidus sp. Met-2. NCBI lineage: Bacteria > Pseudomonadati > Pseudomonadota > Betaproteobacteria > Burkholderiales > Burkholderiaceae > Cupriavidus > Cupriavidus sp. Met-2. Next base: position 294,766 of record NZ_JBBHZL010000005.1, read on the forward strand.
CTCCGCGAATTACCGGTTGGAAGTAGCGTTCGATCTGGTCGGGCGTCGCGTATTTGAGCATGTTGCCCACGCGGGGCGGCCCGCCGAGATCGCCCAGCACGTGCGGCGCCAGCACCGCCCCGCTGGCGGCCAGATCGGCCTTGAGCGCGCACTGCTCCGCGATATTGAGACCCTTGCCGCCAAGTTCCACGGGCAGGCAGGCCGCGTAGAGCCCGAGTTCGCTGGAACGGCGCCAGACGTTGCGCAGCACGTCGCGCGGCCACGGGTCTTCCGCGCCCAGATCCAGCTCGCGCTCCAGCGGCCGCAGTTCCTCGTCGATGAAGCGCTGGATCGCTACGCGCGTATCCAGCAGCACGGGGTTGGTCAGATGTTCGAACATGATGTGCCCCTTAATTGACGCGGCGGCTGGCGCCCACCCAGTACTGTTCCCGCACGACTTTGCGCGCCAGCTTTCCGCTTGCGTTCTTGGGCAACTCGGCCACGAAATCGACCGTGCGCGGCGACTTGTAGTCGGCGATGCGCGCGCGGCAATGGCCGATCAATTCCGATGCGCTGGCTTGCCGGCCCGGCCACAGCGCCACCACGGCCTTGACGCTTTCGCCCCAGGTTTCATCGGGCACGCTGATCACGCAGGCTTCCATGACGTCCGGATGCTGGTACAGCGTGGCTTCCACTTCGGTCGGGTACACGTTGAAGCCGCCCGAGATGATCATGTCCTTCTTGCGATCGACCAGGTACAGGTAGCCATCGGCATCCACACGCGCCAGGTCGCCGGTGTGCAGCCAGCCGTCGACCAGCACCTCGCTGGTGAGACCGGGCTCACCCCAGTAGCCCTGGAACACATCCTCGCCACGAATCACGAGTTCGCCAATCTCGTCGTCGCAGACCTCCTCGCCGCGCTCGTTGACGACCCGCACCTCGGTTTCCCCCATGGCGCGACCGCACGATGCCAGTCGCTCTGGATGCCGCGCGAGTGCCTCGGCATGATCTGCCGTGGATAGCCGGGTAACGCCGGACGTCGATTCGCTGGCGCCGTAGCCTTGCGACAGGATCGGGCCGATGCGTTCCCACGCCTCGCGAATACGTGCGGGCGCCATGGGCGCGGCGCCGTAGGCCAGCGTCTTCAGGCAGCTCAGGTCTGCCGTGGCCAGCGTGGGCTCCGCCAGCAGCAGGTTGATCATCGCCGGCACCATGAACACGTGCGTCAGGTTCAGACGCGGCACCTCGGCCAGGAAGTGCGCGGGCTCGAACTTCTCGAACAGGACCAGGGTGGCACCAAGGAACAGGTACGGCTGCATCAACATGCCAGACGCATGGGTAATCGGCCCGATCAACGCCAGGCGATCGCCCGGGCGTGCGGGGCGATCCATGCCCAGGGTCATCTTGCGCATCGACGCCAACCGGTTGCCGTAGCTCTGCATTGCCGCCTTGATCTTGCCGGTGGAGCCCGACGAGAAATGCAGCACGGCGAGGTCGTCAGGCTGTGGCACATAGTCGATGGCGGCGGTGGCGCCACCATCGATCAGTGCTTCATAGGCACCGTATCCGCCCTCCGCCCCTGAAATCGCAAAGAAATGCTCCACACAGCCGAACCCGCGTGATTCCCGCCGGTATCGCGTGTAGCCGGGGCCGACGATCATCACGCGCGGCGTGCAGTTTTCCACGACATCCGACGCCTCTTCGGCGGTGAAACGGGGATTCAGCGCGGCCTTGACCAGCCCGGCCTTGTACAGCGCGCATTCGATCTCCACGATCTCCGGACAGTTTCGCGCCTGGATCGCCACGCGGTCGCCGCGGGTCAGGCCCAGCGCCAGCAGCGCGTTCGCCAGCCGCGTGGAACGCTCGTCGAGCTGGCGATAGGTCAGCACGCGATCCCGGTACAACACGGCCGGGTTGTCGCCCCAGTAACGAGCGGCGCGCCTGAGGAAGTAGGCGAACGTCATGCATGTCTCCTTGCAACTTGTCTGGTGTTTGTGCGCCCAGTCTGTAAGATGATGGGCATCACTACAATGCATTGACTGGAATAAAGTCATAAATACTAGGAATGTGCGATGGAGACTCGCGATCTGGAATACGTCCTGGCTGTGGAAACCCACGGTGGCATCGGGCGCGCCGCCGAGGCACTGGACATGACCCAGCCGGCACTTACCAAGGCCGTGCAGCGCGTGGAGGCGCAACTGGGCGTACCGCTGTTCGAACGCACGACGCTGGGTATGCGCGTCACGCAGGCGGGAGCGGTCTTTCTGGAACGGGCACGCCGGATCCGGCTGGAATATGAAGATGCAATCAAGGAAATGCGCGGCATCCAGACCGGCGAACAAGGGATGCTGCGCCTCGGCTATTCCCCTTCGATGCCCAATGCGCTGGTGCTGGGCGCGTGTCGGCAACTGATTCGCGAGCGGCCAGTGGCACGACTGCGCCTGACGATGCGTGTGGCGCGCGAGCTGATGGACCTGCTGCAGGCCGGCGAACTCGACCTAGCCATCGCCCCGTTGCCGCGTCAGGTGAACCCGGCCCTGGTATCGCGTGAACTGTTCACCGACCGCCTGGCCGTGGTGGCCGACGAGAATCATCCGTTGCTACGACGACGCAACCTGACGCTGGCGGACCTGACCGACCAGCAGTGGCTGCTGCCTAGCTCGCACGTGCTGATCCGCCAGCGGATCGACGCCGCCTTCACGGAACTGGGCTTGCCCGCGCCGATCCTGCGCGTGGAGACCGACTTCGGCAGCACGGCCCTCTTCGATCTGGTGCGCGGCACCGAAATGCTCTGCATCGCGGGATCAACCAGCAATGGCGCACAGACGGGCCTGCGCCCCATCGCACTGCGACCTGATGCCCTGGACCTGGGCCGACGCGTAGGCGTGATGTCGCGGGCGGGTGCCTATCTCTCGCCGCTGGCCCTGCGCATGATCGGTATTTTCGAGGCGCGGATGCAATGAGGGACGATCGGGACCCGCGCATTACACTGCAGCCTATGAGCCGCAGCCACCCGCAACCGCATCTTCAGGATTCCCTCACCGCCTACTACTGGAGTGGCGACGCCATCCGCAGCCGGCGCGTGAGTGACGTTGTGCTCTCCGGCACCGTCGACATTCCAGAGCCCCCTGCCCGGCTGACCGCAGACTGGGCGCGCGAAATCTCACATCACATGAACCTGGAAGTGGGGGATGTCGAAGTCATGCCCCTGGCGCGAGCACGCGTGCGTTGGCCGGATTATTCGCGCTGCGTGCGCGCGGTCTCGGATTGGGCGAGCACGCTCGGCTTGCCTGAAGTGCTGGCCGCGAGCGATGTGGCGCTTATGGTCTGTCGCGGGGCGCGGTATCACCATGACGGCGACCAGTATGGCGGCGCCGCATTCTGCAATCTCTTCCTGAGCGAGGACAAGGGACAGGACGTCCACTTCCCCTTGCTGGATCTTCGCATTCCGCTGCAGCGGGGCTCGGTGCTGATCTTCGATACCTGCCAGCCTCACGCAGTGATCCCACGCGGCAGCAGCCGTTTCAGCGCCGCCGACTTTCCAGCGAATCAGGATTGCACCCAGCTGTTCCTGACCTGGGAGCTGCCGATCGAGAATGCCCACGTGGCACGGGCTCTCAAGATCGCGTTCGACAGCGACGGATCGACCGCACGCGATCTGGACGAAGAGCAGGTCCGGCTGCATTGCGAACGGGTTGGCGTGTGTCAGGAAACCGGCGCGTGGCAACGCTACGTGGCTGAGTAAATCAGGCCGGCATTCGCACGGCAATCCGCGGGCACGCCGCGGCGATGCGGTCTGCAATCCCCGCCGGGTGCGGCACCGGCATTCCGGCGCGATTGCAGACCTGCAACGACCAGCGCAGGACGCCCTTCTCCGCCAGCGTATGCAGCAGCGCCATCAAATCGGCCTCATCGAATAGCTCGGGGTCCCAGGTCGTACGACATTCATAGGCGACACCGCTTGCCACCAGACGCGCCAGCGAGTCCATCACGCGTGTGGCGCTTCCGGGCGTGCCGGTCACGTGGTCGTAGCGGTGCGCGGGCGCCTTGATATCGAAGCCAACCCAGTCGACCCATGGCAGCGCGGCCTCCAGGCGGTCCGGATACATGCCGGCCGTGTGCAGGGCGACCTCGAAACCCAGTTGCCGCACGTCGCGCATGGCGGCCGGTAGCGCGGCCTGCAGCGTGGGCTCTCCGCCGGAGAACACCACGCCATCCAGCAGGCCGCGCCGCCGCGCCAGGAATGCCAGCACGTCTTCCCAGACCCGCGCGGACGGGCTGGCGACCGGGATCAGGTGCGGGTTGTGGCAGTAGTCGCAACGCCAGGGGCACCCCTGGCAGAACACCACGGCGGCCAGCCGCCCGGGAAAGTCGATGCTGGTCAGCGGCGTGAAGCCGCCGACTTTCAGGTCTGCCACAATGGGCTCAGGCCGCGCAGCGGATCTCATCGAAAAACGTGCGCTCGGCATGCTCGCCCTTCTTGCCGGTATTGAAGCTCGCCACCGGACGGTGGTAGCCCATCACGCGGGTCCAGACTTCGCAGGGTTGGCGCTCGTCGTCCTTGAGTGCCAGTGCGGGTTCGATCGAGAAATGGCGGGCGACAGCGAGATCAGTCATGGCGTTGCTCCTCATGTGCGAAACGTCGGGTTGAAAATCGGGAAACCTCACGCCGCCAGCGCGGCGCGTTTGCGCGCGAGAATGTCCTCGTCGCACTTCGGGCAGAAGCGGTGTTCGCCGGCCAGATAGCCGTGCTTGGGGCAGACGGAGAACGTCGGCGTGATCGTGATGTAAGGCAGCCGGAACGACTCCAGCGCGCGACGCACCATCCGCTTGCAGGCCTCCCCGCTCGACAGGCGCTCGCCCATGTAGAGATGCAGGACCGTGCCCCCGGTGTACTTCGATTGCAGGGATTCCTGACGCGCCAGCGCCTCGAATGGATCGTCGGTAAAGCCGACGGGCAACTGCGACGAGTTCGTGTAGTAGGGCTGATCGGCCGTGCCGGCCTGCAGGATGTCGGGCCAGCGCTTGCGGTCTTCACGCGCGAAGCGATACGTGGTGCCTTCCGCTGGCGTTGCCTCCAGGTTGTACATGTGGCCCGTGGCTTCCTGGAATTCGACGATCCGCCCGCGTACATGGTCCAGCAGACGCATCGCCATCGCGTGCCCGGCTTCCGTAGTGATGTCGTACGCATCGCCCGAGAAATTGCGGATCATCTCGTTGATGCCGTTCACGCCAAGCGTCGAGAAATGATTGCGCAGTGTGCCCAGGTAGCGCTTCGTGTAGGGGAACAGCCCTTCGTCCATCAGTTGCTGGATACGCTCGCGCTTGGCCTCCAGCGTGTCGCGGCCCATGTCCAGCAGTGAGTCGAGCCGGTTCAGCAGTGCGGCTTCGTCGCCTTGATACAGGTAACCGAGTCGCGCGCAGTTGATGGTGACCACACCCAGGGACCCGGTCTGCTCCGCACTGCCGAACAGACCGTTGCCGCGCTTGAGCAATTCACGCAGATCCAGTTGCAACCGGCAGCACATGGACCGGACCATATTGGGCGTCAGGTCCGAATTCACGAAGTTCTGGAAGTACGGCAGGCCGTACTTCGCCGTCATCTCGAACAGCCGCGCGGCGTTCTCGCTTTCCCACGGGAAATCCGGCGTGATGTTGTAGGTGGGGATCGGGAACGTGAAGACGCGCCCTTTGGCATCGCCCTGCGTCATCACCTCGATGTACGCACGGTTGATCATGTCCATCTCCGCTTGCAGGTCGCCATAGCGGAACGGCATTTCCTCGCCGCCGATGACGGGCACCTGTTCCTTGAGATCGTCGGGACATGTCCAGTCGAATGTCAGGTTTGTGAATGGCGTCTGCGTGCCCCAGCGCGACGGCACGTTGAGGTTATAGATCAGCTCCTGGATGTGCTGCCTGACCTCGGGGTACGTCATCGCGTCCTTGCGGATGAAGGGCGCCATATAGGTGTCGAACGACGAGAAGGCCTGCGCGCCGGCCCATTCGTTCTGCATCGTCCCCAGGAAATTCACGATCTGCCCGACCGCGCTCGACATATGCCGCGGCGGCGCGGCTTCCACCTTGCCCGGCACGCCGTTGAGGCCTTCATGCAGCAGAGTGCGCAACGACCAGCCGGCGCAATAGCCGGACAGCATGTCGAGATCGTGGATATGGAGGTCGCCTTCCCGGTGCGCGGCGCCGGCCTCGGGCGCGTAGACATGCGAAAGCCAGTAGTTGGCGGTGACCTTGCCGGCCACATTGAGGATCAGGCCGCCCAGCGAATACCCCTGGTTGGCGTTGGCGTGAATCCGCCAGTCCTTGCGGTCCAGGTATTCATTGATAGACGACTCGACGTCGACAGTCGTCGCGCCCCGGATGTTCTGCTGCATCGCACCCCTCCCGTGCTTACGCACAAAATATGGGGTGGATTATCTATATCGATACCATAGGTAGTGTTGCGGCAGATCAAATGGCGGCACCGCTGGGGGGGGCGACACATCGGGCGGCGGGTCGGGCAGATCTCGCCAGCAAGGCGATCCAGACCTCGACCGCCCGGCGTCATCTGCCGCCGGATGTGCCCTTCCCCAGCCCCCGTGTGCCTAGTTCACCTGCCGGGTGCGGCCCGTCCAGTACGGCTCCCGTAGCGCCCGACGCAGCAACTTGCCCGACGGATTGCGCGGCATGGCATCGATGAAGTCGATGCTCTTGGGCACCTTGAAACCCGCGATACGCTCGCGCGCCCAGCCCAGAATACTGTCGGCGTCAGCGGCCACACCCGGGCGCAGCACCACCATCGCCTTGACCGCCTCACCCCACCGCTCGTCCGGCACACCGATCACGGCCACGTCGGCAACGGCCGGGTGGCCGTAGATGGCGCTCTCCACCTCGGCCGGGTAGATGTTCTCCCCGCCGCTGATGATCATGTCCTTGACCCGGTCGTGGATATAGAGGTAGCCGTCCGCGTCCATGTAGCCAGCATCGCCACTGCGCAGCCAGCCGTCGGCGTCGATGGTGCGGGCGGTCTCTTCCTCCTGCTTCCAGTAGCCCGCCATGTTCTGCGGCGAGCGGATCACCACTTCGCCCACCTCGCCGGCAGCCAGCCTCTGGCCATCCGGCCCGACCACCGCCACCTCGCTACCGGGCATGGCCTTGCCGGCGGCGCGCATGCGCGGGACATCGGCGGGCGTATGATCTTCCGGCGGCAGCGCCACGATCGTGCCCGTGGTCTCCGTCATGCCGTACTGCTGCACGAAGCCGCAGCCAAACACCGCCATGCCCTCACGCAGCAGCGCCGCGGGAATCGGCGACGAACCGTACAGCATGTGCTTGAGGCGTGAATAGTCCACCTGGCGCGCGCGCGGATCACGCAGCACGATCTGCATCGCAGCCGGCACCATGAACAGCTTGCTGATGCGGTCGTGCTCGATATAGTCGAGCACCTTGCCCGGATCGAATTCGCGCGCCACGACACCCTTGCAGCCGACAAGAACACCGCGCACGCCCCAGCCCGAACCGCCGATATGCGCCACCGGCATGGCCACCAGCGACACATCTTCGTCGTTCCATTGCGACCAGTCGGCACCTTCGCGCAGCGAGATCTCGGTACCACTGGTCAGGTTGCGATGCATCAGCATCACGCCCTTGGGACGTCCGGTAGTGCCAGACGTGTAGAGCTGCAGCACCACGTCGGCGGGCTTCGCTTCGTGCGCCGGTGGTGTATCCGGGCACGCGTCGCGCCATTCCGTGTAGGCCGGCCAGTCTGGCTCCCCGCCCTCCATCGCCACGGCGCGGCGCACCAGTGGCAGCGCTGGCAGCAGGTTGCGAACCGATGCCGATGACTCGGGGCCGACGAAGACCAGCGTCGCGTCGCAGTGCGAGACGATGTACTGGATTTCGGGCCCCGCCAGCCGCCAGCTCACCGGTGCAATGACGGCCCCCATCTTGGCCGCGCCAAAGAATAGTTCGAAATAGTGGTCGCTGTTCTTGCCGATATAGGCGATGCGGTCGCCAGCCTTCACGCCGTCGGCCAGCAGGGCCTGCGCCACGCGATCCGTATGGCGATCGAAATCGGCAAACGTGGTCTCGCGGCCTTCGAAGGCGTACGCAATGGCCCCGGCCCGCTCCCGGGCGAAGTGGCGAATCGCGCTGGGCAGCGTCGCGAGGTATTCCGTCTCCATGAGCCTTGTCTCCCTTTTTGATTGATAGGATGGGTACTGGTGACAAATGGCGTCGAGGGACGCCAATGCGGGCACTCAGAGCCGCAATACCTGTCGCGCGATGATGTTGCGCTGGATCTCGCTCGAACCGCCGTAGATCGATGCCTTGCGATAGTTGAAGTAGCGCGGCGCAATCGGGGCGGCATTGTCCGGACCCAGACGCGGGTCGGCAGCGCGGCCCTGGATCTCGGCCCAGGTATCCCGCACGAATGGCAGCGCATAGGGTCCGAGCACGTCGACGGCTAGCTCGGAGATGGCCTGTGCCGTCTCGGTACCGACCAACTTGATCATGCTCGACGCCGCGCCGATCGACGTACCCGAGGCCACGCCGGAGAACAGCCGCAACTCCGCCGCCTCGGTCGCCGCCACGCGCACATACATGGCGCCCAGCCGTTGCCGGAAGACGGGATCGTCGACCAGCCGCCCGGTGCCATCCTCACCGGGCTGAGCGGCGGCCATGGCAGCCACCTTGTCCAGTTGCCGGTGCAGCATCGGCGCGAAGCTGCCGCCACGCTCGAACTCGAGCAGGTACTTGGCAATGGTCCAGCCCATGCCCTCCTCGCCAATGCGTTGGGCGGCCGGCACGCGCACATCGTCAAAGAAAACCTGATTGACCTCCTGCTGGCCCTCCATCGGGCCGTCGAGCGTAGGCAGCGCCGATACGGTGATACCCGGCGTGCGCATGTCGAGCAGCAGGAACGTAATGCCCTCCTGCGGCCTGCCCTCGCGCGAGGTCCGCACCAGACAGAACATCCAGTCGGCCCACTGGGCGTGCGTCGTCCAGATCTTCGAACCGTTGAGGATGTAGTGCTCGCCATTCGCATCGACGCCGCGTGTCGCGCGCATCTGCAGCGAGGCCAGATCGGAGCCTGAGTTCGGTTCGGAGTAGCCCTGGCACCACCAGTCGTCGGACGCCAGGATGCGCGGCAGGAAGCGGGCCTGTTGCTCGGGGCTGCCGTACTTCATGATGACGGGCGCGACCATCTTGAGACCCATCGGCGACACCGGCGGGCAACCGGCGGCGGCCAGTTCGCTTTGGAAGAGGTGCCGTTGCGTGGGTGTCCAGCCGGGGCCACCATGTGCTTGCGGCCAGTTCGGCGCGGCCCAGCCACGCGCGTGCAGGGCCTTTTGCCAGCGTACCTGTGCCGCCTTGTCGAGATAACCGTTCTTCGATTGCGCCATCATGGCGCGAAGCTCGTCATCAAACGCTTCGGAGATCCAGGCGCGCACCTCGGCGCGAAACTGCAGGTCTTGCGGAGACTCGTCGATATCCATGGCGGTCCTTATGCGTTGGCCGGGTAGCGCAGGTCGACACAACGGCGCAGATGGTAGGCAACGTTGCCGAACTGCAGGCCGATGGCGGTGACACGCTTGAAGTAGTGGCCGACCGCCGTTTCCTCGGTCACGCCCATGCCGCCGTGGATCTGCACCGCGCCCTGCCCGATGCGGCGGCCTGCTTCGTCGACATGGGCCTTGGCGGTGCTGGCACCCAGCGCGCGCTCATGTGGCTCGCCAGCAAGACGCATGGCAGCCACCTGTGTGAGGGCGACGGCCTGCTCGTGCAATATGTACATGTCGGCCATGCGATGCTGCAGCGCCTGGAAGCTGCCGATCGCCTGCCCGAACTGCTGGCGCTGACGCGCGTACTCGACGGTGTCCTCCAGCATTCGCGCCGTGGCGCCGGTGGCTTCGGCACACAGCGCGACGGCGGCGGTGTCGCTCAGTTGCTCCAGCAGCGGCAATGCGCCGCCAGGCATTCCCAGCACTTGTGCGGCGCTTACCGGCACGTCGGTCAGTATCAGGTCAGCAGTACGGCCGCCGTCGAAGGTGGGGGCTTCGATCAACGTCAGGCCCGGCGCCGTGCGTTCGACCCAGAACAGCGTCGGACCGGCTTCCGTGTTCGCGCTGACAATGAAGTGCGTGGCCCAGGGCGCGCCGGTGACGAGCGCCTTGCGCCCATGCAACCGGTATCCACCGGCAGCCGCGTCCGCGCGTGTTCGCACCATCATTCCGTAGCGCGATTCCGGTTCGGCGTGCGCCCAGCCGACCACCAGTTCGCCTGCCGCGATGGCGGGCAGCGCTTCGGCGGCCAGCGTCTCATTGGCATATTGCAGTGCATCAACCGCAAGGATGGCCGTGCCAAGGTAGGGCTCCAGCACAAGATGGCGGCCGAACTGTTCCATCACCACGATGTGGTCGATGATGCCGCCGCCCAGCCCACCGAAGCGCTCGGGAATCCCGATGCCAAGCAGGCCAAGGTCGCGCGCGAACGCGCGCCAGCAATCGGGACGCCAGCCGGCGGCCGAATGCACGGCAGCCTGGCGCGCATCGAACGTGTAGTGATCGGACAGGTAGCGCGCGAGCGTGTCGCGCAGCATGGCCTGTTCCTCGTTGAAGCGAAAATCCACGTGTTGGCTCCTCGGTGGAGATGAGACACAGCCATTCTGTTCCGCGCCGGCCATGCCGGCGACGTTCGAACGAACTATTCGCGCCAGACAACAAGTGCACCCGAACGCCTAGACCTGACGTGCGAAATCGCTCACCTTCACGCCATCGCGCCCCAGAATCGCCATGCCGACAACACGATTCCAGTACAACTCCGACCCGTGCGCCATGCGCCATTCGTGCAGGCATCGCGTCACCAGTTGCAGGTCATACTCCTCCGTGATGCCGATGGCGCCGTGGAGCCCATGGGCGGCGGCCGCGACAACCTGCACGGCCTCCGCGCAGCGGGCCTTCGCCACGGCGGCAGCAAGCTTCCCCGGGTGCCGCTGCCCACCCGCGAAAGCCATTTGCGCGGCGACGGACATTGCGGCAATGTGCTCGACGATTACCGAAAGCTGATGCTGGATGACCTGGAACTTGCCGATCGACCGCCCGAACTGAGAACGGTCCTGGCAATACTGGAGGGTCAGCTCTCCCGCGCGTCGGGCCGCCCCCGCCATCAGCACGGCAAGCACGGCGCCGTCCCAGGCGTCCAGTTCGTCCACCGTGACGCCCTCGATAGGCACGGCATCACCCCGCACCCACTTCAAATCCGCGCTGAGGCTGCCGTGCACCCCGATCCAGTCCCGCTGCGCCGCGCTGCAATCCAGCAAGAGCACCGCGTCGCCGCAGCCCACGAGTACATGGTCCGCGACCAGGCCACCGATCACATTGGCGATATGCAGGCTCCCGTCCGGTTCGCACCGGCATCTTGGCGCGATCGTGATCATGCCCGCGGGCGCCCCGCCCCCGGATTTCGAGAGAATCGCCCGTGCTGCAATGGTCTGGCCGATTGGCAGTGGTACGGCGTGCTTTCCGACCTCAAGAAGAATCGGATACAGCTCGCCCAACGCCAGCCCGGCGCCTCCAGCCTCTTCGGGCGCCAGGAGCTCGAGGAATCCCGCCTCCTCGATGGCACCCCATACCTCCCTGACTTCAACGCCTTGTCCAATCTTCCGGAGCGCCTGCGGCGAGAAACGGTCTTTCAGAATATTTGCGATGGCTTCTACGAACATTCACTGTCCTCCTTCGTGTTAGCGCAGCCCGAGGCTACGGGCGATCATGCCGCGGAGAATCTCTCGCGTGCCGCCACGCAACGAGAACGTCGGGGAAATCTGGCTCAGATAGGCCACCGTGCGCAGCAGCTCGCCATCGCCGGCCGCCTCCGGGTCCGAGGCGATCGCCGCTTCCAGATAGGCCGGAATCGCCTGCTCCAGCTCGGTACCCAGATCCTTGACCAACGCCGCTTCGACCACCGGGCTCTCATGGCGTGCCAGCTTCGATGTCACGGCGATCGACATGTTGCGCAACGTCGCCACATGCGTGACGAAGCGGCCAAGCGCGGCCACCTGGTCCCGGGTCGCTTCCGTGCGGCGAAGCTGTTCGATCCAGGCATCCAGCAGGACGATGCTGGAATAGATGCGCTCCGGGCCGCTGCGCTCGAATGCCAGTTCCGCGTTCACCTGCTCCCAACCACTGCCTTCTTCGCCAATCAGGGCATCCGACCGCAGCGCCACATTCTCGAATACCACCTCGGCGAAGTGCGCGTCGCCCGTGAGGTCCCGGATGGGACGCACGGTCACGCCGGGCAGGGAAAGATCGATGATGAACTGGGACAACCCCTTCTGCTTGTCCTCGGGAACCCCTGAGGTACGGACCAGCGCGATCATGTACTGACAATGCTGCGCGTTGGTCGTCCAGATCTTCTGGCCATTCAGGACCCAGCCATCCGCAGCCGGCGTCGCGCGCGTCCGGACACTCGCCAGGTCGGAGCCCGAGTTCGGCTCGCTCATGCCAATGCAGAAGAACGCCTCGCCACGACATATCTTCGGCAGGTAAGCCGCCTTCTGCGCCTCCGTGCCGTACCTGAGGATCAGCGGCCCGCTTTGCCGATCCGCGATCCAATGCGCTGCGACGGGGGCTCCAGCGCTCAGCAACTCCTCGACCAGCACGAATCGTCGGAACGGATCCAGGCCGGCGCCGCCGTACTGCGCCGGCAAGGTAATGCCTACCCATCCGCGGCCGGCAAGCTTCCGGCTGAAATCAGCGTCAAAGCCCATCCACGACCTGGCCCGCTTGCTTGGTGGGGCCTTGGGTTGCATGTCCGCGAGAAAGGCCTTCACCTCGGCGCGAAACGCCTCCGCCTCCGGGGGCAACTGCGCGAGATGAAAGGTATCGAGTAGATGATTCAATGAAAACTCCTGATCTGGCACTGCCGCCAGGCGTCAGTGCAAAAAACCGGCACGGTGCTGCCGTGTGTCCGCAACACGCCGGCAACCGGTGCCTCACATCACGTTCACAGTGGCGATCTTCACCACTGGTACTTCGCGGGTTCCTTGTCGATGAACCTCCGGACTGCCTCCTGGTGATAGGCGCTCTCGCGGCACATGGCCTGCAGCATCGCTTCCTGCGCATGGACGGTATGACGGTCGGACTCGAACGCCCGGTTCATCACGGACTTCGCCGCGCCGATGGCGTCGGTCGGGGCGTGCGCGAAGCGATTCGCCAGCGCAATGGCATCGGCCACGACATCGTCATCGGAGATCGAATGGAGCAACCCAAGGTCGAGCGCCTCATCGGCCTTCACGACGCGCGCGGAGAAGACCAGTTCCTTGGCGCGCGCGAGGCCGATCCAGCGAGGCAGCAGATATAACGCCCCGACATCGGGCACGAATCCGATGCGGGAGAACACCGAACAGAACGTGGCCCGTTTCGATGCCAGGATAAAGTCCGCGCAAAGCGCCAGCGAGAGTCCCGCGCCAAACGCCACGCCGTCCACGGCCGCGATGACCGGCTTCTCCATGTCGATCAACTCGTCGGACCAGCGATGAATCTTGCGAATGCGCTCGCGTCCCTCGAAGATGTCGCGTTCGCCGCCCTGCCCGGCCGCAATCGCCTTCACATCGCCCCCCGCGCAGAAGTGCCCGCCAGCGCCGGTCAGCACGATGGCCTTTACCGCCTTGTCATCGCGCAACGCCGGAACGACCTCGGCGAATGCGTCCCGCATCGTCATGTCGAGCGCGTTGCGCTGCTCCGGACGATTCATCGTCACCACGGCGGTGGTTCCAACGTGCCTGACTTCCAGTACCGTCATTGCTTGTCTCCTTTGTTTTCAGTAGCGCATCTGCAGCAGCCACGTCGCCGCCATGGCGGGGCGTTCGCTGTTTTCCACCTGCATTTCCACTTGCCAAAAGCATCTGATCTCGCCCGGCCGGACATCCTCGACGCGCTGCAGGACGAACACACCGCGCAACCGGGCGCCCGCGGGTACGGCACCAGTGAAACGCACCTTGTCGAACCCGTAGTTCACAGACATCTTGCGGCCCGGAAACGAGAAGCACTGGGTGAACGCCGTGGTGACCATCGACAGTGTCAGGAGTCCATGTGCAATCGTGCAGCCGAACGGCGACTCGGCCGCGGCGCGTACCGGATCGACGTGGATCCATTGACGATCGCCGGTCAGCCTTGCGAACGTATCGATCGTCTCCTGGTCCAGCACGATGTAGTCGCTCACCGCGGCCGGCGCATCTCGAAGCGCCTTGACGGCCTCGACAGAACTCAGCGCCTGCATGCGTCAGTCCGCCTTCACGTTGAGGGACTTCGCCACGGGAATCCAGCGCGCGCGCTCTTCGTTAATGAATTCCCCAAAGCTCGCAGGAGATCCCGGCATCGGCTGCGCGCCGATTGCGCGTAGCTTCTCGACCAGCTCAGGATTGCGAAGGGCGTCGTTGATCGCCTTGTTCATCGCCGCGATAGGCGCAGCGGGCGTGCCAGCCGGCGCGACTACACCAAACCAGGCGCTCGCCTCGGTTCCCGAGTAGCCCAGTTCGTGCATGGTGGGCACGTCCGGCAACAGTGGAAAGCGGTTCGTATCGAGAATGGCCAGTGCGTGAATCCGGTTTGCCCTGGCCTGCTGCATGGAGGACGGCAATGCATCGTAGATCAGGTCGATATTCCCACCAATCAGGCTGACGATGGCAGGCGCGCTACCCGCGAACGGCACATGGGTGACCTTCACGCCGAGCTTGCTCGACGCGTTCTCGCCGGCGAGGTGCGTGATGTTGCCGCTCGACGCCGAGCCCATGGTCAGCTTCCCTGGCTGGCTCTTGCCCAGTGCCACCAGATCCTTGACTGACTTCACCGGCAACTCCGCCCGCACAGAGAGCATCAGCGGCGTCTTGCCCAGCCCCGCCACCGGCACGAAATCGCGCGCCGGGTCATAGGGCAACTTTTCGTAGATCGCGCTGTTGATGACCAGAGGCGCATTCGAGCCGACCAGGAGCGTCTTGCCATCGGGTGCGGATCTGGCCACGGTCTCCGCGGCGATGATGCCCGCTGCCCCTGGCTTGTTGTCGATGACGATCGTCGTCTTCAGGAACTTCGACGCATCGCTGGTCACCAGCCGGGTGATCTGATCCGCTGCGCCGCCCGGCGGATATGGCACCACCAACCGGATGGGCTGATCCGCTGCGGACGCGGCATTTGACACGGCGAACACGGCAACAGCCAGGAAAAGCATCTTTGCGGAATGCAGCATCTTGTCTCCTTGAGTTTTGTTTTGGGTACAACGATCAGATCACGCCCTGCTCCCTCAAGGCGTCGATGGTCTCGGCTGAAAAGGCAAGCATGTCCTGCAGAACCCTGTCGGTGTGTTCACCCAGGGTTGGCGCGGAGCGTTGGTAGCGAATCGGCGTATCGGAGAAACGAATCGGATTCGCAAGCGATGGGGCTTTCGAACCGCTGCTGTGCTCCAGAACGAGCTGCATGTCCCGATGCCTGACCTGCGGGTCTTCGAACACCTGTTTCATGTTGTAGATCGGTCCGCAAGGCACGTTCGCCGCTTCCATCAGCGTCACCCATTCCGTCATGGTTCTGGCCAGCATCGCCTCGGCAACCTGGGGAATCAGCGTCTCCCGATTTCGGTTGCGCTGTGCTGCAGTGGTAAATCGGGCATCTTCCGTCAGATCGGGACGCCCGATGACGCCGCAGAACGCCGCGTACTGGGTGTCGTTGCCGACCGCCACGATGACGTCACCCTCTTTGCAGCGGAATACCTGGTACGGCACCATGTTCGAGTGCGCATTGCCCATCCGCTGGGGGACCTTGCCGGACAGAAAGTAGTTGATGGCCTGGTACGAATTGATGGTGACCACGCAATCGAGCAAGGAGATATCGATGTATTGGCCCTCTCCGCTGACGTTCCGGTGCTCAAGCGCGGCAAGGATGGCCGATGTGGCGTACATGCCGGTGAGCAGATCTGTGATGGCGATGCCGGATTTCACCGGGCCGGCGCCGGGCTCGCCATCCGGCATCCCGGTGATGCTCATCAGACCGCCCATACCCTGGAAAACGAAGTCGTAGCCCGGCAATGCCGCATAGGGCCCGGTCTGACCGAATCCCGTGATCGAGCAGTACACCAGACGCGGGTTGAGCTTGCGCAGGTCTTCGTAGGACAGGCTATAGCGAGCCAGCGTGCCCACCTTGTAGTTCTCGACCACGACATCGCATTCGCGGGCCAGCGCCCGGATGATGTCCTGGCCCTTTGGCGATGCAAGGTCGATCGTGATCGATTTCTTGCCCCGGTTTGCGCTGAGGAAGTACGACGAATCATCGGTCTCGTTGCCTTGCGGGTCCTTCAGGAACGGCGGCCCCCAGCCGCGCGTGTCGTCGCCGGCGCCAGGTCGCTCCACCTTGATGACTTCGGCCCCCATGTCCGCCAGATTCTGGGTGGCCCAGGGTCCGGCCAGCACACGGGACAGGTCCAGCACCTTGATATGGCCAAGCGCCTTGCTCATGTCGTTGTCTCCTGCTTTCGAGTTGTAGCGATGAGCGTAGCCACGTGCCAACGCCGCGTCCAATAGCGATTCGCGAGACTTCGATAAGCTGCGTTTATCACTGCCCGGCAGTACGCCGATATATTTTGGATATCGAAAATCGTCGTTTCTATATTGGACAGCGCCATAGCGCTGCGCATAGTCTCTGCTGACGCTTCGCGTACTAGACGAAGCCGGATAACACGGAGACAGGAATGAAACTCACATCAGCCACGCGCCGGTGGGCCATGCTGTGCGCGCTCGTGGTGACGATTGGCGGCGCACTGACGCCGATGGACGCCAGAAGCGAATACCCGGACAAGCCCATCAAGCTGGTAGTGTCCTTTCCGCCGGGGAGCGGCACGGACTCCAACGCCCGATATCTCGCACGCAAGATGGAGGAACGGCTGGGAAAGCCGGTCGTCGTCGAGAACCGTCCGGGTGGCAACAGCTTTATCGCCGCGCAAACGGTGACCCGCGCCGAACCCGACGGATATACGCTGCTGCTGGCCAGCAACTCGCCGGTGGCGACCAATGTCGCGATGTTCCGCAAGCTCCCCTATGACCCCGTCAGCGAACTCGCACCCATTGCCCGTCTGGGAGTCGGCGCCATGGCGCTGGTCGTGAGCGCGACGTCTCGCTACCAAACCGTCGACGCGCTGTTGAGTGCGGCACGCGAACACCCCGGCACTCTCAACTATGGCGCGGGCAGCGCCTCATACCAGATCGCGACCGAGCTCTTTCTGGCAATGGGTCACATCAAGGCCAACCATGTGCCATACAAGGGCGCGGCGCCTGCGCTGACCGATCTGGCTGCAGGACAGGTGGATTTCGTGTTTGCCGACTATGGCGCGGTACTTCCGCTCCTGAACGGCGGCAAGCTCCGGCTGCTCGCGGTCACCAGCGACAAGCGGCTCGGCAGCCAGCCCAACACGCCCACGCTTCAGGAAAGCGGATTCCCCGGCTACTTCATGGTGAACTGGACCGCCGCGTTCGCACCGGCGAATACGCCAAAGCCGGTCATCGCCAAGCTGGAAAAGCTGATGCTGGACATCTACCGGACACCTGAAACCAGCGAATTCCTGTCGCGCACCAGTTGGGACGTCTTTGTCGGCGACGCGAAAGCGCTGAGGACCTTCCAGCTCGCGGAGATCAAGAAGTGGTCGGACGCCGCCGAGCGCGCAGGCGTGCCGAAACAGTAGACGCAACGATAGACGAACCGATCCATCCAATCCCGGAGACCTACCATGTCGAACTTCCTGTCCTACGAACAAGACGGGCACGTCGTCACGTTGACGATGTCGGAACCCGAGCGCCGGAACCCACTGACGGGCAATACGGCCGTGCCCGAATTCCTGGCCGCGATCGAGCGTATCGAGTCCGATACGTCGGTCCGCGCCGTGATCATCACCGGAAGCGGTACCGCATTCTCGTCGGGCGGCAACATCCACGAAATGAAGCGGCAGGCATCCGGGACTGCCTCGGCAATGGACGTCAGACGGGACTATCGCCATGGCATTCAGCGGCTGCCGCTTGCGCTGTTCAATCTGGAGGTCCCGGTCATCGCCGCCGTCAACGGTCCGGCACTGGGGGCGGGTCTCGATCTCACCTGCATGTGCGACATCCGCATCGCGTCGCGCGCCGCCCAGTTTGCGGAGAGCTTCGTCAAGCTGGGCATCATTCCCGGGGATGGCGGCGCCTGGCTGCTGCCCCGAATCATCGGGATGTCGCGCGCGGCGGAGCTTACGTTCACGGGCAAGGCGATCGACGCGCAAACGGCGCTCGAATGGAATCTCGTTTCACAGGTAGTCGAACCTGAGGCTCTGCTGCCCACGGCCCGGGAGATCGCCGCCGCCATCGCGGCAAACCCGCCGCACGCGGTCCGATTGGCCAAGCGCCTGTTGCGCGAAGGCATGCACACGTCGCTGGGCACGCTGCTGGAACTTTCCGCCGTCTATCAAGCGGTCTCGCATCAGGCCGCCGATCACAAGGAAGCCGTGGAAGCGTTCCTCGACAAGCGCAAACCCGTATTCAAGGGATAAAGGGGTCACGACAGGCCGTTTCTCGTTCCGGCGTGGCGGCGGGAAACGGCTCCCCTGACAGCGATGGCACCGCAGCGGGAATGCCCCGCGACATGCGTATGTGTCCGTATTGCGACGCACAGCATGTTTCAATAAGCTCCAGGTCTCAAGCGCCCTCCGGAGCCAGAACACGACATTGAAATGCGGCGCTCTGTCACCCTTCCAGGAATATGGATCTACGTCGCATCAGGCACTTTGTCGTACTTGCCGAGACTCTGAACTTCCGGCGCGCCGCCGAGCGGCTGCATATCGCCCAGCCGGCCCTGACCGTCTCCATACAGAAACTCGAAGCAGAGCTGGACACCACCTTGTTCCTGCGCGATGCCAGAGGCGTGGCGCTGACCGCCAGCGGGCGGGTCGCGTTGCTGGAGGCAAAGCGCATCCTGTTCCACGCTGGCCAGTTCAGCGAGCGGGTACACGCAGCCGCCAGTGGTCTGGGTGGCACATTGCGCGTGGGATTCGTCGGCTCCACGACGTATCAGGTACTCCCGCGACTCGTCTCGCGCTTCCGCGAGGAATATCCGGGCATCGAACTCGTACTGAAAGAGGCAACGTCGACCAGCATTCTTCGGAGCCTGGAGGAGGAAGTCCTGGATGTCGGCCTCATCAGGACGCCATTGATGTCCAGGGGCACTGCCACGCTGATTTCCCTGCAGGAAGACCGGTTCGTTGCCGCGCTGCCACGGCGCAATCCGCTGGCGGCAAAGCAACCGCTTACGCTCGCCGACCTTGCGCAAGAGCGGTTCGTCATGTATGCCCAGACCGAAGCATCGGGCCTGCACGCCGCAGCGATGGCGGCATGTCAGACCGCCGGATTCCTTCCCCGGATCACGCAGGAAGCCACGCAGATCCAGACGGTATTGGCACTGGTGGAAAGCGGCCTTGGCGTCGCGTTGGTCCCGTCGATCATGCGTCGATTCGGCAGTGACAAGCTGGTCTATTCGACACTGGCCAACTATCCCAACACCACGAGCATCGGCATCGCCCTGGCCTTTTCCCCGCACGCGGATGGTCCGGCCATCAGGCATTTCCGCGAAGTGGCGATTGCGGAGTTCGCCGGCGACGCGCCGGCCGCGTAGGCTTCGGCCCGGATCGAAAAAGGACCCTGACCGAAACCGTAGCGACTTCGCCTCGCCGGCAGCACCTCAGAGTTCGCGCGCGATCAGTTCCTTCATGATCTCGTTCGAGCCACCGTAGATCTTGCTGACCCGCGCGTTCACATACATCCGCGCAATCGGGTACTCCATCATGTAGCCATAGCCGCCGTGCAACTGTAGGCATTCGTCGATGATCTCGCACGAACGCTGCGTGCACCACCACTTGGCCATCGCCGCCGTGCCGGGGTCCAGCTCCCCACGCAGGATTTTCTCCATGCAATCGTTGACGAAGCTGCGCGCGATGGTCGCGTTGGTCTTGCACTCCGCCAACCGGAATCGGGTGTTCTGCAGCTCGATCAGTGATTCGCCGAAGACCTTGCGATTGCGCACGTACTCGATCGTCAGGCCCAGCGCGCGCTCCATCGATGCCAACGCACCCAGCGCGATGATCATGCGCTCCTGCGGCAACTGTTGCATAAGCTGGTAGAAGCCCTTGCCCTCTTCGGTGCCGAGCAGGTTCGCGCACGGCACGCGCATGTCGTCGAAGAACAACTCGGCGGTGTCCTGGCCCTTCTGCCCCATCTTTTCCAGGATGCGACCGCGGCGGAATCCCTGCTGGCCATCAGTCTCGACCACAACGATCGACACACCGCGCGCGCCCGCCTCCGGATCGGTCTTGCAGATCACCAGGATCAGGTTGGCGTGGTAGCCGTTCGTGATGAAGGTCTTCGAACCATTGATGACGTAGCTGTCGCCGTCCTTCAGCGCGCGCGTCTTGACGCTCTTGAGGTCCGAACCCGCACCGGGTTCCGACATGGCGATGGCGGCAACCAGCTCGCCGGTCGCCATCTTCGGCAGCCACTTGCGTTTCTGATCCTCGGTGCCGTAGCGCAGGATGTAGTGGGCAACGATGCCGCTGTGCACGTTGGTGCCGAGGCTGCTCACGCCGGCCCGCCCCTGTTCCATCGTGATGATGGCCTCGTGGGCGAACGTCCCGCCGCCGCCACCGTACTCTTCGGGAATGCTTGCGCAGAGCATCCCCATCTCGCCTGCCTTGTACCAGACTTCACGGTCGATGTACTGCTGCTTCCACCAACGATCCTCGTTGGGTGCAAGCTCGCGCTCGACGAACTTGCGAATGCCATCCTGGAAGATCTCCAGGTCGCCGCTGATCCAGGGCAAAGGGTTGGTCATGATGCGATGTCTCCTGCTTCGATTGTGTTGGATGCGTTGAACGATGACAGCGTCATCAGTCGAGTGTCAGGTTGGCGAGGCGGATGGTCTCGCCCCAGCGCTTCTGATCCTTGCTGACCAGATCGGCGAATTTCGGCTGCGGCTCTCCGCCGGGCATACCACCCATTTCGCGAAAGCGCCGCACGACATCAGGATCCTCCATGACCTTCGCCAGGCTCGCCTGCATCTTCGCGACGACTTCCGGGGGCGTCTTTGCCGCGCCGAAGAACCCCAGCCAGCCCTGCACGACGAAATCCTTCACCCCGGCCTCGGCCATGGTCGGCACGTCTGGCATGCTGGCCTGACGTTCATCGCTCGTTACCGCCAGCGCGCGCAGCTTGCCGCTTCGAATCTGCGGCAGCGACTGGGTCAGGTTGTCGAACATGAAAGTGGTCTCGCCGGCGATCACCGACGTGGTGGCAGGCGTCGACCCCTTGTACGGCACATGGATGGCGTTGGTGCCCGTGCGCTGCGTGAACATCAGCGACGTCAGATGCGTGGTCTGCCCGATGCCGGCCGACGCGTACGAGAGCTTGCCCGGTTCCTTCTTCAGCAGCGCCAGGAGGTCCGCCACGCTCTTCACGGGCGACTGGGCGTTGACGACCAGCACGTTCGTGAACGAGATCATGTCGGTGACCGGCACGAAATCCTGCGGCTTGTAGCTCAGCTTCTTGTATGCCGTGTAGTTGATCGCGTGCGAGCCGGTATTGCCGACGAGCCAGGTGTATCCATCGGCGGGCGCATGCAGGAAGGCCTGCGTGCCGATGATGCCGGCCGAGCCGGCGCGATTGTCGACCACCACGGGTTGGCCCAGCAGTGCCGAGAGCTTCTGCGCGACGATGCGGGCCGGAATATCGGTCGTGCCACCCGGCGCGCCGGGAACGATGATCGTGATGGGCCGCGTTGGCCATGCCTGCGCGTTCGCCGGTTTCGCGGCAACCATGCCGATCGCGCCAAGCGCGAGGCTGGCGCCAAACGCCAGCGAACTGAAGGTCCTGCGTTGCATTTGTCGTCTCCTGATTGGTTGTGTCGGCTCAACCATTTTTTTCTTGTCACCGCCCACGTATTCACGCGGTGGCGCATGTCTTTCTTGCTGCGGCGGGTCTGTAATCGCGGGTGCTGCCGCCGCGAAAGGCCGCCCCTGATCAGGCTCGGGGCGGCCAATCCAGACAGGGTGTTACTTGCCGGTCCAGACCGGCTTGCGCTTCTCCGCAAATGCCGCCGCGCCTTCACGCGCGTCGGCCGAGGTGAAAACCGACTCGATCAGCGGCCGTTGACGCTCGAACATTTCTTCGCGGGTCCAGTCGCCCGATTGCACCACCACCTGCTTGCTCGCGGCGATCGCCAGCGGCCCGTTGGCGCCGACCGCAGCGGCCAGTTGCAGCGCGGCATCCAGCGCGCCGCCAGCTTCGGTCAATCGATTGACGAGACCCAGTTCGTAGGCACGCGTGGCCGGCAGCATGTCGCCGGTCAGGCTGTACTCCATGGCGACGTGGTACGGCACGCGGCGCGGCAAGCGCATCAGGCCGCCGGCTGCTGCAGCCAGGCCACGCTTGACTTCTGGCAGGCCGAACTTTGCTTCGCGCGAGGCCACGACCAGATCGCAAGCGAGCACGAGCTCGAAGCCACCCGCCAGCGCGTAGCCCTCAACCGCGGCGATCAACACCTTGCGCGGCGGGCGCTCGGTCACGCCACCAAAGCCGCGCCCCGGAATGCTGGGCCGCTTGCCGGCGAGGAACCCCTTCAGGTCCATGCCGGAACAGAAGGTGTTGCCGGCACCGGTCAGCACCGCGATGCTCAGGTCGTCGCGCGCATCGAGTTCGTCCAGCGCTGCCGCAATGGCGGTGGCCGTTTCGAAGTCCATCGCATTGCGCGCTTCGGGGCGGTTAATGGTCAGCACCATCACGTTGCCGCGGATCTCCTTGACTAGCGTGTCGGTCATGATCGACTCCTTAGCGCGGGGCCATGCGGATGGCGCCATCCAGACGGATGGTCTCGCCATTGAGCATCGGATTCTCGAGGATGTGCAGCGCGGTGGACGCGTACTCGTCCGGTGCGCCCAGGCGGGCCGGGTGCGGCACCATCGCACCCAACGAGGCCTTCACGTTATCGGGCAGACGGGCCAGCAGCGGCGTGTCGAACAGGCCCGGGGCGATCGTGCAGACGCGAATCATGCGCTGTGCCAGATCGCGTGCCGCGACGATGGTCATGCCGACGATGCCCGCCTTGGCCGATGCGTAAGGAATCTGGCCGATCTGGCCTTCGTAGGCCGCCACCGACGCGGTCAGCACGCATGCGCCACGCTCGCCGTCGACGGGCTCGTTGGTCGCCATGCGTGCCGCACCCAGACGCAGCACGTTGAAGGTGCCAATCAGGTTGATCCGCACCACGCGCTCATAGGCTTCGAGCGAGCCCGGCGAGCCGTCCTTTTCCACCACGCGTACCGCGCCACCGAGCCCCGCGCAATGCACGAGCGCACGCAGCGGCCCCATCGCGACTGCAGCGTCGAACACGCGCGTCATCTGGTCGGTATCGGTGACGTCGGCCTGGACGAACGTGGCATTGGGACCCAGTGCATCCAGCGCGGCAGCGGCACGTTCTTCCGAGATGTCGGCAATCACCACCTTGACACCCTTCTCCACAAGGCGTTTGGCGCTGGCAAGGCCGAGGCCGGAGGCACCGCCGGTCACGACGGCGGACATGGTCTGGTCGAGTTTCATGCTTGTTTTTCCTGTTCGTATGGGATTGCGATGGGCGTCAGACGCGCTCGATGATCGTGGCGTTCGCCATGCCGCCCGCTTCGCACATCGACTGCAGGCCGAAGCGCTCGCCGCTGTCTTCCAGCGCATGGAGCATGGTGGTCATCAGCCGCACGCCCGATGCGCCAAGCGGGTGACCTAGCGCGATCGCGCCACCGCGCGGGTTCAGGCGCGCGCCATCGGCCTTCATCGTCTTCTGCCAGGCCATCGGCACACTGGCGAATGCCTCGTTGATTTCGTAGTGCGCGATCTGCTCGAGCGTCATGCCGGTCTTTGCCAGCACGCGCTGGGTGGCGGGGATCGGCGCGGTCAGCATCTCCAGCGGATTGGCGCCGATCACGTCGAAACCGACAAAACGCGCGCGCGGCTTGAGGCCGAGCTTCGTGGCCATGCGCTCGCTGACAATCAGGATTGCGGCCGCACCATCACTGATCTGCGAGGCGTTGCCGGCGGTAACATTCCAGCCGATCTGCGGAAAACGGGCACTCAGTTCGTCGTTGCGGAATGGCGACTCCAGCGTCGCCAGGCGCTCCACGGTGGTGTTGGCGCGGATCGTCTCGTCCTGCTCCACCAGACCATTCACGGTCTGGATGCCGACGATCTCGCGCTTGAATCCGCCGGCTGCCTGGGTGGCGGCGGCACGCTGGTGCGAGCGCGCCGAGTAGCTGTCCATGTCGTGACGCGAAAGCTCCCACTTGGCGGCAACCAGCTCGGCCGACACGCCCTGCCCGACCAGCCCCGGCGCGTAGCGTTCCTCAAACGACGGACCATATGGGTTCTGGCCAATACGCGCCGCGCCCATCGGCACCCGGCTCATGGACTCGATGCCGCAGGCAATCACGATGTCGTACGCGCCGGCCATGATGCCCTGCGCGGCAAAGTGAACGGCCTGCTGGCTCGAACCGCACTTGCGGTCGATGGTGGTGGCCGGCACGTGCTCCGGAAAGCCCGCCGCCAGCCAGGCCACGCGCCCAACCCCTGCGGACTGTTCGCCGGCCTGCGTCACGCAACCGGTGATGACGTCATCGACCAGACCCGGGTCAAGGTCATTGCGCCGCACGAGCTGCGACAGCACCTGGGCCAGCAGTTCGGTGGCATGGAGTTCGGTAAAGGCGGAGCCGGGCTTGGAACGGCCCAGCGGCGAACGGATTGCGTCGATGATGAAAGCTTGCTGCATGTGTCTCCCCCTGATCCTGGTAGTAGGAAAAATGAGATGGGTGGCTCAAAATATCGGTTGGCGTGACATATCTTCAATCAGATTTAGCCAAAAAGTCCAGCTTCTCGCCTCGAAATTTCTCTTGACCGACTCTTTTTTTGAATTGCAGAATAGAATTTATGAGACACAAGTGCCGAAAAACAGCGACATCGATGGACCGGGAGCATCTGAAGTGACATCACTGCCACCTACCGCACCCGTCACGGCGGGCGAGAGCGAAGGCGAACAGGAAGGTCGCCTGGTGAGCGCGCTCGCACGCGGCATCGGCATCCTTGGCTGCTTTTCGACCACCGTCCAGGAACTGTCCGGCAAGGAACTGATGGAGCTGACGGGTCTGCCCAAGCCCACGCTGTTCCGCCTGCTCGACACGCTGTGCGAACTCGGCCTGCTGCGCTATTCCGAGCGGCTATCGAAATACGTGCCCGGACTCGGCCTGCTGAACCTGGCCGCGCCGACGCTCGCCCGCATGACGATCCGCCAGCTGGCCCGCCCTCTGATGCAGGAACTGGCAGACCACATCGAAGGACAAGTCCAGCTACTCGCGGGGATTGGCACCAATCTGAGCTACGTCGAAGTGGCGCAGGGTGCAGGTTCGCAGTTGTTCCGCTCTGAAATCGGGATGCGCGTCTCGCTGTCGCGCGCGGCATCCGGCCGGGCGTACCTGTTGATGCTGTCCGAGTCCGAACGCAAGGCGTGGCTCGACGGCTTCGCGCGGCGCGACCCATCGCGCAAGGAATGGCTCGACGAGCGCCTTGCCACGGCACAACGCGATCTGAGCGAGCAAGGCTTCTCGCGCAGCTACGGCGACCTGCACCGCGAGATCGAAACCATCGCCGTGCCGATGCAGAAACGCCGCGATGGCGAAGCCTGGGTGCTCGCTGCCGCCGTGCCGATCTACAGCGAACAGTGCAAACGGCTAAAGGAAGACCTCGGCCCGCGCCTGCTGACGCTCATGCGCAATGTGGAGGCATCGCTGGGCGCATAGCGTCGCAATAGAATACAAAACCAACAGGAGGAGACGACCTGTTATGACAACACTGCACGACTGGGCAACCGTGGCGCCGCAAAAGCCAGCATTGATCCAGGCTGAATCGGGCCACGTCATCACGTATGGAGAGTTGGACGCGCGCGCGATCCGCGCCGCGCAATGGCTGGTGTCGCGTGGTCTGGAAGCCGGCGACTGCATCGCCGTGCTGGTGGAGAATCACCCGGGCCTGATCGAGATCGCATCCGCGGCGCGGCGCGTCGGGCTGTACTACACCGCAGTCAACACGCACCTGAGCCCGGCGGAAGCGGCCTACGTGCTGAAGGATTGCGGAGCGAAACTGCTGATCGCGTCGCCCGCCATGTTGCCGCTGGTCGAAGCAGTACGCGCGGCCGATGCCCACGCGCTCGATCTGCCTGTCTTTGTGCTGGCTGGCGCTTCGAACCTGCCGCCAGGCTTTGAAGCGTACGAAGCCGCAATCTCCGCGTTCGCCCCTGACGCCACCCTGCCCCCGCGTCCGGTCGGCCGCGACATGCTCTATTCGTCCGGCACCACCGGCCACCCCAAGGGTATCCGCCGGCCGCTCACGCCCTACGAAGACCGCGACAAACCTGAGCTTGAAATCATCGCCTGGCGCCGTGCATTCGGTTTCGACGAGAACACGGTCTACCTGTCGACCGCGCCGTTCTATCACGCCGCGCCGCTGCGCTACATCATGCGTACGCTTGACGTCGGCGGCACATGCGTCGCCATGTCGAAATACGACGCCGAGGGCGCGCTGGCCGCAGTCGAGCGCTACCGCGTCACACATAGCCAGTGGGTGCCGACGATGTTTGTGCGCCTGCTGGGCCTGCCCGACGAGGCACGCCGCCGTTATGACCTCTCGTCGATGAAGGTCGCCATCCACGCCGCCGCGCCATGCCCGGTCCATGTCAAACAGGCCATGCTCGACTGGTGGGGCGACATCCTTTACGAGTACTACGCCGGCTCCGAAGGCGCCGGCACGACCTCCATCGGGCCACTGGAATGGCGCAAGTATCCGGGCTCGGTCGGACGCGCGTCGGCCGGCGTCATCCACATCGTGGATAACGCCGGCAACGAGTTGCCGCCCAACGAAGTCGGCATGATCTACTTCTCGGGCGTGGCAACGTTCTCGTACCACAACGCCCCGGAGAAGACGCGATCCGCGTACAACGACAAGGGCTGGGCCACCTATGGAGACCTCGGCTACGTCAACGAGGAAGGGTATCTGTTCCTGAGCGACCGGCGCGCGGACCTGATCCTGTCGGGCGGCGTGAACGTCTATCCGCAGGAAATCGAAAGCGTGCTGATGCAGCACCCGTCGGTGGCGGACGTCGCCGTGATCGGCGTGCCCGATCCGGAGTTGGGCGAGGTACCGAAGGCCGTGATCGAACTGCGTGACGGCAAGGCCGCCACGCCGGATCTGGCGCAGGACATCGTCGACTACTGCCAGGGCAGGCTCGGTCGCCTGAAGCTGCCGCGCACGGTGGTCTTCGACGAACGCCTGCCACGCACCCCCACCGGCAAGCTGTTGCGACGGGAACTGAAGGACCGCCATCGCGAGCAACCGCACTCCGGGCATGCCGTGCGGACCGGCCGCGCCTGACCGTACCGACTCAAGGCGGCCCGGCCGCCTGATGGTTGGCGGGTTGGGGGTGGTGGGAGCCCCAGCACATGGAAATGCGGCTATGCTGGCGGCAAAACGTCATCAAGAACGCCAGCCACTGGGGACAATTTCATGCGCCTGAGCCAACTTCAGGACTTCATTGCCGTGGCCGAGACCGGCAGCATTCGGGCCGGCGCCAAGGCCCGCAATGTCTCGGGTCCGGCCATCACCAAGAGCATTCGCCTGCTCGAGGAAGAACTGCACGTGCCGTTGCTGACACGCACTACGCGCGGCGTGGTGCTGTCGCGCTATGGCGAGGCATTTTTGCGGCGCGCGCAGCTCATCGCCAGCGAGGCGCGCAAGGCCACCGACGAGATGTCGCAGATGCTGGGCACGCGCAATGGCGTGGTCCGTATCGGCGCCACGGGCGGCCCGGCGCACCTGCTGCTGCCGGCCGTGCTCAAGCGCTTTCGATCGCAACACCCGGACGTCCAGGTCTGCATCGACAGCGGTGTCTATCCCGCCCACCTTTCCGATCTGCGCGCCGGTGTCATGGACATGGCAGTCAGCCCAATTCCGGACGAGGGCATCGAGCGCGAGTTTGTCTCCGAGCCGCTGTACGACAATGACTCGGTAGTGGTGGCGCACAAGGACCATCCACTGCGCAACGCCCGCAGGCTGCGCGAACTGGTGGGATCGGAGTGGGTGCTGACGGGCCAGCGGATGCACGGCCCCGGCGCCGCGATTCTGGACGCCTTCCGTGCACTCGATCTGCCGTTGCCACGCGTGGCCGTGCGTTGCGACACCATCGGCATGATCCAGACACTGCTTGAAGACCGGTCGCTGCTCTGCCTGCTGCCGCGCCAGTTGGTGCCCGGCCAACTGGCCAGCGCCAATCTGGTGGCGCTGCCCATCGAGGATCCGTTGCCCAGCCATGCGGTAAGCCTGATCTATCGGGCCGATTCTCCGATGACGCCCGTGGCGGAGCAGTTCGCCACGCTGTTGCGGCGAGAAGTGCACTATCTCGGCAAGCAGCCGGACAGCCCACTCCGCAGACAGGTACCCCGCGCCACGGAAATGGCCGGCTAGCCTACTGCGGTCGAGCCGGGAACTTACTTTCAGTTGCGGGTGCTAACCAGCGGTTCACACCCGAACTGCCCCGAAAGGCCGCCAGGCCGCGCCAGTACTGCGCTCGCCGGCTCCAGCGGTGGTCCCGCCGGGACTTTCCCCACTGCATATAACGGCGAATCTGCGCGTGAATATCCCTTCGCCAATTGGAAGGGACGCACATGAACGCAATCGAGGACCGCCCCGCCGCGCTAATCACCGGCAAGGGCATCGACGCCATTGGAGATGGCATCTGGCTGCTGCATGGCCAAGGCCAGAGCTTCGTCGCCGATGTGGGCGGCGGGCTGCTGGTGGTCGACAGCGGTCCCGGCGGGCGCATTACGGCGGGCATGATCGAGGTCCTGCGCATACAGACGGACCTGCCCGTCCTGGCGATCTGCTACAGCCACGGTCACCTGGGCTACAACGCCGGCGCGAAGCAGTGGCTCGACCATGCCGCGCAACGTGGCGACCCCACGCCGCGCATCCTGGCGCATGTCAACGTGCTGGCCCGCCAGAAGCGCTATCGGGAAACGCAGCGGATGCAGGAGCGCATGGCCGAGATCCAGTTCCGCCATGCCAGCGGTGCCCTGGCCGGCAAGCTGGGCCAGAACCGACCTACCGAGACCTTCACCGAAGGCATCACGGTCGGGCAGGGCGATCGGCGCGCCGAGATTTTGTGGGCGCCATCGGAGACCGATGATGCCGTCGCCGTCTGGCTGCCCGGAAGCCGGTTGCTCTACGGCGGCCCCGCCGTGATCGACTCCATCCCGAATGTCGGCACACCGTTCCGCACCATGCGCGACACCGTGCGCTGGGCGGAAACGCTGGAGCGGCTGGCCAGCCTGCGACCCGAAACCGTCGTCCGTGAATTTGGGCCGTCCCTCCAAGGCGAGGACACTTGCCAGCACGTACTGCTGCACACCGCCAGGGCACTGCGCTGGATGCGCGAAGAGGTGGTGCGACTGATGAACGCCGGCTGCAACGAGCGCGAGATGCTGGCCGCGCTGCAGCCGCCGCCGGATCTGTTCGAGCAGCCGTGGATGCAGCCTACCTACGGCGACCCGACCTATATCGCCCGCGATATCTACCGCTCCGAAAACGGCTGGTGGGATCGCAACGCCACGACGCTGCATCCGGCCGCACCGAAAGCGGTAGCCGCCGAGATCGCAGCGGCCATCGCCGATCACGGCGCGATCGTGCGGCACGCCCGCGGACTGGCGGATCGCGGCGAGATCCAGTTGGCCCTGCATGTGATCGACCTGCTGGCACAGGCATCCGGCGATGCACCGCAAGTCGTGGAGGCTCGCCAGCTCAAGGCCGAATGGCTGCGCGCCCGCTCGAAACAGGTGCGCAGCTATGTGTCGCGCAGCCTCTACGTCGCGGCGGCCATGGTCCTGGAAAGCGGCTCGGACGACAACTTCGGCATCCACTAGGAGCCCGCCATGCCGTTCCCACAGTCTGTCGATGACATTGCCAACGACATCGCCGACCATCGCCGGCGCAATGCATTGCGCCTGTTCGCGATGCTCGGTCTGGGCGCCGCACTGCGCCCCGCCGGCGCGGCTGCCACCTGGCCGTCGCGCCCAATCCGCCTCGTGGTGCCCGCTTCAGCCGGAAGCGGCCCGGATCTTTTCGCCCGACCGCTGGCTGAAATGATCGGCAAGCGGCTGGGCCAATCGTTCGTGATCGACAACAAGCCGGGCGCCACCGGCATCATCGGCAACGACATCGTCGCCAAGGCCGCGCCGGACGGTCAGACCCTGCTGTTCACTTACGCCGCCACGGTGGTCATCAACCAGACGCTGCAGCCAAAGATGCCGTACGACGGGCTGCGCGACCTCGCACCCATCGCCCAGATCGGCGCAGGCGGTAACTTCCTTGTGGTCGCGCCCGACTTCCCCGCCCGCAACCTCAAGGAGTTCGTCGCGCACATACGCGCGCGGCCAGATGTTTATGACTACGCGTCCTGGGGCATCGGATCGGGCGGCCATCTGACGATGGAGGCCCTGAAGATGCAGACGGGCATCCGCCTGCGGCACGTGCCCTACAAGACGGTGCCGCAGATCCTGAACGACATGCAGGGCGGCGTCGTGCGCGTGGCCTTCGTCGACACCTCATCGTCGCTGCCATTGCTTCGCGCGGGAAAGCTGCGCGCGCTGGCTATCAGCGGCACACGGCGCGGCTCCGCCTCTCCCGAGGTGCCCACGATGACCGAGCAAGGCTTTCCGTTCGACACCAACAGCTGGTACGGCATGTTCGCGCCAGCCGGCACCCCCGACGCGATCGTGCAACGGCTCAACGCGGAAGTTAACCTCGCACTTGCCAGCGCCGAGATGCGCGAACGTTTCATGCAGTTGAACATGGCCGATCCGCCGATCAGGACCGCCGCGCAATTCGCGCAGACCGTGCGCGATGACGTGACGGCGTGGGGCAACGTGATCCGCGCCAACCACATCACCGTGGACTGACCATCGGAACCCGAAGACACCATGACCCTGAACGCCACCACACTTGACCAGCGTATTGGCGACGCCTTCGTCTACACCTTCCCCTTGCATGACGTGGCGCGTACGCGCTGGCGCCTCACACAGCAGGAAGCCACGCGCGGCAAGCCGCCCAACCGGCTGCATCACAGCCGGCACCTGCTGGACGATCGCGCCCGGCAGGTGACAATGCCCAATAACGACACGTTGTACTCGTCGGCGTGGCTCGACCTGTCCGACGCACCCGTGACGCTGGCGATGCCTGACATGGGTGACCGCTACTACAGCGTGGCACTGCTCGATGCCTTCACAAACAACTTCGCCTGCTTGGGCCCGCGCACCAACGGCCCTGGTGCCCACACGTTCGTGATAGCTGGCCCGGCACACCATGCCAGCGCGGCAAAGGCGCTACCGGTCGGCGCGACGCTGGTCCGGGCGCCTTGCAACGATGTCTGGCTGCTGACGCGCACGCTCATCGACGGCGAACACGATGCGCCCGCCGTGCATGCACTTCAGGAGCAGATGCAGTTGCAGGCCAGCGCCAGGGAACCCGAACGGTTCGTCACCACACCCGACGAATCCAGTCCGGCGGCATATCTGTCGCTCGTCAACGAGGCCCTGGCGCGCAACGGCGTACCCGCCGACGAACAGTTCATGGTCGACGGGTGGGCCGATCTTGGCATCCGGGCTGGCTCGCTGGATGCATGGAGCACGCTCGATCCGCAGGTGCGCGATGCCTGGACACGACTGTGGCCGGCGCTGCGCCACCGGCTCGAACACCCGCCCAAGGGCAGCATCCGTCGAAGCGGCCCCAAGGGCTCGTGGCTCAGCGGCACGGACCACATCGGCAACTTTGGCAAGGACTTCGTGTACCGCGCCTACATCGCGCTCGTCGGACTCGGCGCGCTAGAGCGCGCGGAGGCAATCTATGCAACCGCCCTGGTGGATGGCGACGGACAGGCATTCGACGGTGGGCACCGCTATCGGCTGCATGTGCCCGCGAACATGCCCGTGGACGCATTCTGGTCGTTGTCGATGTACGAGTTCGAACCGGATGGCCGGCGCTTCTTCACAGCCAACCCGATCCGCCGTTATGCGATTGGGGACCGCACGCCTGGACTGATACGCAATGCGGACGGATCGCTCGACATCGCCATCCAGCACGCGCAACCCGAGGCCGGCACCGCCAATTGGCTGCCCGCGCCTGCTGGCCGGTTCTCGATGGCCCTGCGGTACTACCACCCGCAGGCCGACCTGATCGAGCACCGGTTCGTGATGGCGGACACGGAGCGCGTCGCCGGGTAACCGGGGCGGGGTGGTCCGATGCGTCGGTGCCCCGCCTGACAGCCGTCAGAACGCGCCGCCCTTGCAGTCGCCCGGCAGGTTCCTTTAAGAAGCTTGCGCATCTCGCTGTCGCGCAAGCGGGGCACGGCCCGCCCATAGGGGTTGGAATCATTTTCCGGCGTCATCGCATCGGCGAATCCCCGATTCGTTTTCATATATTAGTGAGCGATTGGCGCTGCCTGCCCGTACTCAGAAGCGAACATTGAGCGTGCCCTGGACGCCATGGTCCTGGGCATTGCCAGCGATCTGCCCCTGATAGGCCAGACCCAGCGTTGCCATGCGGCCGACCTTGACGTCAAATCCGGCCTCGATCACGGCGCTGTCCTTGGCGATCGGCACCCCGGCCACGGCAAAGGCGCCGAGAACCGTGGGAGTCGTGCGGTGCCTGGTGGTATCGGGAGGGCGCTATACCGCGCGCCGGTGCCAATGGCGTCTTTCCGTCCGTCCGCCGCGCGGGGATGGGAGTTGTCCCGATTCGACTTGCTGCGCTGTGTCGGTGGCAGGCTGGCGGCCGCAACGCTTGATGATTCGCTTCAGATTCATGACGACTTCCCCGGAGCCGGTGGCCAAGTCGATGACCGACTCGATGACCAACTTGATGACCAATGGCATACACGCCGTGTGCGTGACCCGGCGTGGTGCGGTGTTTGGAATAGGAATGCGTAACCTGGCAGCCGGGATGTCCGGTCTGCCACCCGTGCCCTGACCGTGTCTTGGACGTGTCTTGAGGCAGGAGGCAATTAGATAAGTGACGGCAACGCCTGCCTATCACTACAAACTGGTATTTCGCCGCGATGCGCCAGCAGGGCGACGGCACCACCGCGAATCCCGGCGAAATACCCCCACTAAATACTGGTTTCAAGGGATGGCCCGGTGTGGTCGGCGCGCCGCATAATGCGCGCTGATTCGTCTCTTCTGGGAGCCCGGGCCGATGCCCTTGCGCACGCTTGCCGCCGATCTGACCTTGCCTGCGCCGGCGTTGCTGGTGGAGGACGACCCATTGGTCTCTCGCCGGCTGGAGAACCTGCTGCAACAGCTCGGCTATGCGCCAGATGCGCTTGTACTGGCCGCTTCGCTGGCCGAAGCACGCGCCCGCGTGACGGACCAGCCCGTGGCGCTGGCACTGGTGGACCTGGGCCTGCCCGATGGCAGCGGCATCGACCTGATCGCCGAGTTGCGCGCGGCCGACCCCGGACTGGGCATTCTCGTGATTTCCGCATGGAGCACCCAGGATGCGATCCTGGCCGCCCTGCGTGCCGGGGCCACCGGCTACGTGGTCAAGGAACGCGACGATCTTGAAGTTGCACTGGCCCTGCGCAGCGTGCTGCGCGGCGGCGCGCCCATCGACCCGTTCATCGCCCGGCGCATCATTGAGGAACTGCATCCCGGCCCGAGCGAGTCGGCCAATGCCCAGACACCCGAACCATCGACCGAACGCCTGAGCCCGCGCGAACACCAGATCCTGCGACTGGTGGCAGATGGGCTGGGCAACCGCGAGATCGCCGAGCGCCTGTTCCTCTCGCGCTACACCGTGGAATGCCACATCAAGCATATCTATCGCAAGCTCGCCGTCTCGTCGCGCACCAGGGCGATCAACGCGGCGCGCTCGCGTGGCTTGCTGGGATGAAGCGCTGGCTCGCCTGCCTCGCGCACCTCGTGCTGTGGCTGGTTGCGGCGTCGGCCTGGGCGCAGACACCAACGGCCCAATGTTCGGTGCGCATCCTCACCGTCAGCACGGCCGAAGCGGGCCCACACGGCGCGCGCCCCGATCCCTCGCAGTGGCGCTCGGTCACATTGCCCGACGACTGGAACCGCCGCCAGCCCGGCTTCGGCGGCAGCGTCTGGTATCGCATCGACTGGCAGCGCGAATGCCCGGGCACACTGCGCGAACCGGTCGCGCTGGTACTGCAATCGGTGGTGATGGCGGGCGAAGCCTTCATCAACGACGAGCCGCTGTGGCGCGACGCGCAACTCATCGAGCCGCTGTCGCGGAGCTGGAACCTGCCGCGCCATTGGCGCCTGCCCGAAGCCTGGATTCATGACGGCGTGAACACGCTCTGGGTGCGCGTGGTGGGTGTGGCCGGGCAGTCCCTGGGGCTGGGGCCGGTCTTCGTTGGCGATTCGCTGGCGATGCAGCAGCGCTATGACGAAATCTGGTGGCGCCATCGCACGCTGTTCATGATCAACATCATCGTCTCGGGCGTGATGGCGGCACTGTTCTTCTGCATCTGGGTGGTGCGGCGCGAGCAGACCGCTTATGGCTGGTACGTGCTCATGTACCTGTTCTGGGTACTGTTCATCGCCAACGTGCTGGTGACCACCCCCTGGCCATGGCACAGTACGCTGACGGTGGCGCGTTTCAACACCATGGCGCTGCTGTTGTCCATCGCCTGCTTCTGTGTGTTCACCTGGCGCTTTGGCGGGCAGCACCTGCCGCGCATCGAACGGGCACTGTGGTGGATCACCGGCATACTGCTGGCCACCCAGGTGGTGGTGCCGGATGCGTACGTGGGTCATGCGCAGTTGGTGGGCGTCATGGTTGCCGCCGCGATCTTCTACCTCAATGGCCTGCAGTTTCCGTTCCATGCGCTGCGCACACGCCAGCGGGAACACGCGCTGCTGGCAGGCTGCCTGCTGATCCTGCTAGCCGCCAGCCTGCACGACCTCCTGCTGTTGCTGGCCGTTCTCCGCGGGTCGTACCCAATCTCGCCTTACACCAGCATTGTGGTCACCCTATGCCTATCCGGCATCCTGGGGCTGCGCCACGCGCACAACGTACGTCGTATCGAGCAGTTCAACCAGGAACTGGCCGACGGCATCACCGATGCCCGCGCCGAACTGGCCACGACCCTGGCGCGCGAGCACGCGCTGACGCTGGGCAACACCCGTCTGCAAGAACGCCTGCAGATCGCGCACGACCTGCATGACGGCGTGGGCGGATCGCTGGTGCACATGATGGCCCTGGTCGAACAGAGCGAGGCACCGCTGCAGCGCCAGCAAGTGCTTTCCATGCTCAAGCTGATTCGCGATGACCTGCGCCAGACCATCGACAGCAGCGCCAGTGTTGGCGTCGAGGTACCGGCGACGCCACTGGAATGGATCGCGCCTCTGCGCTACCGCTTTACGGAGCTGTTCGACGAACTGGGCATCGCCATCGACTGGCAGTGCCCCGCCCAGTGGCGGACACCGCCCTCCGCCCTGCAATGCCTGGCGCTGATCCGCCTGCTGGAAGAGTCACTGACCAACGTTGTCAAGCACAGCCGCGCGCGGCGCGTGCGCGTTTGCCTGGAACTCCCCGACGCCAATCGGCTGTTGCTGAGCATCGACGACGACGGCGTCGGCTTCGACGTCGCGGCGGTGCGGCAGGCCGGCATGAGCGTGGGGATGCGCAGCATGCACCTGCGCATCGCGCGCGTGGGCGGCACACTGACCGTGAGCTCGCAGCCAGGCCACACCATGCTGAAAGCTGAACTGGCACTCAAACCCACCCAGCCGCCACAAACGGACGGCGAAGACACTCCCAAGGCACTGCAAGCGTCGTTGTAAAGCACGGGGCGCTGCCTTCCGCGTCACTACTCGCGCAACGTCGGACAATCACTGACAGCATCCATCGCCCGCGCGACCTATAAGAAGAGTTGAAGATTCATTCGGCAACGCGCTCGCGCTGCCGACGTCTGGATGCACTCGCGCATCCTTGCGAGTTTCAACCTGGAGGAGGTATCGCGATGACGAATCGAAGGCGATTTTTATCGAGTATTTCGGGAGTTGTTCTGGCCACCGTGGCCGGGGTTGATGGCAAGGCGGAAGCGCAAACTACTGCGAAACTGGATGAGAAGGACCCTCAAGCGGTAGCGCTGGGATACAAGCACGATACAAGCAAGGTCGACAAAGCCAAATTCGCGAAACACGACGTCAGTCAGAAGTGCAGCAATTGCCAGCTATACCAGGGCAAGCCAGGCGATGCATGGGGGCCCTGTCCAATCTTCGCCGGCAAGCAGGTCTCCGCGAATGGATGGTGTAACTCGTATGTGAAGAAGGCTTGATCCACGCAGTATTGACTTGGAGGATTCGCACGATAAGACGCCTCGAACTCCCCCCTTTTTAATCTCGCGCGATTCTTGGTCGAAGCGAGGTGAGAGTCCTGGTATGTGCGCGAGGAAGGCAAGACCAAGTGGCAGCCTTACCTGACGCTGAACTGGTGGCACACCGGTGTGTCCAGCAACATCTCGTTCAACGAACTACCGCTGGGCAGCATGTATCCGAGCAACCGCTATGAGGTGAAAATTGGTGCCAATGCCCAGTTCAGCAAGCGCTGGACTGGATGGACCAATGTGTCGGGGCGTGGGGCGCGCAGAGCTTCTACCACTACGCGCTGCGTGTGGGCGTGAAGTACACTTGGTAGGCCGTTCTCGGGCGACGCGCTCGCCATGTCGCAGCCAGGTGTCAGTCGTGCGATTGCGCGCCGCGAAGAACAACTCGGGTTGCGGCTCTTCGACCGTACTACGCGCTCCATTCCGATGACTGATGAGGGTCGATCGTTTTACGAGCAGGTCATACCGTTGATCGCAACCCTCGACGCCATCACTGCGTCAGCAAGCGGAAGTGCGAAGACTATCAATGGGCGCCTTCGCGTCAACATCGACCCGTTCCTCTCTCGGCTGATGCTAGGTTCGCGGCTTGGGGCGTTCCTGCAACGTCACCCCGACTTGCAACTCGAGTTGATTACGCGCGACGAGCTAGGCGACATGATCACGGATGGCTTCGATGTGGCGATACGATTCGGCGGTCATGCCCGCCGATACGCGTCAAGCTACCCTTCGGCCGCTTGCATCACGGAGGACCTCGCCTAGACTGCCGGCTTCTGCAAAGCGGCAATCTCCCGGTATGATGCCCGCCAGGCATGGATTTTCTCCACTCGAACCATGAAAACAAAGGTAAGGGCCACCGTAGTTTGCGCGCGCGGCGACCGCGTGCTACTGGTTTCAAAGGACGGCAGCAGATGGGCGCTACCGGGTGGCCGTCCGACAAAGAACGAGACGTTTGCTGACGCAGCAGGCCGGGAACTTCTGGAGGAGACCACGTTACTGGCTCGCGGGCTCGGATTCTTGTTTCAAGTCGTTGGCGCAACCACCGTGCACCACGTCTTCGTCGCGAATATTGGGAAATCGGCCGTGCCGAAGCCAAGCAAGGAAATCCAGGGCTGCCAGTGGTTTTCGCAAGCCGAGTTGGGAAAGATCATCATTAGCCCAACGACCCGTCACATCATTGAGAGCGTCTGGGCGGAGCGCCAGCGTTAGAACTCGGGGCAGACCACTTGCGGACATTCGCTGCTCCGTGCGCAAATTCAAACTGGCGCGAGCGACGGGAATGCCCATGCTGCACGCATTAGCCTACAGGCTGGCAACTGCGCCAGCGATGCGGCCGGACTCGCCAGCATCGTCCAAATTTCGAAGGGCCGATTCTGACAGTCGCCAGCCGCTACCAATCACTTTAGCCGGGCCAGGGCCACCGCGGCGGCCTTGCACAATTGCTTGCTCTTCTGTACCCATCGCGCCGCACCTATTTCGTCGTCACGAAATAGAAAAAGCCCCGCCGGTTTTCTCCCGGCAGGGCTTCTTGCGCAACTTCGAGGGCTACCTTAGATCGGTTCGATCTTGGTCGCCGCGGGGCCCTTCTGGCCTACGCCGGCCACATAGCGCACTTTCTGGCCTTCCTGAAGCGACTTGAACCCATTACCTTGCACTTCGGAAAAATGGGCAAACAGGTCGTCTCCGCCTGCATCCGGCGTGATGAAACCAAAACCCTTTGAATCGTTAAACCACTTTACAGTACCGGTTTCCATGTAGAAATTCCTTAAAAATTCTCGCCGTGCCGAAATAGCGGACGAGGCATGACGATCAAGGAGGAAACATGGAGAGAAAGTGGTGCTGCCGAGGTAAACACCTAACGCTTCGAGGTTACGCTTGAAGATCCTGCGATCATACTTATACAGGTACACCGCACCTCGGTCAATGAACATCTCACGACAATCGATACGTATCTTGCAAGCGCGGCGCGAGGCAATGAACGGACCTTCGGCGAAACAACCCCTGGCTTTTCAACGCCGCATACTACAGTCGCATTCCTTCAGTACAAGAGGTCTCCATATGCCTCTGCGCAAACTGCCTCACAGTGATGCGTCGCGCCCCCGGTTGCTCTGGGCCAGCATCGACGTACAGTGATCGAACGCGACCGCATCGAAACTCGCGCCTCAAGACGGCAGTTTCCCAGAACATGCACTCCTGAATCGCGCCTCACACAACAGCATCATCTCGATCCAAGTACGCGGATCAACGCCACACCATCTTGAATCGGACCGCGTCCAGATTTGAGCGGCAGAGTTTCATTGACTACGGTAGGAAAGCCCCGTATAACAGATTGAGCAGGATCTTCAAGCAGCCACGCCACCTGGATTGACTTGCCCGCCTCTACGGGGCCCCTCTTCAATGCCGTCTCCTTGATCTTCTCGCTGCGCCGCAATTATTGGCGGCGTAGATTGCGCGAGACAACGACGGAGACGAGCACATCCCTGATTCGAATCAATGGCGCATGGCCCCCTCGCATCCATCGCGATGCGAGCGAATCCACGCGCCAGTCCGCTCCGGTACGCGCTTGCTTCCTTTCTGTTCCGCCACGCCTCGTCCGGCGTTACTGAACCGGCAAACCGTGGGAAGAGGCCAATCATCTGCGGGAGAAGCGTGTGTTGGCAATCTACTTTTCCAGTTTCGCATTGCTTGTTCTCTCGCAACTATTTGAGTGGCACCACCGACGAAGCGAGACACCGAGCCGCGCGCTCTACTGGGTTAGCGCGCTCAGCTACTCCACATCATTGCTGGTGATGGTATGCGCTGGCGCCACGATCGTCATCGGCAGCTAGGACAGATGCAATTTGAGGAACGTCTACCATGCCGGCACGAATGAGATGGCTGTGCCAAGGATACCGAGGCATGTACATACATGTCGCGGCATTCGAGGAACCCGGCGAGCCCATTCAAACGTGTGCCCCCGGGCCGAAATGGCGCTATCGGATGGCCATCCGATATACGGCAGACAGGGACGATCGGATATTTTTTGAATCCTTCGACGAAGAGGATGATTACTACACACACGCGGCGGCGGAGCAGGCAGCGCTTCACTATGGCAGGTTCGCCGTCGATCTGATTTATGGCATGGCTTGACGAAGCGCCGCGTCTCACCATGGAAAGCCACAAGACTGATTCCATGCGCTGTTCGCAGCGGCGCACGACCGTCAATCGCTAGCCACCTGCATGTGGATTGAAGGTACGAGACAGTCTGCCAAGGCGATGGTGGCAACTCTCAAGCATTGGTGGCGCACCTGACCGCCGTGACGGAAAGCGCGTGCCGGAACGTACCCTACGTGGAGCGACATAATGGACAACTACCCTGCTGCAAACTGCAAGGGCTTTGATATCTACCCGTTGGTCTACAAGTTCGACTCGCCTCGCGAATGGCACGAGCGCCGACCAGACCGCTCATACAGCGCGTCCGTGGTCATCTGTCGGGAAGGTGAGCCACCGAGCGGAAATTGCGCGCGGGTGTTTCACGTCCCAGACATGCACTGGGCTGACTTAGGGTTAGCAAAGCGTGCGGCCATACGACATGGCGAGCACATCATTGACGGCCAGGTCGTAGGTGAGTCGCTAGCTGGCCTTTGATCGAGAACGCTCAACGCGCCGCGCAGCAACAGCGCCGTTCGCCCTCCCCGAGTAGTCATCGAGCGCGCCCTGACCAAAGGCCGTAGGCTCATCATCCTTACGCCGCATCTTGGACCGCGAAACCTACCATGGCACTCATCAGAGCAGCGCTGCTTGGCATGATGCTGACAACAGCGTCCTCCGCACATGCAATACGCTGCGAAGGCAGTGGCAAGACGCTTTACACCCAAGACTCGGCGTGCCCAGATGGCTACGGAGTCGTTGACGGCTCGCACCACGGCAGCGTCTCGGTGCTTGGAAAGAGCGAGCACGTGCGAGAAAACGAAGCGACCTTCCTGTCTGACCGCGCCTTGGAGCGAGAGACGATGCGCGGTCACGAAGCCAGAATCAAGATGGCATCGGGCGTAAATCAATCCCGCGCTGAAGCGTGCGAAGCCTTGGGTTATCAAGCGCGATCTGTTGACGCCGCGATGGAGCAACCGAACGATCCCCACGCACTCAATACCTTGCGCAAGCTCCACCGAAACATCCTGGAGGAGCAGCAACGAAACGACTGCTAGGAACGTTGGGCACACAACTCCACGCTCGCCAAAGTGCTGGCAGGCACGCCTCTCGCCGGCAAGGATTGCGTAAAGGTGGTACGATGCGCTGCCGTCGATGATCTTCGACGCGTGCGCCGCCAGGACGACATCATCACTAGAAGAGCGTCATCGGCCACCCGGGTGTACTCCGGGTCTTCGAGGCAACTACTGCCCGTAACCATATCCGACCGGCGGCACAGCCGCTCCGCAACACAGCGCATGTACACAACGTCGCTGGCTTGCGCAAGTAAGGTCAATGTTGCGCCTGTCGCCACCCGCCTCAGCACGCGCATCGACGACGTGACCCATTTCTGCTCAGTAGGGCCACCATTTGGATTGGTGGTTACGACGAACCCCGATCGACCTGCCCTTGCCTAGGAGCAGCGCCGACTCGAAACAGAGAACAATTTGAATCAAGATTTCACTCCCTTTACCGTTTCCGTTTACCCAATTCAGCAAGAACCAGGCATCTGGTTCGCAAGCTACATGATCTCCGAGTATCGAGGCGGCGCCGAACGCGTAGTCGCAAACGTTTCGATGCGCCACGTCACCCATGGCTCGGAAGCCAAGGCCAAACAGGCGGCCCGCAACGCTGGTGACGGCGTTGTTGCCCACATGGGACGGCAGTCATTTGAACGGCACCCTACGAACCTCCCTACGCAATGCGTGTGACCCCGCCTGACACTACCGGAGCAATACATGGCTAAAGAAGAATTGGTTGAATTTGGTGGAAAGGTTTCGGAAGTACTTCCGGACAACCGCTTTCGCGTCATCCTTGAGAACGGGTTCGAGGTGTGGGCCTATTCCTCGGGTCGTCTCAAAAAGAATCGCATACGTGTTCTCGCGGGGGACCGCGTTACGCTTGAAATGTCACCATACGACCTTACGAAAGGGCGTATCAACTATCGTCACAAGTCTTGATTGCCAGTTGGCGACGGGCTCGCCAGGCTGTAGAGCCTCTGTCGATCGTACTGGCGGTCGGGGTTACGCGATAACGACGGCGCGGCGTGGAGGAGCGATTCCGCGCACAACATCCGCGCCGTCAGGGTTTTCGATGGTTCAATGGATCGAAGGATTTCCGCTCTTTGATCTGGCCATCTTGGTCATGAATGAAGAGCTTGACCCCGTCCTGCTTCGCGGCGTCTGTGGCAGCCGCGATTGCCTCAACTTCTGTTGGAAACAGAACGGTAGCGCCGTTCGGTCCCTCCACGACCACAATCCAACCTCGGTCGTCATCCGGCATGACGTGGATATTTCGAGAAGCCATGATTGCCCCCAGGCTGATGGCGCTGTACTGACAGTCTCGCGTAGCCAAGTGGGTCTCCGCAATCAGGCGCTGTCCCACGACGGGTAACGCACCTCCGTTGCGCATAGACAGCTGACTGTCCGCGACGTTTCGGGCAATCCAGCACAAACCAACTATGCTTGTCTTGTAAGCAGACAGGTGAGAATGGTGAAATGATGATCGAACCCATCCTGCTGGTTGCCACGCGCGTTGCGACATTCGATGGGCAGCAGGCGCTGACCAATGCCACCGGTTTTTTCTTCGAACGAGATAATCGCCTGTTTGTTGTGACAAGCCGGCATGTGCTGTTCGATGAGCCAAGCAAGCACTTTCCTGACCGGATCGAGATCGAGTTACATGTCAATCCGGAAAACATGGCGGAGTCCATCGGCTTCTCCATTCTGCTGTATCGCGATGGCAAGAGTGTCTGGCGCGATGGGCTCGATACCGCCGGCGGGATCGACGTGGGCGTAATCGAACTCGACCGCGCTGCGTTGCCGCCAGAGATGGTTTATCGGGCGTTTACGCCCGCCCACCTGCATAGGTCGCACGACCCCATCGAAGCGGGCACTTCTTTACTAATTGTTGGCTTCCCGCTTGGCTTTCATGACACGCTTCATCATTTACCCGTGGTGCGGCAGGCGGTCATCGCTTCCTCATTCGGCATGCGCTTTAAGGGGAAAGGCTACTTCCTGACTGATGCCCGGACGCATCGCGGCACCAGCGGCGCACCGGTCGTCACGCGCATCCTTAGTACCGATGCCGGCACGCACGCGCTGCCATGGATGCTGCTCGGCATTCATTCGGCTCGATTGGACGTGAGCTCGCGGGACTTCGAACTAGACGAAGCCCTAGGTTTGAACTCCGCCTGGTACGCCGACATCTTGCTGCCGCTCACGGGAAAATGACTTGCAGGCGAAAACTGGCAGCAGCGGCATCATTCGTTGCATGCGGCAGTACTTGCCATAGCAGGGATGGCGCATGAAAAGACGACTGGAAAAACAGCCTGTGATTGCGCGGTGGGGCGTTGACGTGTCCTACACGTCCGCCCACGTGAACATGGTGCCAGCGTCGATTATCTGGATAGCATAGGCTCGCGCGACAACCATAGCCTCGCCATCAGAACGGAATATGCCGGGAGCGACGAGGTAGTCCGTTCTTCGATCGAAGATGTTGGCCGGGGAGCTGGAACCATATATCCGAACTTCACCTGTCCACTGCGCTCGCTCTTTGGATGCAGCGGAGACTTCGTAGCCGAAGTCTCCGTGCCGATGGACCGGACCCACCCTCGCATCGACCCAACGCATGCCAGCTCTTTCAGCCTTCTGCGATGCCTCTTGCGCTGTTCGATAGACATCGGGACCAAGATCGATCACATGATCAATTGCCGCATCAGCTTGATGCTCCGTCACAATCAGGCGGGGGTTGTACTCGCCACTGGCAAGCAATTGCGGATTGCAGTTGATGATGTGCCGCCTGTAGGTGGTAGCCATTTCAAACTCCCAGGTTAGCGCAAGCCTAGCATGGCGAAAGAACGCTCCACCATCGACGGCCGCCAGTACGCAGACCCGGCCGATCGTGAAGCCTCAGTCGAAAGCTATCGAGCAAGGAAACTCAGCAGAGTTGATCATGCCCAACCTGATTCTCCTTGGGATGAGGACTTAGGACCGCAGTGTGTGATTAGACCGGATTCTTGTCGATCCGAAGCAACGCTTCGTCCATTGCGTCGATTGCAGCAAGCTCGCGGGTAGGATAGCTGTTTCCATGGCTGCTGAATGTTGTGCGGCCGTCGATGGTATAGGTCCAGCACCAGTCCCCGTATGTCCTTTCGACAACGTCAAACTTCAGGTGGCGATCCTTGTACATCAGACTCTCGAACATAGTTCTCGTATTCAGATTCAGCATGATTTAGTAACCCTCGATACCCCTGAGGATATCAATCGCAGCCAACGCCATGTGAGCAGCCCCATTGCGCACCTTAACACGCCTGTCCAGGGCAGGAGTACGTGGAGCATGCGCGGCCCGGAGCGTCTGCGTGCGATTGCTGCACAAATTATGTCTCTGGTTTCGCGTGACGACCTGGCCTAACGGGATGCAAGCGCAACGCCAAACAAGACCGTGGGTCACGTGCCTGCATGGTCTACTGCTACAACGTAGCGCACCACCGTAGCTTTGGTGAGAAGCCGTCAGAATCCATCTAGTATTCGTCAACATCCAGGATCTGGTCAATGGACGCCCGTGCGGCGAGCTCGCCCACTAAATGTGCCCAGCGGCGCGAAAACGGGGACCCCAACACCTTGAGGCGCGCACCGTAGACTGCATCACGGGTTCGAATCGGCCCCTTGATCTGAAACCAAGTATCAAACATCCCCTCGGACGTGTTTAACAGATCAATGCGTATTGCGAAACCTCTGTACTCTGTCGTGCGTTGCATGCTCATCTCCAAGTCGTTTTGACATTCTTCGCAAGGTCAGGCCCGAAATCGAAGGTGACATCGCAGATAGTTGGAGGCCAGGCAATCATGCCCACCTGAGGTTCGGCATCAGGTCGTTGTGCTCGTCAATCGCTACACCACCCAGTTCGTGAATCAACTGCTTCGTGGACTCCTTGGATTTCGAGTCGCAACTGGAGATCATCAGCAACTGGTCTGGTGTCATTTGCGCTTTCTGCCGCCGCAGTCCGAGACGGCCAATCCTGGTACCGACCAATCCGCCGACCCACCAGCCGGTCATGGCGCCTAGCGTCATCGCAC
This sequence comes from Cupriavidus sp. Met-2, assembly GCF_049843575.1. Classification (NCBI taxonomy): domain Bacteria; kingdom Pseudomonadati; phylum Pseudomonadota; class Betaproteobacteria; order Burkholderiales; family Burkholderiaceae; genus Cupriavidus; species Cupriavidus sp. Met-2. The sequence continues at coordinate 339,526 of NZ_JBBHZL010000005.1, forward strand.
CAACATAGGAAATGGCAGTGGCACTTGTACCGACTGAGACTCCGTATCTCAAAACAGCCAGCGCGGCGATGATCGCGCCGACAAAGATTCCGCTGGTCGCTAGTTCTTCGCGATACGTGGTCTGACCAACGTCGATGCTTGGCAACCCATCCACTGGCTGACTGTCACGCTGGGAAAACCAAGGCCCCACAGTTAGTGCTGATGTATTGGCAAGTTCGCCGAGTCGTGCTTGTGCCAATCGCGCCGTGACGACGTCTTTTAGAATGAAATACAGCAACGTACGCATGGTGTTACCTCACTCCGCATTATTTGTTGCCGACGAGCCGACGGACGACTGTGGAGTGATTTCGCCTCAGCGCGATCCCAGTCGAACAATAGCGTGACTGCCCATGCCATTGAGTGGCCACTATGCGTATGAATCCTGGTCTCCTTGCCGACCAGGTGGTCACGCATAAGGTGCGTGATGGGTACGCTTCGGTCGAGAAGGATCGCAGTCGCCGGGCATCGATTGCATCGATCCTCGCGCACGGCCGACTTTCTCGAATATCGTGGATGTTGCCGAGCAGGCGTCGCCGCGTGGCATCTTGCATGGAGTTTCCAGGAAATGCCCGTGAGTGACTTTAGGAGTCACCAGTCCTCAGACGTCGTCGAGGGGGAAGCCCGGAAACGAGCGAAGGCGCTCCGAAAACCCATGATCATCGGGAACGCTCTAGCTAAGAGTATAGGGGGACGTTGCATCCCCTCCTATCGTCCTTACAAAATGGCTCGGCAAGCGTTGCGTCGTGTACTTCCGATCAAGCTCGAACCACGCGCCGAAGACGATCCATCCCTGTCTGATCATACGGCCCGTTGCGCGGTCCGGCTTCCAGAGGTTGGTCCACCAAGGCCCCTCGCCTACGCGATCAACGGACTGAACCATGTCAGTTGCGACGCCCACCATCAGCCCGCTACGCCAGCGCATGATCGAAGACATACAGATTCGAGAGTCTGCGCTCCGACAGCGGGGCCTGGGGCCGAGCGCATTGTGCTCGAGGTCGCGGATATCTTCCGCCTCCACGGTCCACCAGCTTGAACCTCGGGCAGTTGCATGTCATGTCGGGCATCGAACAGTGCCGCACCGGGGCATAGGACGAGCTTGTCTTGCACCGTTCCGATTGCGCCAAGTTCGAGGTGCCCTGTAACTCCTGCCGCAACCGGCATTGCCCGAAGTGTCAGGGCAGCGGCCTAATCGAAGCCCTCGATCGCATCAATGCCGGCAGGCTTTTGCAGCCCTTCTTGAGAGGGGTGAACATCACGTCGGTTCATCCCGATAAGCATGGGTTTAGCTTGCTTTCTAGGACCAATTGATGTCACTTGGAAAAATTATTACGACAATTGCGCTCACAACGCTTTGTTCAGTTGCCCACGCCGGCATGTTCAGTACGCGCACCTACGGCGACGGTGTTGAAAACGTTGGCGACAAGATCTCGGACCTTGTCACTGATAGATTCACTCAGGTCTTCGATGCCAACACGTACTCTGTCGTCGTGATCTTCCAACATGCGCAAGTTGGTCAAGACAACGTCTGCATGGCTATCGCCGGCGTGAGCCGACGGCAGTCCCCAGATAAGCAGACATTGCCGATTCCGGCGTGGCGACTGACTTCCACCCATCTCCAACGAAACTCAGGCACCTTGGACTACGCGCGCAAGGAAGCATGCTTGCTGAGTGCTATTCGGAGTGCGGTACAGGACCTGATGCAGGTAGAACCGGAGGCCGTCAGAGCAAATAGTGCGCGGTCCCTGGCAAATCCGGCGAAGTGATTGGGATCTGATCCCGATTGCCCTCATTGTCGATCGCAGTGTGAGCTGACAACAGCTAGAGAGCCGCGCAGGTCCGGGGAATCTCGCGGCGCAGCGCAACCTTCATGCTGTAGCGCCGCACGCGCTGCTAATTCACGAAGTCCAGTTGGCGACTGGCAACCTTCAGAGAAGAACGCCCGTGAAAGCAGACCCAAGGGAAGAGCCAAAAGCATGCCAAGCGCGCATTCAACCTATGAGTGCCGCTGAATGCTGGATGGCCATGCAGACCATCCAGCGGCCGAGAACGACGAGCCGCAGCGATTACCCTTTGGGCCAGAGAATCAATTGTGTGTTGCGAAAACTAGCGATCAGGGCGTTGTCGCCACCGCGGCGGACCTCAGCATCCCAGACCTGAGTCGTGCGCCCTTTGTGAATGGGGCGCGCGGTGCAAATCACAATGCCATCGCGGGCCGTTCCAAGCATGTTGCTCTTGAGTTCCACTGTGGTGAACCCGCTGGCCCCGGCTGGTAAGCTTCGCACGGTTCCATAGCCGCAGCATGTGTCCGCGAGCGAGACTACCGTTCCCGCATGCAAGTAGCCATTCCAGGCGCCCAAGGCACGACGCACCTCAAGCGTCGCCACTACTTCATCCGGCTCCACTTTGACAAAGCACATGCCAAGAAGGCCAGGCAAATAATCAGCACCGGCCGCGTTCCATTCTTCCAGCGTAACGGGGGGATTAATGTCCATTAGTTACCTCGATGGTTACAGGGCAATCTCGCATTCTACGGGCCTTCCTGTTCAGGCTGCAGCGACAAACGGACACCCTAACGAAGAATCTTCCTGCAGCAATCCGGCATCGAGCCATAATCGATGCGCACTCGCTGCGCAGACAGACCGCTGCCTGCTCAAGATCGGCAAATACGTATGCCGGCGTAGAGGGAAGAGACTAACAAGCGCGAGCGAATTTTGGCATTCAACTACGCCTTTTCGTGGGCGACCGCACATTCATGTGCACTCGGCAGTAAGCAGTATGCTCTGATTCAGCCCGCAATCGACAACAACTGAATAGATTGAGAGGTGAACCGACAATCGACGATCACGGACATGCCCTTCCTCAACGGTACGACGATAGCCCGTCCCAAGCTGTGTTTGCTTCCGCACCGACCTCATGACATCCGGCGTGTGTGAATAGATCGAGAAGCAACGTGGCGACAACCTGGTCCATCGCAATTCCCGATGATGAAACGTACCCCAGCCCGATTGATCGCCCTTTCGATGCATAGTTGGCTACATCTCGCCACCGCAGGACCGTAGTGAGCATGTTCCGGTACCACTCCAGGAAACCATGATGACTGGCGCACAGCGGCCTGGGCCATGACTGAGGCTCACACGTACCCGGGTCTAGCGAGGAGCGGAAGAATTGTCAGGCTCAACAATGTCGGCAGCACGTCATGCGCAAACTCATAATGGGCATTGTGGAATTTCGCGAGAAGATGCTACCGCGGTACGCAGAACAGTTCAGCAAGCTCGCGCTCGCGCAAACGCCTGATGCGCTCTTCATCACGTGCTCGGATAGTCGGGTTGTTCCGGACCTGCTCGCATCGACGCATCCCGGCGATCTTTTTACGATGCGCAACGTTGGCAATCTGATACCCCCTGCAACCGCGGAAGGGGTCTCGACCGGCGATCTCTCCGAGGCAAGCGCAATCGAGTACGCGGTGTTGGTGCTAAAGGTCGCGAATATTGTCGTGTGTGGGCATTCCGAATGCGGCGCTATGAAAGCGGTCTATTCACGCAACCCGAAGCTGAAAGCACCAAATCTTGATAAATGGCTTTACCACGCCAGCAACGCGGCGTTCCGCCTCGAACACGAGGGTGCGCTCGATGAAAGCCTGAAGCCGCACGACCAGCTGTCACAACTCAATGTCCTCGTGCAGATCGAACATCTGATGACTTACCCGATCGTACGCCGGCAAGTTATGGCCGGGGCGTTGGTATTAAGCGGCTGGTGGTTCGACATAGCGACCGGCGACATGTACGCCTATGAGCGGGCGAGCCGTTCGTTCGAGGTCATTGACCGCGCGCTGGCCGAGCGGCTTGCTTCGCGCCTTGCCTCGCGCGCGCGGTGAGGGCCGGGACGATATCAGGATGGCCATCCGTACCACGCGCGACGCGCTCTCTCGCATTTTCTACCAGCGCTGTTTCTGGCTCTTTGTGGTGTTGCTCACGCTCATCGGCGCGGTGTCGTTTGTCCCACCGACCGACAGTGGCCGCCTCGTCCTGAACATCGTCAATATGTTTCTGCTGCTGGCGACCGTGGCAGCCGTCGGCCGCACAACCCTGTCGTTCGTGATCGTGCTGTTACTTGCCGTTCCGGCCATGTGGTTTCAGTACCTCGGCCTTTGGCACGATGACGACAGCAGCCTCGCCATATCCTGGCTGTTCAGCGTTGCGCTCTACTTCATCACCGTCGCGTATCTTCTCCGCTATGTCTTCCAGCCCAGGATCATGACGCCGGACAAGCTGTTTGGCGCCGCTGCCGCCTATCTGTTGATCGGCGTCCTCTGGGCGTACGTCTACGCGAGTATCGGATTCTTCTATCCGCAGTCGTACATGGTCGTCGGGCAGCCGGGGAGGCTCGTCTACGCCGACGCGCTTTACTTCAGCATAACCGTCCTCACGAGCACAGGCTTCGGCGACATCACGCCACTCACGCGCCCGGCACGCGGCATGTGCATGGTGGAACAGATCACCGGCAGCTTGTTCGTCGCGATCCTGATCGCCCGCCTCGCTGGCGTGTATCCGCCGCGAGAGAGTTACACGGACGACAAATCCTAGTGCCCTCGAGCTAGTGGAACAACTCGGTGTAGGACAGTATTCCGCGTCCAATGCCACCTGTGACGAGAACCCTGCCGTCCGTCAGCAATGTTGCTGTGTGTTGCTCGCGCATTTGCTCAAGACTGCCGACCTGGGACCAATTTCCGGTCGTGGGGTTGTACAACTCGCTCACGAACAAGTCACTGCCGTCTGTACCGCCAGCCACCAGGACTCGTCCGCTTGCCATGCGCGTGGCGGTATGGAAGTCACGTGCCTGTTGCAAGCTGCCTGTCGTTGACCACGTACCCGCCGCGGGATCGTAGAGTTCAGCGGTTGCGAGCGCATTTGTGCCATCGAATCCCCCGACTGCGAGCACGCTGCCGTCGGTCAGTTGCGCGGCCGCATGGGCGTTGCGGGCCTGGCTCATGCTGCCGGTCGAAGACCAAGTCCCCGTGGCGGGATCATATAGTTCGGCCGAGGCCAGTGCGCCGCCGCCGGCATCTTCCCCGCCGGCCACCAGGACCCTGCCGTTCGGCAGCAATGTGGCGGTGTGTTGCTTGCGGGCTTGGCCAAGATTGCCGGTCGGCGACCAGGTGCCCGTGGCCGGATCGTAGAGTTCGGTCGACGCCAGTGCGCCCGTACTGCCTCCTTGCCCCTCGCCGCCTGCCACCAGCACGCGGCCATCGAGCAACAGCGTGGCGGTGTGGCTGTCACGCTGCTGGCCCAGGCTGCCGGTCTGCGACCAGCTACCCGCGGCCGGGTCGAACAGTTCCGCCGAGGACAGCGCGTTCCCTCCGCCGGTGCCGAATCCCCCCGCCACCAGGACCCGACCGTCGGACAGAAGCGTGGCGGAGTGCGCTTGCCGGCTCCGCGCCAGGCTGCCAGTTCGTGTCCAGCCGTTCGTGGACGGATCAAACAACTCGGCAGCGGAGGTCGCCTGCTTCCTGTTCCCTGCCGCCACCAGGACTCGACCGTCTGGCAACAGCGTGGCCGTATGCCGGAAGCGACCAAGAGTCATGGCGTCGGCGGGCTGCCAACTACCGACCTGGGCTGTGGCCACCTTCAGGGTGATCTGCGCGGTGACGCTGCCGGCGCTATTGCTGGCCACAATGACAAACGTTTTCTGGGCTAGTTCAGCAGTCGGCGTACCGCTGATGACCCCGCTCTGCGTGTTGAGGGTCAATCCCGCCGGCAAGGCGGGGGATATCGAAAACTGGGTGACTTCGCCGCCGGTGTAGGCGGGCTCGTTGTACGTGATCGGCACGCCGACAATGTATTCGGGCAGCCGATCCACATAGACTAGGCCGACCGGCGGCACCGCCACCGCGGCCACTTCGATGGTCAGCAGGGCCTGGACACTGTCCACGCTGTTGGCGCCGGTCACCGTATAGACCGCCGATGCCGTCACTGCAGTGGGGGTGCCGGTAATCACGCCGGTCTGCGGGTCAATCGCAAGGCCCGCCGGCAGTGCCGGTGACACGCTGTACTGCGTGATCTCGCCACCCGTGCTGATCGGCGTGTTGGGCGTGATCGGGGCATTGGCCGGGTAGATGACCGACCGGTCCAGGTAGTCCAGGCCGTCTGGCGCGATGGGAACGTCCTTGACTTCGATCTCGACCCGGGTTGTCGAACTGCCCGCAGCGTTACTCGCGGTGATCGTGTAGACCGTGGCATGGCTGTCGCCCGTAGGTGTGCCGCTGATCGTACAACTCTGCGGATCGAGGCTAAGGCCCGGAGGCAGCGGCGGAGACACCGTGCATTGGGAAATGGCACCCCCGCTATTGCTCACCGTTTCCGGGGCCACCGGAACGCCGACTGCATAGATCGGCGATTCGTCACGCTCGACCAGGCCGGCGGGTGGTGTCAGAGCGTTGGTCGTATTGCCCCCGCTATCGCCGCCTCCATTACCACACCCTGTCAAGACGATTGGCAGAGACATGAGCAGAGTCGCCAGCCAGCGCAGATTCGCCATCTCAAACTCCGGCAGGTCATTTGATCCAATTAGCATAGATCACAGTTCCGCGGCGCAGTGATGGACGAAGGACCCATTAACTTTGAGGTTTCATGTCCCGCCTCAAGTTTATCCGGGCACAAATCCACGCCAAATCAATAGGTTACGCGGCACGGTACCAAACTGACTGTGTCGAATTCTCACAGTAAGTGAGTAAAAGTCGCGGCCAGCCTCGCAGTGACTGGGTGCACGGAGGCGGCACACTGCCAATGCGAATCGACGCGCTTCAGACCGACCAATTGCTGCCGTTTCCACTTTCCGCCCTTGTTGACTGGAGCACAGTCTTAGGCAGACGTTAACAACACGTAAAGCATTCTGCCCATCAGAAGCTCCGTGTCCGGCTCGATGACGAATTCTGGCCGCATAAGTGCCATCGCTCGTGGCGGGACGGCCCGCTTCACCTAATCGCATTGCCTGATATTCAACGACGCCGGTCAGAACACCATCGCAACGAAGATCCAAGCCATGGCGGAGCGGGGTCCGCCACCGCCTGTGGGCGTCTGACGACATCCGCCTCCCCAGTACTTACACGATCTCGAAGTAATGACAGTCCTACTTTCCTACGCGGATGACGACTGATGCAATGCAAGCGAGTAGGACGGTGCAGAGACAGATGATGATCAATGCCGCATGGGCTGAGGGCGGAGCTGCATCGCTCCGGGATGCTGGTGGCAGAACTCGCAGCAGCCCAGCAGCAGGCCACCGTGATGCGCGCGGGCGCCAGCGGGATGCTGCGTATCGGCACCCTTTCCGGCTCTACCTCATTGCCGCACGGTATCGTCGAGTTACGACGACGCATGCCGAATGTCTTCGTCCAGATCCGTGAAGCGCAAGCGAGTCAGCTCATCGCCGACCTGCTGCTGGGCGAAATCGATTGCATCGTCGGGGGCGCTCGCGCCCGATGAGCTCAACAATGAACGGCTGGACTGCCTACGTGTCGACGTGCTGGCCGAATATCACATGTGCGCGGTCGCCTGCTGAGCATACCTGCACGAGAACAGGAGCCATCGCTACCAGCGCCGAACAGCTTCCAGTACCGAACGCGCTGTCCGACGTGGCAACGGCCAATGCAAAAGATGCGCGCGGAGTTGCGATCGAGCTATATCGAGCTATTCCCCTGCTCTCCCAATAACTGGCTTCAGGCAAGGAACACCGCCGCTTGAGCCGTACTATCTGTTCAGGTATCGTCTCGCGAGTCGTGCGGTGGATGCACCCATGCGGACTACCTACCTGTTGATTGTGAGAGGTGAGAACTGATGATCGACCATACCGGCGTCAACGTTAGCGATTTCTCCCGGAGTCTGGACTTCTACGCTGCTGCGCTTGGCGCGATTGGCATCGTCAAGATCATGGAAATTCCGGCCAGCGTGACTGGACACACTGACGTGGCCGGATTCGGGCCGCCGGGAAAGCCGGAGTTCTGGATTATTTCGGGCGCCCCCAACAAGCCACCGCTGCACGTCGCTTTCCGCGTAGACAGCCGGGCGGAAGTCGATGCGTTCTACAAGGCCGCCATGGCGGCCGGCGGCCGCGACAACGGTGGCCCCGGGTTGCGACCGCATTATCATCCGGACTACTACGGCGCCTTCGTTCTCGATCCAGACGGCCACAACATCGAAGCAGTCTGCCACCAGGCCGCCTGACAACTTTCGGTTGAAGGCGGCAACGATGGGGGATCAGAAATTGTGGGTGATGCCCAGACCGAAGCCGCTGACCGCATCGCCTGCCTTCAGGCCGGGCACGGAATTGGCCGACAGGTTGTAGCTGGCGGTGGCGTGGTTAACCAGACGCGTATAGGCCGCCCAGAGTTCGGTGCGCTTTGACAGCGTATAGCCATAGCCCAGCGACACCTGCCACGCGCCGGAATCAGTGCCCGGCAGGCCGATACCGCCCACGGCCTGGACGGTGTTGCCGTGGGCATTGCCCCCCTGCGTGTACGACGCACGGAACGTATGTGGCCCGCGGTTGTAGGTAGCCGCAGCCTGCCACGCATCGCGCCGCACCGACTGCCCCGGCGCAGGCTCGTAGCTGAGTCGCTCATAGGCGGCGCGCAATCTGACGCCGCCGATGGCGTACACCAGTCCGACCCGATCGGCGTAGTCGTGCGAGCCACTATAGAAATAATCGCCGTGGTACTCGTGGCCCCACGCCGCATACCATTGGCCGGATTCGTAGCTGACCAGCCCAGACCAGGCAATCGGATTCGTGGTGGCCGTGCGGTTTTCCGGCATCGATACCGCCACGCGCGCCGAAACACCGCCCCAGTCCGGCGTGGCGTACTGGACAAGGTTGGGCTGGCGACGGTCAAACGACTGCGGCGAGACGCCATTCGCGGCGGTCACGAAGCCATTCCCCATGATCGAGTTGGACGCAAAGATCCCTGCCGTGAACGGGTCCACCTTGTACACCGACACGTAGCGCAGAGGCATCTCCCACTGCCCCATCCAGAACTGCCCCCAGGGGCCGCTCAGACCAACGGCAGTATTGCGGTCACCGATCTGCGCGGTGCCGGTGCCGTCCATGCGCAGGTTCGTCTCGATCTGGAAGAAGGCACGGTTGCCGCCTCCCAGCGACTCCCCGCCGCGAAAGCCGAGCACCGACAGATCGTTGGACAGGCGTGCCAGGGACTGGCTGCGCCCGTTCCCGGAAATCTGGATCGACTCGACGTTCTCCTTGATGAAACCGTAGATCTGCACGCCGTCGCTCTGGGCGGCGGCTGGGGTGGCTGCACAGAGCAGCACGGGAAAAGAGGCAACGAACGGTGCGAGCCGCCCCCGGTACAACGGTTCCATTTTGTCTCCATGTCGTTATGAGTACAGTTTCTCACAAACGAACTCATATTTGAAGTTCGTGTATACACCAATAAGAAACAGTATTCATTGCATGGAGGCCGTCAGCAGATTCGACTGTTACCAGCTGTTGCGCACCTCCGCGCGCCCGGCGTCTTCCCCGTCCCCTTGTGCTGCACCGCCGCGCTTCCGGTACCAGAGCCAGTAGGCCGCCGACAGCGCCAGCATGAAAGGCACGCCCGCCACCAGGGTCATCCTGAACTCCGGCGTGAACCACGTTGTCACCAGGGTGGCGAACATCAGCCCCGCGCCGAGCAGCGTTGTCACCGGAAAGCCCCACATCCTGAAGGCGAGCGGCCGCCCCCGGTGTTGCCGCCGAAAGAACAGATGTGTAATGAATATCATCAGCCAGGTGAACATCGCACCGAACATCGAGATCGCCATCATCAGCATGAACGAGGCATCCGGATACACCACGTTGAGCACCACCGCGAAGGCGATGCCAACGGTGGACAACAACAGCGCCGTCATGGGCACGCCGCGACCGTTGACCTGGCCCAGCGCCTTTGGCGCGTAGCCCGCGCGGGACAGGCTGAACATCATCCGTGTGGTGATATAGAGCTGGCTGTTCATGGCAGACAACGCCGCCACCAGAATCACGAAGTTGAACACCGCTGCGGCACCCGGTACGCGCGTGGCCGCCATCACCCTGACGAACGGACTTTCGCCGGCGCCGGCCGCCGTCCACGGCACGATCATCAGCATCAGCGCGAGCGTCAGCAGGTAGAAGAACACCAGACGCACCATGGTCGCGCGAAATGCGCGCGTGATGGCGGTCTCCGGGTCGCGTGCCTCGCCTGCCGCCACGGCAATCATCTCGATGCTCAGGTAGCTGAAGATGGACACGATCACCGCCACCCAAGTACCCCACATCCCTTTCGGGAAGAAGCCACCATGTGCGGTGTAGTTGGCCAGCCCGATGCCGGACCCGGTCGGCGCGCGTGTCACCACATAGGCGCCGAGCAGGATAAAGCCGACGATGGCGACAATCTTCAGCATCGAGAACACATACTCGACCGCGCCGAACACCTTGACACTGGTGGCGTTGATGCCGATCAGCGCAGCAGAGAAGCCGACGATCCAGTACCACCCGGGCACCGCCGGGAACCAGTACTTCATGTAGACCGCGATGGCCGTGACTTCCGTGCCGACCGCGAATACGATCGACGACCAGTAGGCATAGCGCACCAGGAATCCGGCCAGTGGCCCGATGTAATGCTCCGCATTGGCGCCGAACGAGCCGGAAGTCGGATGCGCCACCGTCATCTCGGCCAGGCAGCCCATCAGCAGCAAGGCAATCAGCGCCCCGATGGCGTAGCTCACCAGCACGCTCGGGCCGGCGAAGCCGATGGCAAACCCGCTCCCCAGGAACAGGCCGGTACCGATCGCGCCGCCGATGGCGATCATGGAGAGCTGTCCCGTGGACAGCCCCCGATGCAGCCCCTGCTCCCGCTCGACGATTGCGTCGAATCCCTGTTGCTGCCTCATCGCTTGTCTCCTCTTATTGTTCTGGCCGTTGCACTCAGGTCACTGACTTGCGCGTGCGGAACGCTTCCGTGTTCCACGCCTCGCTTGTGACGATGTCCTTCAGTGCTGCGATGGTGTCCCAGATATCAACGTGGCGAACGTAGAGCGCGGCAAAACCGAAGCGCAGGATGTCAGGGGCGCGGAAATCGCCGATGATGTTGCGCGCGATCAGCGCCTGCATGATCGCGTAGCCCTCCGCGTGCCGCAGCGATACCTGGCTGCCGCGTTGGTCTGCATCACGCGGCGTGGCCAGCGTGAAACCCAGTCCCGCCAGTTCCTGCTCGGCCAGTGCGATAAACAGGTCGCCCAGCGACACGCTCTTCTCGCGCAATGCTTCCATGTCGACACCGTCGAACGCTTCCAGCGCGCTCTCCAGCGAAATCAGGCCGAGTTGCGGCGCGGTACCCGTCAGCATCCGGTCGATACCGGCATGCGGTGCGTACTCGTGCGTGAACGCAAATGGCTGAGCGTGGCCATGCCAGCCGGAAAGCGGCTGACGGACATGCTCCAGGTGGCGCGAGGCGACGAACACGAACGCAGGCGCACCGGGGCCGCCGTTCAGGTACTTGTATCCGCATCCGACCGCAAAATCGACCTCGCAGCGATTCAGGTAGACCGGCATGGCGCCCGCCGTGTGGCAGAGGTCCCAGACCACCAGCGCGCCAGCCTCGTGCGCGCGGCGGGTCATCGCCTCCATGTCGTAACGCTTGCCCGTCTTGTAGTTCACGTGGGTCAGCGAGACGATGGCCACGTTCTCGTCGATTGCGGACATCACCTCTTCGGGATCGACGCAACGCAGCTCGCAGCCCGTCATCTCCGCAACGCTCTCCGCAATGTAGACGTCGGTCGGGAAATTGGTACGCTCGGCGAGAATCACGCCGCGGCCGGGCCGCATACGGGTGGCCGCCACCAGTACCTTGAACAGGTTGACCGAGGTCGAATCGGCCACGATCACTTCACCCTGCCCGGCGCCAATCAGCCGGGCAATGCGATCGCCGGTGCGCTGCGGCGCGGGATACCAGTCGGCATCGTTCCACGAACGGATCAGGCCTTCCGCCCATTCCTGTTCGATGGCCACCTTCATGCGGGCTGGCACATTGGCGGGCATCGCGCCCAGGGAATTGCCATCGAGGTAGATGGTGCCGGCCGGCAGCGCAAATCGTGCGCGGCAGCCCGCCAGTTTGTCTGCCGCGTCCAGCGCGGCACAGTCTTCGCGAATCATCATGGGTTGCGGGAATGCTGCAAGAAAAAGACGTGGAAATGCTGGTGTCCCGTCGGGACGTCAACCCAGCGTGTCAGGCCGCGCGTCCGGGATGGACCTGTCCGCAGTGCGGGCAGCGGCGCTTGTCTTCCGAGGCGTAGAAGCTCTCGAAAAGAGGCGGGAGGTCGGTGACGATGCTCTTGAGCTGCACCTCGACGCGATGCACCAGGTGACCGCATGCATCGCAATACCACTCGAATCCGTCCAGCATACCGGCGGGCCGCTGCCGCTCGATCACCAGGCAGGCGCTGCCGGCCTCGGGACGCTGCGGGGAATGGCGAACGTGCGGGGGCAGCAGGAAGATGTCACCCTCTTTCAGGTCCACCCGCTCGCGCCTGCCGTCGACCCAGAGATTCAGGTAGGCATTGCCGCGCAGCTGGTAGAAAAATTCCTCGAGCGGATCGTCGTGATAATCCGTGCGGTGGTTGGGCCCGCCCACCACCGTCACGATGAAATCGCTGTCCTGCCACACCTGCCGGTTGCCGACGGGCGGCTTCAACAGGTGTGCATGCTCGTCGATCCAGCGCGGGAAATTGAAGGGCGCTCCGTAGGTCAGCATAGGTGTCTCTCTCCGTCGGTGTCGCGTCGCAATGCGTCACCGGCCTCTTGAATGGCTCGACCGGAGTCTAGGGGAGCCACGCCGGCCTCGATAATCAAACATCCGGCGCTGGCTATCCCGAACAGGAATACCAGCGCGTCCCGAAGCCACCCTTTCGGAATGTGTCACTCAGCAAGGGAGCGGCACGTCGGGCACGCTTGCCTGCGCGGCCTCTCGCAGGCAAGCGATGAATGCACGGCCCGCCGCGCTCTGTTCCTTGTTCGAACGCATCGAGAATCCAACCGTGCCGAAGGCACAGGTCTCCGGCAGGTCGAGGACGCGCAACAGGCCGGCGCGCGCGAACTGGTTCGCCGCCACGCTTGGCATCAGTGCAATGCGCGGGGTCTCCATCAGCAGCCCAAGGTTGGTCAGCAGCGACAGCGACTCGACGACGTCCCCTGGCAGCGGCAGGCCGGCAGTACGGAATAGCTGCTCCGCTGCCAGGCGTGCCGGAGAGTCGGACGTCGGGAGTATCCACGCCGAATCGGCCAGCTCGGACAGGTGCCCCACGCGATCCGGTGCGTCGCCGTAGCCCTTGCCGACCACCGCGCAGAGCGACTCCTCGAACAACACCTCATGCGTCAGCGGGAAGGCCGTGGCAATCGGCAGTTCACGCTCGGGAAGGCGGCCGACGACGATGTCGAGGTCTCCCGTGGCCAGCGCCGGAAACAAGTGGGCGGTGGTGCCTTCGCGCACGGTCACCAGTACGTTCGGCGTGCGCGCCTTGAGCATGGAGATGGCCAGCGGCAACAGTCGTGCCGATGCCGAGATCAGCGTGCCGACGATGACGTGTCCGCTGGTCCCCAAGCGGAAATCATTCAGCTCGTCGGTCATGTAGCGCAGTTCGGCCATCAGCGACTTGACGCGCTGGCCGAGCAGCAGCCCAAGCTCCGTCGGCATCACGCCGCGGTTGGAACGCAGGAATAGCGCGCCATCGAAGCAAGACTCCAGTTCGTGAATCACCTTGGTCACGGCTGGCTGCGTCAGACGCATGTCATTGGCGGCGCGCATCACCGAGCGCGTCTGCAGCACGCGCTCGAAGATCATCAGTTGGTTCAGCTTCAACCTGCGAATCAGCGAGATCTCGCTGAGTGGATTGACGGACATTTGAGCCTCGGAATCACAAAGTTGAGAAGTCCTGCGCGGGCAGCCGGCGATTTTCCGCCATATACGTGCCGTATAGCGCACACACATTCGGGTCAACCCGCTATTACCAAACCCCCTCTGTGTATAAGAAAATAATCATCGGAATACACATACTCGTCTACGTATAATTTGTAACTCCCGAGTATACACGTTGAGGAAATACGCGGGAGAGAGGAAGACGCCGCCAGGCGAGGTCTTCCGCACGATGGCAGGGGGAGGTGCCTGTGGCGATGACCAGCGACCCACGCTGGCCGCGCTGCCGTGCGGATGGACATTGCCCGCGACACAAGAAACGAAAAGATTCGGAGACACAATGAAAAGGAAGCTGCTTGTACCGGGCGCGATGCTGTTCGCATGCGCTGGTGCCTATGCCCAGAGCGCGGTATGGCTATCGGGCTACGTCGACCTGAACATCGAGCACCTGATTCAATCGGGCCCGGCCAGCGTCACGCGCATGACCAGCGGCGGGCTGAACAACTCGCGCTTCAACCTGAGCGGCGTCGAGGATCTCGGCGGCGGCTACAAGGCCGTGTTCACGATCGAGCCGATGTTCTCCGCCGACACGGGCGTGCAGTCGGCGCAGTTCCGTCAGTCCTTCGTCGGACTCAAGAGTGCGGACCTGGGCGAGGTGACGATGGGCCGCCAGTTCACGCCTTCGTACTGGATTGCGGGTTACGCGGACCCGAGCTGGGCCGCGGCGTACAGTATGGTCAACAACATGGAGTTCTTCTACGCGTCCTATCGCGTAGACAACGCCATCCAGTACAAGACGCCGACCTTCTACGGATTCACCGGCCGCGTGATGTATGCGTTCGGACTCGAAGACACGACGCGTGCGGGGCGCTTCCTCAGTATCGGCGTTGACTACCGTAACGGCCCGCTGTTCCTGGGTGCGGTCAGCGAGCAGCAGTACACACGCGACATCCACCAGGCGTCGCAGATCCCGTCGTCACGCGACAACTATTTCTCCGCGGTCTACCGCATCGGGGGCTTCGAGCCAACCGCCATCTTCCATACCTACAAGGGCTATTACGCGTATCCACCCTATGTGGCGTTCAATTCGAGCGGCTGGGATGCGCAGATCGGCGCGCGCTGGAACATCGACGGCCGCAGCCGCTTGTATGGCAGCGTGGTCTATCGTCACGACGACAACAACAAGAGCATCACCAGCGCGACCGGTTTCGTGATCGGCTACATCTACGGCCTGTCCAAGCGTACCGATCTCTATGCCACCTACGCACACGTGCACAACCAGAACACGGTGCCAATCGCGTACCCGGTGACCTTCCAGTCCAACCCGAGTCCCGGACAGAACCCATCGGGGATGCAGCTTGGCATCCGCCACGCCTTCTGAACACACCCGCTTGCTGCCGGCGCTGCGGATGTGGCGCCGGCTGGAACCACATCGCCTGATCAACAAGGAGTCAGTCATGCATCATCCCCAACGCCGGCATCGCCACACGGCCCTGACCAGGGGCTGCGCCCTGGCAATTGCCCTGATGTCCACCGCCCTGCTGCCGCTGGCCGCACGGGCCGCCGGCGCCGAATCCGCCGCTCCCGCTGCCGCTACCCCTGCCGTCACGCCGAACGCAGGCCAGGTCTCGCCGGGCACGCCCAACGTCAAGGACCCGTACCTGGCAGGCTGGCTGCGCCTGACCCCCGACCGTCGGCCCACCGCGCTCAAGGCCGGCGTCGACTACGGCATGGACCCGGCCACCGGCGAGTTCATCTGGCCCAAGGCCACGCCGGAAGTCCACAACGGCCAACGCTTCCCTGGTGAGATGACCACGTGGGACAAGAACACCTACTCGAAGAACGTCAAGGTTCTCGCCTTCTATCCGGGTGTCGGCTCGCCGTTCCATGCCTGGAACAACATCATCGACTTCGAAGGCAAGCGATACCTGTACATCCATGATCGCGACTACCTGCGCATCATGGACGTGACTGACCCCGCTCACGGCAAGGTGGTCTACTCGCAAGGCGGTGTCTGGGGTCCCAAGGGATCGAGCGAAAAGTATGACCCGAACACGGTGCAGGACTATCTCGGTGGCGCGACCATCGCCTGGAGCAAGAAGCTGGGCAAGCCGGTCATGGTGGCCTCGTACGAGATCGGCCGCTACGGCCTGATGCAAGAGAAGGTGGAGCAGCCCGACAAGGTCGCGGCTCAGCGCCACTACAACTCGCTCAAGGGCTTCAAGGTGTTCGTCATGGACGGCCCGCTGCCCAGCCAGTGGAGACTGCTGGCAACCCGCACCACGGACACGCAGCATCCGGATGCGCCAGTGGGCCAGCAACAGGGTTCCGGCTCGCTGGATGCGCCCGAGTACTACGGCGGCAAGTACATGATCGTCGCATCGGCGCCCGACGACAGCTACGCCCTGACCGAATACCCCAACTATCTGTACTCGCCCGGATACCAGGTCTGGGACATGTCGGACCCGGCCAATCCGACCTTCGTGTCGCAGGTGGCGGTACCGGGGCAGATCCTCGGCAACGCGGAGCATGAACAGACCTACCTCATGAACCCGCGCGCAGGTAACCGCACCTCGTGGATGGGGGCACGCAACCCCATCTTCCTGCCCAAGTCGCTCGAAGCAGGCGGCAAGATCGGCTTCGGCGCGATGGGTGGTCTTGGGTTCTATGCGTTCGACCTGTCCAACCCTGCCCGTCCGAAGATGCTCGGCAACGTCAACACGCCGCCGAGCTACGCCGGCACCGAGTTCGACAATGCTGACGTAAGCCAGTACGAGCGCACGGGCTACGTGTTCACCAACGGCTATCCGATGAACCGGGATTGCTACGAGCCGTACAAGGACATCTTCGTCGTCGACGCGCGCGATCCCGCGCGCCTCAAGGTGGCGGCCAAGCTGCCGCGGCCCGAGGTCCCGGCCGGCGCGCCCTTCACCAGCTTCTGCCAGCGCGGCGGCAACTTCGGGCCCAAGCGCGCCAACGCCATCGGTCAGCCCGGCGGCTGGCGCCAGGGCATCGTGCCGTACTCGTTCTATAACGCCGGCGTGCAGATCTATGACGTGAAGAACCCGGCGCAGCCCACCATCGCCGGCTACTTCATCCCGCCGCTGGCCGACGAGACGCAGTTGCCGTCTTACACCCTGGGCAAGGGCGTGTTCGCGATCTACACGGAGTACGACCGCAACATCATCTGGGCCTTTACCGAAGACGGCGCCTACGCACTGTCGACGCCGTTGCTCGGCGAACCCGTGCTCGGCGCGCCGGCAAAGCCCTGGCCGCGACGCTAAGCATGTCGGCCCGCCATGCCTTGCGTGGGCCGGCGGGCCGGTCTTTCAGGCGACACGATGAATTGATGAAGTCGAAGATGAAGTCGAAGAAAGCGTTTGTTTTTGCGGTGTTCTCCACTTGGGCGGCCGTGCTCGGCCTGTTGAATCCGGCCGCGCACGCCGCCCCTTCTTCCAGTGAGGAAACCTGCCGCGCGTGTCACGCGCTCGATACGGTCAAGGTTGGGCCGCCATTCCGTGCGATTGCCTCGCGCTATCACGACGATGCCGACGCCGTCGACAAGCTGAAGCAGAGCATGCTCCAGGGTAGCAGCGGGAAATGGGGCACGGCGCAGATGCCGCCCAATCCCATCACGCCGGCCGAAGCCACGCGCTTCGCGCACTGGATCCTGCAGCTTGCGGCACCGGGCCAGCGCAACTAGTGGCAGCCGGCGCGCCGGCTGCCACATGCGCGCCGGCGGCGTCGCGCTCAGCCTGCCAGATCGACCGGATGGGCCGGCGCAGCGTGACGGAACCATCCGTCCAGATTACGCAGCAGCGCCTCGTGCTGGGCCACGCGCGTTTCGGGCGAACGGCCCGCCATGTGCGGCGTCAGGATGACCTGATCCATCTCGCGAAACGCCTCGGGCACCAGGGGCTCGGTTTCCAGCACGTCGAGCGCGGCACCACCCAGTTCGCGGCGTCGCAGTGCCTGTACCAGCGCCTCGGTATCCACCACGCTGCCACGCGCCACGTTGACAAGCAGGCCGTCGGGACCCAGCGCGCGCAGTACCTCCGCGTCGACCAGATGCCGAGTGGCCGGACCGCCGGGACAGGTCAATGCCAACACATCGCTTGCGGCCGCCAGCGAACGCACGTCGCCATACGGCGTGCGGTTCGGCTGCAGAGCGCCACTGCGGCGCAGGTAGGCCACGCGCATGCCCACGGCCTCTGCCAGCGCGGCCAGACGCTGGCCGATATTGCCAAGCCCGACGATGCCCAGGGTCTTGCCGCGCACGCCCGGCCGCGGCGCGCGCAGCGCATCCCATTGCCCCGCCTTCAGGCCGCGATCGAGCATCGCAATGCCGCGCGACCACGCCAGCATCATCGCCAGCGCGTGGTCCGCCACGACCTGGCTATTGGTATCCGGCGCATGGCACACGCGCACGCCACGCATCCGCGCCGCATCCCGTTCGATGTTCTCGTAGCCGGCCCCAAAGCTCGCGACCAGTTCCAGCGCCGGCAATGCGGCCATCTCGGCCCCGGTCAGTCCCGTGGAACCATTGGTCAGCACTGCGCGCGCCTGCACACGCTGCGCCTCGTCCACCGCTGTCCACGGCACGAACCGATAACGCGGCGCATGCGCCCGCAGCCAGTCCTGATCCAGTGGCAGCCGCGTCAGCACGACCACCTCCCCTTCGTCTTTCATGCACGCCAGCGACATTGCCTCGCTCCCTTTGGCTCGTTGTTGATGGGTTCCGCGTCGATACACGGTACACGATGAAAAGTATCACTTACGCCTTGACATGTATACACGTAGAAAATAAAGTATTCACAAACGCGGATGTGCATAAAACGAATCGGGAGACCGAATACGTGCTGCGCATACCAACTTTGTCCGACAACACCAAACAGGAGACATGGTGAATTGGTATAGCCTCGCCACTTTTGAACTTGCCGGCCGGCAGCAACCCGGCCTGGTCGTCGAGAACACGCTCTATGCGCTGGCCGATGTGGGCCAGGCGTGCGGCATCGAGGCATCGCGCCTGCCGCAGGACCTGAATGCGGCACTGGCGGACTGGTCGCGCCATGCGCCGCTGCTGGCCGACGCCGCCGCACGTATTCCCGCATTGCGCGCGGCTGGCAAGCTCGCCGCGGTGGACGCCGCCGCCACCTATGCGGCGCCCTATCGGCCACGCCGGATCTTTGGCACCGCCTCAAACTTCTACGAGCACGCGGACGAGATGGGCACCAAGCTGGCTGCCCGCAGCGAAAGCCAGCCCTACATATTCATGAAGGCTGAAACCAGCGTGGTGGCCACCGGCACCACGGTGCTGATGCCGCCGGAAACCAAGAAACTCGACTGGGAAGTGGAGCTGGGCGTAGTGATTGGCCAGGCATGCCGCCATGTCAGCGTGGAGGACGCGCTGTCGGTGATCGCCGGCTATACCGTGTTCAACGACATCAGCGCGCGTGACCTGAACCGCCGCACCGACTATCCGTTCACGCACGACTGGTTCCGCGGCAAGAGCTTCGATACCTTCGGCCCGATGGGCCCGTGGCTTGTGCCCGCGACCTGCATTCCCGATCCGCAGAACCTGCGCATGACGCTGCATGTCAACGGCGAAGCCATGCAGAACGGCAACACCTCGCAAATGATCTTCTCGGTGGCCGAGCAGATCGCCTACCTGTCGCGTATTCTGACGCTGCAACCTGGCGACCTTATCGCCACGGGCACGCCGGACGGTGTGGGCATGGGGCGTGGACTCTTCCTGAAGCCTGGCGACAGCATGACGGCCTGGGTCGAGCAGATCGGCACGATCGAGAACCGCGTCGCGCTGGAACCGAACGCACGCTAGCCACGCGCCGGCCACAGCCCGCTTCGCCAGGCAAACCAGGCAGGAGACAATCACATGACCCCCATTCGAACCCGCAAGCTGGGCCACCTCGTCCTGATGGTGCGCGATCTCGAAGCATCGACGCGCTTCTATACCGAGGTCCTGGGACTTACGGTGTCGGACCGTATCGCCGACCAGATGGTTTTCCTGCGCGCCGGCGAGGACCACCACGACCTGGCACTTTCGCGGCTTCCGCCCGACGCGCCCGACCGCGACACCCCGCCCAGCTACACACGGCCAGGGCTCGAGCATTTCTCGTACTACGTGGAATCGCTCGATGAAATGCAGCGCGCAGTCGAGGTGGCACGCAGCCACGGCGTCACCATCGAGCGTGGCATCGGGCAGCACGGACCCGGCGGCAATTGGTTCTTGGTCTTCAAGGATCCCGATGGCAACAACGTCGAGATCTATACGGAGATGCAGCAGATTCCCACCGGCAGCGAGCACACCGCGCAGACGTGGGAGCGAAACCTGGAATCGTTTGACCGCCATCGCCTTGCACACTTCGTGGTGCCGCCGGCGCCGGGCCTGCTCGCGGCCAAGCAGCGCAGCGAGCAGCGGCCAGCCCCGGCAGAGGACGACGATGCCGGCAAGGACACCGGCGGTGGAGCGGGCGCATGAACGGGAGCGCCATGCCGGTGGCATCGGCGTTCCCGGGACTCTCGTCCTCGCAGGCCAGCGCCATGCTGGCCCTTGGACCACGCTGGACCGATGACATCCAGGCCAACCGGCGGCAGGTATGCACGATCTACGACAGCGTGCACGCGGCACAGCCTGCCGACGGCATCCGCAGCCACGCCAACATTGCCTACGGTACGCACGCACGGCAACGGCTCGATCTCTATCTGCCGGAGGGCAGCGCCGCCGGCGATGACCGGCCAGTGGTGGTCTTCGTCCACGGTGGCGCGTTCATACGTGGCGACAAGGATGCCAGCCCGCATATCTACGCCAACGTGCCACGCTGGTGCGCGCGGCAGGGCTACATCGGTGTCAACGTCGAGTACCGGCTGGCTCCGGAGGCCCACTATCCCGCCGGGGCCGAGGACGTGGCCATGGCGCTGGCGTGGTTGCGTGCCCATGCACGCGCCCATGGCGGCGATCCAGGGCGCATCGTATTGATCGGCCACTCCGCGGGCGGAAGCCACGTCGCGAGCTGCCTCAGCGATCCGGCCTGCGGCGAGAACGGCTCTGGCGTGGCCGGTGCCGTGCTCGTCAGCGCACGCCTGCAGGCCGACACGCTGCCGGATAACCCCAACGCCAACGGCGTCGCCGCGTACTACGGCAGCGATCCGGCACTGCAACTGGCCCACGCGCCGATGCCCTTCGCGGGGCGCCTGCGTGTGCCGTTGATGGTGGCCTTCGCGGAGTTCGAGAATCCCTACCTGGATCTGTACGCGCTGCAGTACGCGGCGCGCGTACGCGAGGCGCAGGGACGCAGCCCGCGCGTGGTGCAGGTGGCACGCCACAACCATACGTCGATCGTCGCCCACCTCGGCACGGCCGACACCACATTCAGCCAAACCCTGAGCGAGTTTCTGGAGACGGTCACGCGGATAGCCACGTAGCTCTCAACCCACCGACCCTACCGCCCCTACCAGACAAGCATCAAAGAAAAAAACAGGAGACAAAGTCATGCCCACCCAACAACTACGGGGCGTGTTCACCCCCGTCGTCACCCCGTTTCATGAAGACCTGTCGATCAACCTGCCCGCTTTCGTCGCGCACTGCAAGCGGCTGATCGCCGACGGCGCCGGTATCGCCATCTCGGGCACCAACAGCGAAGCCTGCTCGGAAACGTTCGAGGAACGCATCGCGCTCGTCGATGCCGCCATCGATGCGGGAATCCCCGGCGAGCGCGTGCTGGTGGGAACCGGTTGTTGCGCGATCGACGATGCCGTGGTGCTGACCCGCCACGCCATCGAACGTGGTTGCGCGGGTGTGCTGGTGCTGCCACCGTTCTTCTTCAAGAACGTGAGCGAAGACGGTGTCTTCGCCTACTACAGCGAACTGATCGCGCGCGTCAACGATCCCGCCCTGCGCATCGTGCTGTACCACATCCCTGCGATGTCTGGCGTGCCCATCTCGCTGTTGCTGATCGAGCGCCTCGTGCAGGCATTCCCAACGCATATCGTGGGCATCAAGGACAGCAGCGGCAACTGGGACAACCTCGTGGCCATGCTCGAGCGTTTCCCGTCGCTCTCCATTTTTCCAGCCTCGGAACTGCTGATGCTGCGTAGTCTGTCGCTGGGTGCCGCCGGCTGCATCTCCGCCACCAACAACATCAATGCGCGCGCCATCGCACAGGCATTCGCCGACGCGGCCGATGCAGCGCGCCTGCAGCCAGCGATCGCCGCGGTGCGCAGCACGGTGGAGCGATTCCCGATGGTGGCCGCCGTCAAGCACACGCTGGCGCAGCAGACCAGCGACCCCAACTGGCGTCACGTGCGCCCGCCCCTTGTGCCGCTGGCGGCAGATGCCTCCAGCGAGTTGCTGCAGGCACTGGCCGGCATTCCCGCCATGGAGGCGCGCGCATGAATCCGCTGCCACTTGCAGCGTACTCGCCTGCGCGCCGGGCCGGTGGCCATGTCCACCTGGCCGGCATGAGCCCGCGTACGCACGATGGATGCGCGGGCGTGTCGACCGGCGCCAACGGCGAGCGTGTCTATGACCTCGCCGCGCAGACCGAGTGCGTGCTCGACAAGATCGATCGTGCCTTACAGGCGGAAGGACTCGAACTGGTCAACTGCGTGACGATGACTTGCTATCTGGTCGACATGCGCGACTACGCCGCATTCAATGCGGCCTACGATGCCATCTGCATGCGCCGCTTTTCCAGCGCGGGCCAGCCCTTGCCGGCGCGTACTTGTGTGGCTGTGGCCGCGCTGCCGCACCCTGACATGCGCGTGGAGATCACCGCGACGGCCTGGGGGCCGGACACGCCGGACAGCCCAAGCAACGCACGGGGTGCCGCATGAGTGCGCCAGTCGCATCCGATGTGCTCGACACCCTGTTCCTGACGGCCCGCAGCCACAACGGCTGGCTCGACGGGGACGTCTCCGACGCCACATTGACCCGGCTCTACGCACTCGTCAGCCAGGGGCCGACCAGCGCCAACTGCAGCCCGATGCGCCTGGTCTTCGTGCGCTCCGACGCCGCCAGGGCAAGGCTCCTGCCTACCCTCGCGCCAGCGAATGTCGACAAGGTCAGGCACGCCCCAGTCACCGCCATCGTGGCCTACGACACGGCGTTCCACGCGTTCGGCGAAACCTTGTTCCCGCACCGTCCCGCCATGTTCGACACGTTCGCAGCGGACCCCGCACTGGCTGCGGAAACGGCGATGCGCAACGGCTCGATGCAGGGCGGCTACCTGATTCTGGCGGCGCGCGCGCTCGGCCTGGACTGCGGCCCGCTCTCCGGCTTCAATGCGGACGCGGTGAACCGCGCCTTCTTTCCCGACGGGCGCTGGCGTGTCAACTTCCTGTGCAACCTTGGCAAGGGAGACCCGGCGCGACTGTTCGCAAAGCTGCCGCGGTTACCCTTCGATCAGGCCTGCCGCATCGAGTAGCACTGCCGGCCGCAACCCATCACAATATCCCCCTGCACACAGAGCCAGAAGGCCGGTGCAGGAGAACTGGAGGAGACCATGAACATTTCCCATCTGCGCGCCCGCCTGCGCGCCATCACCCGCGGGGCCGCGCTGGCGCTGTGCGCGCTAGCTGCCGCCCCCGGCCATGCCCAGGAGCCCTGGCCATCGCGGCCGGTCACCATTGTCGTGCCCTTTGCGCCGGGCGGTAATACCGACATGATCACGCGCCTGATGGCCGAGCGCCTGACCAAGGCGTTCGGCAAGCCATTCGTCGTGGACAATCGCGGCGGTGCGGCGGGCCTGATCGCGGCCGAGTACGTCGCGCGCGCGCCCGCCGACGGCTACGTGCTGTTCATGTCCACGCTGACGCAGATCGTCACCGCGCCAATGACCAACAAGATCCGCTACGATCCGGTGCGTGACTTCGTACCCATCATCAACGTCGGCGGCAATCCTTTCGTGCTGACGGCCAGTACGCGCAACAACTTCAAGTCGCTCGACGACCTGGTGCGCTATGGCAAGGCCCACCCCGGCGCACTCAATGTCGGACATGCCGGCAATGGCGGCCTGACGCAACTCTCCGCACTGCTGTTCCTGAACCGGGCCGGCATCCAGGCCACCATGGTTCCGTATCGCGGCGGCGCGCCAGCGCTTGCCGATGTGCTCGCCGGCCAGATCGACTTGTACAGCGCCAGCGTGTCGGAAGTCATGCCCTACAACGGTACCGGCAAGGTGTCCCTGCTGGCCGTCTCCAGCGACAAGCGCCTGCCAGTGCTGCCAAACGTCCCCACCATCGCCGAGACCTTCCCGGGCCATGAGGTGGATACGTGGAACGGGCTGGTGGGGCCGGCAAAGATGCCTCCGGAAATCGTCGACCGCATCGCCGCCGAATCGAAGAAGATCATCGCCGAGCCGGAGTTCCGCGCGCGCCTTGAGAAAGCCGGCATCATCCCCTTGGGAGAGACCCGCGACGCCTTTGCCCAGCGCATCCAGAAGGATCGCGCGAAGTGGAAACCCGTCGTCGAGGCGGCTGGCATCCAGCCCGAGTAAGGCTGGGCCGCAGGTATTCCGACCCGGAATAGACAACGGCGAAGGATTCAATTTCCAGCGATGTGACCGCTGCCTACACTGCGTCTCAGACCATCGCCGGAGACTGCACCGTGTCGCTCCCTTCCGCTCTCTATCGGAACTACGTGGATGGCCGCTTCGAGGAAGCGGCCAATCTTTTTCCCAATCTCTCACCGGTCGACGGCAGCATCGTCGGCCACGTCTGCGAAGCCGACGCCAGCAAGGTGGATCGCGCGGTGCAAGCCGCACGCGCCGCAATGGAGGGCCCCTGGGGCAACACCAGCGCCGCCGAGCGCGCCCGGGTGTTGCATGCCGTTGCCGACGGCATCGAACGGCGCTTCGATGAATTCGTCGCCGCCGAGGTGGCCGATACCGGGCGTACCGAGCAACAGGCGCGCGCGCTCGACATCCGCCGCGGCGTGCTGAACTTCCGCACGTTCGCGGACCTGGCCAGCCAGGCGGGCGGCGACTACTTCGACATGAGGACGGCCGAAGGTGACGTCTTCAGCTACACCGTACGCAAACCCCACGGCGTCGTCGGCATCATCTCTCCGTGGAACCTGCCCATGCTGCTGATGACGTGGAAGGTTGCCCCCGCGCTGGCCTGCGGCAACGCCGTCGTCGTCAAGCCATCGGAGGAGACCCCCGGTAGCGCCACGTTGCTGGCCGAGGTCATGCATGAGGCCGGCGTGCCGGCGGGTGTATTCAATCTCGTCCACGGCTTCGGCGGCGGCTCGGCAGGCGAGTTCCTGTCGCGGCATCCGGGCATCGACGCCCTCACCTTTACGGGTGAATCCCGCACCGGCAGCACCATCATGAAAGCGGTGGCTGACGGCGTGAAGGAAATCTCCTTCGAACTGGGCGGCAAGAACGCCGCCGTGGTCTTCGCCGACTGCGATTTCGACAAGGCCGTGGCGGGCGTGATGCGGTCCAGCTTCACCAACACCGGGCAGGTATGCCTGTGCTCCGAGCGCGTCTACGTGGAGCGGCCAATCTTCGAACGCTTTGTGGCGGCGATGAAGGCGCGCGCGGAAGCCTTGCGCATCGGCTACCCAACGGTGGAGGGCGTGGAGATGGGTTCACTGATCTCCCGCAATCACCGCGACAAGGTGCTGTCCTATTACGCGCTGGCGCGGGAGGAAGGCGCGACTGTCGTCACCGGTGGCGGCGTGCCGCATTTTGGCGACGCACGCGACAACGGCGCCTATGTGCAGCCCACCATCTGGACCGGCTTGCCTGACTCGGCACGCTGCATTCAGGAGGAGATCTTCGGACCGGTCTGCCATATCGCGCCGTTCGACACCGACGCCGAGGTGGTGAAGCGCGTCAACGATTCGCGCTATGGACTCGCCGCCTCGGTGTGGACCCGGGACCTCGCGCGCGCGCACCGCGTCACACGGCAGTTCGACGTCGGCATCGTCTGGGTCAACACCTGGTTCCTGCGCGATCTGCGCACGCCATTTGGCGGCACCCGGCTGTCCGGTATCGGCCGCGAGGGTGGACGCCATTCGCTCGACTTCTATTCCTCCCTGACCACCATCTGCGTCAATCCCTGACGCCATTGCGAGAGACCGCATGCTGAACCCCGAACTCATCCAGGTTGCGGACCAACTCCGGTTCGCCTCCGAGCATGGCCAGCCTTGCCCGCCGGTGCGCGATGCCATCGCGCGGGCCGCCAGCGCCGGCGCCGATCCACTTGCGCTGGCCTACGCCGTCCAGCAGCGCAACACCGAGCACGCACTCGCCGCCGGCCGCCGGCTGGTTGGCCGCAAGATCGGCCTGACATCCGTCGCCGTACAACGGCAACTGGGCGTGGACCAGCCAGATTTCGGCATGCTCTTTGCCGACATGGTGCGCCAGGACGGTGAAGAGATCGACTGGGGCGATGTCCTGCAGGCCAAGGTCGAAGCCGAGATCGCGCTGGTGCTGGAGCATGACCTGCCGCACGCCGCGCACACCGTCGCCGACGTGATCCGGGCAACCGCCTTCGCGCTGCCAGCCATCGAGATCGTTGGCAGCCGGATCGCCAACTGGGATATCCGGCTGACGGACACCATTGCCGACAATGCCTCGTCCGGCCTCTATGTGCTGGGCACGCGGCCCGTTTCGCTCGCCGCGCTGGATTTCCCGCATTGCGGCATGGTCATGGAACTGGCCGGAGAACCGGTCTCAGTGGGCAGCGGCGCGGCCTGTCTTGGCAATCCGTTGAATGCCGCCGTCTGGCTCGCCAACACAATGAGCCGCGTTGGCGCACCGCTGCGCGCCGGCGACACCATCCTTACCGGCGCGCTCGGCCCCATGGTCGCCGTGCAGCCGGGCAATGTCTTTACCACCAGCATCGAGGGCCTGGGTAGCGTGACCGCGTCGTTCCAGGCCGTCAGACAAGGAGACGCCTGAGATGAAACCCTGCAAGGTAGCCATCATCGGTTCCGGCAACATCGGCACCGACCTGATGATCAAGATCCTGCGCCACGGCAAGCATGTCGAGATGGGCGCCATGGTGGGGATCGATCCCACCTCGGAAGGCCTGGCGCGCGCGACACGCCTCGGCGTGCCGGTCACCGCCGCCGGCATCGACGGCCTGCTGGCCATGCCGGAGTTCGGTGAGATCCGCATCGCCTTCGATGCCACCAGCGCCGGCGCGCACGCCCGCCACAACGCCACGCTGCAGGCGCACAACGTGCGCGTGATCGATCTGACACCAGCTGCCATCGGCCCCTACGTGGTGCCCAGCGTCAATGCCGGCGAACATCTTGATGCGCCGAACCTCAACATGGTCACCTGCGGCGGCCAGGCCACCATTCCCATCGTGGCAGCCGTGGCCAGCGTGACGCCGGTCCACTATGCGGAGATCGTGGCCTCGATCGCGAGCAAGTCCGCCGGCCCCGGCACGCGCGACAACATCGACGAGTTCACGGAAACGACCTCCCGCGCCATCGAATCAGTGGGCGGCGCCAGGCGCGGCAAGGCCATCATCGTTCTCAACCCGGCCGAGCCGCCGCTGATCATGCGCGACACCGTGTGCTGCCTGATCGACGAAGCCGACACCGCGGCGATCGAAGCCGCGGTGCACGCGATGGTGGAACGCATGCAGGGCTATGTGCCCGGATACCGGCTCAAACAGCGTGTGCAGTTCGACCGCATCGACACACCGGTGAATGTGCCCGGCCTCGGACCGACGACCGGCCTGAAGGTCACGGTCTTCCTGGAAGTGGAAGGCGCCGCGCACTACCTGCCCGCCTATGCAGGCAATCTGGACATCATGACGAGCGCCGCGCTCGCATGCGCCGAACGCGTCGCACAGGCATTGGGCAATCATCATGCCCTGTCGGCAGCAAGCTAAGGAGCCGGTCATGACCGACAAGAAACTTTATATCTCCGATGTGACCCTGCGTGATGGTAGCCACGCGATCCGTCACCAGTACTCGGTTCCGCAGGTGCGTGCCATCGCACGCGCGCTCGATGCGGCAGGCGTGGACTCGATCGAGGTGGCGCACGGCGACGGCCTGGCTGGCTCCAGCTTCAACTACGGATTCGGCGCCCACACCGACGTGGAATGGATCGCGGCAGTGGCGGAGTCCGTGCAGCGCGCAGCGGTGGCCACGCTGCTGCTGCCGGGCATCGGTACCGTGCACGACTTGCGCGAAGCCTACGCCGCCGGCGCACGCGTGGTCAGGGTGGCCACGCACTGCACCGAGGCCGACACGGCGCGGCAGCATATCGAGACCGCGCGGTCGATGGGGATGAATGTCGCCGGCTTCCTGATGATGAGCCACATGATCCCGCCCGACAGGCTGGCCGCCCAGGCAAAGCTGATGGAAAGTTACGGCGCGCATTGTGTCTACGTGGTGGACTCCGGCGGCGCCTTGACCATGGACGGCGTGCGCGCGCGCTTTCGTGCGTTCAAGGACGTGCTCGATCCAAAGACTGAGACCGGCATGCACGCGCACCACAACCTCAGCCTGGGTGTTGCCAACAGCATCGTCGCGGTTGAGGAAGGTTGCGACCGCATCGATGCGAGCCTGGCCGGCATGGGCGCGGGTGCGGGCAATGCGCCGCTGGAGGTCTTTATTGCCGCTGCCGAACGCATGGGATGGCACCACGGCTGCGATCTCTACCGGTTGATGGACGCCGCCGACGACATCGTGCGCCCGCTGCAGGATCGCCCCGTGCGCGTGGACCGCGAAACGCTGGCGCTCGGCTACGCCGGCGTGTATTCGAGCTTCCTGCGCCACGCGGAGAGCGCGGCCGGCAAGTACGGCCTGAAGACCGTCGATATCCTGGTCGAACTGGGACGCCGCCGCATGGTGGGCGGGCAGGAAGACATGATCGTCGATGTGGCGCTCGACCTGCAGCGGTCGGGCGGCGCGAAGAGCAAGGAGGCAGCATGAGCCATCACGCCGCCATTGCAGGCGCCCTGGACGCGGCCGCGCGCGACGCCGCGGCGATCGGCCAGTTCAGCGCGGCCTCGCCGTTCACGATTGACGAGGCCTACGGCATCCAGGCCATGTCGATCGAACACCGCTGCCAGCGCGGCGAACGCCGCGTCGGCATCAAGCTGGGTTTCACCAGCCGCGCCAAGATGGTCCAGATGGGCGTGGATAGCCTGATCTGGGGATGGCTGACCGACGCCATGATCGAGGAAGACGGCGGCCGCGTGGATCTGGAACGCTATATCCATCCGCGCGCCGAACCGGAGGTTTGCTTTCTGACCCGCCGCGACATCACTGGCCCGCTGACCCTGCTGGAGAGTGTCGACTACCTGGAGGCCGTGGCGCCGGCAATCGAGATCATCGACTCGCGCTACCGCGATTTCCGCTTCACGCTGGAAGATGTCGTGGCCGACAACTGCTCGTCGGCGGGACTGGTCGTCGGCCCGTGGTCGCGCAATGTTGATGTACTGGCCAATCTCGGCGTGGTGCTGCGCATCGACGGCCGCACCAGGCAAACGGGTTCGACCGCCGCCATTCTCGGACATCCGCTGCGCAGCCTCGTACAGGCATCGCACGTGCTGACGCGCGCCGGCGCAGTGCTGCCAGCCGGCAGCCTGATCATGGCGGGAGCGGCCACGGCTGCGGAAGCGTTCGTGCGCGGCAACCATGTTTCGGCAACGATAGGCGCGCTTGGCCGCGCTTCTTTCCTGGCGGCATGACGCCATGCCTGCCCGGCTACCGGGCAGGCCTTCACAACGAAAAGAGCAAACATGCAGGCAAACTCCGCTTCATCAGTGGTGGCCGGAAAGGCCACGCCACGCGGCACCTTTCCCCATGTGCGTCGCGCTGGAGACTTCCTGTTCGTCTCCGGCACCAGCTCCCGCCGCGCCGACAATACCTTCGAGGGCGTCGAGGTGGATGCCATGGGTACGACCGCACTGGATATCCGCCGGCAAACCCGCGCTGTGATCGAGAACATTCGGGACATCCTGCGCAGCGTGGGCGCGGACCTGGAGGACGTGGTGGAAATCACCAGCTTCCTGGTGGATATGAACGACTTCGGTGGCTACAACGCGGTGTATGCCGAGTACTTCGGCTACGAAGGACCGACCCGCACGACCGTGGCCGTGCACCAGCTTCCGCATCCCCACCTGCGCATCGAGATCAAAGCGATCGCCTACCGTCCGCTCACGTCCCAGGCAACATGAAGAAAATCGATATGCATGCCCACTTCTTTCCGCGCATCACGCGGGAAGAAGCCGCCGCGCTGGACGCGGACAACGCGCCATGGCTCGCCGTCGACAGCGATGGCGAATCGGGCCACATCATGGCCGGCGACAGACGTTTCCGGCCCGTCTATCGCGCGCTATGGGACCCCGCGCTGCGCATCGAGGAAATGGACCGCAACGGACTGGACATGCAGATCGTCTGCGCCACGCCGATCATGTTCGGTTATGGATACGACGCCAGCGCCGCAGCCACGTGGGCGCGCCGGATGAACGACCTCGCGCTCGAGCATTGCGCCTATCGCCCGCAGCGCCTGAAGGCGCTGGCACAGGTGCCGCTGCAGGACCTGGACCTGGCGTGCATCGAAGCCTCACGCGCCAGGGAGTCCGGCCACGTTGGCGTGCAAATCGGCAATCACCTGGGTCCGCACGACCTGGATGACGAGCGCCTGGTCAGGTTCCTGGTGCATTGCGCGAACAACGATATTCCGGTGCTGGTGCATCCATGGGACATGATGACCGACGGGCGCATGAAAAAATGGATGCTGCCGTGGCTGGTATCGATGCCGGCGGAAACGCAACTCGGCATCCTCTCGTTGATCCTGTCCGGCGCGTTTGAGCGGATTCCGGAAACGCTGAAGCTCTGCTTCGCCCACGGCGGTGGTGGTTTTGCCTTCCTGCTGGGTCGCGCGGAGAACGCCTGGCATTGCCGGGACATCGTGCGGCAGGACTGTCCCCAGCCGCCCTCCCACTATCTGAAGCGGTTCTCCGTGGACAGCGCGGTATTCGACGATCGTTCGCTACGTCTGCTGGTGGAAGTCATGGGTGCCGACCACGTGATGCTGGGCTCGGACTACCCGTTTCCGCTCGGTGAACAGGAAATCGGCAAGCTGGTCGCCAACAGCCCCAACCTCGATGAAACGGACCGGGCGCGGATTCTGGCAGGCAATGCCATGCGCTTCTTCGGTCTGACAGGCTGAGGACCCCGCTGCACATCGGTGCTCCGCCGCTGTATCGGACAGCGGCGGACTTGGATGCCGCCTCGCCCGGTATCAGCCCGCGCTTTTCGCGCCGCCGCCCTGCTTCGACTGGATCAGTTCCATCACATGCAGGGTGAGCCGCGTGGTGTGGCTGCGCATCGCCAGATAGGCCTGCTCGGGATGGCCGCCCAGCACTGCCTCCACGATCTGCTGGTGCTCGCGGTGCGAAACCTCGAAGCGGCGCTCGACGCCCGACTGCGCCGCGCGGAACGGCGCCAGCCGCTCGCGCAGGCTTTCCACCGCAGCTACCAGGGTCGCATTCTGGGTGCCCTGGCAGATCAGTTGATGAAAGCGATGGTTCAGGGTCAGGTAAGCGTCACTGTCGTGTTTCTCCGCAGCGGAGATGGCCTCTTCGTGCAGGAGTTCCAGCTGCCGGCGCTGCATCGCGCTCATACGCTGCGTGGCAATGCGGCAGCACAGCGACTCCAGTTCGCACAGTGCCTCGAGCATATCGGCGAGTTGCTCGGGGCTGGTGTTGATCACCACCCCGCCGCGACGCGGCACCAGTTCTATCAGGCCGCGTGCATCGAGCAGCCGCAGCGCCTCGCGCACTGGCGTGCGCGATACCTGGAAACGCTCGGCCAGCGCAGGCTCCTCGAGCTTCGCGCCGGGCGGCAGCGCGCCCGAGATGATCTCGTCGGCAAGTTGCTGGCCAATTTGGGAAGCGATGGTGGTCACGGTGTCCTCAGGTCTGGTACGCGCTGGATGCGACGCAATTATACGCGATGAAGACTGGTTATTTTTATTTACCCATGTGAGTACTTTTTTCTTCTATTGAACACACTTTGTGTGTAGTGTATACACGTACGTCGAATCGAGCCCGGGCGTTCAACCTGAGTCCGCAACGACGACAACACACTGACCACAAAGAGGAGCACACCCATGAGCAGCAAACTGCGCCATATCGCCTTGTCCGTCCCGGACCCCTGGGCCGCGGCCGAGTTCTATCAGCAGGCCTTTGGCTTCCGCAAAGTCGGCGAGACGGATTCGTCGCTGGCACGCGGCGTCTATCTGACTGACGGCACGATCAGCATCGCCCTGCTGAACTACAAGAGCGACCACGCTGCCGGCGAAGACCGCGGCAAGGACTTCGTCGGGCTCCATCACATCGGCGTGTGGGTCGACGACATCGTCGAGGCACGCAAGACCGTGGAAGCAGCCGGCGGCCGCTATTACATGGGCGAAGTCCCCGTGAAGGGCAACATCTTCTACGAGGTGAAGTACCGCGACCCGAACGGCATCATCATCGACCTGACCGACCACGGCTGGGGCGGCGCCTCCAAGGAAGCAAACGGCGGCGACGAGGGTCCGGCCCTGCGCAATCCCGACCTGAAGGCCGACCGCAGCGGCATCTGACGGGCCCCCACGCGCCGCCGGCGCCCTGGTCGGGGAGACACGGGCACCCGGCGCGCGCCAGCCCTGCCCTGCATCCGTGCGAACGCACGGCGCGCAGGGTTGCGCGTCGTGGCCATCAACTCGGCCATCAACTCGGCCATCAAGGCATCCCCCGACCCCGATGCGCGGTCGCCGCTTTGCTCAGCCGGTTCTGCAAGATTTCCTCGCTTGCCTCGCGTGCGTATCGAAGGCCGCATGGAATCTACGTCATGAAACACCTCGTTCCGAGGCTGGCAAGCATGACGTCGCCCGGGCCGGCCGATGCTGGCGCCCTATCGCATTCGTATCCCGTCTCGCAGTTGATGGGTCAGGTCCGGTGTCCGAGATCGGCCATTTTCGGCCGTTTGCTCTCACGGTCATACGGTCATACAAGCGACCGGTCCGATCCAGCAACGGACCTTCGTGCTCGGATTGTGTTCTGCTGGTCGCCGGCCATAGCTGTCGCCTACCGTCCGAACTCTCCAAAACGCAAGCTGATTTCCAGCGGACAGGCTACGGTCACATCGATCAGTAATGCATGGGCGTGGGCGCTGGGACGGTACAGTTACCGTTCGGGCGGATCTTGGTAAAGACCGCAGCGTTGTTTCCTGTTTGCTCAGTCCGCTGGCCGTCTTCGCACGGAGGAAGGAACATGGCTCGCAGGCACTGCCATATCTTCCTCGACGAAACGGAGCAAAGCCTCGGCCAGTGCCTCTCGCGGATACGCGTTTTGCGTGACGAACAACGATCCGACCGTGTCATGCGTACGTGCGATGGGCACGGCGAGCGCCCAATGGTCAGCGTTGACATAGCCAAGAAGCGTACTCCCGGGCACGATCTGGTCATAGAAAATCATCTGGCTGTCGTTGCGCGCGTCGATGCGGGACAGCTTGTTGTAGCTCGATCTGAGAATCGACGAAATGCGCTCCGGTTGCGGGAACGTGACGATCGAGTAGATGGGCAGATCGTATGGCAGAGGGTTCTGTGCAAGCCATGCTTTGCGTGTCTGAGGCCGCAAGCTCTCCACCGCACCGCCATCTCCCGACGAGCACGTCGCACCCGGGAAGTGCCGCAGCAAGTCGGCCTGATACTGCTCGGCATCATTGGCGAGTGGCGACCCACCGACGGCGCCGGCCGCGCTAACCACGGCGGCCACACGGCTGCGGATCTCTGGGTACGTGACGACGGCCTCGAGGATATCGGGTGCGCCCTTTGAATAGCCCATCAATACAATGCGCGGTTCGTTGACCGCGAGCGACATGTCCATGATCGCGTCACGGATCTGACGGGCGTTGTTCGTCGAACTCGAAAGCGCGTCGACGGTGATCATCGTCGCGTCATAGCCGAATTCGCGCAAATGGGTTACGACAGTTCCCGGTGGATCCAGCCATGGCTTAAAACATTCGTACCCGATGCCTGCCACAACTGCTGCGATGAGATGCCGTTTCGATGGACCGAGATCGACAGGCTTGCCGGTGCCAGCAGGTTCGCTGCCCACACGGGTCAGTGCCTCGTCGCAAGGACGGTAATCGGGAAGGGCTGAGCCACGGGTCTGGAGCACAGCACAATAGATTTCGCGAAAGCGCCCCCGCTTGTCCGTCACTCCGGCGAGGGGCGCCGGCACCAGCACGAGCGGAGGCGTATCAGTCGAATAGGGGACGATCGGCTTCGATGCACATGCACCGAGCACGAGGCTCGCCACGAGCGCCGTCGAGCACGCGAAGCTCGCCAACCATGCACGGATCACGCGGAACGCCGGCGTCGCACCGTCGGCTTGTGATTCAGTGCTCAGCGTGTCGAGCTGCATCGTCGCTCTCCTCGCTTTGGAAACGCTCTCGCTGCTCAAGATAGGGCACCCAGTCAAGAAACTGCACATCCGAAACGCTGAGCGGACGGGTCACGAAAAACAGAACCGCACGTAACCCGTCGGTGTGGTAAGTCGCATTGCCCAGTGTCGTCCGCGGATAATGCAGCGAAGCAGCACCGACGCCATACACGAAGCCGAGCTTCTCGAGGCCGCCCGAATACATCATGTCCTGGACAAACAGATTTCTGGCCTCATCGACGTCACTTTGCAAGAGCACGGATTGATCGTCGGTACGTGCGAAACGCCCGCCAACGGGGCGTCCAACTTGGGCGACGAAGACAGGCTGCCCCTGAAATCGAATGGGCGTGAGCCATCCGCGTATCCATATCGCAGGTGCGCCGGCCTGTGCCTGCTTGCGCGTGACTACGTCCGGTTGACGGTCGAACACCCGCTGAGGGAGGTCGGACTGGCGCAGATCGCGCCGGTAGTTTCGACGCACTGCCGCAGCGCTGATGTCGTCGATCTCGCCGACAATCACCGCGTTCAATGGATCGCCCTGACCGGTGCCGCTTGCATCCGTGGCGCAGGCTGGCAGCGTCTCGAGTGCGGCCCGCAGCGACG
The DNA here is from genome assembly GCF_049843575.1 of Cupriavidus sp. Met-2. NCBI lineage: Bacteria > Pseudomonadati > Pseudomonadota > Betaproteobacteria > Burkholderiales > Burkholderiaceae > Cupriavidus > Cupriavidus sp. Met-2. Next base: position 374,525 of record NZ_JBBHZL010000005.1, read on the forward strand.
CCAGGTCGGTGTAGTTCTGGATGTCGGCTTCGGGGTAGCGGAATATGAGCAGCGACCGCGATGCGGCCATAGAGCGTTCGTCGTCTGGCACCTGCAGATACAGCGTGAACGGTATCAAGGTATTGCTGCCGAAGAAATCGATATTGACGAACTTTGTGATGTAGTCGGGATTGGTGAACAGCAGGCCGGCGCGGGTCTGCCCGGGCTGGATGGGGTTCCTGAACCCAAGACCGTTGAAGTAAGCGTCGATGCGCCGGTTAATCGTCCCGCCAAGCAGGGTGTGCAACGACCATGCCACCTCGAGCGGCGAGAAGTAGTCCGGGTCGGTGCCCGAACGCAGCAGCCACAGCGGTTGGGCCGTCCCGTTATGGATCTCCACCCATACCGGCTGCACGCGCATCCTCGTCACGTCGGCACCTAGCATGCGCTTGCTATCCTCCTTGCCGAGTACGGTCGCACTGACACGCACGTCGCGGCTGGTCGCGCTGATGGCGCGCTCGCGCAGCGGACCGTCGCCGGCATCGGTGGGCGGCTGCCATGTTGCGCACGCACCGAGCGCAAGCAGCAGAGCGCTGGATGCACCGCGTCGCAACAAGACGCACAGGCGCCCGGACGCACTCATGGCTTCGCTCCGGGCTTGATTTCAGTGTTTGTTGTCGAAGTTGGATACTTGAGCAAGTCTTCCATGTTCCACGGAAACAGGCTGATTCCCGAGAGCAATGTCGGCGCGCGGTCGAACACCAGTACGACACGGTATCCATTCGTGTAGTAGGGGTCAGTCGTCAGATTTTCGCGCGGCGCGTCCGGCCGTGCGCCGCCAACGCCCCCGACGAATCCGACCTTGACGAGATTCTGCGAATACCCCATGTCCTCCGTGAGCGCCGCGCGGGCTTCGTCGACGTCAGGGTCGATCTTGTGGGTGACAAGCGTTGGCGAGTGAGTCGTAAGACGGACGCCGATGTCACGGCTAATCTGGCCTATCCAGACGGGCTTGCCCTGGTAGCGCATTGGAGTCAGCCAGAGTCGCAGATGGTTGCGCTGGTGGATGGTATCCCGCGCCTTCTGCAATGCGAGATCCTGCGGGCGCCCGAAGACATACAGATCGCTTACGGGCGCGTTGGCATAGCGCTCGCCAGACAGGGCCGACGTGATCATCTTCATGATCGCGCCTGACCACTTCTGCTCGGCCGGTTGCCAGCCCCGGCGCACGAGCGCGGGAAACGCGTCGTCCAGCCCGCCCACGATCACCAGATTGAGCGGATCACCATTCATCGAACCGTCTTCGTTGGTCGAGCAGCAAGGCAGCGCTTCGAGCACCGCACGAAATGCGTCGTCGTCCGTGTAGTCCACGATTTTGTCGGGCGGATAGACGTCGCGCAGAAAAACTTCACTGGCCTTGTAGTCGGCCCGGAAGCCTGGGACTGGTATCAGGATCGAGAATGTCGTTGCGCGACTACTCGCGACCAGGTCCAGTTGAACGAGCTTGACAGCCGCGTTCAGGTTGGTGAGCACAAAGCCCGAGACCGTCTTCCCCGGTGGGATGGAATTGTGAAAAGCGAGCGCGCCAAAGCGCGCCTCGAGCCTGGCTGCGACATCTTGCGACGCGCCGTCAGCGAACGCTTCGGCCCCTTCAGACGCGGGAAGGAAGTTCGGGTCCATGCCTGGCGACAGCAGGAAGTAATTGCGATCGTCGTTGTTCTGCACCTCGACCCATACCGGCTGAATCTTCTTCTTTGCCAGAGGGACACCATACACGGCGGCGCTTTCCTCTGCGGAAAGAACGGCTGCCGATACACGCAATGCGCCCTGGACGCGAGTCACCGCGCGGCTGCGGTAATCACTTCCTGATACATCAGCAGGTGGGACGGCACAGCCAGCGATCGAGCAGGCGATGATCACGACAGCCAAAATGTGCGTCTCGATGCATTTCATCATGGCCTCTCGCGAGTATGGCCGGCGCTTGTAACGCACACTCCCGGTTGCATCGCGTTTCTGCGGGCCCGCGTGAGTCGCTCAAATGGCACTTCACGTGATGAAAAATAATTATAGGTCGCCGACGGTCCGCCTGAAGGTCTTGTGTGCCTTCGCCGCCAGATTCGCGGTGGCGGCGGTGCTGAGTGCAGGCGCGATTGGCGGTTACCTCTCGACAACTACGCGGAGAAGTACCAAGCCGTACTGCTGCAATATCTTCCGGGCTCGACCTGCACATCGGGTGATGGTTGGGCCGTGCATAGCCTAGGACTGACGACCCGCAAAGCGTGGCTCGCTCGCGCAGCACCCGCTTCCGGGCGAACTGCATTACTACTCGATCATAAGATTCCCTGAGTCGGAACGCATCTCGTCTATCCTGAAAACGAGCTACAGCAAGCTCTCGCGCGTTGACTCCGACTGTTTTTGTCGCAGCAGCATAATTGAAAAGACGTGGGCAGAAGTGTGACGCGGTAGTGCTGTACACGATGAGTTTCAACCACGATGGAGAACAAATCATGCTTAAACGTCTGATATCGATTCTCGCAGTCTTGTCGCTGCTGTTACCGATTTCTTCTGCCTGGGCGGACGAGTACACCGACACGATCAAACTCTTCAAGAATGCAGGAGAAAGTGGCCAGCTCCTCAAATCTGCTTACGGCTACGCGGTATTTCCTACAATTGGCAAGGGGGCTGTCGGCATAGGTGGGGCCCATGGCAAGGGCCGTGTGTACGAAAAGGGAAAGTATATCGGCGACACATCGATGACCCAGGTGACCGTGGGCCTGCAGCTCGGCGGCGAAGCCTATAGCGAGATGATCGTGTTCGAGGATGAACGGGCGCTCAAGGAATTTACCGGTGGTAACTTTGAGTTCGGCGCAGATGCCTCTGCGGTTGCGATTACGGCGGCTGCGGGCGCACAGACAAGCACGACAGGCACGTCTGCGCGTGCGAGCGCCGGCAAGAAAGACGCCAAGACCGCGGGTGGCTATCACAAGGGCATGGCGACATTTACAGTGACCAAGGGCGGCTTGATGTACGAGGCGAGCATTGGTGGCCAGAAGTTCAGCTACAAGCCTCACTGACTCTCGCTACGGGGGGCAAAAAATCAATGAGCTTGTTCTCAGGGCTTAGGGGAAGCGACTTGGATACGCTTTTGTTCTTGGCCTCACTTCCGTTCTCAGAAGTAGTATCGCCAGTCGAATACTTGTATTAGCACCACAAGCCATACGGTGTGCAGAGATGGAGCAGCGGCGCAGATCGGTAAAACTGTCCAGGCGCCGGTCGGGACATCCGCACCGGCGAGGAACACCTGTCGAAAATCCCACGAGGAACGATGACAGCTCCGCCTCGGAAGCAGTCGTTCAGATGGTCCCACCCCGATTGGCCGCAATGGGTCGATCAGCGACAACCATGACCCTGGCGATCGGCGCCCGCTCAGATCGTCCAGGAAGATCGATCAACCCGTCTTCGTTCAGCCTATTCGCCAGCTCGTACTGCCCTCCCCCGTCAACCCTGTTGCCCCGATACGAAAGCGCCAGCCGGTTCGCTTTGGCGAGCCTCGGCCAGAATCCAGTCCAGAAATGCATTCTGCGCGGCGCTCCGTGGCCGCTGTGCGTCGACACAGGTGAAATAGCCGCGCCCGGTGTCGACTCGCAAATCAAAAGGCATCACCAGTTCACCGGCTTCCAGCTCGCGTTCGATCAGGCAGGGTTGCGTTAGCGCGATACCCAGTCCGGCCTTCGCCGCAAAGATCAGATTGATGCTCAGGTCGTAGCCTGGGCCCAGCTTGGGTGCGACCCCGAGTCCGGCCACCTTGGCCCAGAGCGCCCAGTTTTCCGGGAAGTTCGTATGGTGGAGCAGCGCCTCTTCAAGCAAGTCTCTGGGACGCTTCAGGCGCGAAAGCAACGATGGCGCGCAGACCGGAACGAGTTCGCGTCCGAGAAGGTATTTCACCTGCATTCTGGCCGGCCAACGTCGCTTGGGACGCTTCACCTCAATCCAGATGTCGATGTCATCGCGGCTGAAGTCTTCGTCATGGCGAAATTGCCGCATTTCGACGTCCACATCCGGGTGCGCCGCCCTGAAGCGCGCGAGGCGGGGAAGCAGCCATTGAGTACCGAGCGTGGGAATCACGCTCAGCCGCAGTTTCCCGTCAGCGCGTGGCCCCTGAAGTCTGGTCGCCGCAGCCTCGAGGGCCAGCACATGGCGCTCCGTCAATTTGCGTAACTGGCGGCCTTCTTCGGTCAGCGCCACACCCTGCGATGATCGCTCGAACAACTGGCAATCACCCAGGTGCTGCTCCAGACGTTGCACGGCTCTGCTGACAGCCGCCTGGGTGACGCAAAGTTCCTCGGCCGCCAGGCGGAAGCTGCGCAGGCGGCTCACCGCCAGAAAGGCATGCAGTTCCACCAGTGAAGGAGAGCGAATTTTCATGGGTCATTACATTTTGTTATCGTGCTCAATGGTTTTGTCGTTTGCTTGCGGATCTGCGTCTGCTTAACCTTCGGACAACGCTAACTCGCACGCCGGCAATGTCCATCAATCGTCGCACCTTTCTCAAAGCAACCGCCCTTGGCAGCCTTGGTGGCCTGGAACTGCCCGCCTTTGCCGCCGACAAATATCCCACACGCCCGATCACTCTGGTTGTGCCGTTCTCCCCGGGTGGCTCGGTCGACGTGTCCGGTCGCCTGATCGCCGAAAGGTTGGGCAGAGCGATTGGCCAGCCTGTGGTAATCGACAACCGGCCCGGCGCCGGGGGCGCCATCGGTTCGACGTATGTAGCGAAAGCACAGCCGGACGGCTACACGCTCATCGTCACCTCGCAGAGCACGCATGTCGTGAATCCGGCGATGAACCCCAAGCTGCCCTATGACGCTGTGAAGGGCTTCTCGAATATCACGCTCATCAGCCGACTGTCAAACGTGCTGCTGTGCAATGCATCGCTGCCGATTCGCAACTTCGCCGAACTGGTCAAGTACGCGCGGGCCAATCCCACCGCGCTGAACTATGCAAGTGCCGGGACGGGTTCGGTGTCACACGTCAGCATGGAGCTTCTCAAAGCCCAGGCGGGTATCCCGATGACGCATGTGCCATATCGGGGCGCCGGTACAGCGTTGACCGACCTGCTGGGCGGGTCGGTGCAACTGACCTGGAACAATTTGTCCTCCAACCTCGACCACATCCTGCAAGGCAAATTGCGTGCGCTGGCCGTGGCGGCACCGGCGCGCGTGCCGCAACTGCCGGATGTGCCAACCTTTGCCGAACTCAAGCTGCCTGACCTGAATGAGACATCATGGACCGGCCTTGCCGCCCCGGCAGGGACGCCGCATGCAATTGTTCAACAGCTCTACGTCGCGGTACGCAAGATCCTTGCGGAACCTTCGACTCGGTCCATCTGGACTGCGAAGGGCATGATCGTGCCCGAGGACATTACGCCGGAAGCCTATACCAGGGAAACGGAGCAGCGCATCAAGTTCTACCAGCGCATCGCCAAAGACAACCACATCACTTTGGATTGACGATGGCCATCGATTCCAAGGCGAGTACAGCGCTTCCCGACCTGCTCCCCCTGCACGACGAGCTTGCCGCGCTGCGACAGCACATCCATCGGCATCCGGAGCTGGCCTTTGAGGAGCACGACACTGCGGATCTGGTTGCCGGGAAGTTGCAGGAATGGGGATACCACGTAACGCGCGGCATCGGAAAGACGGGGCTGGTTGGCCAGCTGCGCGTGGGAAACGGTGACAGGTGTCTTGGCCTGCGCGCCGACATGGATGCCCTGCCTATCCAGGAAGACACCGGGCTTCCCTACGCCAGCATCCGGCCCGGCCTCATGCATGCCTGTGGACACGATGGCCACACCGCGATGCTGCTTGGTGCGGCAAAGCACCTTGCGGCCACACGGAACTTCTCCGGTACGTTGAACCTGATCTTTCAGCCTGCAGAGGAGCGCGGGTTCGACAGCGGCGCCAAGGCCATGGTGGCGGATGGTTTGTTCGATCGCTTTCCTTGCGACATGGTGTTCGCCATGCACAACCATCCCGGTGCACCCCAAGGCCGGTTCCTGATGCGTCCGGGACCGTTTCTCGCCGCGGGCGATCGGGTGTTCATCAAGGTCATCGGCCTGGGCGGCCACGCCGCGCGCCCTCATCTGGCGGTCGATCCGCTTGTGGCAGCGGCTGCCATCGTCATGGCACTCCAGACCGTAGTCTCCCGCAACGTCCCCCCAAACGAGTCGGCAGTACTCACGGTTGGCCGGCTACGCGCGGGAGACGCACTGAACGTCATTCCGGCCGAAGCCGAAATCGGCATCAGCGTGCGCTCGTTCAGCCCGGAGGTGCGCGCACTATTGAAGGATCGCATCACCACGCTGGTCCACATGACTGCCGAATCGTATGGCGCGAAAGCTGAGATCCGCTATGTGGAAGGCTACCCGGTTGTCGACAACGCCGCCGACGCGGTTGCCCTGGCGGCGGAAGTTGCCACGGCGCTTGTTGGCCCGGAGGACGTGGACCGCGACTATCCGAGGATGATGGGTAGCGAGGACTTCGCCTACATGCTGCAGGAATGCCCGGGGGCGCTCGTCCGCATTGGTAACGGCCCATCTGACGGCGGGCGCGGCTTGCACAATCCGCGCTACGACTTCAATGACCGCAACCTGGCGTTGGGTGCAGCGTATTGGTGCCGACTGACAGAGACGTTCCTGGCCTGAGCCCAGCCTGGGAGACGAAAGCAGTGCCTGCGGCGGCGAAGAGGGGCAATCGAACAACCCGCATGGGTCGGGCAGAGGCGGCCTCGGCTTCTTAGCGGCCGTCCGTCCGCGACCATGCGCAGCCGTTCGCCACTCTCTTGAAGCCGGGCATTCAATCGGCTTCGATTGCGGAAGCTGCCGGCATCAAGCCAATGAGCCAATGTGCGGTTTCGCACCGTACAAGGCCCACTGTTATTAATCACAGTAGACCGCGGCGTAGTGCACTCTCATCATACCGACAGCTGCAAGGATGTTTAGGGTCACTCCATGCGTTCCGATGGTCGACGCACGAACAGCGGCCGGACTCGCACTTCGGTCGACTGAGAGTATCCTGCTGAGCCACTCTCCGCTGCACGGAAACAGCCTCAATCACATCCGGCAAGCCGAACGGAGACACCCATGCAGTGGCTTTCACGGGAACACCCCGGGATCGATCAGATCGCCAGCCCATGGCTGATTGCGCGCTTCATCGATGACACGCCAGACTTCCTGTTCGTGCCACCGGGAGACGTGCTCCGCATTGCCAATGAAACCGGCGCAATTCCATATGACGTCCCAAATGCCGAGCTCACGACCGCAAACGAGCTTTGCAGCTTCGACGAACTTCTGGACAAGTACTACCTTGCCGGCGACCCCGCGCTGCAGTTGATGGCGGGAATCGTACGCGGAGCGAGTACGTCGCGGCTGGAGCTGACCCCACAGTCAAGCGGGCTCCGTGCCATTTCACTCGGACTGTCCCGCATTTTCGCTGACGACCGCGAGTTGCTCGAATATGGCATGGTGATGTACGACGCGCTGTATGCATGGTGTCTGAGCTGCCAACCAGAAACGCATGTGCCAGCCACGCGACTGCCAAAGCGAAGCTAGTCGAGACCGGCAAGCCGTCCAACGGCAGCTGGACGCGTCAAGTTCGAAAGCACTGTGCCGTACATTAGCAACGAAGCAGGCGACGCCCCGGAATATGGCCGAGTCCCGCAAATGTCGGTCAATCACGTACGGTGGCCAGGAAACTCAATCCTGCAAAACTACCTGCGACACATGCAATCCGTGCCGCGACATTCGGCCGAAAATCACAACATGCTCGCGCACTTTCGGCACTCGCCCTTTCAGTCGATTATCAAGACAAACTCGACCCGAGAACTGATCGAAGGTTAGCCACACCCTTTTGTCACACCCCCTACCCGGGCCGCTAGGCACTGCGTCCACCACCGCGTCGAACGGGCCACTCGGTGTGCCGCTTACGAAACTCCATGTCGTCATCCAACCCGAGGGCGCGAGCGCCATACAAAACGACAATAATAGGACCGCAGCTGGGTACAAGAAGATCCAGCGCCCCCAGGCAGGCGGATGCTTGGTGCTGGCATTGCCGCCGTCTCGACTCAATCCTCTGAGCATCACTGGGACGACTGGCACCGACAAAATGAAAACCGCCCAGTTGACTTCGTCACCGGGCGTTGTCAGGAACCCCCCGCTGAAGGCGACGTGTCCGAACATGCCGCCCGCCATAAAGACCAAAGCTGGGTAGGCCACCCACCGAGATGGCCGCATTGTTTTTCCCGTTGAAATCAAACGTAGACCTCCATCCATGCGTCTCAGAGCTCAGATTTATGGGAACTTAAGAATCTCACTCTGAAGCCATCGGATGTCTCAAATGGCTTGGTGGTTGCTTCTGAGGCCAGCACGACCCGCACGTGATCGCGCAGACGTCGCAGCGTCCCCTTATCAGCGTTTATCGCAATAGAAGCGACTGCGGATTATAGAGAAAGCGTGGATTCGAAACCTGTTGGGCTCGCTGAATGTCGCAGGTGAAAGTCAGAATACAAGCGTTGCTGTAGCCAAGACGGTGGCAGTGCTATCCAGCCGGTTCTTGCTGGTGACCGTAGGCACCCAGCGCACGCTGAATGAAAGCGGCGCCTTGCCGCCAAGCTTGGTGTCGTACGTGACGATCGGCCCGATCGTGAAGTCGTGGCCGCGGAAGCCATTGAGGCGGTCGGCCGTGGGCCCGGTGTCGTTACCCAGCTGCTGAACCGTGCCCATGACGATCCCTGTACCCCAGGCGCCAAACTTCTTCAGCCCCATGACATCAAGCGTGAACAACGGCGCATTCTGATAGTCAGTGGCGCTGTTGCGCGTATAAAACTGGAACGCAGCCACGCCGTTAAACTCCAGCCCGTATTGCGGCATTACGTGCGTGAATGCGGCCTGCGGCACGAAGGTCCAGTTGTTCAGGCTCGGATTGGCCAGAGCGTTCTTGTCGTATTGCCCAGTGGGGGCCCAGACATTAAAGCTCAAGGCCATGTGGCTGTTCTGCGAGAAGTGAAAGCCGGCGATGATCGGGCTGAAATAGATATCGTAAAGATTCGACGCCCGATCCGAGGTGCCACGCGAGAAGCTGGCGCCGCCAGCGGTCACGCCCGCGTTGGCGTGCACCGAAGTCCAGACATAGGGTAGCGTGAAGCTCGAGGCAAAATTCCAAGCGCCGGGGCCCGTATCCCACACCTTCATCAATGTGGCCAGCGTGAACGCGATCTTCGCGTCAACGCCCAGCGTGGTACGGCCACCGATCGGCACCTGACGACCGCCGCTGATCGATCCGTCCATATAGAGTTGCTGGAGATTGGCTATCCATACCGGCTGGTCCGGGATTACGGCAACGTTGGACGACACGCTGGTGCCCGCCACCGGTCGGCCCAAAGCGCCCTCCGTGGCATGTCCAGCCAGCGGTGCCATCAGGTTGCCAGCGGCGATGGCGGCCAGGACGGGGCCACTTGCACGCTTCATGGTGAGTCTCCGTGTTAAGAGTGCTGCTACGACTTACAGTGGGTGCGGATGCGACATTACGAGGAAACGCGAAGACGCGCCTCACCCTTGGCCAACGCCATCCAAGAGAGGACAAAGGCGTTCTCAGATCCAGAATGCCGCCTTCGTCCAAGTGCCTTCCGCCTTTCCTGACGCGCTCTGCTTAGTCCACAGCCTGAGCCTGCGGAAAACTCCATGCGCCACGGACAATCTCGGCGTGCGGCCGATACAGGCGTACGGTGTAGTTCCACCCGGGAACAATGGGCAGGCAGTTGGGCAACTGTCCGTTGCACCCGCCGAACTGGATCGGAATCGACCCGTCACTGTTCTTCTTCGCTGTGATGTTGTTGACGGTGTAGGCATTGGCCGCGTTTCTCTGGAAGTAGCCTTCGGCGTTGTAAACGCTGATCGACCAGAATCCATCCACGGGCACATCCTTCACGTTCACCCGGTACACGGTCTTTCCGTCGTTCTTTTCCGGTGTGATGTTTAGGTAGATGGCGTCCTTGTCGGGGTTGCCACCCCAGCCAGCCGCCGTGCCCATCAGGTGACGCACCGGATCGACCTCGCCCTTCTTGCCGAATGACCTCTTGAAGTCCGGTGTCGCGGCCGACAATGCCAGCAGCGCGTCGCGCACCTTCTTCTGGCTGGCCTGGTCCCAGTTGGGCAGATCCAGCTTTCCCGTCGCTTTTTGGCTGACCTTGATGGCGTCCTGCAGCGCATGGACTTGCTTCAGGTCATTCAAATCGTTCGGATCCACCAACGTGCGGATGGCTGCGGCCACATAGCGCGTGCCGACGTTCTCGCGCGTCAACGTATGCGTGCCGGCACCGTAGAACACATTGGGTACATAGTGGTCCTCGCTGATGACCTGCAGCGACATGAAGCGCTTGCCCGGGTCCGGCATGGTAATTGTCACCGGGCCAGCATCGAGATCGAACACGCCCGAGGAATACAGCGTGTCACGGTTCAGGCGGATGACGGCCTGGTCATCAATCGACGCGGGCTCGCGCCGGTGCTGCAGCTTACCCACGCCACCCTGCTTTGCCACGCCGACGATATACATGTCGGACTCCGCCCGCACGAAGTTGTCTACCGTGACCGGCACGGGCGCGCCGGTCGCCTGAGCAGCGGCAATCTGGCCATAGGTCGTACTCACGCCAACGAGTGCGAAGCCCATCAAGGCGTTGAAAATCATTGTTCTCTTCACAGTTCCCCTCCGTCGTATCGGGTTTTCATAGTCACACCGGCGCCTTGGCGCCTGCGCCTGATTCTTACTCGGCCACCACCATGGGCGGCTGGCGCCATTGGCCAGACAGCATCTCCTGTTTCGGCAGGTACACGCGCAAGATGGCATAGAAAGACCCGTCAGGCGCCGGCAGCCAGTTGCTCGCCTTATCCTTGCCTGGACTGTCTTTCTGGACATACAGGGTGAGCCCACCGTCGCCATCGCGCTTGAGTTGGCCGAGCATCGAAGCGTTGATCAGATACCGGTTCAGAGGGTTAGCCACCAGCAGCTTGCTCTGGCCGTCATACATCGTTAGCGACCAGAACGCGTTGGCCGGCGGCAGTTTGTCCTTGTCGAAATGCAGCGTATAGCGCGTGGCGGCTGCATCCAGCGGCTTGCCTGCGGCATCCAGGAAGTAGCCGGGATAAATCGCCTCTTCCGCCGAGTTACCGAATATCCCCAGTACTGCCGCTGCATAGCGGTACATATAGTTGTTCTTCAGGTGCTCCCGTGTACCAAACAAGTCGCCGCTGGTGAGCTTCCTGGTGTCCAGTTGTGTCTTTTTGAATTCCACGAACTGGGACTTGCCATCAGCCATGCCGCCCGCCATGGCCTTCTGTATCTCTGGCGATAGCGAGTTTTTGTCGAACGACAGGCCGCGGCCCACACCGATCTTTGCGAAGCGCGCCATCACGTCCTGCTCACTCGGCACCGTCGGCGCGAACTGCAGCATGAAGTTCAGGTAGCGGAAGAAGGCCAACGAATCCGTGGCATCTGCGACGGGCTTCGGCCAGTCGATGGGGGAGGCTGGCGCTGGTGCCGGCTTGCCGAGAAACGCGCTCAGCGTCCGCACCTTGTAGCCGTTCTGGATGGCACGCACCCGGCGCAGGTCCTTGGCATTGAAGAGTTGCGTGCGATAAATGGCATAGGCGATGCTGGATTCGCTGCGAATCACGGCCTTCACGTTGGCTGGCTTCTCGCCGCTCCAGTCAGGGCCCACGATCATGTAATTTCCGCCTTGGTTGCCACTGGTGCGAGTGCCAAGATAGGCGAAGTTGTGCGTATAGAGATCGATCAGCTGAACGGAGTAGTAGCGCTTGCTCTCGATGGGCGGCAACGTCAACACCAGCGGCTCTGCGCGCAGGTCCATCCAGACGAATGAATATGGCGTGTCCGAATTGGGCGTGATGATCGCCGTGTCGTTCGGCGTGAAGACGTTGGCCGTGTTGCCTATCTGGTTAAACGGCGCTTTGAAGTTCGGACCGCCCTGGTCGACCGCCTGGGCGTAGAGCGTCTTGTACGCTTCGACGACCGGGTAGCCGTAGATGTAGGCTTCGCGCGCGATGGAGCGGACTTCCGCTTCATTGACTGCGCTCGCGGCTCTCTCGTCAGTTGCCTGTTCCGTCGCAGGACCAATCTTCACGGACTGGCATCCCGACAACGCAAAGACCGACAGCAAAGCGGCCACCAACAGATCCTTCATCGACATCACGGCTCCTAGACATTACAGCAGAGGGTTTCATGCTCCAAGTGCAGCACACATGGAAAATTGCGATGCCCAACAGCACGTGTTCACGGTCGGCTGCCACTGCCCGCACGATGATCTCGGCCGCTTTTTTCGAGGGCGATGGGGGCGACACCAACGTGCCGGTTCAGAAAAGCTAACTGCGCCGCGATACTGCTTGCGAACGCCGGTTCATCGTGCAAATGCAGCTCAAAGTGGTTACCTTCCACGAGATGGAACTCGCAGTACGGTATGCGCCTGGACGCCCGTCGCGCGGCACTGGCCGGGGTGATCGTGTCATGGGTTCCGGCCACGATCAAGGTAGGCGCGGCGACCTTGTGCGCGTGGCGAATCGGGCTGTAGAGTGGCACCTCCAGAAAGATGCGCGACAGTACCTTGTTCTCCCACGCCGCTCCCGCAGGCAGCAGCCTTGCATAACCATGCCAAGCGTCGTCGCCGGTCAACGCGGCCATATCACCGTGACGACCGATGATCGGGCTGTAGTGCTCGCGACGAATGACGCTGCCGCAGAGGTCGCGCATGGCCGCAAGCATCATGCGCAGCAAGAGATGGAAGGGTACCTGCTTCATGCTGGCCAGCCCACTGACATGCGGGACTTGGGCAATGACGGCTCGGACCCGATGATCTGCAGCAGCAGTCTGGATGACGTGCCCGCCCGAGAACGATGTCCCCCACAACACCATGCGATCGGCGTCAACCTCTGGGAGTGAGCTCACATGTGCGATGGCAGCGACCCAGTCCTGCAGGTGGCGGCGCGGGCTGACCCAGTGCCGCGGGTTGCCTTCGCTGTCGCCGAAGTTCCGGTAATCGAAGAGATATGCGGCGTAGCCTTCGGCCACGAACCGCTCGGCAAAGGCAGACAGACCGGCGGCGCGAATGGCGCCGAATCCGTGCGCCATGATGATGACGGGCGGGCGCGTCCCCTGGCTCGGCAGCATCAGCGTGGCCGCGCAACGCTCACCGTGGCTTTGGAAGGAAGAATCAATGCTGACCATGCAAGGCTCCGATGCGGAATGCGGCTGAACCTCACACGGTTGTTTCGTCCATGCTGGTTGCCACAAGGTCGCTGGCTGGCCGGCCGCGCGCCACCGTCGTGGTCGTTGCGGCACGGACGAACCTCAGCGCTGGATCGTCAATCGGATACCTCGTCAACATCTCGCGATCGGCCACGAAGTTGTGGAGAACGCGCCAGGGAGGCGTACGGCCCTGACGAGGCAAGGTACTCCGACCGCGTTGCACGTAACCAGACTGCAGGGAATCCATGACCGTTTCTTCCAGCATTTCCCCGGCTGGGGCGATTGGCGTTACGACGTTGTAGCCGTGGCGGTCCATGTGGTTGAGCAGGCGGCAGATGTAGTTGGCGGCCAGGTCGACCTTCAATGTCCAGGATGCGTTGGTATAGCCAAACAGGTTGGCCAGGTTGGGCACGTCCTGCATCAGCACGCTCTTGTAGGTCATGAGACTGCTGGGGTGCCGCGGCCGCCCATCCACCTGTACCTCCATGCCACCAAGGGACTGGAGCTGAAGCCCGGTGGCCGTGATGATGATGTCAGCGTCGAGGCTCTTGCCCGACTTCAGGCGGATGCCGGTTTCGGTAAAGGTCTCGATGTGGTCCGTCACCACAGAGGCCTTGCCTTCGGAGATAACCTTGAAGAGATCGCCGTCAGGCACTGCGCACAACCGCTGGTCCCACGGGTTGTAACTGGGCGAAAAGTGCCGCATGTCGGCGCCATGTCCGAGCTGTTGTTCAACATGCGACAGCAGCCAGGAGCGGACGCGCCGCGGCCACCGCTTTGCGGTCCTGTAGATGAAGCGCTGCAGGCGGATATTGCGCCACCGTGCCAGGCCATACACCCAGCGTGCCGGCAGCATCTTTTGCAGGACGGCAGAGATCTTGTCATATGCCGGCACCGAGAAGACGTAGCTGGGCGAGCGCTGCAGCATCGTGACGTGTGACGCCTGACCGGCCATGGCCGGGACCAGCGTCACCGCCGTCGCGCCACTGCCGATCACGACGACACGCTTGCCCCGATAGTCCAGATCTTCAGGCCAGTGTTGCGGATGGACGCAGATGCCCTGGAACCGCTCAAGGCCGGCAAAGTCGGGCCGGTGCCCGTGGTCGTAGTTGTAGTAGCCCGTGCAGGGGATCAGGAATTTGCAAGTGAGGGTACGGGTATCGTGGCTGCCTTCCTGCTGTGTGGTGACGGTCCAGTACTGGTCCTCGCTCGACCACGATGCCCGCAGGACTTTCAGCCCGAACTGGATCCACTTGTCGACACCGTATTCGCGCGCGGTATCGCCAATGTAGCGACGGATCGAAGGGCCGTCGGCAAGGACTTTCAACTCGTGCCACGGGCGGAACTTGTAGCCGAAGCTGAACATGTCCGAATCTGAGCGGATGCCGGGATACCGGAACAGGTCCCATGTCCCGCCGATGGCACTGCGCCGCTCCAGGATGCCGACGCGCTTGCCCGGACATGCCTCAGCCAGATGGCATGCCATGCCGATGCCGGATAGTCCGGCGCCGATAATCAATACGTCGTAATTGGCGTTCACGCAGCGTCTCCTTATGTCTGGCCTTGTCGTCCGGAAACTGTAGCGTGTGGCGCCAAGCGACTCTTGACGTCACGAGACAATTAATTTACGTTACGAGCCATGGATGCCCTAGTGCGAGCAAGCGGACTGCGTGGCTACCCGGCGCTGATGCGCGCCATGGGTTGCGACCCCGCGCCGCTGCTGCGGCGCTATCACGTCGACGAAGGGGCGCTCGACAGCGACGACGCCATGATTTCCCTGCGTGCTGTCGTGCATCTTCTGGAGGCCAGCGCGGAACAGACCCGGACCGGTGACTTCGGCCTGCGCTTGTCCAACCACCAGAGCATTGACGTGCTGGGGCCCTTGAGCATTGCGTTGCAGAATGCAACGACAATCCGCGCCGGTATGGATTTCGCGGCGCACCATATGTTTGTGCATAGTCCGGGTCTCGTCTACACAGTCCACGAGCACAGCGAGATTGCGAAGGATGCGGCCGAGGTCTCCATCGAGATCCGGCTCTCGCGTCAGCCGGCCCAGCGGCAAGCCATTGACCTGTGCCTGGCGGATATGCACAACTTCACCCGGCTACTCGCCGGCGACCGATACGCGCTTCGCGCGGTGTCCATTCCTCACACGCCGATTGCATCGCTTAGCACCTACGAGCGCTTCTTTGGCGCCAGGGTATTGGTGGAGCAGCCAAGGGCCAGTCTGCATCTCAGCCGCAGCACGCTTGCGGCCGACCTGCTGGGCGTCGACGCCACGTTGCGGCGGATCGCGGAGGACTATATCTTCCGCAATTTCCGCAGCGAGCACGGCAGTGTTTCGGATCGTGTGCGGCAGGTGCTGCGCGACACGCTGGGCACGTCGAGCCACAGCAAGGCCAGCGTGGCCGATCTGTTGGCCATGCACCCGCGCACGATGCAACGCCGCCTTACCGCGGAGGCAACCAGTTTCGAGGCCATAAGAAACGATGTGCGCAAGGAGTTGGCGATGCGCTATTTGTCCGAAACCAATCTGCCTCTCGGGCAGATCACCCTGCTTCTTGGCCTTCCCGCCCAATCTGCATTGTCGCGGGCCTGCCGTCAGTGGTATGGCGCCGCCCCTTCGGCACTGCGCAAACATAAACGCACCCCAGATTGATGGGTAATTCGCTGCCAGGATAAAAAAATCCCCTCGACCATGTGTGATCGTGAGGGGCTTTTTAACGGTCCGCACCTGGGGGAGAGGACGCCGACGTCGCGCTCTGTGAGAGGCTGACCTTACGGCCGTCCGGATCATTCGCCAGCCAAACCAGCAGGCGAACGTCGGCTGTACTTCGGCAGGAGACACCTGAGTAGGCTGTCACCGAACGGCACTTCTGGATCGGAAGTCGCCATTGAAGTCGCTCGAGAGCGGATGACCGCGAAAGGGCGAGCAGAGACCTTCGTATGCCCTCTGGACGGCCACCGGCGACTGATGGTCCAGGCAGTAATGTGTCGCCGTTTGAGTACCAACGTGCTGCGGGCGTTTGTGTCGCGCCAGTGCCGAGTTCGCGTCCTATCCAATTTCGGGGGGCGGGCGGGGGGCGAGAAGGCCTATGGTTTTTGCTTACCTTCCGCAGGATCGTTGGCCGAACGCCGAGGACGGCACGTCAACCCACGCACGCCCCGTCGCGCAATCTTTCCGTGCCGACCGCCCCTTCAGCCTTGCCTGCTGCTTGCCAAATCCCACAGCGTAGCCGAACGGGTTCCCGTACGGCAGTACGCAAGTACGGGCTTCGGCAGCTCTGCCACGAGCAAACCGAAGGCTGCAGCGGCTTCGACGGTGACATCACCCGATTCCACGGGCAGGTAGTGCGCAGCCATGCCAAGCGAACTGGCAACCTCCGCGATTTTCGCGAACTGGGTCTGGCCGGCCGCCTCTCCATCGTGCCGGTTGCAGACAATGGAACGGAATCCAATCGCATGCGCCGCCCGTACGTCGGCTCCGCTTAACTGTGGCGCCACGCTCACGTCGTTCGAGAGCTGCTTGATCTGCATGTCCTGTCGGCCCGCGCCCACTTCCAGACAGCGCTCTATGGCCCCACGAAAGCAGTCGACCGCAAAATCCACGTCTGCCTCCGTTGTGAAGCGTCCGAGGCTCAGGCGAACTGTGCGCTCCGCCGAATCCTTATCCAGACCGATGCAAGTCAGCACGTGAGACGGTTTGCCAGCCGCCGAATTGCAGGCAGACGTTGAGGAGATGGCCAGGTCGTCGGCCAACATGGACGGGAGAAAATTGGGCAACTCCACAGTCAGACTGAGTGTGTGCGGAATGCGGACTGCGGAACTGACGTTTTGCGTGATGGCGCCTGTCGCGCGCGCACCACTCAGCAAACGCTCGCTCAGTTGCGCGATGCGCTCGTTGTCCGAAGCCATTTCCGTCCGCGCCAGTTCGCAAGCCGTTCCCATGCCGACAATCTGGTGCGTGGCGAGAGTGCCAGACCGTAGTCCCTGCTCGTGTCCTCCACCATGCATCTGGCAAGCGATGCGCGATGCCACTTCGCGGCTCACATAGAGCGCACCGATGCCCTTCGGACCATATACTTTGTGTGCCGACATCGACAGCAGATCCACGCCCATCGCCTTTACGTCAATCGCGGTCTTGCCAACCGCCTGCGCCGCGTCCACGTGAAGCAGGGCGCCAGCGGCGTGAACGAGCCGCGAGATCTCGGCGATGTTGGTAAGGGTGCCGATCTCGTTGTTCACCATCATCAACGAAACGAGGCCCGTGTGATGGCTGCAGGCCGCTTCCACAGCGGCCGGCGAAATCTCGCCTGACGGATCCGGCAAGAGGTAGGAAACGGAAACGTCAAGTCGCTCAAGGTACGACGCGGTGTCCAGAATTGCCTTGTGCTCAAGCTTGCTGGTAACCAAATGGCGCCGTGTCGGCTCGCGGTCGAAAAAGCCCTTGAGAGCCAGATTGTTCGACTCTGTCGCGCCGGACGTCCAGACAATCTCGGATGGCTCTGCACCAATCAGAGCGGCGACCTGGGCGCGAGCCTGCTCGACCAGATCCTTTGCCTTCAGCCCTGCAGCGTGGGAGTTCGACGCAGGGTTTCCGAAGACGCCGGCGGCCCCCAGGCAGCCGAACATCGCCTCCATGACACGAGGGTCCGCCGGTGTGGTTGCAGCGTAATCGAAGTACCGCAGAGTGTCCGTGCTCATCATTCATCCTTCAGAAGGGTAGAAATGCTACGACGAGCGCACTAAAAATTGCTTCCAAAATCCATGATCGATATTGGAATGTGGAGCATATGATGCTAAAAAATATCATTTTTGCAGAATGCTCTCGCGCTACCTGCTCGCGCGGGCAGACTGAAGTGGTGCCCTGCCGGGTCCCTTTGCTGCATCTGTCCTTCGTGGCGGTGAAAGTTGCGGCGTGAGGCAGAGGCCGGCCATAAGGCGCCGCTCGCCCGATCAGGACAAGCAACTGATAGGGATCAAATCTAGGACATTCCAATACCCCAGCACTGAAACGCCAATCCACGACAGTCTTCTTCGCTCCCCATGCCGATAATGCCCCGGAGCGCTGCCATTCAATATCGCACGGCGGCGCCCCTCACAAGAGTGCGACGGAGACTTCGATGACGACAACAACCCCTTGCGCAGACCTGCGCACGCTTCGCGAACGCGTGGTTCGCGATCACTTTGCCGACGAGATCCGGCAGGACTTCGACGCGGTCCTGTCTACGTTTCCACATCCGCACTACGAACTCATTGCGAGCGGCGCAGTGTTCGATGGCAATGATGACGTCCGGAAGTACTACTCGCAAAGTCGCGTGGCCTTCCCGGACCAGCGCAGCGAGATCATCCAGCTTCGGCATACCGACGATGCCGTGATCGTCGAGTTCTGGCTGCTCGGCACGCATCGCGGCAACCTGAACGGCCTGCCACCGACCGGGAGGCAGTTCCGCTGCCGAATGATTGCGCTGTTCCTGTTCGATGGCGAGACGCTGACCTGTGAGCGGATCTACTACGACAGCCTGACCCTGATGCAGCAACTGCTGGCGGGCTTGCCAGCCGTGCAGAAGGTGCAGGCCATTGCCGGCCTGTTGCAGGACACGGCGGCAGACCAGACGGCCGCGGTGTAGACCGCCATCACCGCCCACGATAGCCACGGAGACACGATATGCCCTTGCCACAAGCCACGACGCATCAGGAACGCCTGCTGACGATCAACACCAACGAAGTCCCGCGCCTGCCGACGGAAGTGCCGGGAACCACTATCACCCCCCTGTTCCTGGACCGCGAGAACGGAGTCTGGGTGCTTTACGGAAGATTCGAACCAGGCACGGTCCTGCCAACGCATTTCCATACGGGCACAGTGCATTTCTACACCACACGCGGCATGTGGAACTACGCCGAGTACCCAGACGATCCGCAAACGGCGGGCAGCTACCTGTATGAACCCGGCGGGTCCATGCACACCTTCATGGTGCCGGCCGATGCCAGCGACCCGGCCGAAGGCTTGATGGTTGTCTACGGCGCCAACATCAACTTCGTCAATGGCGAGTACCACAGCATCATGGACGCCGGAGCCATCGAGGAAACCCTGCTGGCCGCCGTCAGGCTGGGTGCCATGCAAATGCCGAAGTACATCCGTCCGAAAGGCGGTGCGGAATTTGCCAGCGCCCGGTAGCGGGCACGTCAGGCCAGGCGCCGCAAGGCGTCCTGGTCCAGCAGCGTGACGTGCCCGTAGTGCAGTCGCAGGATCCGCTGGCCTTCCCACTCCTTGAGCTGCCGGTTGATGCTCTGACGCGAGACGCCAAGCATGTGCCCAAGGTCCTCCTGAGACAACTGCAGCGCGGTATCCCCGGCGGCGGGCGCGGACAACGCGTGCGCGTGCTGCGCCGCCAGCAGCCGGCGTGCCAGCCTCACCGGCAGCGGTTGCAGGATGGTCTCGTCGATCCACTCCAGCGCCCAGCGATAGCGCCGACAGATCAGTCGCGTGAACTCCATCAGGAACGCCGGGTGATGGTCGACGATGGCGTGGAACGCTTGCGCGGGCACCATCAGCACCTCGCAATCGACCACCGCGCGCGCGTCATAGACGCGCGGTGCGTCCATGAACAGAGAGACCTCGCCGAACCATTGCCCCGGCTCCAGTACGCTGAGCACCGCTTCGCGGCCGTTGGCCGCCGTGACGCTGAAACGCATGCGCCCGCGCTCCACGCAGAACAGCGCCTCCGGCGACGAGCCATAGGTGAACAGCACTTCGTGCTTTGCCAGTTTCCGGCGCAAGACATGGGCGCGCAACGCGACCTCCAGCTCCGGGGACAGTAGTTCCGTACCAGCATGACCGTTGACATCCGCGAGGCCACCCATGAGCCGTCAGTCCAGCGTGATGTTGGCGTCCCTGGCCACGCGCTTCCAGACCTCGATCTCCCGCACATTGACGGCAGCCTGCTCGGCACCTCCAAGGTAGTCGGGGGTAATACCCCAGTCGTTCATCTTCGCCATGACCGAGGGGTCCTGCAGCGTATCCTTCAGCGCCGCCGCGATCTTGTCGACGATCGGCTTCGGCACGCCCGGCGGTGCAAACATCGCCCAGCCCGTCCACTGATCGAAGTCGACGCCCTGCTCCTTGTACGTGGCAACGTTCGGGAAGTTGGCAGTACGCCGGGTACACATCGCCAGTGGCTTGATCTTCCCAGTCTTCACCGCTGCCGTGCCGGAGCCGATATCGAGCCAGCCAACCTTGATCACATCGCCCATCATGGCCGTCATGACCGCCGCACCGCCCTTGAACGGAATATGGTCAAGCTTGATGCCCGTCTTCTGAGCCAGCACTTCGGCGCAGAAATGGCCGGTCGAGCCCTGGCCCCAGGTGCCGAACTGAATCGGCTTCTGGCTTCGCTTCGCTAGCTCGATCAACTCCTTGAGATTGTTGGCCGGCAAGTCGGCAGTGGCGACCAGGATGATCGGCGAGGTGCCGACGCGTGCCAGCGTGGTCAGGCCCTTGACCGGATCGTAAGGCAGCTGGTGATAGACCGCTGGCGCCAGCGTGGTCGTGGTCATCGTGCCCAAGGCGATCGTGTAGCCGTCAGGCCTGGCGTGCGCCAGTTGTCCTATGGCAATCGTTCCGGCCGCGCCGGCGATGTTGTCCACCACAATCGGTTGCTTCAGGCGCTTGCTCAGTTGATCGCCCAGCAAGCGACCAAATGCGTCCGCGCCACCTCCGGGAGCAGACGGCACGATCAGCTTGACCGGGCGGATGGGATAGTCGCCGGTGGGCTGGGCAAAGGCGACGGCGGCAATCGACATGCAAAGCGCCGCGAAGCCGCTGCAGAGGGAATGCTTCATGACAGTTGTCTCCTGAGTACTTGTTCTGACCTGCCAGCTCCGGGGGCGCTTCAGCCCAACGAGAACTCCGCGCCCCCTTTGGGACGGATGTATCGCGGCACGGGAACCCCGGCCTTGCGCGCGGCCGCAAGGATGCCCTCTTCGATCGCGCCGGCATCGCGGACACTCTGGAATTCTCCTTCGGAGAAAATCACATTGGCGCCGTAGACAACCATGAAGCCTTCGGCTGGCTCTTTCGCATCCGCCGGCACGGAGAAGGTATGCACCGAACCGCCAGGTTCATACAGGTAGCTGCCCGCGGTTTGCGAATCCTCGGGATACTCGACGTAATTCCACTGCCCCTTGGTCGTGAAGAAGTGCACGGTACCCGTGTGAAAGTGCGGCGGGAGCGTGGTGCCCGGATCGAACTTGCCGTAGAGCACCCAGACGCCGTTTTCGCGGTCCAGGAATAGCGGGATGATGGTCGAGCCCGGCTCGGAGCCGGGAAATTCGCGCGAATCGTTAATGTTGACCGACAACAGCCGGTCCTGGTGTGTGACAACGTTCGGCAGTGGCATTGCTATCTCCAGCAGAGATGGATATGGGGAATGATTTAGTCCAGCTTGATATTGGCTTCGCGCGCGACGCGCTTCCAGACTTCGATGTCGTGCGCATTGATCGTGGCCTGTTCGGCGCCGGCAACGTAGTCGGGCGTGATGCCGAGGTCGGCCATCTTGCTCGTCACTGCCGGATCCTTGAGCGTGTCCTGGACGGCCGCAGCAAGCTTCTCCGTGATCGGCTTTGGCAGGCCCGCAGGCGCAAACATGGCCCACCCCGTCCATTGGTCGAAATCGACCCCCTGCTCCTTGTAGGTGGGAACATTGGGGAAATTCGCCGTGCGGCGCGTGCACATGGCCAGTGCCTTGATCTTGCCGGTCTTGACGGCCGACGTACCGCTGCCGATGTCCAGCCAGCCCAGCTTCACCACCCCGCCCAGCATGGCAGTCACCACGGGGGACGAGCCCTTGAACGGGATATGGTCCAGCTTGATCCCGGTCTTCTGCGCCAGCACCTCCGCGCAGAAGTGGCCGGTGGAACCCAGCCCCCACGTGCCGAACTGCAGCGGCGACGCGCTCTTCTTCGCCAAGGCGACGAGTTCCTTCAGGTTGTTGGCGGGAAAGTCCTTCGTGGCGACCAGGATGATCGGCGACGTTCCCACGCGGGCGATGGTCGTCAGGTCCTTGACGGGGTCATAGGGCAGGGCCTGGTAGACGGCCGGGGCCAGCGTAGTGGTGGTCATCGTGCCAAGGCCGATGGTGTAGCCATCAGGCGTGGCCCGGGCAAGCTGCCCGATTGCGATGGTGCCGGCAGCGCCGGCATTGTTCTCGACGACCAGTGGCTGTTTCAGGCGTCGGCCGAGCTGGTCCGCGAGGATCCTGGCAAATACGTCGCCGCCACCGCCCGGTGCGGTCGGGACGATCAGGCGGATCGGCTTGTTTGGATAACCGGCTTCACCCTGCGCCTGCGCGCCGAAGGACAAGGCGGCTACAGCGAGTAAACCGAGGGAGGCGAACTTCTTCATCTTTGTCTCCAACTTCTGTATTTCACGCGTTCCGCGCTTCATGTTCGCTTGCCATCCGCAGATGTAGTTTATGGAACATGAAGAAACGTTTCCACAAATTGTGCGAGGGTACCCGCGCAAATCAAATGGTGGTAAACCCGTGAGTCTTTTGTGAGAATTATGGGGCGCGCGGGTACCCTGGAAAGAGCGCGCCTTATGCGTCCTGCGTCAGGACGATCTTTCCGAAATGCGTGTTCCTGCGCATCATTTCGCAAGCCTCCGCGACACGATCCAGCGGTAACCTGGCATCGATCGGCAGGCGCAATTGTCCTTGCCGTAGCGCCGGCCAGAAGTCCCGCTGCACGCGTTCGGCAATGACGCCGAAATCCTCGACGGTGCGGGTCCGGAAGGTCATGCCGAGATACTGGATCCGGCGCAACGAATGGAGGTCGAAGTCGAACTCTCCACGCTCCCCTGCCATCCGGCCGATATTGACGATGCGCCCGCCGATCTTCGTGGCGCGCATGCTGTCATTGATGAACGGACCGGCCAGGAAATCGACCAGCAGATCCACGCCCTGGCCATTGGTGTGCGCCAGCACGGCTTTCATCCAGTCGGGATCGTTGCTGTCGAGCGCGACGTCGGCACCAAACTCCGACAGGCGCGCGCGGCGGTCGGGCTTGGTCGACGTGCCGATGACCAAGCTGGCGCCAAAGTGTTTTGCCACCTGCAATGCCATCAGCCCCACGCCGGACGATGCGCCCAGCACCATCACGGTCTGCCCGGCTTCCAGCCCGGCGAGATGACGCATTGCCGTATGGGTCGTTCGCAACGCAACGGACAGGCAGGCGCCCGTCTCATAGTCCATCTCGGGGTCAGAAAAGGGGAAGGCGCGCCGCCAGTCCGCAATCGCATACTCGGCAAAGCCGCCGAGGCCAGAGCACATCACCTTGTCGCCAATCTTGTAGGCGGTGACCTCCGTGCCAACCTCGATAACATCCCCCGACCATTCCAGGCCCAGCGGCGTACCAGTACCGCCTGCCGCTCCATGCGCTTTCCCGTCCACCAGCGACAAATCGGCGCGATTCAGGGAACTGGCCCGCACTTTCACAAGGATTTCAGTGGGCTTGGGTCGAGGGATCTCCAACTCCGCAAAAACAAGTCCCGTCTCACCGCGAATCGCAGCTTTCATTGTGCGTGTCTCCTGTCGAATAGGTCTGGGTACGTCGTCACGGAGTCACCACCGTGGAGACGTAAGGCGTATCCATTGTAGAAACGTTTTCGCACTTTACGCAAGATTCCATCGGACAAAAAAATGCCGCCTCACATGGAGGCGGCATTGCCGAGCCCAAACGCCTTGCGCTGCGGCTATGCAGTGGCCTTCTTCCGCGCGGCCGCGGGACCGCATGACTCGCGGAGCACGAGTTGCGTGGTAATCACGATGGTCTCGGGCTCGATGCCCGCGTCACGCTCCAGTTGCTTGAGCATCAATTGGGCGAGCACAGTGCCGACAATCTCCAGATCCCACGTCAGCGATGTGATGGACGGACTGAACAACTGCGACAGGTCGGTATCGCCGATGCTGATCACGCTCACATCCCCAGGGGCCGTCCGGCCGGTATGCCGCAGCGCCTGCAGCACCCCAGCCAGGATGCGCGTGCCGAGGCACATGAAAGCCGTTGGCGCTTCAGGCCCAGACAGCAGCGACAACGCTTCGGTGAACGCGAAATCCATCGCGGATTTCTCGCAGCGGATCAGCTTCGGCACCGGCTTGAGATCCTGTTCCTTGTACGCCTCCTTGAAGCCGGCGATACGCTCCCGACCCGGACGCAGGACGCTGCCCGGCGTCAGCAACGCGATGCGTGTGTGGCCGAGATTCAGCAGATAGCGGGTTGCCTGCAGCGCACCGGTGTAGTGATCGACATAGACGCCGGTGCCAGTCGGACCGAAATCCCGGTCAAGCGCGATGACCGGCATCTCCTGGGAGAGTTGTTCCAGCAGTTTGGGATTTTCCGTCTCGCAGGGCCCCAGGATCAGGCCATCCACGCGTCGGCGGCGGAACAGGTCGATCAGATTCTTTTCGCGCTTGCCGTCGTTATGCGTGCTGGCGATCAGCAAGGCGTATCCGGCCGCCTGAAGCGCAGCCTCCACCGAAGTGATGATCCTGGCGTAAAGCGGATTGGCGAGATCCGACACGATCAGCCCAATGGCGCCGGACGAGCGCGTACGCATGCTCTGAGCAATCGCGTCGGGCTCGTATCCCAGCCGCCGGGCCGCCTTGGACACTGCCGCAATCGCTGCTTCGCTGACGCGACCGGCACGATTCAGCGCACGGGATGCCGTGCCAATCGAAACGCCGGCTTCCTTGGCAACCTCCCGGATCGTGATGCGTGGCTTCATTGGCGACGTTTCACGATACGTTGTGCCGCAACAGGCTTAAGACAAGACCGCAACATCGACTCCCTCCCCGGCTTACTTTGCCGCTGCCCGCCGCGATTGCGCAGCGGGCCAGCGACGCGAGACGCATCATTTTCTGGACGTCAGGCATTCTAGCTCACCAGATGCCGCGGGCTCTTCAGGCCTGCGGCCGGAGGGATACCCGGCCGGAAGAGGCAGGCCTGCCGGGCCGGCGGTGCGCTATCGCGGCGCGCCGATCTGGTGGATGGCTTGCCCCTTGCCGTCCCAGGCGAGCCCTGCGCGCCTGACCTCGGCAAAGTACTCGCCTTTGCCGCCGGTCAGTTCGGAGATCTCGAACATGCCGCTGGGCAACTCCGGATGCACAAAGTAGGCAAAGCGTCCACGCGGCCCCATCCGGCCTCCATGCCCCTCGACATACCCTGCTTCCAGCAGGTGGGCCACGATTTCGTCGAAGCGGTCTTCGGTCCAGTAGGCGATATGTTGCGCGCCTTCACCACTGCGCTTGAGCGAGTCCAGATAGAGCGATGGGGCGTCGTCCCGCTGCTGGATCAGTTCAATCTGCAGGTCGCCCGAGTTGGCCAGCGCGATCGACAGCTTCGGCGGCGTGGCGGGCTTGCCGTAGTAGCGGTATTCCGTGGTGCCCACGTCTTCCTTGTAGAACCACGGTCCGACGCCCAGCTTTTCCGTCCAGTGAGCCATGGCCTTCTCAATGTCGCTCACCACGTAGCCAAGCTGCCGGACGCCGCCGAACAAATAACTCATCACTGTCTCCTTGTCCTCTGAAGGTTGCGGTCCTGCTTTTGCAGAAACGTTTTCACAATATAGCCGTAACCACCCAGTTCATGCGGGTAGTGTTTACCATGATTGCCCGCATTTTTCGTGGCAACAACAATTCATCTCAGCAGTGGAAACGTTTCTTCATTTTCACAGAATCCGGTGACATGCAGGACGCTGCGCTTGCAGGACACCTCACAGGAGACTCATCGAGATGACTCAGTTCAAGGACCAAGTGGCGCTGGTGACCGGTGGCGCAAGCGGCATCGGGGCGGCAACCGCGCGCGTGCTGACGAAGCGCGGTGCGCGTGTCGTCATTGCCGATCTTGCGAACGGCAATGGCGCCGCGGTGGCGGACCGGATCGGCGCCGAGTTCATGGCGCTGGATGTCACTAGCGAGCCTGGCTGGAAAGCCACGATCGCCGCCATCCTTGAGCGCCATGGGCGTCTCGACGTGCTCGTCAATGCGGCCGGCATCGTCGGCGACGTGGTCAATGGCACCCTTGCCAACACCACCCTCGCCGACTTCCGGCGCGTGATGGCGGTCAACCTGGACGGAACGTTTCTGGGCTGCCGCGAAGGTATCGAGGCCATGCGCCGGTCCGGCAAGGGCGCCATCATCAATCTCGCATCCGTCGGTGCGTATTACCCGACCCTCCAGAGCGTCGCCTATGGCGCCAGCAAGGGTGCCGTGACGCAACTGACCAAGACCGTGGCGCTGGCCGGGTCCGAGAACGGCCACCAGATTCGCTGCAACTCCGTCCATCCTGGCAAGATCGCCACACCGATGCTCGAGACGATCTTCGATCAGTACAAGCAACGTCAGGCTGCGGGCGGCGTTGATCCCCGGACGGCTGGCCGGCGCATTCCGCTTGCCGAGGAGGGCAAGCCCGAGGACGTTGCCAACCTGATCGCCTTCCTCGCGTCGGACCAGGCCGGCTACATCACGGGCGGCGAATTCACCGTAGACGGCGGCTGGCGGCTGCTGCGCTGACACCGCATTCCATTCCCATTTGGCGACTGGCACAGCGCAAGGCGATGCCAGTCGCCGATCCCTTTCCGCAAAAACCTGATGGAGAACAAGATGTCCGAATCCCTGAACGCCGCACGCATCCAGACCGTGCGTGACCATATGGCCCTTGAGTGCACGCACGAATGGGACGCTGTGATCGACACCTTCGCACACCCCCGCTATGAAATGCACGCCACTGGCACAGTGTTCGATGGGGAGGAAGAGGTGCGCGGCTACTTCGACTCGTCGCGCGCTTCATTCCCCGACCTGGCCAACGAAATCATCGCCATCGCCGCCGCAGATGACACTGTGCTGGTCGAGTTCTGGCTTTCTGGCACGCACCTGGGCGATCTGAAGGCCAATGGCAGAGTTTTCCCGCCCACTGGTCGCAAGTTCCGCGTGCGCATGGCCGCGACCTTCGAGTTCGCGCCGAATTCGGACAAGATCATTTGCGAGCGGCCCTACTCCGCCACCGACGCCAAGCTACGTGCCCTCGGCCTGCTCTGACACTTCACGGCAATTTCGGATAGAAGCGAGGGCCCGATGGCCCTCGCTTCTTTTTTGTCAGGCGGCCGACGTGTGGCTTGCCGGGCGCGCAACGCGGCGTGCGTCGGCGCCATCCCTGAAGTAGTACGCGAAAATGACGGCAGCGCAGACCAGTGCGCCACTCAGAAGGTAAAGGCTTGCAGTAAAGCCACCGGTGAGCGTCTTCAACGCCCCGACGAGCAGCGGAGCGACCGCGCCGGAACTCGAACCGATCGTCGTGATGACTGCAATGCCCGCAGCAGCGCTGGGCCCGAACAGGATCGTTGCAGGCATCGCCCAGAAGACCGCATAGGCACTGGACATGCCGATCGACGCGAGCGTCAGGCACGCGATGGTCATGACGGGATCCCGCGGAAACAACGACGCGCAGAGCATGCCAATTGCCCCCACCAATGCGGCAATGGCAAAGTGCCAGCGGCGCTCGCCAGTCTTATCCGAATGACGACCGACCAAAATAGCCGCGGTGACCCCGAACAGCGCCGGGATCGTTGCAGCAAGGCCCACCTGCATGACGGTCAGCCCCATGCCCTTGAGCAGCGTCGGCTTCCAGAACGACAGCGCGAAGACACCAAACACGACAAGGAACACGATCAACCCCAGCACCCAGACGCGCGCATCAAGGATTGCGTCCCGCATGCGGGCGTGGCCATGGCCGGCGCGATCCTGGTCCAGCATCTGCTCAAGGTCAGTACGGTCACGCTCCGTCAGCCAGCGTGCCTGCTTCGGGCCTTCTGACAGCAGCAGGTATGCCATGACGCCCAACGGCACGCACGGCAGGCCCTCCAATAGATAGAGCCATTGCCAACCGCGGAGTTGCAACACTCCGTCGAGCCACGTCATGATTGCCCCGGCCGCCGGGCCGGCCAGGATCGGAGCCAAGGTATAGGACATATAGAAGATCGCTGTCGCCTGGGCGATGCGCCGCTTCGGATACCACAGCGTCAGGTAATACAGGACGCCAGGAACGAACCCGGCCTCGAATACCCCGATGAGAAAGCGCATGATGTAAAACTGCGTGGGCGTCTCCACGAAGATCATGGCCGCGGAGGCAAGTCCCCACAGGATCAGGATGCGCAGGAATGTCTTCCGCACCCCGATACGCGACAGCAGCATGTTGCTTGGCACCTCGAACAACGCATAGCCAACGAAGAAAACGCTGACTCCCAGCCCGAACACCGCATCGCTGAACCCTAACTCGTCGCGCATCTGGAGCTGGGCGTAGCCCACATTGGTGCGATCCAGAAAGCTAAAGACATAGCAGACACAAAGCACCGGCAGTATTCGCCAGCTCACCTTCCGGAACAGCCTGCGCTCATCGTCTTCATTGATGTCAGTACGCACCAGGTCCATGCCATGTCTCCCAGAGTGATAGGCGTCGCGCCGATTATCTGAGCGGGGTCGAGTACGGACTGTCGCCTTTTGGCAGTCGTGCATGCGGACTAACCCGCATCGGCGCCCATGACTGCAGCCCGGCGCTAAGGATGGAGAGCGGCACAGTGACATCGGCCTGGAGATACGCCTACGCCCTGCGGTAGCTCATTGTGAACGGGCGGTTGAGCAAGCCCTTCGGTCCTCGGCTGGGCATAGCGGGAACATCTGAGACGGGTCGGTAGTTGTCCTCGGCCCCGCGCGTAGTACAGGCATAACAAACCTCATCTTGGTACCCCCTGCTGTCCATTCTCAAAGACGCCGCCAACACGTTCCCCATAAAAATCAAGGCATTGCGAATCGATGAATCACTGAACTCACTAAGGATTCTCACAAATCCTTGCCACATTGGGACTGTCGTATCAAAGAAAGATGCAGATTTGGGAAGATCGATTAGCCGTGGCTTCTCGTGGACTCACAAGTGGCCGTAGGTAACCCACAGCGAAACTGCGCTGGGGCCGAGGAATGCCGTGAGCACCCGGGCCTTGATGACACGATGCCGCGCAGTCTCCACAACCCAGCGCCCTATGCACCAGCACGCGAGCAGAATAGGACGACTTATCTTGCAGTGATTTTGAGTTGAATGGACTGCGCCTGACGTCGGTTCGCCAAAGGTTCAGCTTGCTCACGCCTGCCTCCAAGTGTCCATGCAAACGGGCGATCACCCCGTCGGCATGTGCCCTATAATCCTCCCAACAAACTTCGAGGCGGGGTGTCGGTTGATTACCAAAATCAAGATCCGCGGATACCGTATCTACACGGACTTCACGCTGTCGCCCAACCCAAAGCTCAATCTGATAGTGGGGGGCAACGAAGCCGGCAAATCGACACTGATGGAAGCCATCGCGCTCGCCCTTACCGGGCGCATCGGTGGCCGCAGCGCAAGCGAAGAGCTAAACCCGCACTGGTTTAACGCCGGAGTGGTGGCCGATTTCGTTGCCAAGATCGAGCGCGGTGAACGGCCTCGGTTTCCCGAGATCCACATCGAACTGTACTTCGCGGACAAGCCCGAGTTGCAACGGCTTTGCGGCGCTATCAATACCGACGTGCCGACCCTGGCCTGCCCAGGCCTGTCGCTGCGGATCATGCCGAATCCCGACTATGCGGACGAGCTGGCCGAGTGGATGGCCAAGCCTTCCTCCCTGTTGCCGGTCGAGTTCTACCTTGTTGACTGGCGCTCCTTCGCCGACGAGCGCATCACCAATCGCCCCCGGCAATTGGCGGCGGCCATTATCGACTCGCGGACCGTTCGCTCCTCGAGCGGCGTTGACTATCACCTGCGACAGATCCTTGGCGACCATCTCGACCCGCCGGAGCGTGCCGCCGTGTCCCTGGCCTACCGCGAGCTGAAGGCGACTATGTCGACCACGGCGCTGGACGCGATCAACAAGCGCATCGGCACGATCCACGCCTCCTTGCACGATCAGCCGATCTCGCTGGCCATGGATCAAAGCGCGCGAACCGCCTGGGACGGCGTGGTGACCCCCCATGTCAACGATGTACCGTTCTCGATGTCCGGACAGGGCCAACAGGCCGCGATCAAGATCTCGCTGGCCCTGAACCGCAATGCCGGCCACGCCGCGTTCGTCATGATCGAGGAGCCAGAGAATCACCTTTCCCATACCAGCCTGACCACGCTCCTCTCGCGGATCGAGGCGCTCACTGGCGACCATCAGCAGCTGTTCATCACCACGCACAGCACCTTCGTTCTGAACCGCCTTGGTCTCGATGCCATTCTGCTCCTGGCACACGGCAAGACGTCGAAGATTACGACGCTAGATCCCGAAACCGTCTCGTATTTTCAGCGCCTTCCCGGCTATGACACGTTGCGCATGGCCTTGGCCAAGAAGATCGTCCTCGTGGAAGGGCCCTCCGACGAGATCGTTTTCGAGCGATTCTTCAAGGACCTGTTTGGGAAGCGCCCTATGGAATTGGGCATCGACGTGATCAGCATGCGGGGATTGTCGCTGGCGCGCTGCCTTGAATTCTGCGCCGCGCTGGATAAACCGGTGGCCGCCATGCGCGACAACGATGGCACGGACCCGGCCGAGCTGTCCACAAGCGTTGATGCGTGGCTCAGTCCGGGAAGGCGTGAGCTGTTCATTGGGGAAGTCGCCCACGGCCACACCCTGGAACCGCAAATCATCCACCACAATGGCGAGGCGACATTGCGCAGCCTACTTGGCATCACGGCGAGCGCAGATCTACACAAATGGATGAGCCGGGAGAAAACCGAGACGGCGTTCCGCATCGCCAACGCAACGAGCAAGCTTACGCCACCCAAGTACATGCGCCAGGCCGCGGCGTTCATCCATGGCTAACCAGCTCACTCTGGCCGTTGCTGGCTCGCGGAAGACCCAAGGTATCGTCGAGCATTGCGCACGGCTTCTTCCGGAGCGCCGCGTCCTCGTCCTGACCTTTACCCAGGCAAATCAGGAGGAACTCCGACGCCGGCTCGGGCAACGAGCGGGCGATCACCTGGGCATCGAAGTCATGGGATGGTTCACCTTCCTGTTACGACATTTTGCAAAGCCGTTTCTCCCCTTCAAGTTTCCCGGAGCGCGGGTTCTGGGGTTCAGTTTTGAGGGGCGACCGGACAGGTACGCGAAAGGCTTGTCGCGATTTCTCGACCGCAGCGGCGCAGCCTACGCATGTGAACTCGGGCGCCTCGCCAACGAACTGCTAGGTGCCAGCAAAGGCGCCTTACTACATCGATTGGAGAGCTTGTACGATGAGATACTGATTGACGAGGTGCAAGACTTGAGCGCGCATGACTGGGAGATCGCCGATGCGCTATTGCATTCGTCAATTCAGATTCGGATGGTCGGCGATATACGGCAATCAGTTCTGGCCACGAACCCCCGTGGTACCAAAAATAAGCGGTATGCCTATGCCGAAGCGGTAAAGTGGTTCCGAGAGAGAGAGACACTCGGGAAGTTGACCATCACTGAAAGTGTGGAAACTTGGCGGTGCCACCCGAAGATCGCGGAATTTTCAGACACGATTTTCGATGCAAACTGGGCGTTTCCTTCGACCGTGTCACGCAACGAAGTACAAACAGAACACGACGGGGTATTCCTCCTCATGAAAAAGCACGTGGGGGCTTACGTGGAGCGATTCGCACCTCAATGCCTGCGGAGCATGGCAGGATCCGGCAAGGAGTTCGATTTGGATTTCATGAACTTCAAGGTCGCGAAGGGATCAACGTTTGATCGTGTGCTCATCGTTCCGACGGCCGGCATCACAGCCTTCGTGCGCCAGGGATCCACTCTAGAGCCAGTCCCTGCAGCGAGTTTTTACGTGGCCGTTACTCGAGCGGCGCAAAGCGTGGCCATCGTCATGGACAATGCGGGCGCGTCAGCATTGCCGTATTGGACTCCATAGCGGCGGACTCAAACTTCAATGCGGCTCAAAATAAAAAATGCCAGATTGCGTCGGCTTCTTCCCGGCCCGCAGTGCTGCGGCTGCCGTCTATCGAGGCTAACTTTGACCTTCTCAACGGACGAAATCCGCGAGCATGTGCAGATTTGTAAGGCATCCAGCAGCGGCCTATGCTCGAAGCACTTTCAGGATCTAGGATGCCTTGACCAGTTGTGCAATAGCGGCTGGACCGCCCGACAGTGCTTCCAGTCATTTCGCCTCGATCGAGTTCGCGATGCCGGCTTCCTTCTTGACGCTAGCCAGTCGCAGTTGGAGGTGGCTCACGATCTGGCCCTCGTTGAATGGCATCTCTGCGAGCACTTTGGCGAACGACGATAGCATCCCCGACGCTCAGGCGACTGGTCGATCTTTCTTCTTGCTTCTTACGACGGTGAACCGCTCCACTCGTAGCTGCTTGCGCGCCGCTACGACCGCCATGATGGCAGCCCGTGTGACCAGAAACTGGCATCTTCCGGCGCAGCGCCAGATGACTACATCTGCGCTGCTCCGCGCGCCGTCACTACACAATAACTGGTCCAGGTGTGCAACCGAAGCTCGCTGCGCTCTCGCCTCGTCGTATGTGTAATATTGGGGATGCGCGTCGCCTTCGTGCCACTTGAATTGATTCTGCAGGTGCTCGACATCCGCCGCCGAGAATGAAGGAGGCCCCCACAGTCGTCGCACCCCATATGCCCGCAACAACTTTGCAACTTGAACTGCCGGCAAGCCCCACCGTTCGCGTAGTATGGGGATTGACAGTCGCTCGATACAGCGACCTCGTACATCCAGCACTTGGCGGAGCGGCACTCGTGTCGCCTTGTGGCACGCCTGCTCCCTCGGAATGGCAAGATGTCGGCGCAGGAACTTTTCATTCACGATCGGGTAACTGCAGAGGATATGCGGCACCCAGCAAAGGTACACCCGGTCATCATCATCAAACCCATCGGGATAGGCACTCCAGTGACGGACCCGCTGAGCAAGTCGAGTGGAAACCTCGCGTTCGATGATCCGAAACAATTCCGATGCCACCGCACGGTGGGTTTCGCCACCATCGGGATCCAGAGCGGTAGCGAATTGACAGAACAGGAACTTGACAGGATCAATACCCGTACCAAGTACGGCACCGGCGGCGTCGGCAATAGCTTCCCATTGAAGCCCCACTAAACCGCTGCCCGATTGCACGACACCTTGCATCGAGCGCCGCGCCATACCGAGTACACGCACCAAACGACACCGGCCCTCTAGGTCCAACGTTACCAGCTCCCGGGCGGGTTGTTGCTCACCCAGTACAAAGCGCGTCAAGGCCAGTGCCTCGGCAGACGCGGCCACTGGACGGCAGCAGAACAGCGGCATGCCGCACAGGCAGTTGAAACGCCCGTTGCGCCGATGCCAGTCAAGCAGACGCCCGCAGGCCGAACAATGACTCGTAAGGTAGCAATCATGTAACAGGCAGGCTCGTACAGCACGAATCTCCCATTCAGCACGCCAGTATGATTTTTCTGCAAGGCATAGTGGGCAACACTGCCCCCCCATCTGCTCACGAAAAGCCACACTCAGCGACTCGACCTCCCCGACCAAGCTGGTTGCGTGCCTTTCGCCCGGCGGCATCGATATGGCGCTGGATCGGACGCCCCGGACACGCTGCCGAAAGCTGCTGTCGGTTTCATCCGGCTGCACAGGAAAGTCATAGACAAGATTGACGGCTTGCATGCTGCATCCTCACCAGTCGCCATCCGGCGCAAACGGTTCCCCCGGTCCATCGAGTTGGTCTTCAAATTTAAAGTGCGGGTTGAAAGGGTTCTTGCTGCCGACGCCATCACTCCAGATATCGCGTGTGAATACCGCCTCGAGCAGTTCGCTGGAAAGCAGCCGCTCATCACGCTGGTGAGCCAACTCGACAGCACCGATGAGTAACGGTTTGATGTAACCCAGCCGACCTTGCGCCGCCGACAGCATACGTCGGCCCAGCTCAGGGCCATACAACTCGCTTGCGTTCGGAAACGGCAACACCCGCGTCAAGGCCCGCAGCACGTTGAGAAAGTTCCGGAACGACACGTCGCGAACGTTCGCGTCTGCCACGTTGTCTAGCATCGCCTGGCCGAGCGCCCCCAACTCTCGGGTCGCCGTGAGGCGCCCTCGCAGTTGTTCGCACGTGGCGGTGATGCGCAGCAGCTTGTGCAGGCCCACGACCACGTAAGAGACTGGCTTCGTGCTATTCATGAGACGTTTGAGCGAATTCGCCGCGCGCGCCAGGTGCGTCACGCCCGCCCGCCCCTCCACAAAATGGTGGAACTCGTCGATCAACACCAGCTTGAGCCCGCATTCCCGGGCGATTTTGATGAACTGCGTGGACAGCTTGACCTCGGTGCCATCTGCACGCTCGTTCCCCAGGGCAAAGAGGAGCAATTCGACAATGGTCTTCTCCGTCGGATTGGTGGGAATTTCGATCACCAACGCCCATACTTGACCTGCGGGCGCGCGTGCATTCAGTTCCCGACAGACCAGACTGGCCACCGTCGACTTACCCACGCGGCTCTCGCCGACAATCTTCAAGCCGCGCTGAATGGGCGACTCCGCAAAGCGGATGACCGCTTCTACCACATCCGTGAAAGGCTGGTAGGCCACGATCACGTCGTCAATCGCCCGACTCACCGCATCGACCTCACTATAGTCGCGTCTCTTCATAGTGGCCCCACATCGTCATCGTAGATGACTGGTCGATCCGTCGACCGTCTGCAACTCGTCGCCGAGATCGGCCGCATCGAAGGGGACGTCGTCCGACCCCGGGGTCCGCGTAGACGCGGCGGAGGGCGGAACGTCGTGCGCCTTTGGAGACGTAGGCCGTGCTGCGGCTGCGCGCTGCCTGTCGCGCATGCGCGGGCTGGCTGCCAGGTCGGCGAGCACTGCTGCGAGGTCGGCACGCGCCTTGCTGGCATCACGCTCCTGCGCCAGATCGCGGTTGCGAAAGAGCTTCAACTTGCGGGCCAGGTCGTGCGCCTTGAGCGTGACCCCTTTGGCGTAGGTGGGGCAGACATTGGATACTTCGTATTCGAGTCCAGTGCCGGGGTGTTCGACCCAGACATGGCCAATATCCTCGGTATCCACCCGCACGACTACCTTCAGTTTCGCCCCATACTGATGACGCCAGGTATTGAGCTCACGGCTAGCGTAGCGCTGGTTGCCAAACATCCGCAACCCACTCTTGCTCAGGCTGTATTGATCGGTCGGCCGGGTTGCGTGGATCACCGCTGCCGCCCCTACCGGCTGCGGGGGATGTAGCCGGCAGCAGCGTTGCCACGCCGTGAGCGGCGACGCCTTGTATAGACCCTCATGCGGCATCTGCGCATAGACCCGGTTCAACCACCGCTCGAACTCACGCTGGAGCTCTTCCAGCGTGAGTCCCGTGTCCTTAACCTCGACCTCCTTGCCTCGGATGCGGATCGATAGCGTGGCGCCCGGCAGAGTAGCTATAAACGTTTCCTTGACCGTCTTGAAGAACCGTTCGATATGGGGCTTGAGTTCCGGACGCCTTGCGGGACAAAGCTCGTAGGCAATCAGCAGGGTATCGCACGCCTTCTCGACCTCGGGAGTTTTCATCTCGCTGGCACGATCGGTGCGCCAGAACTCGATCAAGCCCTGACATGGATTGACGCCAAGTTCTGCGATGACCGCCGCATCCTTTGGGGTCTTGTCCAGCATGGCGTGGCGCAGCGTCTGCAGAACCGCGTCGGTACGCGGGGGGCGCAGACCAATCTGCCAGCCGGGCACCATCCGCGTCGTCACGCATATGAGGGCGGTGAGTGTGGGCCTGCCGATTCGCTCCCCAGTCAGCGCGTCGCGCACGATGACGTTCAGCGTCGTGTGATCCAACTCACCCAGTTGCAATGCGCGCTCAGGATCCGTGGCTGGATCGTGTTGCGACATTTGAAACAAGCGATCAGCATAAGCCTTTCCGTACTTGGCGCGGACCTTGTCATACTCGGGGCGTAGCGCATATCGCCGATAAAAGGTCGCAGACGAAACCAGGGGCCAGTCTGCCTCGACCCCGAGAGCCAACCCTTCGGCGTTATGGGCCCGTATCCGCTCGTTGATGCGTCCCAGCACTTCGGTTATCGACTCTTGGCGCAGTTTGGAGTCTCGTGGCGTGAGCAGTTTGTCGATTTCGGCCTGGATCAACGCTTCGCACGCGGGGTGCAAGCGGCTGCCTCCCTTACCACCGCGCTCGTGCGAACGTGAAGCGATGCCCTCAGAGACGCCACCTGATCTCCACCACTTTCGGGCCCAATCGTAGAGGGTATGGTTCGATGGCGGCGACGGATCCTCAAGCTTGGCGGCAATCTGGTCAATGGCCCGTTGCGTGTCCGCGTTGGGCAAGAA
The DNA here is from genome assembly GCF_049843575.1 of Cupriavidus sp. Met-2. Classification (NCBI taxonomy): domain Bacteria; kingdom Pseudomonadati; phylum Pseudomonadota; class Betaproteobacteria; order Burkholderiales; family Burkholderiaceae; genus Cupriavidus; species Cupriavidus sp. Met-2. The sequence continues at coordinate 411,171 of NZ_JBBHZL010000005.1, forward strand.
GCCGACATTGCATTGCGCGACGCCCTTCAGATACATGTGCACGCGCAAGGTCTCCTTGCGCTGGACGGCACCGCCCACGCGTCGTGCGTGATGCGTGCGGCCTGTGGCAGGGCGAGCCCATCCGGGATGCGCGTCGATCGGATGCACCGCCCGTGCGCCCGACTCCAGGTCTCGCCCCAACAACTCGGACTCGCCCAGTACCGCCTCCAACTGGTATTGCCGACCCTGGTAGTGATAGAGGGAACCGGGACTGAGGGTAGACGACATGAACGGTCTCCGATGCAGGGACGCTGTACCTGCGTTACATGCTTCAATCTCGCCCCCTAATGCGAGCACGAGCGCTAGCCGCAAACGCGAGAAGGTGGCGTGCTGCCGTTATCGGGCGCCATTATTGGGGTGAATGTCCGCTGTCGCACGCCCCTGCGGGGTGGCATCGTCAGTGGTTTGCCGTATTGGCTACGGAAGCAGCGCGTGGGCAATTTTCCGCACGGTTTCGGCAAGCGGCTGCAAGGTGGGATCGGTCCCGAGTCGCGCAACGCGCGAAGGCGTCATGGCCTTGCGCACGGTAGGCAGGATCTGCGCCGCACGGACCTGGATCCGATCGAACAAGCGCGTCTGGTCGGCATCATCGAGCACCAGTGGATTCGGCAGCTCCCGAGTGCAGTGGCGAGGCGTCGCCACGACCAAACAGTCGGGGCGCTCGACACGCTCGAGGAGAAAAGTCACCGGGCATTGCTGGCAGTGGACCGTGTCGCCCCATTCAATCCGGCCGGGATGCGCCTGATAACGCTGGATCAGGCCGAGCACTGCCATAGCCTCGAAGAGTCCTACCAGATCCAGCGCGGGACGGCCACGCAGCCACATACCCCGACCCATGGTGGGCGAAAACCAATGGCCAACATAGCTGGACGCTGGGGCCGCGCTTCGGTCCCAGTCCGTGGGCACCCATCGCAGGGTGCCCCAAGGATCTGTCGCTGAGCGGTGAGCGTGTTCGCTGGGCATGATGGCGGCTCCTTTCCAGGTCGCGACGTCGTAAACGTCGCCTTTTTTTGGGGAAAAAGTTCCCTTGACCTGGGCCGAACCGTCTTCCATACTGAGCCTGTCACGGTTGAGTAAGAAGAAGCTGGCGACCAAGTCGCACGCATGCCGGAATCGGTGTCGTGAGTGTGGAGCTCGCGACGGCGACACAGGCGTTCAGAATTTCGATTCAGATTAGGCTTCATTTTTGCGATAGCAAGAAAAAATCGCCGGCATTTCCATGCCGGCGATTTTTTGTGCGTAACAGTAAAACGTAATTTCGTTGTATCGATTTTAATCTTTAAACAAAAACCGAACTTCGATACAAATAGTTTTAAAAAATAAACTGCTGTCGTATACAACCTTGTACGCCTTGTCAGGCGCGGCATGCGGCGCGCAATGAAATCTCACACGAGCATGCGGAGTGCCCAACGCACGCCCACAGGGACGCCGCCGCGTCGACCTGGACCACTGCACGGCACCACTATTGCGCCGGAAACAGGCAGGAGAGCCGCAGGAAAACGCTGCGCCGCAATAAACCCCACATGCCATCATCTTGCGAGCCCTAAACGGCCGCCCGCTCCCATCGTTGTGACGGGCGACATGCGTTGACGTCCGCGCGGTGGTACCGCTTCAGGGGCGCTGGGTAGACTGCGCGGCCCAAAAATGCGCCATGGCCGCTCGGCGCGCCGCCGCCTCGGTGCGCACATAGCGCGTGGTGGTGGCCAGCGATCGATGCCCGAGGTTCTGCTGCACGACCTCGACCGGCACCCCGGCGGCAAGCGCATGCGAGGCGTGGGTATGCCGCAGCCAGTGGGTACTGGCGCGCTCCAGGCATCGGGCGGCCGGTGGATCCGCGACCGCGAGGGATTGCGCGCAGCCCCGAAAGAACGCCTTGATCTGTCGATGAAAGGTGCTCGCCGCAATCGGCGCGGCCGGATCGACGGTCCGCCGATTGGCCCACGGCACACGGAGGGCCAGATCGGTTGCCCCGCCCAGCAACGCGGCGCCACCGGCCTGCCGCGGGTCACCGGGCAGGCACCGTGTCATCAGGTACTCGGCCAACTGCCGCATCAGGGTCGCCGGCAGCGGCACCTCGCGCAGGCGGCCGCCCTTGCCCACCACCTGCAGCCACCAGCCGTCCCACCCCAGGGTTCCCCCCTGCCCCGCCAGCCCTTCCTGCCGCAGATCGTCGGTGGTCGCGGCCACGAGTTCAGACAGGCGCAGGCCGGTGTCGTACAGCAAGGGCAGTGCGAACTGCAGTCGCTGGTTGACCGAGGTGGGCGGCAGCGCCGCCAACACGCGCACCAGGAGGGACCACTGGTCTGCCGTGAAGCCGCGCCCGGGATCGAGCCCCGTGACCACGGTACGTGGGGCGCGCACCGCGCGCCACGGATTGCCGCTCAGATAGCCCTGCGCGCCCAGAAACGCAAACAGGTTACCCAGCACGCCCAACGCATAGGCGCAGGAGGCGGCAGACAGGGGCCCGGCCAGCGGCCGCCAGCGCGCACTCCAGCGCGGCTCGGTGTGCGCGCTGCACCAGTCGGCCGGCGGCGCCAGCAGGAAGTCCCGGTAGGCCACCGCGTCCTCGATCGTGACGGAGGACAGCGCGCGGCCCCGGGCGAGCACCGCCCACAGCAGAAAGCGCTCGGCCTCCTTGCGGTAGGCCCGCTGCGTCGCGTTCAGAGCCCCTTCCGCCCCCTCCACGTCCACCGCACCATCGCCCTTGCTGGCGAGCCACGCGAGGATCGCATCCCGGTCGTTGTCCGCCGCCAGCCGACACTGCGTGCGCGGGCAACGGTAGGTACCGGTGCGTCCATCCAGATCAGCCGAAGGCGTAAAGCGCTCGAGCGGCAGCCAGGGGCTGACGGGCTCCGCAGGTCCCGCCCTCGCCTGGGTTGACGCACCCACCGCGTCGATCGCGTCCGGTTCGTTCGGGTCGGACGCCGGCACGGCGCCGAGCGTGTCGGCGTGGGCACGCAGGAACACGGTGATCGCGTGCGCCTTGCGCGCCCCGATGCCGCGTAAGGGACGCCACCAGTGCGGTCCGCGCGCCTGCATGAACATCACCAGATCGCCCAACGTGATCAGGCCAGCACGATGCAGGCGCGCCGCCACCGCCTCGACCAGCCAGGCCTCGCAGCCGTCCGCCGGCGACACCGGCTGGGCGACCTGCGCTTCGAGTGTGTGGATCGCGTCGAGCTGGCGGTGCAGCAACGCCTTGCGGCGGCGCTGACGGGCCAACGCCGGGCCAAAGGCGGCCTCATAGGCACTCAGTTGCTCGGCTTCCGCGAACCCATCGAGGCCTGCGGCTCGCACAAAATCGGCCAGCGACGGCAGCGGCGAGGCGCCAGGTGGCGCGAGATCGAGCCGCAGCAGCCGGGCGCGGGCGAAGTCGCCGCCACGCGCGGCCGCCGCCCCGAGTTCGGCCCGGATCCAGCCGGTCATGCGGTGCATGCGCGGGCCGTCGTCGAAGGCGCCCGCGTCGGCGAGGTAGCGCGCCCACATGGCGCGCGCGGACAGCCCCTGCGCCACCGCACGCAGGAAGGCGAAGTGGCCGCGGTGCAGGCGCGGGCGCACCACGCTATAGCGGCCGCGGGGACTATGGGGGCCATGTGGCGGCGCGGGCGCAGAGTCAGGGGAAAGGGACGAGAACATGGCCATGGCAGCTCCAGGTATCGGAGAGGGCACGGCAGAGGCGGGAGGCAGCACGCGGGCCGCAGGTGTCGGCCGATTTACGATAGCAGATAAGACGAATTATCCTGCAGTGGACACCCGCATTTTGCGGGCGGCTTTGAACGTCAACGAGTCCGTGGAGAAACTGGATTCTCTGGTGACGGGATTTCGATTGCTGTAACCCCACTAGACGTGTAGGTTGCTGCAAGGAATCCGTAGCCAACGCCATTCACTCCCACTTTCGGGCACGAGCCATTTGGCAAATGAAGACAAAGTTGTTAGGAATTTGAAGTCGGCCACGCCGCCCCCCCCTACTGGCGCGCCACGCGAGTACCGCATCCCGGTCAGCCAAAGCTGCAGACTGTGACACCTCGAGCCGCTGCAGCAGTTCATGCCCAGTCGTGCGTTTCGAGACGCCGCCCGGACGGCAGGCGCAAGTTGATTTCGCCGAGTTTCGGCTGCCATGGGGCAAGCGGTATGCCTTGTTCGTGGTGCCACGGGCTCAGTTAATTTCCCGACCCGGGTCTACGACAACGCGCCAGAACTGGTAGATTGGCTCGCCGCTGAAATACTGACGCACGACGTCAAGCCCGAAGTGGAAGCCTTCGACTTATCGATGATCTTCCAGGCCGCCAACATGCAGCGGGTCGGCAAGATCGCTGGAGAACTCCACGTCCAATTCGTGATGGGCCTCAAGAACGCAATGCCCGTCGACCGAGAGGTCCTGGAGTTCTATGTGGCGACGCTGCGTAGGCTTTCCCCCAACGCGACCTGGACAGGAGCTGGTATTGGGCGAGACCAAATTACTATGGCACGATGGCCGCTCGAACTGGGTGGACATTGCCGCACAGGTCTTGAGGACAACGTTCGCCTAGACCGAGATGTTCTCGCCCCTTCAAACGCTGCCCTAGTCCGCCAAATTGAAGCGCTTTGCGAAGAGTATGAGCGTCCAGTGGCAACTATTGCCGAGGCAAGCGCCATCCTTGGATTGAACGCCCTCGCCACATAGCAATCCAGCCTGTCAAATACTGGCGGCCAGTCGTGAGATTGACTCCGAAGCGCGATTCACAAGCTCGGCGACGATCGCTCGCGCTGGCCTCGCCTCTGTCAGTAGCCCTCCTCCGACGCCACTAGGATTGCTGTGCAGGTCCCAGCGACTGGCCGCTGCTGCCGCTGCATTGAAGTCATCCATCAAGACCTTCTGGTACGGATTTGCGAGCGGCTCCAATCCAGAGTCCTCCCAAGCCTTGATCGTGGCTTTCCGGAATCCGCGCATGGGACTTCCAGAGTAGATCCGGTCACTGCGGAAATCCTCCAGCCGCCCTTCAAGAATCTGGGACTTATGTTCGCCGGGAATATTGCATTCCTCGGCAACCAGGAACGCAGTTCCCATCCAAACTCCAACGGCCCCAAACGCCAAAGATGCAGCGATGCCCCGGCCATCGCTGATGCCTCCCGCCGCAATGACGGGGACAGAAACAGAATCGATGACATCAGGAAGCAGCGCAAAATTCGGAATTCGCCCCACATGGCCGCCGGCCTCCAGTCCTTGGGCAATGAGGAGATCTGCGCCGGCGAGCGCCTAGCTTTTAGCTTGCTTCGTGCCAGTGGCTAGTCCCATAACGAGCATCCGCTTCTCGTGCGCAGGCCCCGCGATGAGCTTCAGGTCACCGACCGCCCCTGCGAAGACCTGGACATCTTCCTCTAGAACCGCGTCGATCAAGCTTCGCGTCAAGTCAGCGCGCGAGCCACGAAGGTCCGCATCTGTGCCATCTGCAGTCGCCGCGCCAGACACGGCAATGCGACCATCTAGCTCCACTAGTTCAAGTCCGAAGCCTTTTGCCAATTCACGCACGAAAGCGGCATGCTCAGGGAACTGTTCAATAATCTCTCGCCGGATCCTGTCCCTATCCAGCTCGGCCTTCGCAGCGGCTTGTGGCAATACAAGGTTGACGCCAATGGGCTTAGCCGTCAACGCGCGAGCCTCTCGGATGACTGCACGTAGCCGCGAAGGCGATAGTCCTGCGGCACCGATAACGCCCAATCCTCCGGCTTCCGACACCGCGGCGACAAGGGCCGGAGGCGTTGCACGACCTTGAGATCCCATCCCTGCGAGACAAATGGGGTAGTTGATATCGAGCAGCTCGCACAGTCGCGTCCTGAGATGAATACCTGTCATAGATGTCTCCTAGCAACCATAGATCACGAACTAGCTAGCAACTCGTCCGCATCGCTCAACTCTCCTGGGGCAACGAGGACACCGTGGTCAATTACGAGGATATCGTCGATATATACACCGTGCTCGGTACACACAGCGTCGGGATGGTTCTCTCCACCCCCTCTTCCCACCAAGGAGTGCCAAACCCAATCGCGTCATTGCCCCGCACGCGAATGTCTTCGTTGAACGATTTCCCAGTAAACCGGGCCCGGGGATGAAATCCGTGAGAGAAGTGGATAATTGAGCCGAGCCCCCCGGTACTTGCCCTTCGCAGGGCCGCTTCGAACACCTTCCGATGACTGCCCCCTCCGGCAATGCTGCGAATACGACTTCCACCTCCATGGTTAGCCTGGCTCTGCTGGCAACGCCCGGGGCTGCACGTGGGCGGCCGCACCGCGCTGGACTGGCAGGGCGTGCGACACTTCGTGGCCCTGCGCCCACGGCTCATCTTGGGGCGAGGCGCCCACCACCCTGCCGCGTTGGGTGGACGCCGTCTATGCCTATACCTACCAGGGGTGCGCGCTGTTCGATCGGCGCCTACCGGCAGATTTCGGGATCACTGCCCTGCCCGATCACCATCCGGCGGTACGGGTGTCGGTGCCCGAGCGTGCGATCCTGGAACTGGTAAGCGACTGCACCATGAGTTCGCCCGAAGGCATGCGGCTCGTCCTCGGCGCGCTGCGCACCGTCCGCCGTCCCGTCCTCGAGCGGTTGCTGACGCATTGTCACCACCTGGACATCCGCCTGGTACTCGCCACGCTGGCCGGCCAACTCGACGCGCCCTGGGCGCAGTGGGTGGAGCGACACCTTGCCGCACGGCCGCTTAGCGCGCCGTGACGGCGTGCGCCACGCCGGGGCCGCCTTGGCGCACGCCGTCACGGCGCGCAGGAAACGAAGTGGCCGAGGTGCAGGCGCGGTCGCAGGCGACTCAGGCGGAACGGTTGCAGCCATGGCGGCTCCAAGCGTCGGAGCCCGCGCGGCACGGACTGGAGACAGAACGCAGACCACAGGTATCGGCGGCAGACAAGAATTGGCCTGCAGTGGACACACCGATTTTGCAGGCCTGTGGTGGCAAAACGCCCGCATTCCCAATGTAAGTGCGCACCAAAATCGACATCATTGGATGCTATAGTCTGTGCCGGTACTTGCGGAGATTCCTATGCGTACGACGATTACGCTTGACGATGAACTGCTGGCCAAGGCCCGTGCCTATACGGGGCTGGAAGAGAAAACGGCACTTGTGCGCGAGGCGCTAAAGGCCTTGATCCAGCGTGAAGCCGCCAAACGACTCGCGAACCTTGGCGGGAGCCAACCTGGCATCGAAGGGGCACCGCGTCGCCGCAGCGACGATGACGAAAACCGGATCGGTGAGCCACCAGACGGTGGATCAGATTAAGATCATTGAGGCTCCTGTCAATGGCGACGCACCGAATACGGTTGACGAAGAGGCCAAGGTCCTTACACGTTCACTGCCAGGCGTGGAGTCGGTCGCCGACGAAGACGGCGCGATGATCATCCGGTTCAGTGACGGAACTGAGGCTACTGTCGTGCGCAGCTTTCTCGCGTGGGCGGGCGATCCGACGTTTGAGCTTTGACTCCCTCGTGATGAGCGGACGGGCATGGCGTGTTCCCCTCGACCCCGAGTTCAGGCCGATTGAATTGGCAGCAGAAGTTGCGCGCGCGCTCTTCTCGCAATTCGCTCCCAATGCCGATGAGATTACGTTCTTATTCAAGCAGGACGTCGAATTTTTCACCCCGGAGCAAATTGGTCTAGCGTGGCTTGTCCCAATTGCGATGTGGACATCGAAGACTGGTGGGTGACCAAGATGGATGATTTCGCTGTGGGCAGACTACCTGACCTGCTGGTCAAGACTGCTGCTGTCAGGCTACCGTCTCATTGAACGATCTCAGATATTTGTGGCCGACAGCATTTGGACGGCTCGTACTTGAGGCGATGAATCCGAATCTACGCACCCTATCGGGTGAGCAAGAATCGCAACTCGAAGATGCGCTCGGCTGCAAGCTTAGAGCAATCTGTGTACCTATCTAGCTCTGATGCTCTCAACCGCCCGGAGAACGCCTGCTGTAACGGTGCTGCGCGCGAGCGCCGGCGACCGAAGGCCTTCCGAGTTTTCGCGTCATTTCCATTGGAATGATGCTGCTCGCACGAACTGCACACGCGCCTCCTCGGGCAGCCATGAAAATCCAATCTCGAGCCCGTGATCACACGCATCAGAGCATTTCGAAATGTCGACGTACTGCCAATGTTCCGGACGACACGCTTCTGCCCATATCCGCTCGAAAATGGCGCGGTCGTCGGAATCATGTGAGATGTGGTCCAACACAACCGAATAGAACGTCCATGGCTTTTCCCAATCCTTGAACTGAATTGCAACCCCGATGAGGTCAAGCGTGGCCATATTGCTTTGGTCCCAAAGACTCGAAGCGGTCAACGATACCACGCTGAATGGCTGCTTTCGGGTGTGATATGAAGGGTCGGTCACGGCCCGCTCACCGAGACGCCCCCTGCGTCCCGCACAGGAACTCGGCGATTGAGTCTCGGCAACCAACGAATCGGCAAGATCCGAAGCTGCCCCCGCACGAAAATTTTGGTCCTATGCTTCGGCTCTTCGGAGCCTGCGGTGCCTTCGGGCGCGCGCTCATGACGATCAGTATCTCGCTGATCCGAGGAAGCCTCCGGCCGTCACATGCTGCAATCCCCTTCTGCCACGGAGATAAGCGATGGATGACCATACCCAGATTCTCGTCTGCAAATGCGGGGGCCCCGTCCGGATTCGCGAACTGCACTTCGAAATCGGAGGCAACCAGGCCTTGGACTGTGCGCCATGTCCGCTGTGCTACCGAAAGCTCTACCAGATGTGCGTTGAAGGGGTCGTCTCGGCCGAACTGGTTTCGGAGGTGGAGTGGGACTAGCGCCCAGCGCCCACAACTTGAGGGGCTCCGGCACAAGCGCAAAATGGGCTCCCATCAACTCTAGGAGCTAGTCATGACTACCTCCCAAACATCTGTCACCCACCACGACCCGTGGAACAAGGGAAGACTGACGGGGCAGAAACCTCCGTTGAAGCTATCCGAGATCTGGGCCATCCGTACGCGCCTTCAGCTCACCGCAAACACGAGAGACTTGGCGATGTTCAACCTCGCCATCGACAGCAAACTGCGCGCTTGCGATCTGATCCGTCTCCGCGTTCAGGATGTCAGCGTAGGAAGACAAGTTGGCATGCGTGCGACGGTCATGCAGCAAAAGACCCATCGACCGGTGCAGTTTGAGATTACTGGCCCGACTCGCGAATGCCTCCAGGCCTGGATACATGCACGGGGATTGAGCTGCGGCGACTTTCTCTTCCCCAGTCGTTTGCATTCTTCGCCCCATATATCGACCCGACAATATGCCCGATTGGTCCATCGGTGGGTAGCCTCGATCGGCCTGGACACCTCCGCTTATGGGACGCATTCAATCCGGCGAACGAAGGTCTCTTTGATCTACCGACGGACCAAGAACTTAAGAGCCGTCCAACTGCTCCTCGGTCATACCAAGCTCGAGAGCACCGTCAGGTATTTGGGCATTGAGGTTGATGACGCTTTGGAGATTGCAGAGCAAACCGAAGTCTGACCTTTACATCGGCCGGCAGGCGGTCGCTTGTCGGCCATTAGGGGCCATTTGGTTGGTAGACGTTCGTGACCGAACTCCCCTCATTCCGGACGTAGACGCCTCTGTACCTGAATCCCAACCAAGTCGGGGAGACGCCGAACAGAATCCGCCACCCTCCGCGCATCCCGTCGCACCAATTACGCACGTTGCAAGCAAATATTAGAAAGCACTGGACAAGTCAAGCCACGAGGCCAGTGATTCGCAGGATTGACGCGCAACGCGGGTCGCTTCGCAGTTCCGGCAACCTGCGGCGCGATGCATCTCGGGTGGGATGACCGCACGGTATGTTGACATGCATCCAGAGGTCGCAGCCGAAGCGGTTCTCGGCGAACAGCCTGTTGACCCCGCTTGATGCTGGCGTGGACGTCGCGATCAGGATTGCACGTGCGCATTCAAGACCCATGCCTCTGCAGGATTTCCTTGGCGATCGTGTTACGCTGGATTTCGCTGGTTCCCGTGACGATGCGGTATAGCCGGAGCCTGCGGAAGATGAACTCGACCGGATGGTTCTTCGTGACACCCACGTTGCCATGAATCTGCACGGCCTTGTCCGCGATCTGGAAGCAGGCTTCCGAGACGAAGAGCTTGCACATCGACGCCTCCATGCGGACGTCACTGCCTGCATCGGCACGGCGCGCGGCAGCCAGCACCATGCTCTCGCAGGCAAACAGGCTGGACGCCATGTCCGCCAGCATGTGCTGGATGGCCTGGAATCGCATGATCGGGCCGCCGAACTGGCGGCGCGTGTTCGCGTAGTCAATGGACAAGCGCAGCGCCTGGCGGGCCAGGCCGATCATGGTCGGGCAGTGCAATAGGCGGTTGAGGCTGATCCGGTTCATCGCAAGCCGGAAACCGTTGCCTTCGCCGCCGATGCAGTTGCAGCGTGGCACGCGGACATTGTCGAGGATGATGTCGGCGTCCACGTACTGGCCGGTGATGGGCACGCAGGCGGTATCGAGTGTCACTCCCGGGCTGTCCAGATCGATAAAGATCGCGGAGATGCCTTCGTTGCCCTTGTCGGGGTCCGTGACGCACATCGCAAGTCCAAGCCAATTCAGAGACGACTCAGGACAAGGACAGGGATCGCAAGAACTTCGCTGAGATCTTTGAAGTGGCCGGAGTTGGCACCTGACGGTTGCTGTTCCATCGGCATGGAGGCGGTGGCGTAAAAAAAAGCCGCCCGGAGGCGGCTTTTGCCAAAGTTGCTTAGGGCAGCGCTACAGCCACAAGTGCACTCATACCCAGCCCGTGAATCGTTTCCAACACAGACAACACAGACAGCTTCACGAAATCCAGAGAGTTTTTGCCCATACCTTCACCTTCGGCCTTTCCGACACCAGTTGATGTCGAGTTAATATTTGTCATACCGCGCAGCTTGACGAAGTCAAGCACCACCAGCAGGAGAAAATAAAAGACCAGGTATGAGGCACCCAGCAGGGTCGAACTGCCCGCAACCGCCCCTGACCTAAGCAACCTTGCCGTGGATTATGCCAGATCGGCCCGTGTTCTCACGCTCGGGCGTGGCGCTTCCGGTCACAGGGGCGTTTTCTCACGATTGCCAAGCTGCATGAAGGGGCGTGCAGCGAGCGCGTCAACGAAGATTTTCTGCATTGCTGCCATCCTGTCGGCCACGGGCGGCGACTCGTATGTCCATCGGCGCCCTTTACCTACAGGTAGCCGCCCACAAGGCCGCCGGCCTGGTGCAGCATTTCCCGCAGCCACGCGTCGCGGTCCAGACCCAAATTCCGGCCGTAGGGATCGTCGTTGGGGTCGGGCGCATCGCGCTGCGCCAGCGCCTCGGCAAATTCCGCGGCAGCCTGATTACCAGCGAGGTCGACAGCAGCTGCGTTGCCCAGTGCAATCCATCCGCCAGACTGGCCCATTAGAGCCTGTGCACCGTCCAGATCAATAGCCCGCAAGGCGCCGCGCGCGGTCGCGTGTGCTGTGAGTTGGTAGTCGGCCGCAGCGTCCAGCGCGGCCTGCGCCTCGGCCTCGCGCGCGCGGTAGATATCCGGATTCATAGGGACGTTTCCTTAAGCCTGCCACGAAAATCTGGTCGCAAGATACCGAACGGTCGAGTCTTGCAAATCATGCCCGACCTGTCTCATCTGCGCTGAGAACGCAGGGAGCGTCGGATCGGCAAACGGCTCGCTGACGTAGAGTTCGGCACGCGAAATCACCGGTGTACGACAGCGACCCGACAAAGAAGGCAGTGGCCCACCTGTCGTCGTCTGGCAGCGCGCCGAAACTTGGCATGGCGGTGCCGGTAACACCGTTGCTGAGCACTTGATGCAGCGCGAAGAGGCTTCGCTCCTGCGCGCGCAGATGATCGGTCAGATCGGTTGGCTTCGGATCGAGCGTCGCAGCCAGCGGCCCATCACCACGCCCCTGCGCGCCATGGCAACTTGCGCACTGCGCCTGGAACAGCTGAGCGCCCCGACTTAGATCGGGTACTTTGGCAGGCGCCACTGGAAAAGGGTACGCGCGCTGTACAGCGGCCGCGAGTTCGTGGGCGATTTGCGCCACGGCAACCGCTGTGGCCTTGTTCGCGACTGCCTCGCGCAATGACGCTGCCTGCTCGCGTAGCGATTGAGTGGCGGGACCCTGAGGCAACTCTCCCAGTTGGCGCTCCGCTGTGGCCGCAAACTCCTGCATCTCCGCATATTCGGATCCATTGAGCACCTTGCCATCGTCCACCGCACCGCCGTAGTCAACCGCGACGTAGTCCAGGAGTTGCCAAATCTGCCGGGCTTTGGCGTCGAAGGCCTCCGCGGCGTGGACAAAGTTCGTGAACAACGCGCTGATCGTCAGCAGCAGTGCAATCGGCCAACGGCTCAGAACTCGGCAAAACATGGAGGCACCCCGGATATTCATTCGGAAATGAGTGTAATTCGCATTCGCCACCACGTCCACGCCAAACGCTTCGTTCCCGCCACCCTGCGACGCATTAGTGTCCAACGATGGCGTCGTCGGCTAGGCCAAGCGAGATCCTACCGTCAAGTGAGGCCTAAGGATCGCGCCGGATCTCAATGTAATCCCCCCGACAGTTTCCGGTTAACTCCTCGTACTGAGTCCCTCGCATTGCAGACGCCGCAAAACTGACAAGTCAATGCGACGCACCGTGCTTGCTGCATTCCTTCTCGCACCTTTCGCAAATCGTGGCACACAGCGCACAGATCTCCCTTGCGTGCTGGGGCTTTCTGAGGCCACCATCGCCGCTGCGAATGCGCAGGCCTGCACGCACCCGATATCAAGTTCGATGCTGTAGCGAGGCGTCTCAATGAACGCCCGCGCAAGACACTAAACTTCGGTACGCCGGCTGAACGACTCCATCAAGCTGTTGCGTTGACCGGTTGAATCCACAGGTGAAATCCGCTGCCACGCCGCAATGCCCACGCGCATCCACGAAGAATGCGCATCCAATCGTTAAATGACGGGAATCTAACCGCCACATGACATAGTTCTTTCAGAGCGGCTTCAAGTATTACCGCATCAGAAGCGATGCAATGCTCTTAAATTTTTCAATATCCAATCCAAGCTCCAGACGTTTGCCTTTGCATTGGCGCGATCAACGCAGGAAAAGATTTGTATTCATTACCGTATGAAACTGTATCTTCAATTTCTTCCCCGCCAGTGTTACCTCGTTAACATCAATCTTTCGGGAGGATTACATTTTCGCTCTATACGGCCCGCTGCTCGGGTCCGGGAATAAAATTAAATTGAAAAGACAGTTCTCGAACGCCCCATCCGCTACTTGTAATGTCAGGATGCGAATGAAAGCAGGCATGCCACTCCTCTTGTCCGTTGGCGCAGCCATCTGCCTTGTGCCGGGACAGGTGTGGGCAATACAACTGGCATGGGTTGCCGAGACACCGACTGGACTGGGCATTGATGGCATCAAGGCCGAACGCCGCGACGACGGGGATGAGGTCCAGCTATTGGTGTTGGCGGCCAATCCCCGGCATCACTCGATGAAGCATGTTACGCCGCCGAAGGCGACGAGCCAGCCGCCGGACCGATCGACGCCGGCATCTGCACCGGACAGTCAACAGGCGGGTTGCGAAGATGACAAGAAGACAAGGTCCACTGAACCTGTTGTTCCACAACATGGTGGACCCAATGCGCCCTAGTGCAGGACCATAACCTGGAGATCTAAACGATGAAACAAAAACTGATGGTCGGAGCCTTCATTGCTGCCGTATCGCTGAGTGCGGCGGCGGTCGATATGAGCAATGTCGTTAAAACCTACGATTTGCAGGACGGCTCGAAGGTGCACGTTTTCAAGGACGGCAAGATGGGCATGGAGAACAAGTTCGGCAAGTCCATGAACATGCCGGAAGGCAAGGTCATGGAGACCAGGGATGGCACGAAAATCATCATGAAGGGCAACGAGATTTTCAGGCTCGACGAAGCCCTCAGGAAGGGCCACAGCGAAGGGGGCTGATGCTGCCAGGGCGCGTTGCGCGCCCTACTTCGCCCACTCGGGGGATGCAGAAACGAAAATCCGCAACGGCCTCGTTGCCTGCATTCTCCATTCCTGCCGTTCCCCCGCAAGCAAATGAATCGTCACGGGCTGACTATTCGCCATTGGCGTCATGGCTTCGCTCTGCGATAGCACGACAGCGACGTCGATGCTTTTTTCACCCAGGTTTCGCAAGCTGAGCGAAACCGACTCACCGGTCCGGACGGCACGGCTCGCAGGCTGGCCGTCGAGACGGTCCACCTCCACGACCCACTCCGTCGCCGGCCATGTCTTTCCCGACGCGCCCGGCGCCAGATAGGCGGCCGCGGCAGGTTGCACGTCCGGGATGGGGATGATGTGTGCGTGAGCGACAAGCCCCGATAAGCTCGCCAGCCCAACGATTCCATATCTAATTCGACGCAACGCTTGCCTCCACTGCAGTAAGATTTGAAAGCCCATCGGGTCACTTGCTTCCGCCTCGCGGCGCAAGCTGACCAGCACGGCAGCCCACCCCAGGCAGCGCTGCTGTGCGCGAGGCCCTTGCGCGGGCCTCAGGTCAGTCCGAGGCGACCATGCGGGAACGTCATGGTGAAACGGGTTTTTCCGCCGGAACAGTCCGCGGCAATTTTTCCGCCATGCGCAACCACGATCGCCTTGGTGATCGACAGTCCCAGTCCGACACTGTCCGAATCCAGTCGCGTCCTGGACTTATCTGCCCGAAAAAACCGATCAAAAATGTAAGGAAGCAGATCCGGCCGGATTTCCTCGCCCTCATTCTCCACCACGATCATGGCATCAGTTCCGTGCTCCCGTACAGACACCAGGATCTGACGACCCTCCGCGGTGTAACGCAGCGCATTGGATAAGAGGTTGCTGAGCGCCCGACGCATCATCAGACGGTCGCCCGCTAATTTGGCGTTCCCCTGCAGTTGCAGGTTGACCCCCTTGTCCTCGGCCAGCGCGTCGTAGAAGTCGAAGAGTGCCAGCACTTCATCGGCAATATCGATCGACTCCTCATTGGGCAGCGTGATGCCGTGCTCCATTTTTGCCAGATACAGCATATCCGAGACCATCCGTCCAAGACGCTGCAATTCCTCGGCGTTTGAGGTCAGCACATCGCGATACTTTGCGGCGTCACGCGGCTGGGACAGAACGACATGTGTCTGCGTCATGAGGTTGGTAATCGGGGTGCGCAACTCGTGCGCCAGATCTGACGAAAATTCCGACAACCGTTGAAAATCGTTCTGCAGACGCTCGAGCATCGCGTTCAATGTCGCCGCGAGATCCGCCATCTCGACTGGCACCGCGGCCACCGGCATGCGCGCATCCAATCGGTTCGCCGTCACATCTTTAGCGCGCGATGCCATCATGCGCAGTGGCGCCAGACCGCGGCGCGCAGCCCACCAGCCCAGCAAGCCGCTAGCGAAAGCAGCGAGCGTTGTATAGAAAGCCAAGGACCGGCGGAAGGCATGCATAAAGTGTGCATGAATCTCCGTGTCCATTCCGACGACCACTTTCAAGGCGCCCACATCCGAGCCTAAAACGGGCACCTCCGCTCGCATGCCGCGGTAGTGCTTGGTTTCCTGCTGCCACACGAAGGTGCCTTCGGAGTTCGGCCCCTCGTTCGTAGCGCTCTCCGCCGGCCTGAAATCGAAATCCCGCGTGGCAAAAATCGTCTTGCCTTGCGCGGTCTGCACCCGTGCGACAAAGCCGGGATGGTGCTCCACCAACTCCTGCAGGCGCGCAGGCAGACGTTCCACAGGAGTTTCATCCGCGACGCGTTCAATCAGACGGATGTTGTCCCCCAGCACCACAAAATCTTCGTTGGCGAAGTGCCGGTCCATCGCCAGCCAGATAAGCACGCCAAGTCCGAGCAGGACCACTGCGGAGGAAAGCGAGAACAGGATGGTCAGCCGAACAGTCAGGGACAGACGGTGCCTCATAGAGGATCCTCAGGTGCCTCGAGGACGTATCCCATGCCGCGCACAGTCTGGATCAGCTTTACTTCAAAGCCGTCATCGATTTTTGCCCGCAGGCGCCGGATCGCCACGTCGATCACGTTACTATCGCTATCGAAGTTCATGTCCCACACCTGGGAGGCAATGAGGGATCGGGGAAGCACCTCCCCCCTTCGACGCGCAAACAACTCGAGCAAGGCGAATTCCTTACTGGTCAGCGTGATGCGTCGCCCACCGCGAGACGCTCGCCGCCGGCTCAGATCCAGAATCAGATCGGCCACTTGAATCCGGTCCATCGCTAGTTGCACCGCGCCTCGACGCAGCAGCGTCCTGACCCTGGCAAGCAGCTCCGAAAAGGCAAATGGCTTGACCAGATAGTCATCCGCGCCGAGCTCGAGGCCTCGCACGCGATCGGCAACACTGTCTCGCGCCGTCAGAAACAAGACCGGGACCGCGTTCCCTGACGCGCGGATGGCATGCAGAATATGCCATCCGTCGACGTCGGGCAGCATGACATCGAGGATGATGAGATCGTAGGTTTCATTGACCGCAAAGTGTTGACCATCGAGTCCATTGGCGACCAGGTCGACCACGAACCCCGCCTCGGTCAGGCCCTGCCGGAGATACTCCCCCGTCTTGACTTCATCTTCCACTACCAGCAGTTTCATTACCCAACCTCCTCCCAACGCGATCGGCCGGGTTTTGTTAATACAAATTTTTATCTTCGGCGTAGTCTACCCAGTACGCACCGAGGTGACCCCAACCTGTCCGGAATGTAATGTTCAGGTAAGTCGTCGGTAGCCAGCATCTCGCTACTCTTTGACCTGCCGCAAAAACCGAAGCGGCCATTCAAGCGAAAAGGACTATTTTCATGCGACGTGATCGACTGTCTGGCATCTTGCTGCCCAACCTGCCACGCCGCCGTTTCGTACAAGGTTTGGCCGCCGGCGGGGTAATGGCGGGGCTGAGTGCTTTGGGCGGAACTGCGTGGGCACAATCATCGGGACTCCCCGAAAGCGCTTCATCCGGCACCGCCCCGGTATTGACGGGGACGGAGTTTGACCTTGTCATCGCCGAATCGGTTGTCAACTTTACCGGTACGCCGCGGGTGGCGACAACTATCAATGGGATGCTTCCCGGTCCGACGTTGCGCTGGCGGCAAGGCGACACCGTGACGATCCGCGTCACGAACCGCTTGCACGAGCACACGTCAATCCACTGGCACGGCATCATCCTGCCGTTCCAGATGGACGGCGTACCGGGAATCAGCTTTGCCGGTATCGCCCCCGGCGAGACATTTACCTACCAGTTCAAGGTCGAACAAACCGGCAGCTACTGGTATCACTCGCATTCCGGCTTCCAGGAAATGACCGGTGTGTATGGCGGCATCGTGATTGATCCGGCCACCGGCGTGGACGGTGTGCGAGCCGACAGGGACTACACCATTCTGCTCTCGGACTGGACCGACGAGGACCCCATGCGAGTCCTGTCGAAACTGAAGGTTCAGAGCGACTACTACAACTACATCAAGCCCACCGTCTTCGATTTTTTCCGCGACGTTTCAAACGACGGTGTGAAGAGCGCTTTCGAGAAGCGCAAGATGTGGAACGAGATGCGGATGAATCCGACCGACCTGGCGGATCTTTCCGGTGCCACACTGACCTATCTGACCAATGGCGTTACCCCCGCTGGCAATTGGACTGGCTTGTTCAAGCCCGGTGAGAAGGTACGCCTGCGGTTCATCAATGGGTCCGGGAATACGTTCTATGACGTACGTATTCCCGGCCTGAAGCTCAAGGTCATTCAAGTCGACGGCCAGAACCTGGAACCCGTAAGCGTTGACGAGTTCCGCTTTGGTCCCGGCGAGACCTACGACGTGCTGGTGGAACCGCGAGACGACGCCTATACGATCTTCTCCCAATCCATGGATCGCACTGGCTACGCCCGCGGCACACTCGCGGTGCGCGCAGGACTCAACGCCCAGGTGCCGGCCGTGGACAAGCCCGAGTGGCTCACCATGAGCGACATGATGGGTGGCATGGGTGGCATGGGTGGCATGGACCACAGCAAGATGGACATGGGCGGCATGAACCAAGGCAGCATGGCTGGCATGAACCATGGGGCCATGACCATGGACCATAGCCAGCACGCGATGGGCGGCATGGCCATGGATGCTTCGCTCAAGGTCCCCAGCACGAAGGCTCGGCACGCCAAGACCGAATATGGCGCGAACACGGACATGCGCGTGGACATGGCCAGAACGAATCTCGACGACCCTGGCATCGGTCTGCGTAACAACGGCCGCCGCGTTCTGACGCTGGCCGATCAACATACCATTGGCGGCCCCCTCGACAAGCGCGGTCCTGCTCGGGAAGTTGAACTGCACCTCACCGGCAACATGGAACGCTACTCCTGGTCAATCGATGGTGTTGAGTACGGCAAATCCACACCGGTCCGTTTCAAGTACGGTGAACGACTGCGCGTGATTCTGCACAACGACACGATGATGACTCACCCGATGCACCTGCACGGCATGTGGAGTGAGCTCGAGTCGCCTGACGGTTCGTTCCAGGCCCGGCGACATACCATTCCGGTCCAACCTGCGCAGCGGATCAGCTTCCTGGTAACCGCCGACGCATTGGGCCGCTGGGCATGGCACTGCCACCTTATGTTGCACATGGATGCCGGGATGTTCCGCGAAGTACTTGTGGCCTGATCCGACTCTCTTCAACCGACTACCAGATCCCATGTACAAGTACACACGAATTGCAGTCGCCGCCCTGCTCACTGCAGGAATGAGCGCCGCGTGGGCACAGCACTCGCATTCGCCCAACAGTTCAAACAACGATGGTGCGCCGGCAAACGAAGCAACGCCGGATTCACGCCCCCAGAAGGCGACAGCCCCAACCGCGAAGAAGCAGGGCTCAACGCCGAGCGCAGGACAAGGCTCAATGCAGGGCATGGACCACAGCAAGATGCAGGGCATGGACCAGGGCTCGATGCAGGGCATGGACCACAGCAAGATGCAAGGCATGGACCAGGGCTCAATGCAGGGCATGGACCACAGCAAGATGCAAGGCATGGACCAGGGCTCAATGCAGGGCATGGACCACAGCAAAATGCAAGGCATGGACCAGGGCTCAATGCAGGGCATGGATCATGGCGCCATGCAGATGCAGGGTGGAAGCGCTCCGCCGGACGCCAGAGATCCAGATGCTTATTCCGACGGCGCAAAGCTCGGCGTCGGCCAATACGCGATTGGCCCCAGCCGGTCGCTGCATATGGCGGACGAACATATCTTCG
>NZ_JBBHZL010000006.1:0-343074 GCF_049843575.1 Cupriavidus sp. Met-2
GTCACCGGCAAATCGGGCGAGCATATGAACCGACAGCTCTACGCCATCATCCGTCAGGAGATCCTTGCAGGTGCTGTGCCAGCGGGTAGCAAGCTGCCGGCGTCGCGCCTGCTGGCCAAGGAAATCGGTGTCTCGCGCAACACCGTCCTGTATGCGTACGAGCAGTTATTGGCCGAAGGCTATGTGACCGCATCCACCGGAAGTGGCACCTTCGTGTCGCATACCGTTCCCGACCATCGTGCATTGCACAACGGGAGTGCGGCGAATGGCACCATCACTGTGCCCGCAGTGCAGCAACACCCAAACCGATTCGCGCTGTCGCGACGCGGGCAGCATCTGGTGTCCCACGCCAGCGCGTCGGATCGCCAATGGGGCGCGTTCGTCGCGGGCGTGCCTGATGTCTCGCTATTTCCACACGCGGTCTGGGCGCGCCTGCTGAACAAGCACTGGCGCAATCCAAGCCCGCAGTTGCTGACGTACGCGCATCACGGCGGCTACCTGCCGCTGAAGAAGCTGCTGGCCGAACACCTGCGTCTAGTGCGTTCCGTGCGCTGCGAGCCGGACCAGATCATCCTGACCACCGGCATCCACCAGGCCGTGGACCTGACCACCCGGCTGCTGGCCGACCCCGGCGACAAGGCATGGATGGAAGATCCCGGCTACTGGGGCACACGCAGCCTGCTGGCAAGCGCGGGCGTGGAGCCAATCCCGGTACCGGTCGACGATGAAGGGATCGCGCCAAGCCCCGCGACGCTACAGAATCCGCCACGCTTCATCTTCGTCACGCCTTCGCACCAGTATCCGCTCGGCATGATGATGAGCCTCTCGCGCCGGCGCATGTTGCTCGAATACGCACGGCAGCGCGGTGCATGGATCATCGAGGACGACTACGACAGCGAGTTCCGTTTCGAAGGCAGGCCGGTGGCGTCGTTGCAGGGGCTGGACGACAACGATCGCGTGATCTACATGGGCACGTTCTCGAAGACGCTCTTCCCGGGCATACGCATGGGCTTCATGGTGTTGCCCAAGCCGCTGGCGCCCCACTTCGCCACGGGGCTGTCCGAGCTCTATCGCGAAGGCCAGCTCGTGCAGCAGGCGGTGCTGGCGGACTTCATCGAGGAAGGCCACTACGCCACGCATATCCGTCGGATGCGCCAGCGGTACGCGCAGCGCCAGGCGCTGTTACGCGAAGCCATCGCCAACCGCTTCGGCGCCGACTGGCCCACATCCACGCATGAGGCCGGCCTGCACATGGTGATGCATCTGCCGCGCGGCGCCGATGATCTTGGCATCAGCATGGCCGCGCGCACGCAGGGGCTATCGGCCCGGCCGCTTTCGCGCTACTACAGCGAGGGGGCGGCGACGCAACAAGGGCTGCTGCTCGGCTACGCGTGCGTGCCCGAAGCCGAGATCGGTCCGGCCTTCCGCAAACTGGCCGAAGTCATCGAGCCGGCGCTGGAACATCTGGCGCGCACCCAGGAGCCGCCAAAACCGATTGCCGCGAGGATCAATGCAGAAGCGTGGAGCGGCGCTTGATGTCTGGTGCCATCACGAAGGTGACGAATGGCACTTTACGTTGCCGTGATGGATTCCTACGATCAGGTTTTGTCGCGCGGCATACGCTGACCCTTTCCATTCTGCTACTCGATGTCCAATACACCCGCCCTCCTCTCTGAACTCGCCGCGATCCTCGACCCTGCCGGCCTGCAAACCGGCGACGCCATCGACACACGCTTCCGCAAGGACTGGTACGCGCCGCTGGGTAACCCGCCGCTGGCCGTCGTGCGGCCGCGTACGACGGCGGACGTCGCGGCCATCCTTGCCGCATGCCACAGGCATGGCCAGCCAGTCGTTCCCCAAGGAGGCCTGACAGGCCTGGCGTCTGCCGCGACGCCCGGGCAAGGCGAGGTCGTGCTATCCCTCGAACGGATGCGTGGCGTCGAAGAGATCGACGAGCAGGCTGGCACGATGACGGTCTGGGCGGGCACCACGCTGCAGGCGGCGCAGGAAGCCGCGCGCGCGGCCGGATGGTTGCTGGCGGTGGATCTCGGCGCACGCGGCAGTTGTCAGATCGGCGGCAACATCGCCACCAATGCGGGCGGCAATCGCGTGATTCGGTACGGCATGATGCGCGACCAGGTACTCGGGATTGAAGTCGTGCTGGCCGATGGCACCGTGCTGTCATCGCTGAACAAGATGCTCAAGAACAACGCTGGCTACGACCTGCGCCAGGTTTTCGTGGGCAGCGAAGGTACGCTCGGCGTGATCACGCGCGCGGTCCTGCGGCTCGCGCCACTGCCGTCTGCCACGCAGACGGCGCTCTGCGCGCTGAACAGTTTCGACGATGTGGTTCGACTGCTGCGCCACGCGCAGCGCGCGCTTTCCGGCCGTGTCTCTGCCTTCGAAGCGATGTGGGCCGACTACTACACGCTAGTCACCACGCGTGTTCCGGGGGTACGCGCACCGCTTGCGGCCGGGCATCCATTCTATGTACTGGTCGACCTGCAAGGCAGCGACGCTGATGCCGATGCCGCCGCGTTCGAACGGATGCTGGAAGGCGCGATGGAAAGCGGCCTGATTGTCGATGCCGCGGTGGCCGCGAGTGGTAAGGAGGCGGAGAGCTTTTGGAAGCTGCGCGATGCGGTGGCCGAGTTTCCGCAAATGTGGGCACCGAACGCGGCCTTCGACGTCAGCCTGCCAATTGGCAGCATCGGGCGGTTCGCCGACGCACTGCGTAGCGCCATCCTGGAACGATGGCCGACCGCCGAACTAGTGAACTTCGGACACGTCGGCGACAGCAATCTGCACTTCAGCGTGCACCTGCCCGAGGTGGACGCGGCGGCGTTCCCAGAAGCCGAGATCGACGCGGTAGCCTATGCCATCGTTCGCGAGTTCGCCGGGAGCGTGTCGGCGGAGCACGGCATCGGCATCCACAAGAAGCCCTACCTCGGCAACTCGCGCACACCTGAGGAACTCGCGCTGATGCGCACAATCAAGGCGGCCCTTGACCCGAAGGGGATTCTGAACCCCGGGCGGGTATTCGATCCTGCCTGAGATGAACTACGGGTCGACCGTCGCCGTCGACCTGAAACCAGGGAGCCTCAGCCCACCAACGCCGTAACCCAGCCCGTCAAGGTTGGGCCGGCGATGACCATCAGCACCCCGGCCAGCACCATCGTCAGGCTGGCGACCACCCCCTCTTCGGCGTGACGCTGCCGGGCGCGCGCGGTGCCGAAACCATGCGCGGCAGTGCCAAGCGATGCACCCTGCGCCACGGGCGAGCGCAGGCGCAGCAGGCCGAGCACCGTGTCCCCGACGATCATGCCGGCGAGTCCGGTCATTACGGTGAACAGCGACACCAGTTCGGCGGACCCGCCCGTATGCGCGACGACGGCCACAGCGAACGGCGTGGATACGGAACGCGCCATCAGGCTGCTCGACACCTCGCTGCTGAAATGAAATGCCTCGGCCAGCAGCCGCGCGCTGAGCATCGCCACCAGCATCCCGGCGATCACGCCAAGTGCCAGCGCGATCCAGTGACGGCGCACGATCTCGCGGTGCTCATAGATCGGCACGGCGAACGCGATCGTGGCCGGTCCGAGCAGCCAGACCATCCACCGGGTATCGGCAACGTACTCGGCGTAGGGAATACCGGTGATCAGCAGCAGCGGGATGGTCAGTGCCGGCACGACGATCGCCGGCGACAGCCAGATCCGTGGCAGGCGCTGGTACAGCGGCTTGACCGCGAAGTACAGCGCGACGGTCCATGCCAGGCAGAGAAACGACGCCACGGACGTGGCCAGATGCAAACCGGAGAGCGCAGGCATCTCACTGTGCTCCGTTCGAGCGCGCCCGCACCCGCCGCGCCTCCAACTGCGCCTCCAGCCGGCAGCCGGCATGGACCGCCAGCGCCGTGGCGGCCATGACGAGCACCGTGCCTGCCGTTACGGCGATGACGAGCTGGACGCCCTCGCGCCGGAACAGCGGCAAATAGTTGATCACGGCCACCACGCACGGGATGAAAAACAGCACCAGCTCGCCAAGCAGCCAGTTGGCCCCATCCTTGACCCAGCCGACCTGAAGGCGGCCGGACAGCAGCAGGACCAGCACGCCCAGCAGCCCCAGCACCCCTGGCGACATCGACCACCCGAACGCCCGGGTGAGCGAATCGGCGGCAAACCAGACGGCGAGGAGCCCGCCAACTTGCGTGAGCGTGCGCAGGTGGCGCGAGCCGGCAGGTATGGCGGACGTGGCGGCACTGGCAGAACTGGCAGAAGACGGGGGCGTGGATGCGGGGGCGGACATGGCGGTGGGCAGCAAACCTGACATGCGGCAATTATTCGCCGAGATCGTGCACAACGACAGGCCGCAAATCCGCATCGGTTGTGCAAAGATGCACAACCTCACCCTTTCACTACAGTGACCGATCAGCCCGTACCGTCGAGGAACAGCCCGGTATTCGCCTCGACTTCCTCGGCGATAAAGTTGGCCACGGCACGCACATGCGCCGATTTCCAGTGGTCCTCGTGAACGTGCATGTGGAATGTACGCGTCACGGCCACGGCATCGGGCAGCACCGGCACCAGCGCGGGGAAATCCGCCGCCACGTAGGCCGGGATAATGCAGAGGCAATGTCCGGAGAGCGTGGCGTGAACCTGGGTCAGCAGGTTCGTGCAGCGCACACGCGCCGGAAGCTCGACACCGACCGCGCCGGAAAAGCTTAACTCGGGCGAGAACAGCAATTCCTCCACGTAGCCGACGAAGGGATGCTGCGCGAGGTCTGCCTTGGTACGAATCTGCGCAGCGCGCTTCAGGTACGACTTCGTTCCGTAGACGAACATACGGTAGTCGGTCAGTCGGCGCGACGCCACACGCAGATGCTCCGCGCCCGACAGGCCGATGGCGATATCGGCTTCGCGACGGGTCAGGCTGAAGATCCGGGCGGCGGCGAAGATTTCCACCTCGAGCCTGGGGTGCCGTTCGGTCAGCGCATGGATGCGCGGCGCCAGGAACATGCTGCCGAAGCCGTCGGGCGCGCCGATCCGCACGATGCCGGCGATCTCCTGCTCGCCTGCCGCCGCAGCCTTCGAGGCAAGTAGCGCGCCTTCGATCGTCTCGGCGGTGGCCAGCAGTCGCTCGCCCGCATCGGTCAGCGCATAGCCCGTATGGCTCTTGTGAAACAGGCGCGTATTGAGGGTCCGCTCAAGTGCGTGGATATGGCGTGCCACCGTCGTGTGCTCTGTGCCGAGTTGCTCGGCAGCCGCGGAGAGCGTGCCCGATCGGGCAACGGCCAGGAAGTACCGGTAGTCGTCCCAGTTGTCATTGGGTCTGGTCGCGGAGGGCATTCGTCAATCCAGTTGGTGTCAAATCATCGGTAGTAGGGTCTCAGGCGCCATGGCGCAGCGCGCGATGCTGCCGCCGGTATGCGCCCGGCCCGATGCCGAACTGCTGCGCGAAAACACGGCCAAACGCCGCCTGCGACGCATATCCGCACTGTTCAGCCACGGCCGCCGCCGACAGGCCATCCTGACGCAGCAGCCGCGCGGCGCGTTCCATGCGCAACGTCGTCACCAGTTCCAGCGGCGTCATGCCCAGTTGCGAGAAGCGACGCGCCAGCGTGGCGCGTGACACGTTGCAAACCTGAGCGAGACTGTCGAGAGTCCACGGCTTCTCGGGCGCCCGGACCACAGCGTCGACGGCGCGCGCCATCCGAGGGTCGGCCATCAAGGCAATGACGCCCTGCGAAACACCCCCTTGGGCGATCAGCGTGCGCAGCAGCACGGTGAACAGCGCGGTCGAGAGATCGGCGATGATCGCAGCGCTACCCGGGCCGGGGCGCTCCGCTTCTGCATGCATCATGCCGATCAGGCCGCGCAGCCAGGCCAGATCGTCCGCGCCGCCCTCACCTTCACCATCGCCGTTGCCTCTTGTGCCGACGCACAGCATCTCTGGCAACGCGCTCAGCAGAACCTTGGACGCGCTGCCAAGCACGAACGTGCCGCACAGGATGTCGAGCGGCGCCGCCGCGCCCGGCACCGACACTTCTGTCACCACCCCGTTGAACTGCCGCGACTCCGCCGCCCTGCGCCGGCCGCCCTGCATGCCATGCAGCGTATGGGCGGCGCCGTGCGGAAACAGCAGCACATCGCCCATGCCAACCTGCAGCGTCTCCTTGCCCACCTGCACGCTGGCCTGCCCATCCAGGATCACGTGGTACGGCACGTGACCGGGTGGCGCCTGTTCATTGTGGGCCGACCACGCGCCCGCCACGCGGCAATGGAGGTCTACCGTGCCGGCTGGGGCCAGCAGGCGCACGAGTTCGCTAAGGCTGTCCATGGAGCACGCCCCGACGTGAGACGATCGAGCAAAAAGATGAGCCGATTCTAATCCATCCGAATCGCACTCGCACCTACCATGGAGTCCATGGAAGCGCTGCCATATACCAGCGCCTCCGAACCCCGATACCCGTGACACGAAGGAGAAAGACCATGACCACCCGCCTGCATACCATCGCCGTCCAGGACGCCACCGGCCAGACCGCCGAACTTTTTGGCGCGCTCCGCGGTGCTATCGGCAAGGTGCCGAACGCCTACGCGACGATCGGCAGCAATGCGCCGGCTGTGCTCGCGCAGGCGCTGCAGACAAATGCGGCGCTCAAGAAGGGCAACCTGTCGGCGCGTGAACTGGAAGCCATCAACCTCTCCGTGAGCGAGCACAGCGGTTGCGACTACTGTGTGGCTGCACATACGCTGACGGGCAAGATGGCCGGCTATACCGGCGATCAGATGTGCCAGCTCCGTCGGGGCAGCTACCCAGAGGACGCAAAGATTGACGCGCTGACCCGCTTCGCGGTGGAACTGGTGAGCACGCGCGGCACGGTACCTGCCGCAAGCCTGGAGGCGATACGCGCCGCTGGCTACAGCGATGGGCAGATCGTCGAGGCCATTCAGGCCATCAGCGCGATCCTGTTCACCAACATGATCAATCGCGTCAACGACACGACCCTGGACTTCCCGGCCGTGGCATAAGGAAACGGGCCCGTATGGGCCCGTTTCAGCATCCGTGGCGTCACGCTTGCCCGGCTAGTGCCATGCGCTACCCACCTGGATATAGAACGCATTCTGGTCACGGCTGTGCGCCACGTCGATACCCATCGACAGGCCCAGCTTGCGGGCGATCATGTAGCGGAAACCGCCACCGACGCTGACCACGGTGGACGCATCGGAGTAATCGTTCCACCGTCCGTACGCCTTGCCCGCGCCGGAGAACGCCAGCAGCGACCAGCGCGGCGTGACGTCCCAGCGCAGTTCGACTTCGGTCATCACGGCATTGCGGTCCTGATAGCGTCCCTTCTGCACACCGCGCAGGTCCACATAGGGCTGCGCGTAGAACGGCACATCACCCGTGGAGAAACGCGTATCGCCACGCAAGCCGAGAATCAGCGTACGGGCCACCGGAATCCACGTGAAGCCACGCGCGTTGTACATGTCAAACGTCTGTGTGCTGCCGAAGCCGGCTCGCGCGAACTGCACTTCCAGTTCGGCGTAGCTGCCCTTGTTCGGATAGAAGATGTTGTCGCGCGAGTCGTAGTCGATGACGATACCGCCCTTGCCGATACGCTGGTCGCGCTCGAAGCTACCCAGTTCCTGCGCCGAATTGCCGAACTTGAACGTTGCGGACGTATCGGCAAATACGTAGCGCGGACCGATGAACCAGTGTGTGTCGCCCACCCGGATCAGCAACTGCTGCACCAGCGCGAAGCCGCTCAGCTCATAGGATCGCGGCTGGTTCGAGACGCCGAAGTACTCGAGATTGGCGTCCACCTTGCCGATACCGCCCAGATAACGGATGCGATCGCCATCCCAGGTGTGGAAATGCCCGAAGCCGGCCGCCCACGTACCGTTATCGGTATAGGCACCGCCCAGCACCGTGATATTCGGCGGCGCCGGCCCCTTGCCACTGGCCCGGGCCTCGGCGGCCACATCCGCCATGGATTCGGAGAAAAACAGCAGCCCGAGCCCAAAGCCGTAACCCACCGCCGGTTCGGTGATGATCGTCGGCACCGGCAGCGCGCCCTTGTGATTGAGCAGGAAGTCGCTCATGTCGAGCTTCCCGTCTTCCGGATCGAAGAACGTCAGTTTCTTCTTTGCCGGAGGTTGCATCTGGTCCGCCGGCTTGGCGGATTCGGGCGGTTTTGTGGATTCCGTTTGCGTTTGCGTCTGAGATTGGCTCGGATCTTCAGGCTGGGCCTGCCCATAAACGGGAGATCCGGCGGCGGCAGCCAGCAGCGCCAATGCAGATATCAGAATCGCGCGCGTCATTTTCCAGATGTCATATTGGAACCGGCGAAGACGGTCCACTGCGGGACACCGCCCCTTACTCAGTTTGCCGGGGTCGAATGGAGTGACACTTCGATCCCTTTTTCTGATTTATCCGCGACTGTACCGGAGCAACGCGCGCGACGCGGCGCTATGCGTCATGAACTTTCTCGTCCGCAGAATTTAGACTTTTTTCCCCGCGCACCTTTTCGAATACCCCAATTGGGGCATTTCCAATGACCGGACATCCGCGCCAGACGGCGGTTTCGGGAAATCGCACTCAATTTCATTTCTTCTACATCGACTCACAACAAAACTAAATTCCCATTCTGTCGCGAATTCGCCAGACTTCTTTTCGGCAAGTGTCTGCATCACAAGTCTCTCGATCATCGAAAAAGGACACGATAGTGAAACACTACACACCCGAGAACTTCCATCTCACCCAGAGCATTGGTTTCCACCTGAACAAGGCACGCAACAGCCTGCTTCTGGAAATGGATTCCGCATTACGTCCCCTGGATATCAACGGGCAACAGATGGGTATCCTGCTGGCGCTGACCCGCGGCATGGCGGGCACGCCGTTTGAGATCAGCAAGCTGCTCGGCATCGACAGCGGCCTGATGACGCGCATGCTCGACCGGCTCGAGGAAAAAGGCCTGCTGGAACGCAGCCGCAGCATCGACGACCGTCGCGTGGTGAATCTGACCCTGACCTCCAAGGGCAGACTGGTTTCGGCAGAGATCCCGTCGATCGCACCGGAAGTGCTGAATGAGCGACTGAAGGAATTCACGCCCGAAGAGTTCGACGAATTCCGGCGCCTGCTGCAGAAGTTTGTTATGGGCTGACCACTCCTGGCGAGTTGCGCGCACAACCGGCCAGGTCGTGCGCCGGCTGCGCCTCGCGTCAGCGCGTGACGGACGCAAGCCGTCGCGCTGACCCGCCCCCGCACTCACTCAGGTCTTGGGATTGAGAGACCCCACCGCCCGCATTGACTGCTCGATCGCTGCGGTTACCGACGGGCTCCCGGCCGTATCGGCCCCCGCGATGCGGATGTTCCCCACACCCCGCCCAGCCTGCTCCAGCGCAACTTGCAGGTTTGCGTCGTCGGGCGCGAGCCCGGATGGCATGTAGCTGTATCCGTGCGCCCAGCGATTGACGGTAATGCCCTGGATATCCCGGGCTGACTTGAAACCACCGGCAGCCAGCATACGGTCGAGCTGGGCGCGGATGTCGCGCTCGAGCACCTCGAACGGCGTACCAAGCAGAAAGGCACGACCGGCGCGGAACCGCTCGCGGGCCGACATGCCGCTATCGGGCACGGTCGGTACATAGAGCATGTGGAGCACCACCGGGTCATCCTTGCCGCCCGGCGCGGATTCGAGCCAGAGGTCCGAGTAGGCCATGGTCGGCGCATGGATTCGCCACGTTTTCAGCGCATCGAACGCACGCCAGTTGTCGAGTGCCACCTTGGTGTAAACGAGCGGCGCCTTCACGCACGCGCGCAGCGCGGCCTTGGCCGGCACCGGCAAGGAAGGCAGAATGAACGGCACCATCATGTCGTAGCCGGCCACGACCACGTGCGCGGCTTCCACGCGTTGCAGGTTGCCCTGCCACCCGTAGGTCACGCGCGTGATCCGCACGTCTGGTTCGATCGCGATGGCGGTGCTGTTCAAACGGATACGCACCGGATTCCCTTCCCGGTCGAGCTTGCCGTAGTCGAAACGCGCGCCGACGATATCCCCTCCCTGCGCCGCCACGCCTGGCACCAGCTTGCTTGCCAGCGAGCGCGCCAGTGTGGCATTGCCGTCCGGGAACCAGAGCCGCGAGGCCGGTGACTTGCCCAGCCTCGGGTCGATCGCCGGGGCGGCCATGCCGGCACCGGCCGGCAATCCGATCGAGATGGCCTGGGCCACCGTAATGCCGTCGGCATCGAGCGCGTAGGCGTCCTGGCTGCGGCTACGCAGGAACCGCAGCCCCGGTAGCCCTAGTCCAGCCTTCTCGCGCAGAAACACCGCATAGCGCGTGGATTGCGCGTAACGGGCGCGCGCCTCGCCAGCCATGCCTGGCAGATAGTCGGTCTCACCTTGCGCCAGACGCTGAAGCGCCTGCCGGTCGGCCGCGGGCAACGGCGCGGCGTTCAGGAAGGCGCCCAGATCTTCCGGTGCTGGACGCACTCCAGCATTGCGCGCGTCGACCAGCGCCGCGAACGGATCGCCAGCCAGCCACTGATCGCGCCCAAAATGCTCGGCATCGAAGAACACAGCACGCCCAAGGCCGCGCCGCGCATAGTCGTCCCCGGGGCGCGCCTGGATCCTCGGCGCGAGGTCGAGCCCCGCCAGCAACGCCCGGACGGCCGCATTGTCGTTGGCCGACGGCGGCATCTCGGCACTGCCGCCGTAGGTAACCAGCGTGCGGCCACGCACCGTGAACTCGTTCCGCTTGGCGTGGCCGCCGAAGTCATCGTGGTTGTCGAGGATCAGGATGCGCGCGTTGCCACCGAAGCGCTGCTGGTAGAACCACGCCGCAGCCAGCCCACCGATGCCGCCACCGACCACCACCAGGTCATAAGATTCGCGCGCCAGCACGCCCGGATACTTCGCACCCTCCCGCGCCAGGCTATGTGCGAGCGTAAACGTGCCGGGGTGGTTGCCGCGCAGGCCAGTCAGCGCGGGAGGATAGGCAGGACCCTGCGCCTCCGCGGCACGCAGCACGCTGGTGGGCGCGAGCCCTGCGGCAATCGTCAGCGCCGTACCATTCAGGAAGTCTCTGCGAGTAATGGTCATCGTGCGTTTGTCGCCTGCTTTCCTGTTGCCTTGCGGCGTTCCGCCACGGCTTGCGCCGTCACGGGCGCGGCGCGATTCCCCCAGCTGCTGCGGATGAAGGTCAGCAAATGTGCCAGTTCCTGGTCTTCCATGGTCCAGCCATAGCCGGGCATGTGGTAGTCCGTGGGCGCGGTGTTGACCCGCGCCGTGACTGCGCCGTTGAGCAGCAGGTTCACCAGCGATGCGGGATTCGGGTCCACCACCGTCGGGTTGCCAGCCAGTGGCGGAAATACCCGCTCGTAGCCCTTGCCGCTGGCGTTGTGGCAAGGCATGCAGTAGGTCGCGTACTGGCGCGCGCCGGCGGTATCGAACCGGCCCTGTTCGAGTTGCGTGGCAACGGTTGCGTCATAACGAAACGGCTCAGCCTCCCGGCGCGCGCCCGGGATCGACTTGAGATAGGTCGCCACGGCGTCGAGATCGCCGGGGGTCATGTACTGGGTTGACGAGGCAATGACTGTCGACATCGGCCCGAACGATGTGGCATGGGCGTTGCGCCCCGTATGCAGATACTCGACGATCTCCGCCAGCGACCAGGCGCCGAGCCCGGTCAGCATGTCGCCGGTCAGGTTCGTGGCCGACCACCCCTCGACCGTTGCGCCGGACAGAAACTCGCGGCTGCGTGTATCGGTCCCTTTCTCGCCGAACAGCGTGCCACGCGGGGTATGACAGGCGCCACAGTGCGCCACGGCCTGGACGAGATAAGCGCCGCGATTCCACGCCGCGCCCCGGTCAGCGCTGGCCGGTATCGGCCCTTCCTCCAGATGGAGCAGGTTCCACGGCACCATGAGCCACCGCATGCTGTATGGCCAGCGCATCTGCGCATCACGATTGGTCTGCGCTACCGGCTTGACCTCGGCACGCAGCCACGCATACACGGCGGCCACGTCGTCTCGTGTCATACGCGCGTACGACGGATACGGCATGGCGGGATACAGGCGCCGGCCGTCACGGGCCACGCCGCGCCGTACAGCACGGTCAAAGTCGTCGAGCGAATAGCGGCCCAGGCCGGTACTGGCCTCAGGCGTGATATTGGTGGAGTAGACGGTGCCGGCACCCGTCTGCAGTGGCAACCCGCCGGCCATCGGCGCCCCGCCCTCGGCGGTGTGACAGGCAACGCAATTGGCGACACGCGCCAGGTAGCGGCCGCGCTCTACCTGCGCCTGGAAAGCAGTGGGCGGCGCCGCCCATGCGGCGCTCACCGACAGCCACGTCATCCATGCCAGCCATCCGATTGCGAATCCACGCATCGCGGTACCGTTCTTGTTGTGATGCACCTCGGGGACACCGCATTGTTACCCAAATTTCGCCATGCGTGCACGCTTTCGATCCCGCAAGTATTCGGCCAGACCAAAGCCACCCTGCACCACCAATGCCAGCAGCGCGGCCGGAATCGCGCCGCCGAGAAGCTGGGTGGCGTCGTTCAGCGCCAGTCCGGTCACGATCCGCTCGCCGTACCCGCCCGCGCCGACAAACGCAGCGATGGTCGCCGTGCCTACGCTGATGATGGCTGCGGTCTTGATACCGGCCAGCAACACCGGCAGGGAGAGCGGCAACTCCACGTACCAGAGCACTTGCAACGGCCGCATCCCCAGTGCCAGGGCGGCATCGCGCATCCCCGCCGGCACTTCCTGCAACCCGGTGCACGCGTTGCGCACGATCGGCAGCAAAGCATAGAGGAACAGCGCGACCAGTGCCGGCCAGATGCCGATGCGGCCCAGCGCCGGTATCAGCATCGCCAGCAGCGCCAATGACGGGATGGTCTGCAACATACCGACTAAGGCCAGTAGCACCTGACCGAACCGGCGCCGGCGCGCAGCCACCACACCCAGCGGCACGCCGACCAGCGTGGCGGCCCCCACCGAGCCGCCGACCAGCGCCAGATGCCGGACAGTCAGGCGCCCGGTCTCCGCGTTCGTCAGCATCCCCGCCAGGTTGTCGCGCTGATCCGATCTCGCCACACCGTCCGCCGATACCCCTGGATGCCCGGACAGGAAATTGCGGGCCACAGCAGAGAACGTCTTCCCATCGACTTCCGCTGCCGCATTCATGGCGATCATGTCCTGCGTTCCGATGGTGCCAGCCAGACGCCGCAGTGCCTGCCACGCCGCCGCATGACGCGTCGGCACGTCGAGCCGGTAGACGATCACCGCCTCGTAGCGCGGAAACACGCGCTGGTTGTCCTCGAGCACGCGCAGATGGTACTTGCTGATCTTGGCATCGGTCGAATAGATGTCGGTCGCGTCAATCTGTCCGTGAGCCAATGCCTCGTAGGCGAGGCCATGATCGATCCCGGATGGCCGCTGAGGCAGTCCATACGCGCGCTTGAGCGCGGGCCAGCCATCGGCACGGCCAAGAAACTCGTGCGACAGGGCGATCCGCAGCTCCGGCTGCCCCGCAAGGTCGCCAAGCGCGCGCAGGCTGACTGGCTGGGCATCGGAGACCGCGATCGCATAGGTATTGTCGAAGCCGAGCGCGATGGCCGCGCCCAATCCCATTGGCGCCAGCGCGGCGTTGATCTGCTCCAGCGTGGCGGTACCGGGTAGTCTCAGGATCTCGCTGGCGAGCGTGCCGGTGTAGTCCGGGTATAGGTCGATGCTTCCGGCCTGGAGCGCCTGGAACACGATGGCGGTGTTGCCCAGCCCCGGCAGATATCGCACCGGGCCGTGCGGCTCGGCAACCTGCCTCAGGATCTCGCCCAGGATGTACGACTCGGTAAAGCGCTTGGAACCGATGCGCAGCGTGTCGGCGCCGGCAGCCGGACCACAGGCCATGACCAACAGCACTAACAGCGCGCCAAGGAAGCGGCATTGCCGGAGGGCGAACCGCGTGAATGAATGAGACAAGCCGAAGCCTCCGCTCGGTGATGTCCCCCCATCATAAGGGCATCCGGCAAGCGCCGCGGCAGATCAAGCGTGTCAGGCGGATCAGGTGGCCGCCGGGGAGACGTGGATCGCCAGCCAGATGGTCGGCTGTGCCGCATCGGTCCTTGCCACGCGGTGGCGGCAGTGGGCCGGCAAATGAAGCCAGTCACCGGCGCCCAACGTGTGCGTCGTGCCGTCGTCGACTTCCACGGCGGCGCTGCCGCTGATCACGAGCACCCACTCGTCGTCGGTGCTGTCGTACCAGAAGCCGGGCGCGCTGGCCTGGCCGTTCGAGACGATGCGCTCGATGCGCACCCGGCCCGCCGCCTGCCATTCCATCAGATCGGCAAAGATCTCCGCCGATGCGTGAACCGGTACGTCTCGCAGTAGATTGCCGGTGGTCGCCGTCATCGTCAGTTCCTTAGTCGGACGGCCCCGGCGCCAGCACTTCGCGCGTGCCGTTGCGGCCCATCGGGGATACCAGCCCCGCCGCTTCCATCTGTTCGATAAGGCGCGCGGCACGGTTGTAGCCGATGCGCAGTTGCCGCTGCACGGCGGAAATCGACGCGCGCCGCGATGTCAGCACGAATTGGGCGGCCTCATCGTAGAGCGGGTCGGACTCGCCGTCGCCACCGCTGTCGCCGAACAGATCCGCGGCGCCTTCGGGCGCGTCGCCTGCCAGGATCGCCTCGTCGTAGTCAGGCTCGCCGAACTGCTTCCAGTGTTCGACCACGCGATGCACTTCCTCGTCGGCCACGAATGCGCCGTGCACACGCTGAGGATAGCCTGTGCCCGGCGGCAGGAACAGCATGTCGCCTTGCCCCAGCAGACTCTCGGCGCCCATCTGGTCCAGGATCGTGCGCGAGTCGATCTTCGAAGACACCTGGAACGCCACGCGGGTCGGGATATTGGCCTTGATCAGGCCCGTGATCACGTCCACCGACGGCCGCTGCGTAGCCAGGATCAGGTGGATGCCGGCCGCGCGCGCCTTCTGCGCCAGCCGGGCGATCAATTCCTCAATCTTCTTGCCGGCCACCATCATCAGATCGGCCAGCTCGTCGATCACCACCACGATCAGCGGCAGCGTGGACAGCGGCTCGGGCGCATCCGGCGTCAGCGAGAACGGGTTCGGCACCTTCTCCCCGGCGGCTTCCGCCACGCGAATCTTCTGGTTGTAGCCCGCCAGATTGCGTACACCGAGCGCCGACATCAGCCGGTAGCGCTTTTCCATTTCCCCGACGCACCAGTTGAGCGCGTGCGCGGCCTGCTTCATGTCCGTGACCACGGGCGCCAGCAGGTGCGGAATGCCCTCGTAGACCGACAACTCGAGCATCTTCGGGTCGATCATGATCAGGCGCACGTCTTCCGGCGTGGCCTTGTACAGCATCGACAGGATCATGGCGTTGACGGCCACCGACTTGCCCGAGCCGGTCGTGCCGGCCACCAGCAGGTGCGGCGCGCGCGCCAGATCGGTCACCACCGGGTTGCCGGTGATGTCCTTGCCCATGGCCAGCACGAGCTTCGACGCGTGCGCCTGGAAAGCTCCGCCATTGACGATTTCGGACAGGCGGATCATCTGCCGCTTCGCGTTCGGCAGTTCCAGACCCATGCAGGTCTTGCCTGGAATCGTCTCGACCACGCGGATCGATGTCACGCCCAGCGCGCGGGCCAGATCCTTCATCAGGCCCACCACCTGCGCGCCGCGCACGCCCATCGCCGGGTCTACTTCAAATCGTGTGATGACCGGACCCGCGCTGGCTCCGACCACGGACACCGGCACCTTGAACTCGGCCAGGCGCTGGGCGATCAGTTCGCCGGTCTGCTCTAGCCGTTCCTCGGACACCTGCTCGGCGTTCTCGTCGGCCGCTTCCAGCAGGCTGGCGCCCGGCAGGCGGTAGTCGACGATTCGCGGCGCTGGCGGCGCAGGGGGCGCTGCCGGGGGTGACGGCGGCACAGGCGCGGCCATCACCGGGGCAACCGTCGCCGGCGCCTGGGCGCCAAGTGCCACCGTCCGCCCGACTACGGCCGGCAGGACGATGCGTGGCTTGGGCGTTGGCTGGACGAAGGTGTTGGCATCCACCACGGCGGACGGGTCGTCGGTCTGGCTGTCGTCGGCCTGATCTTCGCCCTCCCCTGCTTCCTCCGCTTCCGCCTGCAATTCGATTCGGGATTCGTCAGACTCGGGATCGCCGGCATCGACCACCGGGGTGCTGGCTTCGTCGCTGGCCGGGACGGCCTCGGCGAGGATCGCTTCGGTGGTCTCTTGTTCTGCGGTTGCAGTTGCGGCTTCGGCTTCGGCTGGCGCCTCATCGATGGCTTCCGCTTGGGCGATCTCCGCCTCGGCCATTGAAGCCGCCACGGCCAACTGGATCGCCATGTCGTCGGCATCGCCCTGCTCGGCTGGCACGTCCGGGACGTCAGCCAATACCGGCTCCGCGATCGGTGCCGGCAGCGCCTCGGCTTCCATCGGCGCGGCTTCGGCCACTGCCTCTGCCACCGGCGAAGGCTCCACTGCCACCGATGGCTGCACGTGCCGGCCGGCCAGCGCCTGCAATTCCGCCAACAGGGCCAGCGCCTCGTCGCGAATCGCGTCCATCGTCACTGACGATTCCGGCATTTCGCCAGACGCCTCGGATTGGCCGTCCACTGCGGACGTTTCCAACGCAGCGGGCGCATCCTGACGTTCGACGGCAAGGTCGTCCGCGACAGCCGCAACAGCCGCGACAGCCGCAATATCTATCGCCTGTTCGACAACCTCCGCCGTGGCAGCCGGGGCGACGGTAGCTGCCGACGCGGCCACCGTGGTCGCAACCGCAGGCTCGGGCAGCGTGGTGATTGCCGAGCGCAGGCCGAGCTGCGGATTACGGAACGGGCTGCTGACCACCGTCGCGCGCGGTGCTGCCGGCTTCGGCGCAACCGTGGCTTCCGCCTTCGCCTGGACCGGTGCGGCAGCGGCGGGACGGGCGGCCGTCGGCACAGGGTTGGCCGCGCGAGGCGTGGGTGGCGTCGAGGAAGGCTTCTGGGCGGAAGACGGAGCAGGCTTCGGCGTCACCGGCTTCACCGCGCCTGGCGCCTCGGCATGATGCAGCCAGATCTCGCCCGGTTGCGGGGGCGACTCACGCGTGCGGGGCGGCGGTTGCCACGCGGGCTGACGGCGGGCGGAAACCGCCTCGATACCTTTCTGGCGCGTCTGCGTGGCCTGCCAGCCGCCGGCCGACTGCGCAGGCAGCGAAGTGGTCTCCCAGCGCTCGACGGAATCACGCGGCGAAGCCTGCGGCGCGGCGCTATCGCTACGGAAATCGCCGCGCGGTTCGCTGCGCGCGTCGTGACGGGAATCTGTTGTACGGGCGCTGCCTCGTGATTCGAATCGGGAATCGGCGCGCGACTTCGTCCGGGTGTCGCCCCGGTCCTCGTCACTTTCCACGCGCGGCTTGCGCAGCAGGAACAGGCTGCGCCATGTCTCGCCGAACACCATGGGCGCGGTCAGGCCCAGCACCGCCAGCATCATCAGCAGCGCGCCGGTCCAGCCGAGCATTCCGGACACCACGCCGGCCAGCGCGTGCCCGACGGCACCGCCCGCGGTCTCGCCTTCGCCGCCAGTCAGCGATTCAAGCGTGGCGCTGGCACCCAGCACGAGTACCGTGCCAAGCAGCACGCGCAGCGAGCCACGACCAAGCAGCCGCCGCTCGCCAGCCAGCACACGCCCCACTGTTTGCCATACGAGCGGCAACAGCCACAAGGTCGACAATCCGAACCAGCCCAGACCCATGATCAATTTGACACGTTCAAAACTACGGGCAGCGATTGTAGCGGGTCTGGCTCTGGTGCCATGCGCGAATTTGTGACGCGATGTCGCGGAAAGCGCCGAATTTGGTGAAAAAAGATGGTGACGCAGGGATGAAGGTGCGCTGCGCCGCGCCGCGTAGCGACGCGTTACTGCGCCGCGCGGAACGGGTACTTGAGGAAAATCTGCGTCACGACCTTGTCGATAGCCTGCTGGCGGGTCTGCGGGTCCACGTCGCTGGCATCGCCCTGCGCCACGCCCTCCCAGACAAGCTGGTTCCTCTGCGCATCGACGATATCGATATTCAGCGTGCCCTCGGTGTAGGTGTAGGTATCGCTGTAGAACCCGTAACCGGGCCATGGCGCATAGAGACCGCCGCGATACGCGTAGTAGCCGGCGTATCCGGGCGGCGGCATCGGGGCCGGGTTGCTGACGACTTTCTCGCGCAACTGCGCGTTGAAGTTGACCAGCAAGTCGGGCAGATGAGCCGCATACCGATAGCCGCGCGCGGACATCTCCCGCTCGACCGCCGTCTTCAGGTATTGCGTAGTCAGGCTCTCGTACCCGCTGCGGTCCGTGCCAGGATGCGCCACGAACCCAAACGTCCGGTACTTCGAGAAGTCGTTCGCATGGTTGTAGTCGGCGCGAATATCAGGGCCAGTCGCGCAGCCTGCCAGCGACACCAGCACCACCATCCAGGGCGCGGCACGACGAATTCCACCAAGACTCAGCATCGCGGTGCCTCCGTCAGTTCCACCTGCCATCGATACCGCCGAAGCTCAGACGTCCGGCACCGAGCAGGGCCACGGCGAGCGCGCCCGCCAGATACATCCCCTGCAACTCCAGCGCCCAGCCACCGGTTGGCGCCATCTCCATGAGTTGTTTGGTGTGGACGAGCCCAAACGCGAAGAGCATGTTGACGACGACGATCAACGCCGCCGCCCGGGTCCACAGGCCAACGATCAGGAGGATGGGGGCCAGCACCTCGCCCACGTAGACCAGATAGGACAGCTCCACCGGCAGGCCGGCGTCGGTGACCACCTTCACCACGAAACCCGGGCCAGCCATGATCTTCGAGATACCGTGCAACAGAATCAGCACCCCCAGCACGATACGAAGTACGGCCTTGCCAAGATCCTGCGATCCTTG
Source organism: Cupriavidus sp. Met-2 (assembly GCF_049843575.1). Classification (NCBI taxonomy): domain Bacteria; kingdom Pseudomonadati; phylum Pseudomonadota; class Betaproteobacteria; order Burkholderiales; family Burkholderiaceae; genus Cupriavidus; species Cupriavidus sp. Met-2. The sequence continues at coordinate 18,935 of NZ_JBBHZL010000006.1, forward strand.
CGAGTGACTCATTTCGACAGCTCCTTGCATTTGGCAATGCGGGATCACATGGAACGCATGTGACCTGTACTCCCTACATTAGGTCGTGCTGGCGTGAAGGTAAAGGCGCAGCACCGTGCCGGTTGCCCGCTGCCTGGCCTGTCAGGACGGTCAGGGCGGTCAGGGCGCCTCCAACTCCTTCGCCTTGCCGCTGGCGCGCTGCGCTGGCTCGGTCGGTGGCGCCACGTGCATTCCCAGGCTGACGTTCGGAATCATCCCCATCTTGCGCGCGCATTCGGGCAACACTTCGCCCAGATAGTCGAGAAAGCGGCGCAGTGCAGGCGTTACACTCTGCCGCGACGGAAAGACCGCGTGCAGCACCCCCATCGGCAAGTCCCACTGCGGCAGCAGTACTTCAAGCTCCCCGCGCTCGACTTCATCGCGACAGTACATGCTCGGCAGCAGTGCCACGCCGACGCCGGCAACTGCCGCTTCCCGCAGCAGCGCGAACTCATCGGAGATGAGCTTAGGGTCGTAGCTCACATGGACCTGCTCGCCGGTCTTGCTGACGAGCGGCCACACATGCTTGCCATCATGAGGCTTCTGATTGACGCCGGGCATCCCTTCCAGCGCCTGCGGCGTGCGCGGCCGGCCAATGCTGTCGAGCAGTGCCGGGCTGGCCACCAGCCGCAACTCGCTCTTGCCGAACGTACGCACGGCCAGGCTTGAATCCTCCAGCACGTTTCGCACGCGCAGGGCGAGGTCGAATCCCTCCGCGATCACGTCGACGCGACGGTTGGTGGCTTCGACTTCAAGCTGGATGCCGGGGTTGGCCCGCATGAAATGACCGATCGAAGGTGCCAGCAGCACCTGTGCGATACCGACCGGGCAACTGATTCGGAGAAAGCCTCCCGGCTGGTCGCGAGCATGTTCGATCACTTCGCGGGCGGCCTCCGCCGCATCGAGCATCTCTCGGCAGCGGGCATAGTAGGCCTCACCAAGCGGCGTAACACGCACTTGTCGTGTGGTCCGGCGAAGCAATTGCACACCCAATTCCTTTTCAAGCTGTGCAATCCGGCGGGAAAGTCGCGATTTCGGCACGCCGGTGGCCCGGCTTGCCGCTGAAAAGCTGCCGTGCTGCACCACTTGGGCGAACAGCGACAAATCATTGAGATCCTGCATGGCGGGCTCCTTCAAGGCGGCAACGGCACGTAGGCGGCGAGGCGCATACCGTTGCAGCGATAGAACAATCATTTGCATTTTGCCTCACTACCGGCACCAATGGGGAACCTCTATCTTTCAGCCATCCAAACCGAATTCCCAAGTGGAGCCAGACATGAACATCCTGCAAATCGATTCGAGCGTACTGGGCGACAACTCCGTATCGCGTTCCCTGACCGCCAGCATTGTGGCCGACCTCGTTGCCAAGAACCCCGGCGCCAAGGTGACCGTGCGCGACCTGGACAAGGAAGCCCCCGCCCACCTCGGCAACCACCTGCTGCCGGTGCTGGGTGGCCCGAAGGACGGCCTGAACGCCGTGCAGCAAGCCGAACTCGAGCGCACCGAAACGTTCCTGGCCGAATTCATGGCTGCCGATGTGCTGGTGATTGGCGTGCCGCAGTACAACTTCAGCATCCCGAGCCAGCTCAAGGCCTGGATTGACCGCATCGCGCAAGCCGGCCGCACCTTCCGCTACACCGCCAACGGCCCTGAAGGCCTGGCAGTCGGCAAGCGCGTGATCGTGGTGTCGTCGCGAGGCGGCGTGCGTCAGGACGCCAACACGCTGGACCTGCACGAAGTCACCATCGATGCGGTGTTGCGCTTCCTCGGTATCACCGACATCAGCATCGTCCGCGCTCACGGTCTGGCCATGGGCCCCGACGCGCGCGAAGCCGGTCTCACGACCGCCCGTTCGCAGATTGCCGCACTCAACGACGCCGCGCTGCGCGCCGCTGCCTGAGCCTGACAGTATCTCCCTCTCCGTGTAGTTCCCGGCGCCCTCCCCCGGTGCCGGCGATCCTTAAGACAGGTGCCTCCCGCAGGCACCTGTTTTTTTGTGGGCCTCGCAAACGCCCTCCCAAGTCAAACTCCGATGGCCTTACCGCTCGCCCCGACATGCGGATGGGTCTATGATTGTTCGACATTTGCCGCGCCTTCCAGGAGTCTGCATGACCTCAGCCCTGCTGCCTGCCGCCGCCAGTCATCCACCGCAAGAACCCGCCCTGCTCAGCCAGTACCGTCATGTGCGCAGCGCTACGGAAGCGATGGTGGCGGACCTGTCAGATGCTGACGCAACCGTGCAATCCATGGACGACGCCAGCCCAGCGAAGTGGCATCTTGCCCATACCACCTGGTTCTTCGAGGAGTTCGTGCTTGGCGCCCGGCTGCCCGATTACGAGCCAGTCGATCCGCAGTATCGCTATCTGTTCAATTCGTACTATGAAGCTGTCGGCGCGCGCCACCCGCGCCCGCGCCGCGGGCTGTTGACACGGCCGTCGCTCGACGAGGTACTGGCGTATCGCGAAGCCGTCGATGAAGCGATGGAATCGCTACTAATGCGGGCCCAGACCGACGACGAAGCGGCGTTGATCACGCTTGGCCTGCATCACGAGCAGCAGCATCAGGAACTCCTGCTGACCGATATCCTGCATCTGTTCGCGCAAAATCCACTGCGCCCGGCCTATGCGCCGACGCTGCCGTCCCCGGTTATCGCCGACCCGCGCCCTGCGCCAGAGTGGATCGCCTTTCCGGGCGGCGTGGTGACGATCGGCCACAGCGGAGACGGTTTCGCATTCGATTGCGAAGGCCCGCGCCATCAGGTACTGCTGCATCCATACCTGCTGTGCTCGCACCCGGTCAGCAACCACCAGTGGTTTGAATTCATCGAGGATGGCGGCTATCAGTCGACCGGCCTGTGGCTCTCCGACGGCTGGCGCTGGGTCTGCGACAACCAGATCGAAGCCCCCCTGTACTGGGAAGAGCGCGATGGCACTTGGTGGCAGATGACGTTGCGCGGAATGCAGCCCGTCGATCCGGACAGCCCGGTCACGCACGTGAGTTTCTTCGAGGCCGACGCGTTCGCGCGCTGGGCGGAGCGCCGCCTGCCGACCGAGGCTGAATGGGAGCACGCGGCGCACAATCTGCCCGCCACCGGCAATTTCGCGGAAGGCCGCGCGTTACGTCCCTTGCCCGATCGCCAGAACACGGCCGGCTCCCTGCGTCAGATGTTCGGCGACGTTTGGGAGTGGACAGGCAGCGCCTTCCTGCCCTATCCCCGCTTCCGGCCACGCGAGGGGGCCGTGGGCGAGTACAACGGCAAGTTCATGAGCAGCCAGATGGTGCTGCGCGGCGGTTCCTGCGTCACCGCCGAATCCCATATCCGCGCGAGCTACCGCAACTTCTTCTATCCGCACCAGCGCTGGCAGTTCACTGGGGTGCGACTTGCAGACGATGTCTGACGCGTAAGCCAGTCCCTTTCGGTCTTTCCTGTAGTCTTTCTATTGGTCTTTCAAGGCCTTGGACTTTTAGCCCAAATTATTGGTGGCGAATAATTCTGGCCGTTAATTGCGAAATAACGGACTTCATGAAGGGCCGGATATCGATCACTCCTCGCGCAACCGTCTCCAAAGTGTTGTCGGACTGATGCCTAGCTGCGCGCAGGCCGCCGCGCGGTTACCGCCGCAATCGGCCAGCACACGGCGGATATGCTCGGCCTGGCTTGCCTTGGCCACCCCTGCCAGCGATTGCGCGGGCACGCCGTCGGACATTTCGATGGCCGTCCCGTGATCACCAGAAAACAGTTCCGGCACCGCCGCCTGCAACTCCCGCTGCAGCGCCACAGGTGTCAGGTTCGCGCCGGCCACAAGCACTGCAATCCGCTCGGTCACGTTTTCGAGTTCGCGAATATTCCCCGGCCACACGTAACGCGCCAGGCGTGCCCGCACGATCGCGGGTAGCGGTTCCCCATCCGACATGCCGAGCCGTTCCTGCGCACGCCGGTAGAGCAGTTCCGCCAGCACGGGCAGGTCTCCCGCGCGGTCGCGCAAAGGCGGCATCTCGATGCGGAGGATGTTCAGGCGGTAGTAGAGATCCTGGCGGAATGCCCCATCGCGCACGAGCGCGGCCAGGTCGCGGTGCGTGGCGGCGATCACGCGCACATTGACCGGCACGGCCTCGATCGCGCCGATTGGCAGCACCTGTTTCTCCTGCAGCACACGCAGCAGGCGCGTTTGCAGCGCCGGCGGCATATCGCCGATCTCGTCGAGAAACAGCGTGCCGTTATGCGCCGACTCGAACAGGCCGGCCTTGCCGCCACGCCGGGCGCCCGTGAACGCCCCTTCCTCGTAGCCGAACAGCTCGGACTCGAGCAGCGTCTCGGGGAAGGCCGCGCAGTTGACCGCCACGAAGGGAAAGGCGCGGCGCGGACTCGCGTCGTGCATCCCCTGCGCCAGCACTTCCTTGCCGGTACCGCTTTCGCCGCTGACCAGAACGGTCGAATCGACCATCGCATAGCGCCGCGCCAGCGCACGCAGATCGCTCATCGCCGGCGAATCGCCCGCCAGGTCGTCCAGGCTGTAACGCACGCCCGCCGCCCGGGCGCGCGTGCGCGAGCGCAGGTTGCGGTCCGCTCGGTGAATCGCGTTGGCGTCCTGGATCGTCAGCACGGCGCCTGTCGTGCCGGCCTCGCTCATGATCGGAATCCGGTTGACGACCACCATCTTGTCGCCCAGCCGATGAATTGCTTCGAGCTCGCGCGCGCCGCTCTGCATCACGCCGTCGAGGGACAGTCCGGGCGCCAGCGTGGATAGCTTGCGACCTACCGCAACCCCGGCAGGCGTGCCGAGGAATCGCTCCATCGCCGGATTGAACGCCTGCACCCGCCCCTCGCCGTCGACCGCAGCCACGCCTTCGTTCAGGTGGGCAAGAATCGTGTTCACGTATTCGCGTCGCGTGGATTCGATACGACGCAACCGCGCGGCCTCGATTGCATCCTCCAGCGCCAGCCGCACGGCATTGCCCGAGTAGAGAAACACGCCGACGAGCCCGTACTTGTCGGCCATGTCTGTCACCAGGCCCGGGCCGACCACCACGCGCACGCCCTCCTCCTTGAGCGCCCGTACACGTGCGGTCGCATCGTCTTCAGTCAGATAGGTGTAGCGCGGGATATCGAGCGAGAAGGCCCGTACAAACTCGTCGACCTCGGCGTAGGTGGAGGCATGCGTCACCAGCGCCACCTTCGGCGAAATGCGCCGGGCGGTGGCTAACGCGCTCATGACGTCGAAGCCGGTCACCTTGACCAGCACCACCGGCACGTCGACATGCTGGCGCAGGTAGGCGCCGTTCGATCCGCCCGCCACCACCACGTCGACGCGGTTCTCCCGTGCCTCCCGGTTGATGGCGCTGGCCGCGGCTTCGAAGGCCCGGCCAACGATCCGGAATTCCGCCCGGCCCGCGTAGGCCGGAATCAGTTCGGCAAAGGCGCGAGAGAGACGGCTGATGCCCATGGCCCAGATCCTCGGGCGGGCGCCAGGGGCGACGGGGCCAGCGGGGTTGAGGGGAATCGGCTGAGGAACAGTAGGGTGCGACGGTGTCATGGAACAGCTTCCAACGCGGGCGTATAGTCGATCTGGATTCTGCACCGGCCAGCCCGGTATTTCAACTTTGAAATGCGTGAATTTCAAAGCCGAACACTGGAATGCCATCGACGCCACTTTCCAGCATGGGCCGCGCACTGCACCCACATGGGATAAACCACTGATCGATAAGGAGAAATTGTCGAAAAGCAGGCTCGACCGACACCTGCCGCAAGCATCACTTGACAGCTGGCACACCCCTTGCGCCATAGGGCCGCCCTGTCCCGACAGGTTTCAGCATTCACGAATAACGGATTCACGCCATGACCTTTACCGCCACCGAACTCGCCCGCTCCGCCGGCGCACGCTTCCGCCAGGCCCTGATCGATGAAAGCCCCCTGCAGATCCCGGGCACCATCAATGCCAATCACGCGCTGCTGGCCAAGCGGGCCGGTTACCGCGCGATCTACCTGTCGGGCGGCGGCGTGGCCGCTGGCTCGCTGGGTCTGCCTGACCTGGGCATCTCGAACCTGGACGACGTGCTGACCGACATCCGCCGCATCACCGACGTGTGCGACACGCCGCTGCTGGTCGACGTCGACACCGGCTTCGGCGCCTCGGCATTCAACGTGGCCCGCACCACGCGCTCGCTGATCAAGTTCGGCGCAGCCGCCATGCATATCGAAGACCAGGTCGGTGCCAAGCGCTGCGGCCACCGTCCGAACAAGGAAATCGTCACCAAGGGTGAAATGGTCGATCGCATCCGTGCCGCCGTCGATGCACGTACGGACGAGAACTTCGTCATCATGGCCCGCACCGACGCGCTGGCCGTCGAAGGCCTCGACAGCGCGATCGAACGCGCCGTGGCCTGCGTGGAAGCCGGCGCCGACGCCATCTTCCCCGAGGCGATGACCGACATGGACATGTACCGCAAGTTCGTCGATGCCGTGAAGGTACCCGTGCTGGCCAACCTGACCGAATTCGGCGCCACGCCGTACTACACGCTGGATGAACTGCGCAACGCCGGCGTTGCCATGGCGCTCTACCCGCTGTCGGCGTTCCGCGCCATGAACAAGGCGGCCGAGAATGTCTTCCAGGCGATCCGCCGCGAGGGCACCCAGAAGAACGTGGTCGACACGATGCAGACGCGCGCCGAACTGTACGATCGCATCGGCTACCATGACTTCGAGCAGAAGCTCGACGCGCTCTTCGCACAAGGCAAGGGCCGCTGATCCAGCACCCACCGCCATGACCGCACGCAAACACACCAAGCTTAACCAGGAGACCCAAATGTCCGAAGCCCAACCGCTGGCCACCCCGAAGCCCAAGAAGTCCGTTGCCCTGTCAGGTATCGCCGCCGGCAATACCGCACTGTGCACCGTGGGACGCAGCGGCAATGACCTGCACTATCGTGGCTACGACATCCTCGATATCGCCGACACCTGCGAATTCGAGGAAATCGCTCACCTTCTGGTCCACGGCAAGCTGCCGACCAAGTCCGAACTGGCCGCCTACAAGGTCAAGCTGAAGGCACTGCGCGGCCTGCCCGCCAACGTGAAGGCCGCCCTGGAATGGGTGCCGGCCAGCGCCCACCCGATGGACGTGATGCGCACTGGCGTGTCGGTGCTGGGCACCGTGCTGCCGGAAAAGGACGACCACAACACCCCGGGCGCGCGTGACATCGCCGACCGCCTGATGGCCAGCCTCGGCTCGATGCTGCTGTACTGGTACCACTACAGCCACAACGGCCGCCGCATCGAAGTGGAAACCGATGACGACTCGATCGCCGCCCACTTCCTGCACCTGCTGCACGGCGAAGCCCCGTCGAAGCTGTGGGAACGCGCGATGCAGACTTCGCTGATCCTGTATGCAGAGCACGAGTTCAACGCCTCGACGTTCGCCTGCCGCGTGGTGGCTGGCACGGGCTCCGACATGTACTCGGCCATCTGCGGCGGCATCGGCGCGCTGCGTGGTCCGAAGCACGGCGGCGCCAACGAAGTGGCCTTCGAGATCCAGAAGCGCTACGACACGCCGGACGAGGCAGAGGCCGACATCCGTCGCCGCGTGGAGAACAAGGAAGTGGTGATCGGTTTCGGTCACCCCGTGTACACGATCTCCGACCCGCGTAACGTGGTGATCAAGGAAGTGGCGCGCAAACTGTCGAAGGACGCCGGTTCAATGAAGATGTTCAACATCGCCGAGCGCCTGGAAACGGTAATGGCCGACGCCAAGAAGATGTTCCCGAACCTGGACTGGTTCAGCGCGGTGAGCTACCACATGATGGGTGTGCCGACCGCGATGTTCACGCCGCTGTTCGTGATCGCCCGTACCTCGGGCTGGGCCGCGCACGTGATCGAGCAACGGGTCGACAACAAGATCATCCGCCCGACCGCCAACTACACCGGCCCGGAAAACCTGAAGTTCGTGCCGATCGAAAAACGCGCCTGATTCGATACCCAGGCACGCAAGATCCGCAAGAAAAACGTGCCGCCGTCCGCGCCCCAGGGCGCGCCGGCCGGCGCGAAACAGTCCTCACACGACGCCATGAACACTGCATTCCGCAAGCCGCTACCCGGCACCAAGCTCGACTACTTCGATGCGCGTGCCGCGGTCGAAGCCATCTCCCCGGGCGCCTATGACAAGCTGCCCTACACGTCGCGCGTGCTGGCCGAGAACCTCGTGCGCCGCTGCGACCCCGCCACGCTGACCGCATCGCTCAAGCAACTGATCGAACGCAAGCGTGAGCTCGATTTCCCGTGGTTCCCGGCCCGCGTGGTCTGCCACGACATCCTGGGCCAGACCGCGCTGGTGGACCTGGCCGGCCTGCGCGACGCCATCGCCGATCAGGGCGGCGACCCCGCCAAGGTCAATCCGGTGGTGCCGGTGCAACTGATCGTCGACCACTCGCTGGCCGTTGAATGCGGTGGTTTCGACCCCGATGCGTTCACGAAGAACCGCGCCATCGAGGATCGCCGTAACGAAGACCGCTTCGATTTCATCAACTGGACCAAGAAGGCGTTCCGCAACGTCGACGTGATCCCGCCGGGCAACGGCATCATGCACCAGATCAATCTGGAGAAGATGTCGCCCGTGATCCACGCCGACCACGGCGTAGCCTACCCCGACACCTGCGTCGGCACCGACAGCCACACGCCGCACGTCGACGCGCTCGGCGTGATCGCGATTGGCGTGGGCGGCCTGGAAGCCGAAAACGTGATGCTCGGCCGCGCCTCGTGGATGCGCCTGCCGGACATCGTCGGCGTGGAGCTGACCGGACGTCGCCAGCCTGGCATCACCGCCACCGACATCGTGCTGGCCCTGACCGAATTCCTGCGCAAGGAAAAGGTGGTCGGCGCGTACCTGGAATTCCGTGGCGAAGGCGCTTCGTCGCTGACGCTCGGCGACCGCGCGACGATCTCGAACATGGCCCCCGAGTACGGCGCCACCGCCGCCATGTTCTTCATCGACAACCAGACCACCGAATACCTGCGACTGACCGGCCGCGACGAGGCACAGGTCCAGCTCGTGGAAACCTACGCCAAGACCGCCGGCCTGTGGGCCGACGCGCTGACGAAGGCCGAGTACGAGCGCGTGCTCCACTTCGACCTGTCCACGGTCGTGCGCAACATGGCCGGCCCGTCGAACCCGCACAAGCGTCTGCCGACCTCCGACCTGGCTGCCCGCGGCATCGCCGGCAAGTGGGAAGAAGTGCCGGGCCAGATGCCCGACGGCGCCGTGATCATCGCCGCCATCACCAGCTGCACGAACACCAGCAACCCGCGCAACGTGATTGCCGCCGCCCTGCTGGCGCGCAACGCCAACGCACGCGGCCTGACGCGCAAGCCTTGGGTCAAGTCGTCGCTGGCACCGGGATCGAAGGCAGTGGAGCTTTATCTGGAAGAAGCCAACCTGCTGCCCGACCTGGAAAAGCTCGGCTTCGGCATCGTGGCGTTCGCCTGCACGACCTGCAACGGCATGTCCGGCGCGCTCGATCCGAAGATCCAGCAGGAAATCATCGACCGTGACCTCTACTCCACGGCCGTGCTCTCCGGCAACCGCAACTTCGATGGCCGTATCCACCCGTACGCGAAACAGGCCTTCCTGGCATCGCCGCCGCTGGTGGTGGCCTACGCCATCGCCGGCACGATCCGCTTTGACATCGAACGCGACGCGCTGGGCACCGATGCCGACGGCAAGCCGGTGTACCTGAAGGACATCTGGCCGACCGACGAAGAGATCGACCTCATCGTCAAGCAGAGCGTGAAGCCCGAGCAGTTCCGCAAGGTCTACGAGCCGATGTTCGCGCTGCAAGCGGAAAACGACACGTCGATCAGCCCGCTCTACGACTGGCGCCCGCAAAGCACGTACATCCGCCGCCCGCCGTACTGGGAAGGCGCGCTGGCCGGCGAGCGCACGCTGCGCGGCATGCGTCCGCTGGCGGTGCTCGGTGACAACATCACCACCGATCACCTCTCGCCGTCGAACGCGATCCTGCTGAACAGCGCAGCCGGCGAGTATCTGGCCAAGATGGGCCTGCCGGAAGAAGACTTCAACTCGTACGCAACGCACCGCGGCGACCACCTGACCGCGCAACGCGCCACATTCGCCAACCCGACGCTGATCAACGAGATGGCCGTGGTCGAAGGTGCGGTCAAGAAGGGTTCGCTGACGCGGATCGAGCCGGAAGGCAAGGTCGTGCGCATGTGGGAAGCGATCGAGACGTACATGAACCGCAAGCAGCCGCTGATCGTGGTCGCCGGGGCCGACTATGGCCAGGGCTCGTCACGTGACTGGGCCGCCAAGGGCGTGCGTCTGGCCGGCGTGGAAGCCATTGTCGCCGAAGGCTTCGAGCGCATTCACCGCACCAACCTGATCGGCATGGGCGTACTGCCCGTGGAGTTCAAAGCCGGTGAGAACCGCGCCACGTACGGCATCGACGGCACGGAATCCTTCGACATCATCGGCGCACGCAAGCCGCGCGCGGAACTGACGCTGGTCATCCATCGCAAGAACGGCGAGCGCGTGGAAGTACCGGTGCTGTGCCGCCTGGACAGCGACGAGGAAGTTTCGATCTACGAAGCAGGCGGCGTGCTGCAGCGCTTTGCGCAGGACTTCCTCGAGTCCTCGCGCGCGGCGGCCTGACGGGAGACTGACGAATGGCACATGTACCCCAAATCAGGATTCCCGCCACCTACATGCGTGGCGGTACCAGCAAGGGCGTGTTCTTCCGGGTGCAGGACCTGCCAGAGGCTGCGCGGGTCCCGGGCAAGGCGCGCGACGCGCTGCTGATGCGCGTGATCGGCAGCCCCGATCCGTACGGCAAGCAGATCGACGGCATGGGCGCGGCCACCTCGAGTACCAGCAAGACCGTGCTGATCTCGAAGAGCACCCGCCCGGACCACGACGTCGACTATTTGTTCGGGCAGGTGTCGATCGACCAGCCGTTCGTAGACTGGAGCGGCAACTGCGGCAACCTGTCGGCGGCGGTCGGTCCGTACGCGATCAGCAACGGCTTCATCGACGCGGCGCGCATTCCCGAGAATGGCACCGTGACGGTCCGGATCTGGCAAGCGAACATCGGCAAGACCATCATCTCGCACGTGCCGATCACCAACGGCGCGGTGCAGGAAACGGGCGACTTCGAGCTCGACGGCGTCACGTTCCCCGCGGCCGAAGTCCAGCTCGAGTTCATGGACCCGGCCGCCGAGGAAGGCGATGACGGTGGCGGCGCGATGTTCCCGACCGGTAACCTCGTCGATGACCTCGAAGTGCCCGGCGTCGGCACGCTCAAGGCCACGATGATCAATGCCGGCATTCCGACGATCTTCGTCAATGCGGAGGCCATCGGCTACACCGGCACGGAACTGCAGGAAGCCATCAACGGCGACCCGAAGGCGCTGGCGATGTTCGAGACGATCCGTGCCTATGGCGCCAAGCGCATGGGCCTGATCCGCGACATCGACGAAGCCGCGCGTCGCCAGCACACGCCGAAGGTGGCGTTCGTGGCGAAGCCGGCGACGTACACGGCATCGAGCGGCAAGACCGTCAATGCCGGCGACGTGGACCTGCTGGTGCGTGCGCTGTCGATGGGCAAGCTGCACCATGCGATGATGGGCACCGCTGCGGTGGCCATCGGCACGGCGGCTGCAGTACCGGGCACGCTGGTGAACCTGGCGGCCGGCGGCGGCGAACGCGAGGCAGTGCGTTTCGGCCACCCATCCGGCACGCTGCGTGTGGGCGCGCAGGCCGTCCAGTCCGACGGTGAATGGACCGTGACGAAGGCCATCATGAGCCGCAGCGCACGCGTGTTGATGGAAGGCTGGGTTCGCATACCGGGCGACGCGTTCTAAGCGCGTACAGACGGAAGGTCCTCGCTGCTTGAACGAAGCGGCATCCTCTCTGGCAGAGGATGCCGCTTTGTCTTTTCAGGCATACCTATGCGGCTGTGACCCTGCTGGTGCAGTTGTCGACGCAACACCGGGGCCTCGGTATAGTGCACGCTCCATTCTCGGCAACGACCGCTGGAAAACCCTGCGGCGCTTGACGAGTGGAATCCATGAATCGAAAACCTGCGGCTCTCGCGCTTCCACAAGACGCGCGCCGTTCGCCGATATGAGGAGAATCATGCAACGCACTGCCCGTCTCAAACCCCTGGCCGCCCTGCTGCTTTCGGCCAGCCTGCTCACTGGCGTGGCTCACGCCCAGCTCAGCCCCGCACCGGCCGCCAGCGCCAATGCGCCGGCAGGCACCACCGCCGAAGCACGCAAGGCCAACATCGTCATCATCGGCACTGGCGGCACCATCGCCGGCGCGGGTGTTGCCGCCACCAATACCGCGGCCTATCAGTCCGCCGTGGTGCCGGTCGACAAGATCATCGCTTCCGTGCCGGAGATCTCGAAGATCGCCAACGTCAAGGGTGAACAGGTCTTCCAGATCGGCTCCGAGAGCTTCAACAACGAGCGCCTGATCAAGCTGGCCAAGCGCGTCTCCGAACTGCTCAAGCAGCCCGACGTCGACGGCATCGTGATCACGCACGGCACTGACACGATCGAGGAAACCGCATACTTCCTGAACCTGACGCTCAAGAGCGACAAGCCGGTGGTGGTGGTCGGCTCGATGCGCCCGGGCACCGCACTGGGCGCCGATGGCGCGCTGAACCTGTACGACGCCGTGCTGGTGGCGTCGAACCCCGCCTCGAAGGGCAAGGGCACGCTGGTGGTGCTCAATGACGAGATCCAGACCGGCCGTGACGTGACGAAGACCAACACGTTCAAGGTCGAGACGTTCCGCTCGCCGTTCGGCCCGCTCGGCTACGTGGTGGAAGGCCGCACGCTGTATTTCCGCCTGCCGGCCCGGCCGCACACGACGCAGACGGAGTTCGACATCGACAAGATCGACAAGCTGCCTGAAGTGGCCGTGGTCTACGCGTACGGCAACATGAACCCTGCCGCGATCGATGCCGCGGTGAAGAGCGGCGCCAAGGCCATCATCTTCGACGCCACCGGCAATGGTAGCGTCGGCGACTACATGGTCGAACCGCTCAAGGCCGCCCGTGCCAAGGGCGTGTTCATTGTGCGTGCCTCGCGCACGGGCAGCGGCGTCGTGATCCGTAACGGCGAACAGCCCGACGACAAGTACGACTGGATCGTCACCGACGACCAGATCGCGCAGAAGGCTCGCATCCTGATGGCGCTGGCACTGACCAAGACCAACGACCCGAAGGCACTGCAAGAGATCTTCTGGAAGTACTGATCCTGGTGAACCTGGTGTGAACTAGATCAGGGCCGTGCTCATCAATGCCTTGGCAACGAGCACGGCCTCGGCATCGCCCTCCGCATAGACCGAGACCTCGGTCGCCACCTGCCGTTTGCCACGGCGAATCACTTCGGCCACGGCCCGCAGTGAGGCTGCCCGCGCCGGCGCCAGATACTGGATCGACAGCGAACCCGTCGCCCCGGTCTTGACGACATCCAGATCGACCTTCGAGAACGCCGCAGCCGCGCCGGCCACATCAATCAGCGTTGCGATGACACCCCCATGGACGATATCGCCAACAGTGATGTTCTTCATGCTGAATGGCAGCAGCATCTCCACGCGCTCGGCCGCAAGCGCATCGAGCCGGATACCCAGCGCTTGCGCCACCGGCGAGGCGATCAGCACCGACTCGATCATTGCGGCATTGCGCGCGTCGACGGCATTGGCGGACTCGGACATCGGCAATCTCCCGGTAATCAGTTGCGGTGGAAACATGACCCATCAAGCGTAGACGGGTGACCAGCCAACCACAATGACCTCGGGGGTAATTCCGGATCGGACAGGCGTTTATAATGTGCGGCCAGTCGTTCCTGTCGCCGTCACTCCGTCTTTATGCCCGTCAACCCGTCCGCGTCACTTGCCCCGTGCGCCACCGTCGAAACCGATGGTCAGGCGAAGTTGAGCGATCGTCCGGACAGCCCCTGTATCGGCATCTGCTCGACCTTGTTCGACGAGATCTGCCAGGGCTGCGGCCGCACGGCCGCCGAGGTCAGCAACTGGGTGTTCTATTCCGACGAGGAAAAGCAGGTGATCTGGGAGCGGATCACGCGCGAAGGCACGGCGCGTCGGTTCCAGCCGGATTGACCGGCAGATACGCCGCGCTGGCTGACCCTAGCCTCCGGCCAACCGCTTCTCCATATCCTCCACGACATGGCTCGCCACGCGCTGGCGTGCCAGCTTGCGCCAGCTTTCCGCCAGCGGCGCCAGATCGGCCATCTCGGCCAGTGCCGTGTCGTTGAGGCGATCCACGTAGAGCACGTGCAGCAACCGCTGCAGGGTCCATTGCGGATAAGGCCGCGCTACCAGCACAATCCTGTCGCCGGCTGACACTTCCCCCTCCTCGATCACCCGGTAGTACCAGCCCGTGCGTCCACCTTCCTGCACCGAGCGCGACATGGCCGCATAGCCGAACCGATGATTGAGCTTCCAGCACGGCTGCCGGGCCTGCGAGACTTCCACCAGCGCCGTGCCGACACGGAAGCGGTCACCAATACAGACTTCCGCCTCTGTCAGACCGTGCGTGCTGAAGTTCTCGCCGAAGGCACCCGGGGCATCCAGCACGTCGACGTTACCGCCATGGGCTGCCAGCGTGTCGTGCCAGACCGGATAGTGGTCGCGCGGATAGTGGTGCAGCGCCTTTTCGGGGCCGCCGTGATGCTTCGGATCGCCCTGCTCGTCGATATCCAAGCCGAGCTTCGTGATGCGAACCGACCCGCTGACCACTGTCTTCTCGATCCCGCTCGGGACCCCTTTGGGGCCGAACGGCTTTACCCTGCCCGCCAGTACGGCGGCAATCGGGATGTTGATCACCGCTTCCATCAAACCCCGGCCTCTTCCATCCACCGTGTAAACATCCGCTCACCGGCATTGGCGACGACGGCACCGATTTCACCGGTACGGCGACGGATCGTGCGCGGATCAATACCGGCGCGCCCCAGTTCGACCGTATGCCCGATCAGCCAGGTTTCGATATCGCCCGGCTTGACCTCGGGGTGGAACTGCAACGCCAGCACATGCGAGCCGATGGCATAGGCCTGGTGCGGCGTGGCAGCGGTGGAGGCAAGCAGTTCGGCGCCGGCGGGCAGGTCGAAGGTATCGCCGTGCCAGTGCAACACCTGCCAGTCGGCCTCGGCCAGCGCGGCCAGCGGTGAACGCCGACCAGCTTCCGTGGGCGTGATCGGCGCCCAGCCGATTTCGCGCGTGCCCGGATACACGCGCGCACCGGCAGCGGCTGCAATCAGTTGCGCACCCAGGCACGCACCGATCATTGGCCGCTGTGCATGAAGACGGTCACGAATGACGGCGATCTCGGCTTCGAGCCACGGATAGGCTTCGGTCTCATAGACCCCGATCGGGCCGCCGAGCACCACAAGCAGATCGGCTGGATCATCCTGCACCAGTGCAAGGTCATCCACGCCGGCCTGATACATGCGGATTTCGTGACCACGCGCGCGGGCTGCATCGGCAATCACGCCGGCGTGCTCGAATCCCACGTGCTGGATCACATCGGTGCGGCGCGGGCCGCGAGGTGCATGGGTATCGCTCATCGAATGACTCCTGCAAGGAAAGGTCTCGTGATGGTACTGCCCGCTTACCGGGAATGATTTCCATTGACACAATCTTTGACAACATCGGGCGGGTCAGTTGCCATCGCTCAGTTGCCGTCGATCAGTTGCCATCACTCAGCGGCCGCAGTACCAGCGTGTCAAAGCTGTCACCGCCCGGATTGCGCCGGTGGGCGCCAATCGTGATGAACTGCACGGCGGCCCACTCCTCGGTCCAGTCGCGGTAGTGCGGCGACAGCGCATTGCCAGACTGTCCGGTCGACGTCATGAAACGCGACTCCGACAGGTCGTCCAGATCGTAGATGGCGCGCAGACTGGCCGCGTGCGTGCTCTCGAATGGTGCGTGCTCATCGCGGAGGTTGTGGCGGCCCACATCCACCGTATACGTATCACCGCCGGTGGGCACGCGCACGTTGAACAGGCCGGACAGGTACGGCACCTTGCCGAACGGCTTGTGCTCGGAACGCGCGGTGTGCGCCTTGCCCCAACGCCACTTGGCCGTGTCTTCGCCATAGCGACGATCCAGATCGGCAATCGCCCGCTGCCATGCCAGCCCGATCGTGTCCGCGCAGCTCTCGTGGGTGGGCGTGCGCGAGTTGTCGCACCAGAAGGCACCCAGGCCCTTCGGGTCGCGCATCGCATTGAGCATCGGCAACTGGACGTTGCGTTGCTCCCAGAGTCGGTTGAATTGCGATTCGCCGACCTTGTCCTCGAACAGCAGGCGCGACAGTTCGCGTAGCCATGCGGTCACCACCAGCGGCTCCGCCCGGTCGGCCGACATCGTGCCGTCCCATTTGCGCAGCGCGTCGAGCAGCGCGCGCTCGCGCGGCGGACGTGTGGCGTCCGTCGCCACTGGGGCAGCCAGCAGCAATGGCAGCGCATCGCGCACGGCTAGCGAGACCACGTCCTTCTGGATCGCGGCGAAGGTGTCCTTCGTATGGTGCGGCTCGGCCTCCAGCAGCGTGCGGATGCGCTGGTAGCGATACGGCACCGTCCACTCGCTCGTAATGAAGTACGGGTAGTCGTCGCCCACGATCTTCTGGTTTGCCGTGACGATCATGCCCTCGGGCGGATTGAAGCGGCGCGGCAACTGCTCGAACGGAATGAAACCCTGCCAGTCGTAACGCGCATCCCAGCCCGGCGCTGGCGCGAGCCCCATCAGGTCATTGTCAGGGCGGCGCAGCGGCACGCGCCCCGGGGCGATATATCCGATATTGCCGTCGACATCGGCATAGACGATGTTCTGCTGCGGCGAATGAAAGTCACGCAATGCCGCCACGAACGACTTCCAGTCCGATGCGTGGCTCATGTTCAGGCTGGCCACGAACGTGCGATCGTCGGCGCGCAGCGCCGCCCACTGGAACGCCACCACGTACTGCGCGCCCAGCGGCTTGGCGGCCGCGCTGATCGGCTCCGCCACATCGGACATGACCGGTCCGTGGCGCGTGCCGCGCACCGTCAGCGTGACATCCGGCGCCCCCTTGACCTGGATGGTCTCGGTTCGCGTGCTGAACTCCGCCCAGCCCTCTGGCGTTTGATAGCGGTTGGGATTGGCCGGGTCGACCCGCTCCAGATACAGGTCCTGGACATCGGGCGCGGTATTGGTGAAGCCCCAGGCAATGCGCTTGTTGTGACCCAGCACCACCAGCGGCGCGCCGGGCAGCGTGGCGCCGGTCAGATCCAGGCCAGGGGCCTGCAGATGCGCGAAATACCAGAGCGCGGGCGCCTGGAGCCCCAGATGCGGGTCATTGGCCAGCAGAGGCTTGCCACTGCGCGTATGCGCGCCGGAGACAACCCAGTTGTTCGAGCCCATCCCCTCCACGTAGCCAGACGGCGCCTGCTGGACAACTTGCGCCATGGCCGTGGCCACCGGGCCAAGCTTGCGATAGAAGCTGGCGTAGTCCATCGTCCGCAACGGCTTCTCGCCCGGATACGGCGCCAGGATTTCTGCAATGCGAGAGGCCGGCAACTGCTGGGACAGCCCCATGCGCAGGACTTCCTGCGTCCAGTTGCCCCCGAGATCCCACGCCATCATCGTCTGCCAGCCAATCGTATCCACCGGCTCCCAGTGCTCGGGGCGGGTGCCAACGATCAGGAATTCCGGTGGCAGCGCCGACTTGCGCGTGTCGATGAACGCATTGACGCCGTCGGCATAGGCCTGCAGCACCGCGCGGCCCTCTGGCGGTGTCTGTGCGAGGATCGCCTCTGCATTGCGCCGCACGCCCAGTGTGCGCAGGAAGCGGTCGGTTTCGAGCGCGCTGGGACCCAGGATTTCGGCAAGACGGCCCGCGACGATGCGCTTGTTCATTTGCATCTGCCATAGGCGGTCCTGCGCGTGGACGTAGCCAAGCGCGTAGTAGGCGTCGAGTGAGTTGGCCGCCTGAATATGCGGCACGGCATTCCGGTCTCGCACCACCACCACGCGGTCTCGCAGGCCGGCCAGTCGCAAGGTGCCGGCCACGTCTGGCTGCGACGCCTGCCGGTACCAGATATAGCCGCCGATCGACCCGGTTGCCGCCAACAGCACGATGCCCAGCAAACCCCAGCCCAGCCGTTTCAACCAGCGCATCCAACTCCCCCCGATAGGAAAGACTGCAATGACAGGAATAAAAAATGCCCGGACATGCCGGGCATTGATGATACGACGAACTCGTCCTCGGTCAGGCGGGCTTCTTGAGTTGCAGCGACTTGTACTCGAGGAATTCCTCCAACCCGAACTTGCCGCCTTCACGCCCGTTGCCGGACTGCTTGAAGCCACCGAACGGCGCGTTCATGTTGAACGGGCCGCCATTGATGTCCACCTGGCCGGTACGGATACGGCGCGCCACGCGGATCGCGCGCGACTCGTCACCCGACCAGACACCGCCGCCCAGACCGTAGATGCTGTCGTTGGCGATGCGGATGGCCTCGTCTTCCGTGTCGTAGCAGATAACGGACAGCACCGGTCCGAAGATCTCCTCCTGCGCCACGGTGGCCTTCGGATCGACATTCCCGAGGACGGTCGGCTTGACGAAGAAGCCACGGTCCAGACCAGCCGGCGTATCGGGCCCTCCCGCCACCAGTTCCGCGCCCTCGTCCAGCCCGCGACGGATATATCCGGTGACGCGCTCCTTCTGCACCGCGGAGATCAGCGGTCCCAGCTTCGTCGTGTCAGCCAGCGGATCGCCAACGGTGAAGCCATCCACCACCTTCGCGGCGATGGCCTTGACTTCCTCGTAGCGGCTGCGCGGCACAAGCATGCGCGTGTGCGCCGAGCAGGTCTGCCCCGAGTTCAGGTAGCACGCGCCGATAGTGCCCTTGACGGCCGTCGGCAGGTCCGCATCGTCGAGGATCACCGACGCCGACTTGCCGCCGAGTTCGAGCGCCACGCGCTTGACGGATTGCGCGGCCAGTTCCGAGACGCGCTTGCCGGCACGGGTCGAACCCGTGAACGACACCATGTCGACTTCGGGATGGCTGGCCAGCACCTCGCCGACCACGGGACCATAACCGGTCACCAGATTGAACACGCCCGGCGGCAGCCCCGCGGCCTCGATCACTTCAGCCAGCACGAAGGCATTGAGCGGCGCCACTTCGGACGGCTTGAGCACGACGGTGCAGCCCGCTGCCAATGCCGGCGCCACCTTCAGCGTGATCTGGTTGAGCGGATAGTTCCACGGCGTGATGGCCGCGACCACGCCGACCGGCTCGCGCACGACCAGCGAATTGCCCACCTGCTCCTCGAACGCGAACTGGTCGAGCAGCGCCGCGGCCTGGCCCCAGTTGTAGACGGGGCCACCCACCTGAATGGCGCGGGCCAGCTTGATCGGCATGCCGACTTCGCCGGCAATCATCTGCGCGAGCTCCTCGCTGCGCGCCTTCAGGCCTTCGGCAATCTTCCGGATGTAATCGGCACGCACGGACGGCGGCGTGGCCGACCAGGCTTCAAATGCCGCGCGCGCCGCAGCGATGGCGTTCTCGGCGTCACGCGCGTCCCCTTCGGGGATCTTGCCCATGACGTCTTCGGTAGCGGAATGAATGACATCGATGAACCCCGTACCGTGGGGGGGCACCCAGCTACCATTGATGAAAAGTTTGTCTCGTTGTTGCATGGCCACAGTTCTCGTTAGGTGAATCGGCGGTTGCAATATTTTTTGTTACTTTCGTGGTGCACCACATTGTAGAGCGGTTTGCGGTTTCGAATTTCCTGTGCCGCAAGCTCCGACTGACATCGAGACGGCGATTATCGGCCACATACCAGACTTTGGGAGGGTATGCGTCGGGCGGCCGGTACATAACAAAACAAGACAGAACAAAACAACAAGGAGCGGGGCATGGTCGATCCGATCTTTCGCAAGACGGAGGCAGGACAGGAAGAAATTCGCACGCGCGAACGAAAGCTGGATCAGAAACTGCGTGCGCTATTGCTGATCGTGAATGGGGAGCGCGCCAAATCGGAGCTGGTGGCGCAAGTCGGCGCCCTGGGCGTAGCCGGGGAGGCATTGGACACACTACTGGCACTTGGGCTGATCGAGCCAATACCGGCTCCCACGGGCGCGAAGCCTGCCTTGTCGACAGTGCCGGCCACGGTTCGCACAACTACCGGCCCGGCGCGACCCGCTCCGCAGCGAGCCCCGGCCGAGACCAATCTCTTCGCGGCCTATTCATCGTTCAACACGTCCGATGGCAAGGGCATCGACGACGTCCTGGCGGACACAACGATCGCCCCAGGCGCCCTGCCCGCCGCGAAGCCGTCGACGCAGCCAGCCACGCCGGCACCCGATAGCTACCAGCGGCTTTACCACTTCTTTACGGATGTGATCGGCAATCACCTCGGCCTGCGCGGCTATATGCTGCAAGTCAAAGTGGAAAAGGCGGCGACGCTGGTGGAACTGGCCGCCCTGCGTGACATGCTGGGGGCTGCGCTTCAGAAGGCGAAGGGAGAGATCACGGCGCGCGCGATCATCGATCAGCTGGATCAGCTGCTGGCGGAGATGGGAATGGCGCCGGTGCGATAGCACTAGCCATGAAGCTCCCCTGCTCCGCATTGCGGGACAGGGGAGAAAGACGCCGGATTACCGGCTTACCGACTTTAGGCCTCGATGCCCTGCGATTGCAGGTACTCGTCGTACGTGCCGAGGTAATCGGTGATCCGCCCGTCGGTGCGCACTTCGATCACTCGCGTGGCCAGAGCACTGATCAGTTCACGGTCGTGCGACACGAAGACCAGCGTGCCCGTGAACTTGTCCAGCGCGATTTGGAGCGATTCGATCGACTCCATGTCCATGTGGTTGGTCGGCTCGTCCATCGCCAGCACGTTATGGCGGCCCAGCATCAGCTTGCCCCAGATCATGCGGCCCTTCTCGCCACCGGACAGCACCTTGACGGACTTCTTGATATCGTCGGCCGAGAACAACAGACGGCCCAGCGTGCCGCGCAGCGACTGGTCGTCATCGCCGGCCTGGGTCCACTGGCTCATCCAGTCCATCACGTTCAAGTCGTTCGGGAATTCCTCGTACGTGTCCTGCGGCATGTAGCCCACGTTGGCGTTCTCGGCCCACTTGACCGTGCCGCGGTCCACTTCCACGCCGCGCTGCACGCCGGTTTGCACCACGTTGTTCAGCAGGGAACGCAGCAGCGTGGTTTTGCCCGCGCCGTTCTCACCGATGATGGCCACACGCTCGCCAGCCTGGATCGCCATCGACAGATTGTTGATGATCTTGCGGTCGTAGGTCTTGGTGATGTCCTCTGCTTCGACAGCCAGGTTGTGCAGCTTCTTCTCGAACTCGAAGCGCACGAACGGGTTCTGGCGCGACGACGGCTTGATGTCCTCGACCTTGATCTTGTCGATCTGCTTCAGGCGCGACGTGGCCTGGCGAGCCTTCGACTTGTTGGCCGAGAAGCGGCGCACGAAGTCCTGCAGTTCGGTGATTCGATCCTTGGCGCGCGCGTTGGCGGCCACCTGGCGCTCGCGGGCCTGCATCGACGCCTGCATGTAGTCGTCGTAGTTGCCCGGGTAGACCTTCAGCGTGCCGTAGTCCATGTCCGCCATGTGCGTGCACACGGAGTTCAGGAAGTGACGGTCGTGGGAAATGATGATCATGGTGGAGTTGCGCTCGTTGAGCACGTCTTCCAGCCAGCGGATCGTGTTGATGTCCAGGTTGTTGGTCGGTTCGTCGAGCAACAGCACATCCGGATTCGAGAACAGCGCCTGCGCCAGCAGCACGCGCAGCTTCCAGCCCGGGGCGATCTCGCTCATCGGGCCCTGGTGCTGATCGGTCGGGATACCCACGCCCAGCAGCAGTTCGCCAGCGCGTGCCTCGGCCGTGTAGCCGTCGAACTCGGCGTACTTGGCCTCGAGTTCGGCAGCGTGCATGTAGTCTTCGTCGGTGGCTTCCGGATTCGCGTAGATTGCGTCCCGCTCGCTCGCCGCGCCCCACATTTCGGTATGGCCCATCATCACCACGTCGAGCACGCGGTTGTCCTCATACGCGAACTGGTCCTGGCGCAGCTTGCCCAGACGGATGCCCGGCTCCAGCATGACCGTGCCCGACGACTGCTCCAGATCGCTGCCGAGAATCTTCATGAAGGTGGACTTGCCGCAGCCGTTCGCGCCGATCAGGCCGTAGCGGTTACCCTCGCCGAACTTGACCGAGATATTCTCGAACAACGGCTTGGGGCCGAACTGCATGGTGATGTTTGCGGTAGAAAGCACGTCTGAACCTTGTCTGGAATGTCGGTGTGCCGCGTGGGCACCCTGAGATGACTGCTCGCGGCAGGCATTGGCGCCCGGCGCAGCGAAATGAGGAAATAACCAGATATTTTACCACTCGTGGGGGTATCTGGTAAGTCGCGGGCGGCATGTCGCCGCCCTGGGCGCCCTCCGGCTACAGCGCCGGCTACAGCGCCGGCTACAACGTCGGATAACCCGACAGCGACAGCACGAAACCGTCGGCACGTGCCGTCAGCCGCGCATTTCCGCCCACCGGCAAAGTCAGCTTGCGCGGGCAGTGGCCGAACGGCAGGCCCGTGAGCACCGGAATACGCAACTGTTCGCGCACATAGTCGAATACGGCATCCATGTTGTAGCCATTGTCGTAGTCGGTGGTGCGGTAATTCGAGAAGTCGCCCAGCACGATGGCCTGTTGCCGGGCCAGCACCCCTGCGTGCAGCAACTGGAGCAACATCCGCTCCACGCGGTACGGCGGCTCGTTGATGTCTTCCAGGAACAGAATGCCGCCGTCGATGTTCGGCATGTACGGCGTGCCCAGCAGCGTGCACAGCATGGCCAGATTGCCGCCCCAGAGCGTGCCTTCCACGGTTGCCGGCGCGGCCACCTGGGCCGCCTCGACCTCGATGTCGTGGACCGGGGCGCGCAGGATGCCCTCGAAATGCCGCCACATGAACGAATCGACGTGCTCCTCGCCGAAATCCGCGAGCAGCATCGGCCCTGCGAACGATACCCCGCCAGCCTTGGCCAGATAGGCCAGCTGGAACGCGGTGAAATCGCTGTGACCGACGATCGGCGTGCCGCTTGCGCTGGCCTGCTCCGCGATGCGCCCGAACTCGATGTGATCGAGCAGTCGGCCCAGGCCGTACCCGCCGCGCACCGCCAGCGTCAGCTCCCGAGCGGGACCTGTGCCGATGGCATGGAGATCGGCCAACCGCTCCGCATCCGTACCGCCGAATCGCAGATAGCGGCGCGCGAGCACATCGGGATTGTTGACGTGGTAGCCGTGGTGCTTGAGCCAGGCACAGCCGCGGGCGGCAATGGCAACGTCGTGAGGGTAGCCGGATGAGGCGATGAGACGGACTTCGGTGGGCTGGCTCATGTTTCGGAATTCGGGTCTGAAGCCTGAATTTTCCCCGAATCTGCGTCCACTGGCGAGACCTGCAAGGCTCTTGCCGCTTTCTGCGCCCTGCGGCGCGCCCCGAAAAAGTCGCGCAGCAACTGGCCACACTCATCAGCCATCACGCCTCGCGTGAGTGTGGTCTGGTGATTGAGCGTGGCCTGCGCGAACAGATCGACCACGCTGCCGGCCGCCCCCGTCTTGGGGTCGGTCGCGCCAAATACCACGTGTCGCAGCCGCGCATGGAGAATCGCCCCACTGCACATCGGGCACGGCTCAAGCGTCACGTAAATCTCGCACTCGGGCATCCGGTAGTTGCCCAGCACCTTGGCTGCCGCGCGCAGCGCCTGCATCTCCGCATGAGCGGACGGATCGACCGAACGGATCGGCAAATTGTGGCCGCGCGCGATGATCTTGTCGTCCCACACCACCACGGCGCCCACCGGCACCTCGCCGGCCGCTTCGGCCAGCCGTGCCTCGTCGAGCGCGGCGGCCATGTAGAAGCGGTCGCGCTCCGCGGGGTTGGCAAATACGGGGACGTCTGCCATGAAGCGCCTGTCAGTCCCGCGTCAGTCCTGCGCGGGCAGGCTGAGCGGCGCGCTGACCTCGGCCCAGCAGTTCGGCGTCTCGAACAGCACCAGGCGGGTCAGTTGCAGATGATGATCGAAGCAGTCCTTGAAGACCGGCGCCAGGATGTCGAACGCCACCTGCGCAAGGTTTTCAACGGTCGGAATGCTGTCGATCACCACGGTCTTGTGGTTGTCCATCGACTGCAGGAAATTCAGCAGCGCGGTATCGCCACGATAGATCAGGAACGCGTGATCCCACTTCGACACCAGATGCTCGTTGGCCAGCGTCTTGATATCGCCGAAATCCAGGATCATGCCGTCATCGGGCGCGCCCTCCTGGTGCAGGACTTCGCCGGACAGCGTAAGGTCCAGACGATAGCGGTGGCCATGGATGTTGCGGCACTGTCCGCCATGGCTTGGGATGCGGTGCCCGGCGTCGAATTCGAGCCGGCGCGTAATCGAAACTTGTTTGCTCATGTGTCAGCGAATGCCCAGCAGCTTGTGGGTCTGCAGCGACAGGCGCCAGCGCGGGTGGCGCTGGCAGAACTCCACCGCCGCGGCAGTATTCTGCCGGGCCAGCGGGCCATCCATGGCCTGCACCATGAAATACTGGAAATCCAGTTGCTCGTATGCCGCGAAATCCTGGCCATCCTGCGGAATCACGACTTTGAGTTCGTCGCCCTTCTTCACCACGAGTTCCGAACCCATCTTCGGGCTCACGCAAACCCAGTCGATCCCCTCAGGCACCTCGATCGTGCCGTTGGTTTCGATGGCGATCTCGAAGCCGCGCGCGTGCAGCGCGCCAATCAGCGACGCGTCGAGCTGCAGCAGCGGCTCACCGCCAGTGCAGACCACGAGCGGTTTGCCGCCTGCACCCTGCGGCCATTCGGCCGCCACCACTGCCGCCAGTTCATCGGCGGTCTTGTACTTGCCACCCAGCGTGCCATCAGTCCCGACAAAATCGGTATCGCAGAACTGGCATACCGCCCGCGCGCGGTCTTCCTCACGACCGGTCCACAGGTTGCAACCCGAGAAACGGCAGAACACCGCGGCGCGACCGGCGTTAGCGCCTTCGCCCTGCAGCGTGTAGAAGATTTCCTTGACGGCGTAAGTCATGCGGTTGGTTTTGGGTCTTGGGGGTGTCCGTAATCGCCCGCCTGCCTAAAAAATAAGCAAAATGCGATGGGTGGGCAACCGGTGATTGTAGCAAGAACTTAGGGTTTTTGCTGAGAACCCGAAATCATGACGACCTTGGCGCCGGCCACCGCGAGCAGCAGACGCCACCCATCATCACTCACCGCGGCGGCGCGCCCAGGAAATCCATCTTGCCGATCTGTACCCCCTTGTGACGCAGGATGTCGTAAGCCGTCGTGACATGGAAATAGAAGTTCGGGAGCGCGAAACCAAGCAGATAGTTCTTCCCGTCGAACGTAATCGGACCATGGCGCAGCTTGAGCTCCACCGTCCGCGTCTCGCTGCCTTCGAACTGCTCCGGCCGAATCGTCTTCAGATAGCCAATGGTCTTGGCGATGCGCTCCTGAAGCTCCGGGAAGGTCGCCTCGGTATCCGGAAACGATGGCGTCTCAAGGCCGGCCAGCCTTGCCGCGCAGCCCTTGGCCGCGTCGCTCGCGCGCTGGACCTGCGCCGGCAACGGGTCCATATCCGCGATCAACCGCGTCTGGATCAGCTCCGCGGCGTCCATTCCCTGCGCCTTCGCATGGGCCGCGCCCTTTTCCAGGATCGCGGACAGGTTGGTCAGCGCGCGGATGAATACGGGTACCGATACGTCGTACATCGAGAGGGCCATGTGGGCTCCTTGGCTGTGAATACGGAACGTGCGTTGCTGTTGTCCAGCCGGGGCCTGCCGGCACCCGCTGGCGAGAGCATAGACCGGAATCCCGCCGATTGCCCGGTCAGCCTTTCAATGGCCCGCGCAGGGGCCTGCGGGTCGGCAATGCATGCGATGCCTTCGTAGCCTGACATGTGAGCCTGAGCCTCCGCTGAGATCGATGCCGGCGATCCTGCTCGAACGCGTTGCGCCAGGTTCTGGGCCTCATCAACAAAGTTGCGAAATAGGCCACTTTCCGCAGAACAGGAATATTTTTATCCGGGTGATATTGCGCGCCAAATTATATCCGGGTAATATTTGCAAACCGACTAGCTACTCATTCGACGACGATGACAAACCCACCCTCCTACACCAGCTTCAACGGACACCAACGCATCGCCACAGGCCCCCTGCTGGCGAACGCCCTGGCCGTCAAACATGCGCTCGCGCAGGGTACGACCGGCCCCGTGTTGATCTTCGACGATGCAACCGGCCGCACCTTGGATGTGGATACCAGGGGCACGGAACAAGAGATCACCAGCCGCTTACAGCTGGCGACGCCACACAACAAAGATCCTGAAGCCGGATTGGAAGCGCCGGAAGCCTCCGAGCCCAAAGGCCGCGGTCGGCCGAAGCTTGGCGTGGTGGCGCGTGAGGTCACGCTGCTGCCCCGGCACTGGGAATGGCTAGCCGGCCAGCCTGGTGGCGCCTCCGTGGCGCTTAGGAAGCTGGTCGAGGAAGCGCGCCGCGCGGGCAGCGAGAAAGACCGGATGCGCCAGGCCCACGAGCGTGCCTATCACTTCATGCTGGCCATTGGCGGCGATCTGCCCGGCTTCGAAGAAGCTACGCGCGCGCTGTTCAGCAATGATGCATCGCGGCTCCGCGAACTGATCGGCGGATGGCCGGCTGACGTGCGCGACCACGCGCTGCATCTGGCGGACTATTGATAGTCCGGAGAGAAAGCGCAGGCATCTGCGATTTGCAGCGGAGAATATCGACTGGCAATCGGGCCGCATCAGACGGCCCAATGCCGGGCGAGCGCCCCCACCCCACAAGACGATGAAATCATGACAATTTCAACGAACACGGCAGCGCAAATCCTCGAACAACTCGCCGACGCACTCATCTTTGCCGATACGGACGGCCGAATCACGGGCTGGAATCATGCTGCGGCGGAACTCTTCGGATACGGCCCGGACGAGGCGCTGGGCCAAAGTCTCGACCTGATCATTCCCGAGCGCCTGCGGGCCGCGCACTGGAAGGGATTTCAGGCCGCTATCGACACCGGCAAGACCCGGCTCTCCGGCAAGCCGACACTGACCAAGGCGATCCACAAGGACGGACGCAAACTCTTTGTCGAAATGACGTTTGCGCTGATCAGCGATGCGAACGGCAATGTCATCGGCTCAGTCGCCGTTGCACGGGATGTCACGGACAAGGTCGAGCGGGAACGCGCCCAGAGCGCTGCGGGGCCAGTGTCAAGATAGCCCCCCTTCCTAGACGATCACCAGCAATCAAAACCCGCAGTCACTTGCGGGTTTCGACTTTCCTCCCCTGACGACGGCAACCGGTCAGGTTTGGCAAACACGCCAAATGGGTTCGGCAGACGCCCAACTGCATGGCAGAACGGAAATTGCAGCCGGCCCGCAGTTCCGGCTTGCACAATAGGCTACAGGGACTATAAATAGAACCATAAATCGAATTCTATTTGGGAGACACAGCATGCTCGATGTTCCCATCGGCAGCGCCAAGGCATCGCCTGAGCGATCAGATCGCCAGACAGATGCGACACCCCCCAAGAACCGCAGACTCGCCCTGCAAGCCCGCAGCCAGGCAACAGAGAAAGCGCTGCTGGATGCAGGCCTGGCCCACTTCGAAGCGCACGGATTCGAGGGCTTGTCGATGCAGGCGGTGGCTGAATACGCTGGCACATCGATCGGCGCCTTGTACTTCCGCTTCGGAGACCGCGAAGGCTTCATTCAGGCCGTGCTGGAACGCGGCTTCGACCAGATCCGCCAGGATACCGACGACTTGCTGGCCAAGGTCACTACCGAGCATGCATCACCGCACGAAGTCATCAATGCCTTTGTGGACCTGGCCGTACGCGTACAGAAGAAGAGTCATGGCGTATTCCGTGCCGTGCTGCAGCGTGCGCTGGTCGACCCCAAAGCGTGGGAGCCCGTGGGTCGCCTGGGAAACGACGCCACGCGCCGGCTGGTGTCCGCACTGAGCCGGTTTCCGGAGGTGGTAGCCATCCCCGACTGGGAAGCGCGCTTGATGTTCGGCGTGTACGCAGCGCGCAGCGCGCATTTCAACGCGATGTACAACAGCCAGGCGCCGCTACCCAAGGGCCATGTCGCCATGGTTCACGTGTTGTACGAACTTATCGTGAGCTATCTCGGCCTGCCTCCAATCGGGCGCGTCGGCCAGGGCGCCAAGGATCAGGGCGGCCGCCCCAGGAAGCTCGCCACCTCATCGCGTACCCGCCATACGCCGTAGACATCCGCGCAGGCGTTAGCAGCCAGCGTGTTGAGAGTCGGCTGCTAGCGACCTGACGCAGTCTGGTCGATCCCTTTCTCTTCCTCACTCAAGGACTCCTATGCAACGTCTGAATGTGGACGCGCCCGGCATTCCCAGAACCAGTGTGCTGGACGCGGGCCAGGGCAGAGCCACAATTCTGATTCACGGCACGTCCTCAAGCGCCGAAATGGGTTGGGCGCAGTTGCTGCCCAGGCTGGCAGCCAAACGGCGCTGCCTCGCGTTCGACATGGTCGGCGCAGGCCAGACCGAAGACCCGGGCGGCCCCATCACCCTGACCACGCTGGTCGAGCAGGTCCGCGCCGTCGCCGACCTTGCTGGAGACGGCAAGCCTCTGGATCTCATCGGCTATTCGCTGGGTGCCGTCGTCGCCGCGGTAGCGGCCGCTGCAATGCCCGATCGTGTGCGCCGACTGATCTTGCTAGGTGGCTGGGTGCAGAGCAGCAGAAGCATGTGCGTGCTTTTTGACCTCTGGGCGGAGCTGTCACGAACCGACAAGCACCAGCTTGCGAGACTGCTGCTGGTCAACGGCGTGTCCGATACCTTCTTTCAAGCCAACTCCACTGAGGCGATACAGACCGCACTGGACCGCATCGCCAACCTGCTTTCTGCCGGAGGCGATCGCCAGGCCGAGCTCGATGCCACGATCGATATTCGCGCCGAGCTACCCAGGATAAGAGCCCAGACCCTGGTGATCGGTATGCAACAAGATCGACTGGTGCCGCCCGCGCATTGCCGCGATCTGGCTGCAGGCATAGCGGGCGCGCGTTACGAGCAGATCGACTGCGGCCACCTCGTCACGCTGGAACAGCCCGGTGCCCTGCTCGATCTGGTTGAAAGTCATCTTGATAGTCCGACAGGACATTGCCACGAAGAACGACACGGTGGCGCATGACGTCATCGGCGTTCTTCACGTGAGTGGCCAGGGCCACATACGATATCTCAGGAGACAACCCCATGAATGCCAACATCTTGTCCGGGCGCCAGCCTGCCCGACCCGTAGCCACGGAGCATTTCGACGTGATCATCGTCGGTGCGGGCATCTCGGGTGTAGGCTCGGCCTATCACATGCGGACACAATGCCCCGGCAAGCGTTTCGTCGTGCTCGAAAGCAAGGACAGCTTCGGAGGCACCTGGCACACACACCGCTATCCCGGTGTGCGCTCGGATAGTGACCTCTACACCTTCGGCTACCGCTTCAAGCCATGGATGGGAAAACCCATTGCGACTGCAGAGGAAATCCTCAGCTACATGGCCGAAGTAATCGAAGAAAACGACCTCGCTCAGCACATCCGCTATCGCCATCGCATCGACGCGGCCTCCTGGTCTTCCATCGAAGGACTTTGGACCCTTGATGCCACACGCCTGGAATCGGGAGAGCGCGTACGATTCACCACCAATTTCCTGTGGATGTGCCAGGGGTACTATCGCCACGATCAGGGCTATCTGCCCGAGTGGACGGGCATGGACAATTTCAAAGGCCCGTTGATTCACGCGCAGACCTGGCCGGAGGCACTGGACGTCGAGGGCAAGCGTGTGGTCGTCATCGGCTCGGGCGCTACCGCTGCCACCGTCGTGCCGGGACTGGCCCGCCTGGGTGCCAAGGTCACCATGCTGCAACGCTCGCCCACATACTTCATCTCGGGCCGCAACGCCAACGATCTCGCAAACGAGCTACGCCGGCTCGAAATCGACCCAATGTGGATCCACGCCATCATCCGGAAGAAAGTCCTGATGGATGGCGCCATCTTCGCCCGCCGCTCACGCGAAGAACCAGAGGAGGTGCGCAAGGAACTGCTTGCAGGGGTTCGCGCGCAGCTTGGCGAGGACTTCGAACTCGAACCGCATTTTTCACCACGCTACCGGCCTTGGCAGCAGCGGGTGGCGTTCATTCCCGATGGCGACATGTTCGCGGAAATTCGCGAGGGCAACGCCATCGTGGTCACTGACGAGATCGACCGGTTCGTCGAGGACGGCGTCGTGCTCAAGTCCAACGAGAAGCTAGACGCCGACATTGTTGTGGCCGCTACGGGCTTTCAGCTCAGTGTGCTGGGCGATATTCCGTTTAGCGTCGACGGCCAATCGCTGGATTTCTCGAAAACCGTGACCTATCGCGGCATGATGTTCACTGGCGTGCCTAACATGGTCTGGGTGTTCGGCTACTTCCGCGCCAGCTGGACGCTACGGGTTGACATGGTCGCCGACTTCGTCTGCCGCCTGCTGAAGCACATGGATGCCACAGGAGCAAAGCAAGTCACCCCACAACTCCGTGAAGACGAGAAAGACATGCCTCTATCCGAGTGGATAGACGCCGACAACTTCAACCCCGGCTATCTCATGCGCGACATCCATCTCATGCCCAGGAGCGGCAACACGCGCGAGTGGCAACACACGCAAGACTACTGGGGAGAGAAGGATGAGTTTCCCGAGATTGACCTAACGGATGGGGTATTCCGTTACGACGCAAATCGTCCGTCAGGTAATGCCTGAGCCAGGCCGTGGTCGACAGACCGGTGCCGGAAAAATGGCACAAAAAAGCCCGCAGTTACGCGGGCTTTTTTGTTCTCTGGTGCTACTCGGCTCTGGCCAGCGCCAGAGGCCGAATCACTCCCACTCGATCGTCGCAGGCGGCTTGCCCGAGACGTCGTACACCACTCGGTTCAGCCCGCGAACCTCGTTGATGATGCGGTTCGAGCAGCGGCCCAGCAGCGAGTACGGCAGGTGCGCCCAGTGGGCGGTCATGAAGTCGGTGGTCTGCACCGCGCGCAGCGCGACGACATAGTCGTACGTACGGCCATCGCCCATCACGCCTACGGACTTCACCGGCAGGAACACGGCAAATGCCTGGCTGGTCAGGTCGTACCAGCTCTTGCCCACCTGATTCGCTTCGCACAGACCGGCAGCGGCGTCCTGCTCCGTGGCGATCGTCTTGCGGAGTTCCTCGATGAAGATTGCATCGGCGCGACGCAGCAGGTCAGCATAGTCGCGCTTGACCTCGCCGAGAATCCGCACACCCAGACCCGGGCCCGGGAACGGATGACGGTAGACCATCTCGGGCGGCAGGCCCAATGCCACGCCCAGTTCGCGCACTTCGTCCTTGAACAGGTCGCGCAGCGGCTCCAGCAACTTCAGGCCCAGCGTTTCCGGCAGGCCACCCACATTGTGGTGGCTCTTGATCGTCGTAGCCTTCTTGGTCTTGGTACCGCCCGACTCCACCACGTCCGGGTAGATCGTGCCCTGCGCCAGCCACTTGGCGTTGCTCAGCTTCTTTGCTTCGGCCTGGAAGACCTCGACGAACTCGCGGCCAATGATCTTGCGCTTCTGCTCGGGGTCGGTCACGCCGGTCAGATGACCCAGGAATTGCTCGGAGGCATCAATATGGACAACCTTGGCGTGCAGGCGGCCTGCGAACATGTCCATCACCATCTTGCCTTCGTCCAGGCGCAGCAGGCCGTGATCGACGAACACGCAGGTGAGCTGGTCGCCAATGGCGCGATGGATCAGCGCGGCGGCCACCGACGAATCGACACCACCGGACAGGCCGAGGATCACCTCTTCATCGCCCACCTGTTCGCGGATCTTCTCGACGGCTTCGGCGATGTGGTCACGCATGACCCAGTCGGCCTTCGTGGCGCAGATCTCCAGCACGAAGCGCTCGATCATCTCGCGGCCCTTCGACGTATGCGTGACTTCCGGGTGGAATTGCACGCCATAGTAACCGCGCGCCTCGTCGGCCATGCCGGCGATCGGACAGCTCGGCGTGGAGGCCATCAGCTTGAAGCCGGCCGGCAGTGCCGTGACCTTGTCGCCGTGGCTCATCCAGACCTTCAGCATGCCGTGGCCTTCGTCCGTGGCGAAGTCCTCGATGCCCTTGAGCAGGTTCGTGTGGCCATGGGCGCGCACTTCCGCGTAACCAAACTCGCGCGAATCGCTCCACTCCACCTTGCCGCCCAGTTGCACGGCCATCGTCTGCATGCCGTAGCAGATGCCGAGCACCGGCACGCCCAGGTCCCACACGGCCTGCGGCGCGCGCAGTTGGTGGTCCTCGTAGGTGCTGGCGTGGCTGCCGGACAGGATGACGCCCTTCGGCGCGAACTCGCGCACAAACTCGTCGGTGACGTCGTTCGGATGGATTTCGCAGTAGACGTGCGCTTCGCGAACGCGGCGGGCAATGAGCTGTGTGACTTGCGAGCCGAAGTCAAGAATGAGGATTTTGTCGTGCATGATTGGCAGTTGGCAGTGCTTCCGGATCGGGTTCGGGCATCACCTCGGTGCCCGGACCATAGCCAGGCGGTGGCGTGATACCCGGCTCGCGCCGGTATTCGGGAGATGCAGGGGATCCATTCGGGCGCGCCGTGCGGGGCACGCCGGGTTCGTTGTTCGGGGAGTCGCCATTGGCCGCGCCAGCTTCGCGCTCGGCCGTAGCCAGTTCGGCCTGTTGCCGCTCACGCAGCCGCACCTTCTTGGCCGCGGGAATCTGCACGATGGCAAAAAATATCAGTACGGCTGCCAGCGTCAGCAACCAGACCTTGCCCACGCCTTGTACCGGAATATCGAGAAACAGCGTCCATACGGTCACCAGCAGCGCACTGACCAGATTCACATAGCCCGTGGTCCGCGCCACGGCGACGGTCAACTGGCCGTTGATGGTGGCCTGGAACAGCAGCCAGGACAGTCCAATCGTCGCTACGCCAAGCAATTGCCCGAAGAGGGCTGGCTGGGGCTGCGGCAATTGCAGCGCGGCATACAGCGTGGTGAACGGTGACGCCAGCAGCAGGATGCCAAGCAGCAAGTCCAGCAAGGCGTCGAAGAACAGCACGGCTCGCAGCAATACCTTCATGAGCGCTCCTTTTTTGCAGCGCGGCCGCGCAGCCCCGTCAGCATCGACGAAACCAGCGCGGCCGTGGTGGGAGGCACCAGATCGAAATCAATCGATATGGTAGTTCGGCGCTTCCTTGGTGATCTGCACATCGTGGACATGCGACTCGCGCATCCCCGCGGCGGTGATCTGCACGAACTCGGCGGTCTCGTGCCATTGGGCAATCGAGCTTGCGCCGCAGTAGCCCATCGACGCACGAATGCCACCGGTCAGCTGGTGGATGATCGCCTGCACCGAGCCCTTGTAAGGTACGCGGCCTTCGATGCCTTCGGGCACGAGCTTGTCGACGTTGGCCGTGTTGTCTTCCTGGAAGTAGCGGTCAGCGGCACCGTCCTTCATCGCGCCAACCGAACCCATGCCACGGTAGCTCTTGAACGAACGCCCCTGATACAGGAACACTTCACCCGGCGCTTCCTCGGTACCCGAGAACATGCCGCCCATCATCACGGTGTGGGCGCCAGCGGCCAGTGCCTTGGCAACGTCACCCGAATAGCGCACGCCGCCATCGGCGATCAGCGGCACGTCTGTGCCCTTGAGCGCTTCCGCCACGTTCGACACGGCGGTGATCTGCGGCACGCCGACGCCAGCAACGATACGCGTCGTACAGATCGAGCCCGGACCGATACCGACCTTGACGCCATCGGCGCCATGTTCGACCAGTGCCAGCGCAGCCGCGCCAGTGGCGATGTTGCCACCCACGACCTGCACTTGCGGGAAGTTCTGCTTGACCCAGCGCACGCGATCCAGCACGCCCTGGCTGTGGCCGTGCGCAGTATCGACCACGATCACATCCACGCCGGCCTTGACCAGCAACTCCACACGCTCGTCGTTGTCCGGACCCACGCCCACTGCGGCACCTACGCGCAGTTGGCCGTGCGCATCCTTATTGGCCAGCGGGTTTTCCACGGCCTTCTGGATATCCTTCACGGTAATCAGGCCGCGCAGTTCGAACGCGCCGTTGACTACGAGCACACGCTCCAGACGATGGCGGTTCATCAGGCGCTTGGCTTCTTCCAGCGGTGCGCCTTCGGCGACGGTCACGAGCTTTTCTCGCGGCGTCATCTTCGCGCGCACCGGGGCGTCGAGTTCTTCCTCGAAGCGCAAGTCGCGATTGGTGATAATGCCGACTACGGTCTTGCCTTCCAGCACCGGGAAGCCCGAAATGCCATGCTGCTGCGACAAGGCGATCACATCGCGGACCTTCATTTCCGGAGAAATGGTGATCGGATCACGCAGCACGCCCGATTCGTAGCGCTTCACACGCTGCACTTCGCGCGCCTGGTCGGCTGGCTTCAGGTTTTTGTGGACGATGCCGATACCACCGGCCTGTGCCATGGAAATGGCAAGGCGAGCTTCCGTCACGGTATCCATGGCGGCGGAAACCAGCGGAATGTTCAAGTCGATGGAACGGGTCAGGCGGGTGCGGAGGGAAACATCCCGGGGCAGGACGGCCGAATAGGCCGGGACGAGCAGCACATCATCGAATGTGAGTGCTTTCTGGACAAGACGCATAGCGAATCCTCTAGGCGCAAAAGCAGATTATACAGGAATGCAGGATTTGCTGATGCGTTATCGCATGGCGTTTGCTAATCTCGGCCTCCTTTTTAGACGCCCCTTCGGGGCCAGGCGGGAAGACCATGGGAATCGGGGTGTTATGCGGACTGTTGGCGGGGGCATTCTGGGGCATGGTATTCATCGCGCCCAAGCTGCTGCCAGTGTTCTCCCCCTGGGAACTCGCGATCGGCAGGTACCTGGCCTACGGTCTGGTGGCCTTCGTCGCAGCGCTACCCCTGATGGGCCGCATCGCCCGCAAACTGACACGCGCCGACTGCATCGCCCTGCTGCGCCAGGCATTCACCGGCAACCTGCTCTACTACGTGCTGCTGGCTTTCGGCGTGCAGTTGGCGGGCGTCGGACCGACCTCGCTGATCATTGGCATCCTGCCGATTTCGGTCACGCTGATGGGCCGGCGTGACCATGGCGCCGTGCAGCTGCGCCGGCTGGTGCCGCCACTGCTCGTGGTGGCAGCCGGGATCGCCTGCATCAACATCGATCTTTTCGCCGGGGGCGGCAGCGCGCACGGCGCCACGATCGGCGCGGCGGCGCGCCCCGTCTGGCAGAAAATCGCCGGTGTGATCTGCGCGGCTGGCGCCCTGGTCTGCTGGACGCTTTATGCCGTCGACAATGCCCGCTACCTTCAGCGCAATCCACACTACAGCGGCAACGAATGGTCCGCGCTCTACGGCTTGTCGACTGGGCTGGTATCGGCGGTTCTCGCCGCAATCGGCTGGGTGATGTTTGGCGACACCCTGACCGCCCCCGACAGCGGCCGCGACTGGCAGTTGTTCTGGATGGTCAATGCGGCCGTGGCGCTCGGAGCGTCGCTAATTGGCAACAACCTCTGGAACATTTCAAGCCGCCGTTTGCCACTGACGCTGTCCGGTCAGATGATCGTTTTCGAGACGCTCTTCGCGCTGGCATATGGGTTTGTATTCGATCATCGCTGGCCGCGGCCCCTCGAGATGGCCGCGATCATGCTGTTGATGGCAGGCGTGGCGTGGTCCGTGCGCTTGCACGCGACCGACAAGTCTCAGTAGACTAACGAGCCATGACGCACGGGTCACATCACTGTCAACCCTACTGGCGTCTGATGCCCATCTGCAACCCGCTCGACCTGTTGACGCCTTCGCCATGAACCGATCGTCCGTGCTGTACCTGCTGATTGCTGCAAGCCTTGCCGTCCCCGGCACCGCATTCTCCCAATGGCAATGGAAGGACACCAACGGTCGCACGGTCTACAGCGACACGCCGCCACCGCCATCC
The DNA here is from genome assembly GCF_049843575.1 of Cupriavidus sp. Met-2. Classification (NCBI taxonomy): domain Bacteria; kingdom Pseudomonadati; phylum Pseudomonadota; class Betaproteobacteria; order Burkholderiales; family Burkholderiaceae; genus Cupriavidus; species Cupriavidus sp. Met-2. The sequence goes on from NZ_JBBHZL010000006.1 coordinate 55,053, forward strand.
GTGCCGGACCGCGCCATCATCATGGCACCGGGCCGCGCGCCGGGCATGTATCACGCGGTGGAAGCCGATGCTCCGCCGAAAGGCGACGCACCGGCAAAGGCCGACGCCCCGCGCATGCAACCCACCAGCGCCAAGGCCGGCGGCACCAAGCCGAAGGACGCGGACACCGAGTTCCAGGAACGACGTGACGCGCGCTTGAAGGCGGATCTCGAAGCCGCCACCAAGGAGCGCGAGCAACTGGCCAGGCAACAGAGTTGCCAGGAATTGCGCAACTACGCGGCAGGGCTGAATCAAGGGATGCGCGCGGCGAAGGCGGGCCCCGATGGCGTGCCGGTGCGTCTGAACGACGACGAGCGTGCCGCGGAGATTGCGCGCGCCAACGAAGCATTGCAGCAGTGCAATAGCTGACGGGGCGCAAAGCGACCCACACGCCACTCATCCGCCACTTAACAAGCCTCTTAGGCGCCCTGCCCGCCGCCACGCAGCCATTTCTGGCCCTCGCGCGTGCCGGACGCGCGCGTCCTCTGAACCCGCTTGCGCCGCGCGGTCTTCGGGTCGGCAGTCAGCACACGATACACTTCCACACGATCTCCCTGCCTTACCGGGGTATCCAGCGTCTTGAGCTTGCCGTAGACACCAACGCGCAGCGTGCTCGGATCGACCTCGGGACAGGCTTGCGTCAGGCCACTGGCCTCGATCGCACCGATGATCGTCGTCCCCGCGGGAACATCCAGCTCCTTCAGGAACACGGTATCCGGCCGCACGTAGCAAACGGACAGGCGCACCAGACCGCCCACCTCAGCCGTTGTTGGCGTTGTTGGCATAAACCACCTCGGCGCGTTTGACGAACGCATCAACAAAGGTATTGGCGATCACGCTGAATACCGGCCCGATGATCTTCTCCAGAAAGACGCTGGTGAACTCGTAATGCAGGTGAAATTCGATCTTGCACGCGTCCTCGCGCAGCGGCGTGAAGTGCCAGGAGCCATTGAAGACCTTGAAAGGCCCGTCGGCGAACGTCATATCAATGCGGGTCGGACGTTCCTGAGCATTACGCGTGTGGAAGAACTGCTTGATCCCTTTGAAGTGAATATGGATCTTGGCATCGAGCAGCGTATCGGTCTGCTCGAACACCTCCACACCGCCACACCAGGGCAGAAACTTGGGATAGTCCTCCACGCGGGTGACCAGATCGTACATTTGTTCGGCCGAGTGGCCGAGCAGGACGGATTTATGGACGTCTGCCATGTATTCGGATTACAGGGCACCGGCGGGCTGGGCCGGGGCCGGGGCGTTTGCTAAAATCGCAATTTTAGCCGACAGCCGCGCGTACGGCACGTCCGGCGCCCGCCGCACCCACCCCGGCTGACTTACGCTGTCGCCCAAGACCGGCGCGACAAATATCTTCAGGAACCACTTCCCGCATGACGATCGCTGACAACAAGAAGGCCTTTTTCGACTACTTCATCGAAGAGCGCTATGAGGCCGGGATCGTGCTCGAAGGCTGGGAGGTCAAGGCGATTCGCGCCGGGCGTGTGCAGATCAAGGAAGGCTACGTCGTGGTACGCGACGCGGAAATGTTCCTGATCGGCGCCCATATCAGCCCACTACAAAGCGCCTCCACCCACATCAATCCGGACCCGGTGCGCACGCGCAAGCTACTGCTCAAGGCCGACGAGATCAAAAAGCTGATCGGCAAGGTCGAGCAGCGCGGCTATACGTTGGTGCCGCTGAATCTGCACTACACGCGCGGCCGCGTCAAATGCGAGATCGGGCTGGCCAAGGGCAAGAAGCAGTTTGACAAGCGCGAAACAGAAAAGAACCGCGACTGGGATCGCGAGAAGGCTCGCATCATGAAGGGCGGCGTGAAGGAATGATGGCTGCGCAGCATAAGCAATAAACAAAAACGGAGGCATGAGCCTCCGTTTTTGTTTCTGCCAACCTATTGGTCCCATGCGGCACTCAGACTGCCTTCTCCGTCTTCTGGCCCTTCACGATCTGCAGCGCGGACGCGATCATCGAACTCATCTCACCAAGGTTGCCCGGCACGATCAATGTGTTGCCCTGCTTGGCCAGGTTGCCAAACGCCGCCACATACTCCTCCGCGACCTTGAGGTTGACTGCCTCGGAACCGCCCTCCCCCCGGATCGCGTGGCCGATTTTCTCGATCGCCTGCGCATTTGCCTCGGCCACGGCCAGAATCGCGGCCGCCTCACCTTGGGCCTTGTTGATAGCCGCCTGCCTTTCACCCTCTGACTTCTGGATCGCCGCCTCGCGCGCGCCAGACGCCAGATTGATCTGCTCCTGCCGCTTGCCTTCCGATGCAGCAATCAGCGCGCGCTTCTCGCGCTCGGCAGTGATCTGCGCCTGCATGGCATGGAGAATTTCCTTGGGCGGCGTCAGATCCTTGATCTCGTAGCGCAGCACCTTCACCCCCCAGTTTGCCGCGGCCTCATCCAGCGCATTGACCACGCTGTGGTTGATGAACTCGCGCTCCTCGAAGGTCTTATCGAGTTCCAGCTTGCCGATCACCGAGCGCAGCGTGGTCTGTGACAGTTGCGTAATGGCCACTACGAAATTGCTCGAGCCATAGGACGCCTTCATCGGGTCAGTCACCTGGAAGTACAGCACACCATCCACCTGCAATTGCGTGTTGTCCTTCGTAATGCAAACCTGGCTAGGCACATCGAGCGGAATTTCCTTGAGGATGTGCTTGTAGGCCACTCGATCGATGAAAGGCACGACGACGGTGAGGCCTGGTGTCAGCGTGGCGTGATAGCGCCCCAGACGCTCCAGTACCCACGCGTGCTGCTGCGGCACGATCTTGACCGACTTCGCAATCAGCACGATGGCGGCAATGAGCAGGATCAGCGGAAACAAACCTAGCTGATAGGCAAGCATATATACGACTCCCTTCGAGAGGATTGACGACTGGGTAATGCGGAAGAAGTCAGGCCGTGTAGTGACGCGCCACGATCAACGTGGCACCACGCACTTCGACAATGCGATAGCGGCCCGGTTTCGGCTCGGCGCCCGGCGCCAGCTCCACGGTCCAATCCGCGCCGCGGTAGGGCACGCGCGCGCGACGGGAATCGTCCCAGGCGGGCACTTCGAGTTCCTGACCGATATCGAGATTGACGTCCGGATTGGATGCGGCGTCGCGGCGCCTCAGCTTGCCAAAGCGCGTGCGGCGTAACAACACGATGCCAATGATCGCAACCAGCGCGGCGGCGACCGTCTGTATTGGCTCGTCAGCACCCAGCAGCGCAGCCACACCGCCTGCGGCAACCCCGAGGGCGATCATCAGCAAATAGAAGGTCCCCGTCGCCAGCTCCGCAATCACCAGCACGACCGCAACGGCAAACCAAAGGTAGTACGACGTCATCCCGCTCCTTTCCCGGAGGAAACAAGACACCCCACCCGCAAAAACAAAACCCCCGCCAAACGCCTACGGCGTCTGCGGGGGCAGATGGAACACCTGCCGCAGGGCCGGTGTCACGCGGCACGCTGGCCGAAGGCCAAGTGCCGTCTATACGTGATCTTCTCTATTGTGACGCGAAATGCCTCACGAAGCCAGTTGCTGCCAGGTTTCGACCACAGAATCAGGGTTCAGCGAGATCGACTTGATACCTTCCTTGGCCAGCCAGACCGCGAAGTCCGGATGATCCGAGGGGCCCTGACCGCAGATGCCAACGTACTTGTTCAGGCGCAGCGCCGTCGAAATGGCGCGTTGCAGCATGAAACGCACTGCCGGATCACGTTCGTCGAAGTCTTTCGCAAGCAGTTCCATGCCCGAGTCGCGATCGAGACCCAGCGTCAGCTGCGTCAGATCGTTCGAGCCGATCGAGAAACCGTCGAAGAACTGCAGGAACTCCTCGGCCAGGATCGCGTTGGACGGCACTTCGCACATCATGATGATGCGCAGACCGTTCTCACCGCGCTTCAGGCCGTGCTTGGCCAGCAGTTCGATCACGCGCTCGGCCTGGCCCAGCGTGCGCACGAACGGCACCATGATCTCGACGTTGGTCAGGCCCATCTCGTCGCGCACGCGCTTCATGGCCTTGCATTCCATCTCGAACGCTTCGGCGAAGTCGTCGGAGATGTAGCGCGAAGCGCCACGGAAGCCCAGCATCGGGTTCTCTTCGTCCGGCTCGTAGCGCGAACCGCCGATCAGCTTCTTGTACTCATTCGACTTGAAGTCCGACAGACGCACGATCACGGGCTTCGGATAGAACGCGGCACCGATTGTCGCAATGCCTTCCGCCAGTTTGTCGACATAGAACGCACGCGGGCTGGCGTGGCCACGCGCCACCGATTCCACGGCCTTCTTCAGGTCGGCATCGACTTGCGGATAGTCGAGGATCGCCTTCGGGTGAACACCAATGTTGTTGTTGATGATGAACTCGAGGCGGGCCAGGCCGACGCCGTGGTTCGGAATCTGCGCGAAGTCGAACGCAAGCTGGGGATTGCCAACGTTCATCATGATCTTGGTCGCGATCTCGGGCATCTCGCCACGCTGGACCTCGGTCACTTCGGTTTCGAGCAGGCCGTCGTAAATCCGGCCCTCGTCACCCTCGGCGCAAGACACCGTTACCAGCGTGCCATCCTTCAGCAAGTCGGTCGCATCGCCGCAACCCACCACAGCGGGCACGCCCAGTTCACGCGCGATGATCGCAGCGTGGCAGGTACGGCCGCCACGGTTGGTCACGATTGCCGCAGCGCGCTTCATCACCGGCTCCCAGTTCGGGTCGGTCATGTCGGCCACCAGCACGTCACCAGGTTGCACGCGTTCCATCTCGGACGGATCGTTGATCACGCGCACCGGACCCGTACCGATCTTCTGGCCGATCGCACGACCGCTGGTCAGCACCGGTGCCGTGCCCTTGAGCTTGAAGCGCTGCTCGGCCTTGCCGGCCGACTGGCTCTTCACGGTCTCCGGGCGGGCCTGCAGGATGTAGATCTTGCCATCCTTGCCGTCCTTGCCCCACTCAATGTCCATCGGACGGCCGTAGTGCTTCTCGATGATCATTGCGTAACGCGCGAGTTCGGCCACGTCGTCATCGGTGATCGAATAGCGATTGCGCAGCTCAGGCGGCACGTCCACGGTCTTCACGCGGCCAGCTTCGCCCGGCTTCGTAAATTCCATCTTGATCAGCTTCGAACCGATCGAGCGGCGAATAATCGGGTACTTGCCGGCTTGCAGCATCGGCTTGAAGACGTAAAACTCGTCCGGGTTCACCGCGCCCTGCACAACCGTTTCGCCCAGGCCGTAGCTCGACGTGATGAAGACCACATCGGGGAAACCCGATTCGGTATCGATCGTGAACATCACGCCCGAGGACGCCAGATCCGAACGCACCATGCGCTGGACGCCGGCGGAGAGCGCCACCACGTCATGCGCAAAGCCCTTGTGCACGCGGTACGAGATAGCGCGGTCGTTGTAGAGCGAGGCGAACACGTGCTTGATCTTGTCCAGCACGTCGTCGATGCCGCTGACGTTGAGGTATGACTCCTGCTGGCCGGCGAACGATGCATCGGGCAAATCCTCGGCCGTGGCCGAAGAACGCACTGCGAACGATGCCTCGGCACCTTCGCGAGCCGACACGCGTGCGTAATGCTCGCGGATCTCTGCCTCCAGACGCGGCTGGAACGGCGCCGCGGCTACCCAGCCACGAATCTCGGCACCGGCTTCCGCCAAGGCCTTGACGTCGTCGACGTTGAGCGTCTTCAAACGTTCGGAGATGCGGCTGGTCAGGTTGTTGTGCGCAAGAAAGTCGCGGAATGCGAGCGCGGTTGTGGCGAAACCGCCCGGAACGCGAACGCCGGCACCAGCGAGCTGGGAGATCATTTCCCCCAACGACGAGTTCTTGCCGCCGACGACTTCCACGTCCTGCATCCGTAGCTGCTCGAACGGCAGCACGTAGGCGCCGGTATCTACCTGGTTGGTCATAAAAGCCTCAAAACAAAGTAAGAAATCTTTTGCACCGACCGGCATATTCTTGGCGTTCTGTTCCCGGCGGATCGCTTGGCTGAGCAATTCCGTGTGCTATCGGTGGTACCGATGCTGCGGCGCACATTGTCGACAATCCGGCCTCAAATCGTTGCCTGGCCGGCATTGGCGGAATTGCTTAGCCAAAAGATCGCCGCTATTCTACCGTGCCGCATCGCACTTTCGCGTAGCCGCGGCTTCAAATAATTGTTCAGACATGTCCCTGCCCGAAACGCCTGAAGGCACACAACCGCTGGCACAGCCCACGGCTGCCTCTGGCGCGACCGACGCCACCGCTCAGTCCGCTGAGGTCCCCGCCACGAATCGCCCTGCCGTGCGCACGGTCTTTATCGTATCGGATGGCACCGGCATCACAGCCGAAACGTTCAGCCATTCGATCCTGGCCCAGTTCGAGATGCGGTTCCGCAAAGTGCGCATGCCGTTTGTCGATACGCCCGATAAGGCACATGTGGCCGTCGGCAAGATCAACGAGGCGTTCTATAACGAGGGCGTTCCGCCGATTGTGTTCACCACGCTGGTCAACGCCGAATCCAACAAGGCGATTCGCCGGGCCAAGGCGATGATCCTCGACATGTTCCAGACCTTCATCGAGCCGCTCGAGAAGGAACTGGGCCTGAAATCCACCCACGCCATCGGCCGTTTCCACCAGAATGCGGACACCGAGGCCTATAAGAACCGTATCGAGGCGATCAACTTCTCGCTGGCGCACGACGACGGCCAGTCGCACAAGAACCTCGAAGACGCCGATGTGATCCTGGTTGGCGTGTCGCGCAGCGGCAAGACGCCAACCAGCCTGTATCTTGCAATGCAGTACGGCCTCAAGGCGGCGAACTATCCACTGATTCCCGACGATTTCGAGCGAGGCCGCCTGCCCTCGGCGCTGTATGCATACAAGCAGAAGATCTTCGGCCTCTCCATCGATCCGCAGCGGCTGACGGAAATCCGCAACGAGCGGCGTCCGGGCAGCAAGTACGCAGCCGTGGAGAACTGCCGCTACGAAGTCAATGAAGCGGAGTCGATGATGCGCCGCGAAGGCATCAAGTGGCTGTCGTCGACGCACAAGTCGATCGAAGAGATCGCCACGACGATCCTCCAGGAAATCAAGGTCGATCGGGACAACTATTAATAGCGGCGGCGTTTTCAGAATCGTCCCCTATCGGCGCTGCACCGATAGGGGCACGATGAAGGCTGTTCCAACATGCCTGCATCGGATAGATGTTCTTCATGACAGCAGATCGCCAGTCCCTCCCGCCAAACAGGGCGGCAGGCCGGAAAGCACCCAACGAACTGGCGTACTCGGGCTCTTCTCACGCCCTGAAGGCTGCGGGCCTGATCTTCAGCGGCGTCGCACTGTCGTTGGCCGGGACCTTCGCCATCATCGAGTATTCGTCCAGCCATTCGCGGGCACTGATCGCTGCGGACATCAAGACTGTTTCAGCCGAGGTCAGGGCAATCAATACTCGGCTGGACTCCCAGCAGGCCGCCACAGACCAGCGATTTAATCGGGTCGAGCAACGCCTCGACAAGTTCGACGAGCGCTTTGAGCGGATCGACGAGCGCTTCGAGAGTCTCGAGTCGAAGTTCGACTTGAAGCTTGAGCACCTCGAGACCAGATTCGATTCGAAACTGGAGCGCCTCGAAACCAAGCTCGACCAGAAACTCGACACCGTGGTGGAGCTGCTACTTCAATTGGTGTCTCAGAAGGCAGAACAGCCTGCTGGCACCGGACAGCCGGCTGCCGGGCGAGCCAGATAACTCAGCCCACCGCCAAGCGGCTTGGCGTCCGTGCTATCCGCCGCTAGCGCGGCGTTGCCGGACGGCTTCAAACAGGCAGACCGCCGTTGCCGCGGCCACATTCAGCGACTCCAAACCTCCAGGCTGCGGAATGCCAACCGTACGGGAAACATGCGCCATCCACTCGGGGCTGACTCCTCCCCCTTCATTGCCAATCACCCAGCCAACCGGCTGGCGCAGATCTGTATCGAACACCGCCGCGTCCGCATGGGATGACGTCGCCAGTAACGGCACTGCCAGCCGGCTCTCAAGCATCTCAAGCGTGCAATGTTCGACGATATTCAAGTGGAAATTCGCGCCCATACCGGCACGCAACGTCTTGACCGACCAGGCGAATGCGCAACCTTTGGTCAGGAACGCATGTGGAATGCCAGCGGCCGCAGCGCTTCGAAGAATCGAGCCGACATTGCCCGCATCCTGCAGACCATCCAGAATGATGCAATCGGTATCGATGGTTGCCGGGAGATGTCCGGCCGGCGTATCGATCACCAGCATCAGATCGACGCCGTTGACCACACTGCTAATCTGCGCGAACAACGCATCAGCCAATACAACCAGCTTGTCCGAGTCGATCTTCTCGAGCAGCGCGCGCACCTCGGCGTGGTCATAATGGCGCTCGCTCACCACACAGCTCGCGGGCTGCCCAAGCGCAGCCACGTAGGCCTGCGCGAGATGGATGCCATCGAGCACGGACTGCCCCGCCTTGCGGCGCTGGTGCGTGGACCCTGTCAGGGCTTTTAACTGTTTGAACAGCGCGTTGTCGCGCGAAGTGACATGCTTCAAGAGTCTGCCTCAGAAAGGCGGCGCTTCGGACGACATGGTGCGTACCATGCCACGCTCAAGCACCTTGCGCACCGGCGCAAACGAACGCCGATGATGCGGCGTCGCGCCGAATTGTTCGAGCGCGGTGAAATGCTGTGGCGTCGGATAGCCAAAGTGAGAGTCGAACCCGTACTCAGGGTACTCCTGGTGCAGCTTCAACAGTTCACGATCGCGCGCCACCTTCGCCAGGATCGAAGCCGCGGAAATTGCCCGTACCTTGGCATCGCCCTTGACGATAGCCTCGACCGGGAACGCTACCTGCGGACAACGATTACCATCGACCTGCACGAGATCGGGAATGACGCCGCTCGCGGCCAAGCCCTGCACCGCCCGTTGCATTGCAAGCATCGACGCGTGGAGGATATTGATCGAATCGATCTCCTCAACCGACGCGGATGCGATATGCCATCCCAGCGCGTGGTCGCAGATGCGATCGAACAGTGCCTCGCGTTTTTCCGCACTGAGGATTTTCGAGTCGGCCAAGCCACGGATTTGCCGCGCGGGATTTAATACCACGGCCGCAGCGTAAACGGGACCCGCCAAGGGGCCACGCCCAGCCTCATCTACCCCACACAAGCGCTGCACCACAGCAACGGTTTGAGTTAGTTCCAGGCCCAACTGGCTAGAAGCCGCAGCATTCGTTCGCGCCATCAGACCACTCCACGGCTGCGCATCAGATCGACGACTACGCCGGCAGCCAGCTTCGCCGTGTCGCGCTTCAGGGTTTCGTGCATCGTCGTGAAATGCTGCCGCAGGAAGGCAATATTGCCCTCGTCATTGAGTTGCAGCAGCGTCTCGCGCGCCAGCGCCTCCGGCGTCGCGTCGTCCTGTAGGAGTTCGGGAACAACAAAGCGTCCCGACAGGATATTGGGCAGCCCGACATACGGCAGATAACCCTGCCGTTTCATGATCTGCGCCGTTAGCCAGGGCACCTTGTACGAGATCACCATGGGTTTCTTGTACAGCGCGGCCTCGAGCGTTGCCGTGCCACTTGCAAGCAGCACCACGTCGGCGGACTCCATCGCGAGATGCGATTGGCCGTCAACCACGGTCAGGTCGATGTCCGGATACTGCGCGTGCAAGCCAGCAACGATCTCCCGCAGCGGTGCGCTTGCAACAGGCAGCACAAAAGCGAGGTTGCCGTCCATGCGATGCATACGGTCCATCGCGGCGAAGAACGTCGCGCCGAGATTGCGCACCTCCGACTGCCGACTGCCAGGCAACACCGCCACGATCCGCTTGCCTTCTGGCAAAGCCAGCTTCTCCCTCGCACCCGCTACGTCAGGCACCATCGGAATTACGTCAGCTAGCGGATGGCCGACGTAGGTCGCCGGAATGCCAGCCTTCGCATAGATCTCGGGCTCGAACGGGAACAGGCAGAGGATATGGTCCACGGCCCGCGCTATCGTGCGGATGCGGCCTCCGCGCCAAGCCCAGATCGACGGGCTGACAAAATGGACAACCGGAATGCCCGCGCGGCGCAGCGGCACTTCCAGACCAAAGTTGAAGTCGGGAGCGTCGACGCCGATGAAGCATAGCGGCGGTCGCGCCAGTAATTGCTCGCGAATCTCACGCCGCATGGCCAGAATTTCGCGTAGCGAGCCCAGAACCTCGACATAGCCATTGACCGATAGCGTTTCCATCGGCCAATGCGAGACAAATCCCTGCGCCATCATGCGATGGCCACCGATACCGGCGTAATCCACCGATTCGCCAAGCCTCGCGCGCAGGCCTTCCAGCAGCAGCGAAGCGAGCAGGTCGCCAGATGCCTCACCGGCAACCATGGCGATACTACCTCGCTTGTTCCCATTAGCACCCGCATCGGCGGGAAGCACTGCCTGCACGGTGTCGACCATGTCGCGCCGGAATCAGCGAACGATACCGCGCTGGGTCGCGGCGAGGAACTCCACGAACGCCTGCAGCGGCACAGCGGTAGTGGCGTCGACCTGACCTAGCATCGCCGTGATTTCCGCCCGCGCGTCGTCGAAGCTCAGATCAGACTTGTACAGCAACTTGTACGCCTGACGCAGCGCCGCGATCTGGCCAGCATCGAATCCGCGACGACGAAGACCTTCGACGTTGATTCCGTGCGGGGTCGCCTTGTTGCCGTTCTTGTCGCTGGCCGCGATAACGAAAGGCGGCACGTCCTGCACCAATGCCGAAGCACCGCCAAGCATCGCATGGGCACCGATGCGGACGTACTGGTGCACGCCGCTCATGCCGCCCAGAATTGCCCAGTCCCCGACCTCCACGTGGCCGGCAATCTGCGCGTTGCTGGAGAACACCGTGTGGTTGCCCACAGAGCAGTCGTGCGCGATGTGCACATAGGCCATGATCCAGTTGTCGTTACCGAGACTGGTCACGCCGCGATCCTGCACGGTGCCCGTGTGGATCGTCGTGAATTCACGAATCGTGTTGCGATCGCCGATCACGAGCTGCGTCGGCTCGTTGGCGTACTTCATATCCTGCGGCACGCCACCCACGGAGGCATACGGACCAATGCGGTTACCGGCGCCGATCGTGGTGTGGCCTTCGACCGTGGTATGGGAACCGATCCGCGTGCCGCTACCGATCCGCACATTCGGGCCGACGATCGAAAACGGGCCGACGGTAACATCGTCAGCCAGTTCCGCCTTCGGGTCGACTAGTGCGGTGGAATGGATTTGCGTCATACGTGCTGTCCTGTGGTCTGTTCTGCTTTGGGTCCGTGCTTAGCCTTCGGCTTGCTTCACGGTGCACATCAGTTCGGCCTCGCAGGCCACCTCACCGTCCACGGTCGCGCTGGCCTTGAACTTCCAGATTCCGCGGATATAGCGCTCCACGGTCACGTTCAGGTGAAGCTGATCGCCCGGATACACCACGCGCTTGAAGCGCGCGCCGTCGATCCCGACGAAGTAATACAACGCACCTTCCTTGCGCTCCATATCGGCGCCGAACGTCAGAAGACCGGCGGACTGAGCCAGTGCCTCGAGGATCATGACCCCCGGCATCACCGGTTGGTCCGGGAAGTGGCCCATGAAGTACGGCTCGTTGATCGTCACGTTCTTCAGCGTCTTGATCCGCTTCTGCGGTTCGAACTCGAGCACACGGTCGACCAGCAGGATCGGATACCGATGCGGCAGCAGCTTCAGGATCTTGCGGATATCGATTTCGGATGCGGTCATGATGATTTCTCTTCGTCTTGTTTGTTCTGTGCGGGGGCGTTGTTTTCACCGCGCTGCCTGCGTTCCAGTTGCACGACACGTTCGCGCAGCTTTGACAAGCCACGTACGATTGCCGCGTTTCGCTCCCACTCGCCATGCGACGTGAACGGGAACACGCTCGTGTAATGCCCACCGGGTTTAGTAATCGATTTGGTAATCGACGTACCGCCGGACACTGTGGTCCGGTCAGCGATATTCAAATGGCCAGAAAAGTTGGCCGCGCCGCCGATCACGCAGAACCGGCCAATCTTTGTGCTACCCGAAACCGCAGCCGTTCCCGCGATAACGGTATGGGCACCCACATGCACGTTATGCGCGATCTGCACCTGGTTGTCGATCTTGCAGCCGTCCTCGATCACCGTGTCAGCCATCGCGCCACGATCCACGGCCGTATTGGCGCCAATTTCCACGTCATTGCCGAGCACCGCGCGTCCCACCTGGGGAATCTTGACGTACTCGACACCCGTCGGTCCGATGTCCGGCGCAAAACCAAAGCCATCTGCGCCAATCACCGCCCCGCTATGCAGGATGTTGCGCGCGCCAATCACGCAACGATGATATACAGAAACATTGGCGTAGATGAGCGTATCTTCGCCTATCTCCGCGCTTGCGCCGATAAAGGCATTTGCGAGGATCCGAACACGCTCGCCGAGCCGGGCGCCGGACTCGATCACCACGTTCGGGCCGATAAAACAGGATGCCGGGACCACCGCATCGGGCGCCACGCTGGCACGGGGATCGATCCCGGTACGTGAGTCGGCATTAGCGGCGCGGTCGAAGCGCTGCGCAACACGGGCAAAGCAGACGTAGGGATTCCGTGCCACCAGCCAATTGCGCCCTTCGGCTTGCCCATCCGCACGAATGCGTTCAAGGTCTGCCGGCGACACGATGACGGCGCCTGCGGCCGAGGCGAGCGCCTGTGGCAAATACAGCGGATTGGAGAGGAAAGACAGGTCGCCGGGACCAGCCTGGTCTAGCGGCGCCAGGCCGACTACGGCCAGGTCGGGATCACCCACAACCTGCGCGCCGTTCTCGGTGGCGAGCTGACCCAGTGTGGGTGTCTTCATGGCAGTACTTCCTTGAGAATCGAAACGGCAGACGACGCTTTGGCGCCGTCGCTTACTTGCCCGTGCTGCCGGCGTTCAGCGCCTTCATCACGTCGTCGGTGATGTCGATGCGCGGATTCACGTAAACGGCTTCCTGAACGATCAGATCATACTTGCGCTGCTCGGCGATCTGACGAATCACGCGGTTGGCACGCTCCAGCACCTGTGCCAGTTCCTCGTTACGCCGCTGGTTCAGATCCTCGCGGAACTCACGCTGCTTGCGCTGGAATTCGCGATCGAGATCGGCCACTTCGCGCTGACGGCGCTGGCGGTCCGAGTCGGCGAGCACGGCTGTGTCCTTGTCGAGCTTGTCAGCCATGGCCTTGATCTTCTGGGCCATATCCTGCAGTTCACGGTCACGCTTGGAGAATTCCTGCTCAAGCTTGACCTGTGCGGCCTTCGCGGGCTGCGAATCGCGCAGGATACGTTCCGAGTTGACCGCAGCAATGCGCGCCTCCTGAGCCATCGCCGGGGCCGCCGCGCACAAGGCCGCAGCGGCCAGCGCGGCCGCGCTCAGGGATTTCGCCAGTGGAGTGTAAATTTTCATCAAACAAATCCTCTGTGGGGATCAGAACGCGGTACCGATCTGGAACTGGAAGCGTTGAACCTTGTCAGTTTCGTCCTTCTTCAGCGGGAAGCCCATGCTGACCTTCAGCGGACCGATCGGCGAAAGCCACGACATACCGAAACCAGTCGAATACTTAAGATCGCTGAACGAAAGCGGCGCCCCTTCCTGGTAAACGTTACCGAAGTCGAAGAACGTGAACAGTCGCAGCGTGCGGTCAACACCCGAGCCAGGCAGCGGGAACACGAATTCCACGTTGCCGATCATCTTCGATGCGCCACCCACCGGGTTACCGTTCTGGTCCTTCGGACCGAGCGTGCTGGTCTGGTAGCCACGCACCGAGCCGATACCGCCGGCGTAGAAGTACTTGAACACCGGGAACGGCGTATTACCGTAACCGTGACCATAGGCCACTTCGCCGTTGAAGGCCAGCGTGAAGGACTTCGACAGCGGGTAGAAATACTGCTGCTGCAGGCTTGCGCGATAGTACTGCGTGTCGCCGCCCGGAACACCCACCTCCAGGTTGGCCTGCGTGTACGGACCCTTGGTCGGAATCAGCGCGCTGTCGCGGCGATCCCGTGCCCAGCCGATCGTGAACGGGAAGTTGTTGATCGGATCACCGCTGGCCTTACCGATCTTCTGCAGCCAGGCCGTGTACTGGTTCGGCGTGTTGGGCGAGGTGTAAACCTGCGTCCGCTCGTAGCCGATGCCGAAGAACACCGTGTCGTTCTCCGAGAACGGCACCCCGAACTTGAAGCCACCGCCAGCCGAGACGATCTTGTAGTCCTGATCACCGGTGTAGTACAGCGGGCGCGACGTACGGTAGTAGATGTCTGTCGATCGGCTAATGCCGTCAACCGTAAAGTACGGGTCGTATTGCGTCAGCGCAATCGTACGGAACGACTTGGCCGTGTTCACATCCAGGCCCAGGCTGGTACCGGAACCGAACACGTTGTCCTGGCGCAGACCTGCCTGCAGCACGAGTTTGTCGGTTGACGAGAAGCCCAGACCCAGACTGATCTGGCCGGTCGGCTTTTCCGTCACGTTCACGTTCACGTCGACCTGGTCGGGCGCGCCCGGCACGTCTTCAGTGGTGATGTTGGTGTCAGTGAAGTAGCCCGTCCGGTTGATACGTGCCTGCGACTGCTGGAGCTTTTCGCTGTCGAACCACGACGATTCCATCTGGCGCATCTCGCGGCGCACCACTTCGTCACGCGTCTTGCTGTTACCCACCACGTTCACGCGGCGCACGTAGACGCGGCGGCCCGGGTCGACCATCAGGGTCAGCGCCACTTCACGCTTTTCCTTATCCACCTGCGGTTGCGGGTTGATCGTCGTAAAGGCGTAGCCGTACGTGCCGAGCAGGTCCGTAATTGCCTTGGTGCTGGCCGTCAGCTTTTCGGACGAGAAGATGTCGCCCTTCTTGAGCTGCAGCAGCTTCTCCATCTCTTCCTGCTTGCCGAGCGTTTCGCCGGCCAGGCGGATGTCGGACACCTTGTATTGATCCCCTTCGCTGATATTCAGCGTCAGGTAAATGTCCTTCTTGTCCGGCGTGATCGACACCTGCGTCGACTCGATCTGGAATTCGAGGTAGCCGCGGTTGAGATAGTACGAACGCAGCGCCTCCAGGTCAGCCGTCAGCTTCTGCTTCGAATAGAGGTCGTTCTTGGTGTACCAGGAGAGCCAGTTCGGCGTGGAAAGCTGCATTTCATCGCGCAGCGTGCTTTCCTTGAATGCCTTGTTGCCGACGATATTGATCTGGCGGATCTTGGCGACCGGGCCCTCATCAACGTTGAACACCACTGACACGCGATTGCGGTCCACTGGCGTCACAGTGGTCTGCACCTCGGCGGCATAGTAGCCGCGAGCCACATACTGGCGCTTGAGCTCCTGCTCTGCCTTGTCGATCAGCGCCTTGTCGTAATAGCGGGCCTCGGCCACGCCAACGGCGCGCAGCGAGCGGCGCAGCGTGTCCTTGTCGAATTCCTTGATGCCGACGAACTCCAGCTGCGAGATCGCCGGACGTTCCTCGACCTGGACAACCAGAACGCCGTCTTCGGCGCGGATCTGTACGTCCTTGAAAAAACCGGTGTTATAGAGCGCGCGAATCGCGTCCGCACCCTTGTCGTCGGTGAAAGTTTCGCCAACGCGAACTGGCAGGTAGCCGAAGACCGTGCCCGGCTCGACGCGCTGCAGGCCCTCCACACGGATATCCTTGACCACGAACGGATCGGCGGCAAAGCCCGCCGGGCTCCAAGCCGCAATAATGGCACTCGTCAGTAGACCCAGCGAGATGCGCTTATTTCTGATCAAAGTCGATCCCCTCTTCCTCATCGATTTCATGCAGGGCATTGGCTCCAAGCCTGGCAATGCTGGCACGGCTGCCCGATCCCGACGAGGTTCTTCCCCTGGGATACGATCGCCCCCTGCCAACTTGGGCTCCGGCTACGCGAAATTAGCCGCGCGCCAGAAACAGTCGGCTGACGTCATTGAACAAAGCGAGTGAGGTCAGGAGCAAGATGCACGCGATGCCTACCTTCTGCAGCATCGCTTGCCAATGGTCTGGAACAGGCCTGCCAGTCAAAAATTCCACGCAATAATACAGCAAATGCCCACCATCCAGAACCGGAATAGGTAACAAATTCAGCACGCCGAGGCTGACACTGACCAATGCCAGAAAGCTGATAAATGGCTGCCAGCCCATGTTCGCAGCGCGTCCCGCATAGTCAGCCACGGTCAGCGGCCCGCTCAAATTCTGCAGGGACGCCTGCCCCACCAGCATCTTGCCGAGCAGTTTCAACGACAGCGCGCTGGTGTTCCAAACCTGGTCCGCAGCCCGCGCCACCGCCTGTACCAGCGGGTACCGGACGATCTCTGTCTGGACGGACTGGTTGAGCGCGGCGCCCAACTTGCCGACCTGAGACCCCCCACGGGCCTCGCCTTCGGGCGCTGGCGCCGCGTCGAGTTTCGCCTTGACGTCAATACGTTCCCCTGCCCGCTCGATACCTAGCGTGACCTCCTGCCCGGGACGGGCACGGACACCGCGAATCAGCGCGCTGGCCTGTGTGAGGGGCTGCCCATCCCATGCCACTACCCGGTCGCCGGCCTTGAGCCCGGCGCGCTGCGCCGCGGAATCGGGGACGATCTCGGTAATGGTCACCGGACCGCCCTTGAGGGCCAGGCCCAGAACGGCCAGTGGATCCTGCTCTGGATCTCCGCCTGTATTCGGAAGGCGTGCCAAGGTAACATCGCGCTCTGCCCCATCGATGCCACGCACCCGCAGTACCGCCCGCGCATCCCCGAAGCCCTGGGAAAACACGGCCATACGCAGATCATTCCAGGAGCGCACGGCTTCGGTATGGTCGTTTGCGATCAGCGACAGCACGCGATCGCCGTCCCGCACGCCGGCCTGCGCCGCAAGCGTCCCGGCGGCCGGCGCGGCCACCACCGGCACCGGCTCGCGCATCCCACCCGCGAACAGCACCACGTACAACACGACGGCCAGCAAGAAATTCGCCAGCGGCCCGGCGGCCACGACGACAAAGCGCTTGCCTACCGGCTGGCGATTGAACGCACGGGGCAACTCCGCGGGATCGATCGGCGGATCGGTCTCCGGGTCACGCTCGCGCTCATCCAGCATCTTGACGTAGCCGCCCAGCGGAATTGCCGCCAGCGTCCACTCCGTCTTGTCACGGCCCTTGCCGACCCAACGCACCAACGGACGGCCAAAGCCGATCGAGAAGCGCAGCACCTTGACGCCGCAAGCGCGCGCGGCAAGGTAGTGCCCCATCTCGTGCACAAAGATCAGGATACAGAGGGCGACGACGAACGCAATTACGGTTTGCATGGCAAATCACCCTTTTCAGAATCTGCCCACGGCGGACTGGTTCAACGGCCAGCCAGGCTTCCCAACTGCGCCTGCGCGCCGCGACGCGCTGCTGAATCGGCAGCCAGCACGCCCTCGAGCGTATCAGCCGATCCGTCCGCCGGCTGCTCCAGCACGGTTGCCACCACGCGAGCGATATCGGTGAAGCGGATCTTGCCGTTCAGGAACGCTTCCACGGCCACCTCGTTGGCTGCATTTAGCACTGCGGGCGCCACGCCGCCGGCACGCAATGCATCAAAGGCTAGCCCAAGGCATGGGAAGCGCTCAAGGTCTGGAGTCTCAAAATGCAGGCCACCGGCAACCGTCAGATCGAGCGGCGTTACACCGGAGTCGATCCGCTCCGGATAGGCCATACCGTAGGCGATGGGTGTCCGCATGTCGGGGTTGCCCAGTTGCGCCAGCACGGAGCCGTCCGCGTAGGCCACCATCGAGTGGACAATGCTTTGCGGATGGATCAGCACCTCGATTTTCTCGGCCGGCGCGCCAAACAGCCAGTGCGCCTCGATGACCTCGAGACCCTTGTTCATCATCGTCGCGGAATCGACCGATATCTTCCGCCCCATCACCCACTTCGGATGCGCGCAGGCCTGGTCGGGCGTGATGTCGTGCAGCGTGGACGGATCACGCGTGCGGAACGGGCCACCCGAGGCGGTAAGCAGCACCTTCGATACCCCGGCGCCATAGCGCGGATCACTGGTCGGCAGGCACTGGAAGATGGCGTTGTGTTCGCTGTCGATGGGCAGCAGCGTGGCGCCATGCTCACGCACGGCATCCATGAAGATGCCGCCGGACATCACAAGCGATTCCTTGTTGGCCAGCAGCACACGTTTGCCGGCCCGAGCAGCCGCCAGCGAGGATCGCAAGCCTGCCGCACCGACGATGGCAGCCATCACGGCATCCGTGCCAGCGTCCTCGGCGATGGATTCGAGCGCGGTCTCGCCATAGCTCACCTCGGTGGGAACACCGGCGGCACGCAGCTTGGCTTCGAGTTCACGCGCCGCCTCGGCCGAACCTACCACGGCCCGCGCGGGACGAAACTCCACGCAGGCGGCCGCCAGCTTGTCGACCTGCCGATGCGCGCTGAGTGCGTGGACAGTGTAGCGATCCGGATGGCGTCGAACCACGTCAAGTGTGCTCTCGCCGATGGAACCCGTAGCGCCGAGGATGGTGATGCGTTGCATAGAAGCTGGAATGCGAAATCAGATTATTTGTTCAGATCCACGCGAGCAGCAGAGCCGCCAGCGGGAACACCGGGATCAACGCATCGATCCGGTCCAGGATCCCGCCATGGCCGGGTAGCAGACGGCTGCTGTCCTTCATGCCGACCTGGCGCTTGAGCAGCGACTCGAACAAGTCGCCGACAATACTGGCCGCGACCAGCAGCGTGGTCAGGATAACCACGAGGCGCAGCCCGCCCTTGTCGGCAACCAACGAGTACCACGTTGGGGCGAACGTGTGCGTCGCGGCCAGCGAGAGCGCCACGATCATCGCCAGCAGCCAGCCGCCAATGGCACCCTCCCAGGACTTGCCCGGACTGATCGTGGGTGCCAGCTTGCGCTTGCCGATGGCCTTGCCAACGAAGTATGCGCCGATATCGGCGGCCCAGACCAGCACGGCAGCCGTCAGCAGCACGCCAATGCCCGCAGCCCGAAGCACCATGACGGCGTGACCGAAGGCCGGCAGCATGATCAGCCCCAGAACGACGCCTAGCGCCGTGAACGCGGGGGTGGCAGTTCGCACGCCGCGCGCCATCAGCACCAGCGCCACACCCCAGGCAATCAGGGACGCCTCCAGCAGCCACGTCACCGCGTCACGCTGCGGCGCATCATGCCATCCGATCAGGACCAGCAGGCAAGCTACTGCGTACACATAGGGCCAGGCCCCGCGCAACCCGATCAGGCGACCAAACTCCCAGCCGCCCAGCAGCACGATGACGGCGACCAGCCCCGCCAGTGCCGCCGGCGGCGCCAGGAACAGGATCGGCAGGATCAACAGCAACAGGCATACGGCGGTGATGACGCGGGTAAGGAGCATATGCGCTGTGGGTTCCCGTGAGTTTGTTGGGCGTTGGATGCGTCAGGCTGTACCGGACAGGCCTGGCGCCACCAGCTGCGCGCTGGTCCGTCCGAAGCGCCGCTCGCGCTGACGGTACGAGGCAAAGGCCTTGTCCAGCTCGGCGGCATCAAAATCCGGCCAGAACGTTTCGGTGAAGTACAACTCCGTGTAGGCAAGCTGCCAGAGCAGGAAGTTGCTGATGCGCTGCTCCCCGCCGGTGCGGATGAACAGGTCCGGCTCGGGCGCGTAGGCCATAGCCAGATGCGGCGCCAGAACGGACTCGTCGATCGCGTCCGAATCGAGCAACGGCGAACGCGCCAGCATCTTGCGCATCGCCTGGAGCAGGTCCCAGCGGCCGCCATAGTTGGCGGCGATCGTCACGGTCAGGCCCGTATTGCCTTCCGTGCGCGCCTCGGCATCCTTGATCGCCTGCTGGATGCGCGGGCTGAACCGGCTGAGATCGCCGACCACACGCAGGCGAATATTGTTGGCGTGCATCCTGACCACTTCGCGACGCAAGGCGGTCATGAACAGACGCATCAGGAATGACACCTCGTCGGCGGGCCTGCGCCAGTTCTCGGAACTGAATGCAAACAGCGTCAGGTACTGCACGCCACGAGCGGCGCACGCCTGCACGATCTCGCGCACTGCGTCCAGGCCACGGTTGTGGCCGGCCACGCGGGGCAGATGACGCTGCGTCGCCCAGCGACCGTTGCCATCCATGATGATGGCAACGTGCCGAGGCACATAGGTGGTATCGGGAACGCCTAGCGTCGAACTGATGTGCTGCATGGATTCGCGGACGATATCCGGCAACCCTGGCGGCTCGGCCGCCAGGACGGCCTTACACCGTCATGATCTCCTTCTCTTTCTCGGCAACGAGCTTGTCGATTTCGGCCACGAACTTGTCCGTGAGCTTCTGCACTTCGTCCTGACCGCGACGCTCGTCGTCCTCGGAAATTGCCTTGTCCTTGACCAGCTTCTTGAACTGCTCGTTGGCGTCGCGGCGCAGGTTGCGCACGGCCACCTTGGCGCCTTCGGCTTCGCCCTTGACGACCTTGGTCAGCTCCCTGCGGCGCTCTTCGGTCAGCGGGGGCATCGGCACGCGGATCACGTCGCCCATCGTGGCCGGGTTCAGGCCCAGATCGCCGTCGCGAATCGCCTTTTCCACAGCCTGGACCATCTTCTTTTCCCAGGGCTGCACGGAGATCGTGCGGGCGTCGGCAAGGCTGACTGCAGCCACCTGGCTGATGGGCACCATCGAGCCGTAGTAATCCACCTGAACATGGTCAAGCAAGCCGGTATGAGCGCGGCCGGTACGAACTTTCGCCAGATCGGCCTTGAAAGCTTCGATCGACTTCTGCATCTTCTGCTCGACGCTCTTCTTAGTGTCGGCGACGGTCATGATTACCTCCGAAAAACGGCCAGACATGATCCCGCCCAGCGGGATCGAAAATGAAACATTCTACTCTGAGGAAGGACCGAATCCGCATCCAGATGCGGTCCCCGCCCCTTAAACGTGCACCAGCGTGCCCTCATCCTCGCCCAGGATCACGCGCTTCAGTGCGCCCGGCTTGACGATCGAAAACACCTTGATTGGCAGCTTCTGGTCACGGCACAGCGCGAACGCGGTGGCGTCCATGACCTGCAGGTTGCGGGAAATGGCTTCGTCGAACGAGATGGTCGTGTAGCGCGTGGCGCTCGGATCCTTCTTGGGATCGGCGGTATACACGCCGTCCACCTTGGTCGCCTTGAGCACGATTTCAGCACCGATTTCAGAGCCACGCAGCGCCGCGGCCGTATCGGTCGTGAAGAACGGGTTGCCGGTGCCGGCGGCGAAGATCACCACCTTGCCCTCTTCGAGCTGGCGAATCGCGCGCGGGCGGATATACGGCTCGACGACCTGGTCCATGCGCAGCGCGGACTGCACACGGCCTTCGATGCTGGCGTGGCGCATCGCGTCCTGCAAGGCCAGCGCATTCATCATCGTGGCCAGCATACCCATGTAATCGGCCGTTGCGCGGTCCATGCCGGCAGCACCGCCAGCGACACCGCGGAAGATATTACCGCCGCCGATGACGACCGCGACCTGGACACCCAGCTTCACGATTTCGGCAATGTCATTGACCATGCCCTCGATGGTGGCACGGTTGATACCGAAGGCATCGTCGCCCATCAGGGCTTCACCGGACAATTTCAGAAGGACGCGCTTATAGGCAGGCATGTTCACCTCGGGCTGGTTCTTGATCGCTCGTTTGAACGGAGGGTGGGCGCGGGCGGCACGAAGCATCTGCGCACCGGCCGCGCAAAAATACGGATCGCTTGACTGAGACAAGCCGGTTTTCGCTGTCATCTGCCCGCAACATCTGTCAAAAGACGCGCGAAATGCCGGTGACTGCGAAAACTGGCTGGTGCGGCGCCACTGAAGGCCGCACTTGTGCAGAGGGGCACCTTTCGGCGCCCCTCTGCATTATACGGTGGCCAGGTGGTCACCCCTCAAGGGGGAAATCCGCCCAGCCACCAGGACATCAGGCCTTCTGGGCGGCGGCCACCTGGGCAGCCACTTCAGCAGCGAAATCGTCCTGCTTCTTCTCGATGCCTTCGCCAACCACGTACAGCGTGAAACCCTTCACGGTCGTGTTGACGCCCTTCAGCATCTGTTCCACGGTCTGCTTGTCGTTCTTCACGAACGACTGGTTCAGCAGCGAAACTTCCTTCAGGTACTTCTGGACCGAACCTTCCACCATCTTGGCGACGATCTCGGCCGGCTTGCCCGATTCGGCAGCCTTTTGCTCGGCGATGCTGCGCTCCTTGGCGATCAGCTCGGCGGGCACCTGGTCAGCCGACAGCGACACCGGCTTCATGGCGGCCACGTGCATGGCGACGTCCTTGGCGGCGGTTTCGTCGCCATCGAACTCAACCATCACGCCAATACGGGTGCCGTGCAGGTACGAAACCAGCTTGCCACCGTTGGTGTAACGCACGAAGCGGCGGATCGTCATGTTCTCGCCGATCTTGCCGATCAGGGCCGAGCGCACGGCGTCGACGGTCGAACCGTCCATCTCCAGCGCCGACAGAGCAGCCACATCGGCCGGGTTCTGCTTGGCTACCAGTTCGGCAACCTTGGCACCGAAGCCCAGGAAGTCGTCGTTCTTCGACACGAAGTCGGTTTCGCAGTTCAGTTCGACCAGCGCGCCCGTGGTGCCGTCGATGTACGAAACCACGATGCCTTCTGCGGTCACGCGCGAAGCAGCCTTGCTGGCCTTGTTGCCCAGCTTGACGCGCAGCAGTTCTTCAGCCTTGCCCAGATCGCCGTCGGCTTCCGTCAGGGCCTTCTTGCATTCCATCATCGGCGCGTCGGTCTTCGCGCGCAGTTCTGCAACCATGCTTGCGGTAATTGCCGCCATTTGTCACTCCTTGATTGGTTCGGGCCAGCTGCCCAGCACGTCGCGCGTGGCAGCCGGCCGGGATCAGATCCACTTCAGTCCGGCTTCACCCGCGGCGAATAGTATCCGCGGCGGATGACAACAAATTCTGTTTGCAAAAAGGGGGCGCCAGCTGTGCCCCCTTTTTTAGTTGCCGCAAGGCAGGCGTCAGTGGCCGGTGTGCCCCGGCCTCAGACGCCAGCGGGCAATCAGCCTTCCTGGACTTCGACGAATTCGTCGTCGCCGCGTGCGGCTTCCACGACTTCCTGAACCGCGTTTGCACGGCCTTCCAGGATCGCGTCGGCCACGCCGCGCACGTACAGGGCCACAGCCTTGCTCGAGTCGTCGTTACCCGGGATCACGTAGTCGATGCCTTCCGGCGAGTGGTTCGTGTCGACCACGCCGATCACGGGGATACCCAGCTTGTTGGCTTCGGTCACGGCGATCTTGTGGTAGCCGACATCCACCACGAAGATGGCGTCAGGAATGCCACCCATGTCCTTGATGCCGCCGATGGACTTTTCCAGCTTTTCCATCTCGCGCTCGAACATCAGCGCTTCCTTCTTGCTCATGGTTTCCAGCGCGCCGGCTTCCTTGGCGGCTTCCATGTCCTTCAGGCGCTTGATCGAGATCTTGACGGTCTTGAAGTTCGTCAGCATGCCGCCGAGCCAGCGGGCGTCGACGTAGGGCATGCCAGCGCGACCAGCTTCTTCAGCCAGGATTTCGCGCGATTGACGCTTGGTACCCACGAAAAGCACGGTGCCGCGGTTTGCTGCCAGTTGGCGCACGTACTTCAGCGCGTCCTGGAACATCGGCAGGGTCTTTTCGAGGTTGATAATGTGGATCTTGTTGCGGTGACCGAAAATGAAGGGGGCCATCTTCGGGTTCCAGAAGCGGGTCTGGTGGCCAAAGTGGCAACCGGCTTCCAGCATTTCGCGCATAGTCACGGACATGAGAGGTGCTCCAATAGGGTTTGGTCTGAAGTCCGCCCCGACATTCCTGAAAAGGAACACCCCGGATGGGCGGACCAGCGATTTACAAAAAAGTGATTTCTGACCCGCCTGAGCCACCGCAACGCTTGTCGAGCAGCCCGGAGCAAGTCAGCCCGTGATTGTAGCAACAAAGTCGGGGTCGGCTCAACCCCCTTGGAAATCGACCAAGAGCAGCCCGCTCCGCCGCCGTCAATCGGACAATTCCCCGTGTTCCCCCTGCTTTCCCGTCACGATGGTGCGATAATCCCGTTTTGCGAATCGTTTCCGGCGCGGCCTGTGGCTGAGCCGTCACTTACAGGCAAAGCAGCATGAGCATCCATATCAACACCGCCGAAGACATCGCCCAAATGCGCGTGGCTTGCCGCCTTGCCTCCGAGGTCCTCGACTACATCACCCCACACGTGAAGCCCGGCGTCACCACCGGCGAACTCGACCGCCTCTGCCACGCGTATATGCGCGACGTGCAGGGCACCGTGCCGGCGCCGCTGAACTATGCGCCCCCCGGTTACCCGCCCTTCCCTGGCGCCATCTGCACGTCGGTCAACGACGTGATCTGCCACGGCATTCCGGGCGATCGCGTGCTGAAGAGCGGCGACGTGGTGAATCTCGACATCACCGTGATCACCAAGGAAGGCTACTACGGCGACACGAGCCGCATGTTCGTGGTCGGCGAGGCATCGATCCTGGCCAAGCGCCTGTCCCAGATCACTTACGAATGCATGTGGAAGGGCATCCAGCAGGTGCGCAACGGCGCGCGCCTCGGCGACATCGGTCATGCTATCCAGACCCATGCCGAGGCCGCCGGCTATACCGTGGTGCGCGAATACTGCGGCCACGGCATCGGCAAGGTCTTCCACTCGGACCCGCAGGTCCTGCATTACGGCCGTCCAGCCACTGGGATGGAGATCAAGACCGGCATGATCTTCACGGTCGAGCCGATGATCAACGCAGGCAAGCGCGATATCCGCACGATGCCTGACCAGTGGACCGTCAAGACGCGCGACCGCAGCCTGTCGGCCCAATGGGAGCACACCGTGCTCGTGACCGAAACCGGCTACGAAGTGCTGACGCTTTCCGAAGGCTCGCCGTTGCCGCCTGCGTTCATTACGGAAACCGTGGCGGCCTGACGCCGCATCGTTCGCCAGGGCGCCAACCACGGCGCCCTTTCTTCTTGCAGCCGTGCCTACGACCTCCATCGACCCGCCCATGGACACCACGCCGGAACTGCTGCTCTGCCAGCGCATTCGCGACAAGCTCAAAGCTGACAAGCAGGTGCTGTTCGCCGAATTCGACGCGAACAACCAGGTCAATCCACTCGTCACCAAGCTGCGCCGCGCCGTCGACGTCGCGCTGACGGAAGCCTGGACCGGCCTGGAACTGCCCGGAGATGTCGCCCTGGTGGCGGTGGGCGGCTATGGGCGCGGCGAGCTGTTCCCCCACTCCGACGTCGATGTGCTGCTGCTCCTGCCCGGCGAGCCCGATGCGGAAATGGCAGCGAAACTCGAGCGCTTCATCGGCCTATGCTGGGACCTGGGCCTCGAGATCGGTTCGTCGGTACGTACGGTCGACGACTGCATCCGCGAGTCGGCGGCCGACATCACGATCCGCACATCGCTGCTCGAGGCACGTCTGCTGATCGGCAACAAGGCGCTTTTCAAGTCCTTGCAGACGCGCTATCAGGCCGACATGGACGCGGCCGACTTCTTCCAGGCCAAACTGCTGGAAATGCGCCAGCGACATGCCAAGTACCAGGACACGCCGTACGCACTGGAACCGAACTGCAAGGAAAGCCCGGGCGGCTTGCGCGACCTGCAGGTCATCCTGTGGATGACCGAGGCCGCCAGGCTCGGCGACAGCTGGAAGCAACTGTTCGAGCGCGGCCTGCTGACCGAGCGCGAAGCGCAGGAACTCACGCGCAACGAGCGCCTGCTGCGCACGATCCGCGCTCGCCTGCACCTGCTGGCCGGCCGCCGCCAGGACGTGCTCGTGTTCGACTTGCAGACGGCGCTGGCCGAAGCATTCGGCTATCGGCAAACCACGAACAAGCGCGCCAGCGAACAGCTGATGCGCCGCTACTACTGGGCAGCCAAGGCGGTCACGCAGCTCAACAGCGTGCTACTGCTGAACATCGAGGCGATGCTGTTCCCGAGCGAGTCGATGGTCACGCGCGAGATCAACGATCGTTTCGTCGAACGCCAGGGGATGCTGGAGATCACGAGCGACGATCTCTACGAGCGCAATCCGCACGCGATCCTGGAGACGTTCCTGCTCTATGAGCGCACGCCCGGCGTGAAAGGCCTTTCGCCGCGCACGCTGCGCGGGCTCTACAACGCGCGAACGGTCATGGACGCCAGCTGGCGCAACGATCCGGTGAACCGTCGCCTGTTCCTGGCCATCGTCCAGGAGCCGCAGGGGATCACCCATGCGTTGCGCCTGATGAACCAGACCAGCGTGCTAGGCCGCTACCTGATCAATTTCCGACGCATCGTCGGCCAGATGCAGCACGACCTGTTCCACGTCTATACCGTGGACCAGCACATCCTGATGGTCGTGCGCAATATGCGCCGCTTCGCCATCGTCGAGCATACGCATGAGTTTCCGTTCTGCAGCCAGTTGATGGCCGGCTTCGACCGCCCATGGGTGCTGTGGGTGGCGGCGCTGTTCCATGACATCGCCAAGGGTCGTGGCGGCGATCATTCGAAGCTCGGCACCGTCGATGCGCGCCGCTTCTGCAAGCAGCATGGCATCTCGCGCGAGGACACCGACCTGATCGCGTGGCTGGTCGAGCATCACCTGACGATGAGCCACGTCGCCCAGAAACAGGACCTGACCGACCCCGACGTGGTCAAGGCATTCGCCCAGGTAGTGGGCAACGGGCGCTATCTGACCGCGCTGTACCTGCTGACCGTGGCCGATATCCGCGGCACCAGCCCGAAAGTCTGGAATGCCTGGAAGGGCAAGCTGCTCGAGGACCTGTACCGCATCACGCTGCGCGTGCTCGGCGGCGCGCGGCTCGACACGCATTCGCTCTGGGCGCAGAAGCGCGACGACACGATCGCCCAACTGCGACTGAAAGCATTCGATCCCGAACTGGCCAAGCCGCTGTGGGACAAGCTCGACATGTCGTTCTTCATGCGGCAGGACGCTCGCGACATCGCCTGGCTCACGCGCAGTCTGTTCAACAAGGTGAACAGTCCCAACCCCGTGGTCAAAGCGCGCATCTCGCCGGCGGGCGAAGGCCTCCAGGTGGCGGTCTACGTCAAGGATCAGCCCGACCTGTTCGCGCGTATCTGCGGCTACTTCGAGCGCAAGGCCTTTTCGATTCAGGACGCCAAGATCGAGACCACGCGCGACGGGTACGCGCTGGATACGTTCCAGATCACGGACCCAGGCCTTGCCGGTGACTACCGCGACATCCTGACGCTGGTCGAGCACGAACTCGGTGAGCGCGTGCGGCTGGAGTGCCCACTGCCCGACCCTACACAAGGACGCCTGTCGCGCCAGTCGCGCAGTTTCCCCATCAAGCCGCGCGTGGACCTGCGTCCCGACGAGCGCGGCCAGTATTACCTGCTGTCGGTATCCGCCAACGACCGCACCGGCCTGCTGTACGCGATCGCGCGCGTGCTGGCCAAACATCGCGTGTCCGTGCATTCGGCACGCATCAATACGCTCGGTGAACGCGTGGAAGACGTGTTCCTGGTCGACGGCTCGCGACTGGCCGCCGACAACCGATTGCAGATTCAGCTTGAACAGGACCTGCTCGACGCGCTGGCCATCTAAGGCCGGCACGCCGGTAGTTGAAACGATATGACCGATAGCAATACGCCCGGCCGCAAGACGCTGGGCATCAAGACCACCTCCTCCGGCACAACGCGCAAGGCGAGCCGCCCGGTGCGCGTGTCTGACCTGAACCGCAAGCGTGTCCAGGAAGTGGTCACGGGGATCAAGCAGGCCAAGGACCGCGCCTCCGACAAGGACAAGCGCAAGGCTGGGCCGGCCGATGGCGCGCCGCGCAATGAGCGTCAGGACCGACCGGCGCGACCGGCACGTCCGCGCCCCGCCGAAGGCGAGCGGGCACCTCGCCGTTTTGCCGAAGGAGAGCGGGCACCACGCCGGTTCAGCGATGAGGAGCGCCCGCAGCGCGAGCGCCGGTACGGCGATGACAACCGCCCCGCGCAACCGCGCCGCTATGGCGATGACAATCGAGCCGAGCGTCCGCGTCGGTTCAGCGATGAGAATCGCGCCGCGCCGCCCCGTCGCTTTGGTGACGAGGAACGCCCCCAGCGTGAACGCCGCTATGGGGATGACAACCGCCCCGCGCAACCGCGTCGCTATGGCGATGACAATCGCGCCGAGCGTCCGCGTCGGTTCAGCGATGAGAATCGCGCCGCGCCCCCCCGTCGCTTTGGCGATGAGGAACGCCCCCAGCGTGAACGCCGCTATGGGGATGACAACCGCCCCGCGCAACCGCGTCGCTATGGCGATGACAATCGCGCCGAGCGTCCGCGTCGATTCAGCGACGAGAATCGCGCCGCTCCGCCCCGCCGCTTTGGCGACGAGGAACGTCCGCAACGCGAGCGGCGCTACGGAGATGACAACCGCCCCGCGCAACCGCGTCGCTATGGCGATGACAATCGCGCCGAGCGTCCGCGTCGATTCAGCGACGAGAATCGCGCCGCTCCGCCCCGCCGCTTTGGCGACGAGGAACGCCCGCAGCGTGAACGCCGCGCTGGAGACGACAACCGCTCCGCGCAACCGCGCCGCTATGGCGACGACAATCGCGCCGAACGTCCCCGCCGCTACGGCGATGACGAGCGCACGCAGCGTACCGAGCGGCCGCACCGCAGCGACGAAGCTCGCGCGCCGCGCCGGCAGCACCAGGACGACAACGCACCGCGTCGTGGTGACGCCCCGGCACGCCGCTTCAGCGATTCCGCCGACCGCGCCCGTGGTGAACGTACCGAACGCCCGGCACCGCGCGCCGAAGCGCGTCAGCCGGTCTCCGAGCATGAAGACGGCCTCGTCCGTCTCTCGAAGCGCATGTCCGAACTGGGCCTGTGCTCGCGCCGCGAGGCCGATGAATGGATTCCGCGCGGCTGGGTGCTCGTCGACGGTAAGCCGGTGACCGAACTCGGCACGCGCATTCGTCCCGAAGCGGAGATCGAAATCCTGCAGGCCGCGCGCTCGGAACAAGGCGAACGCGTGACGGTGCTGCTGAACAAGCCGGTCGGCTATGTCTCCGGCCAGGCCGAAGACGGCTATGAGCCGGCTGCTGTGCTGTTCGCGCCTGAAAACCAGTGGGAACTGGACCCCACCCGCAAGCGCTTCGCCCCGTGGCAACGCAAGAATCTCGCGCCGGCTGGCCGGCTCGACATCGACTCGACCGGGCTGCTCGTGCTGACCCAGGATGGCCGCGTTGCACGCGCACTGATCGGCGACGATTCGAATGTCGAGAAGGAATATCTGGTGCGTGTGGAGTGGGAATCGCCGCAGGGCCTGGTCGAGCGCAATATCAGTGCCGTGTTCCCCGATGACCTGCTGGAGCGTCTGCGCCACGGTCTGTCGCTGGACGGCGTGGCGCTCAAGCCGGCCAAGGTCAGCTGGCAGAACGAGGAGCAACTGCGCTTCGTGCTGCGTGAAGGCCGCAAGCGTCAGATTCGCCGGATGTGCGAGCAGGTTGGCCTGAAGGTGGTTGGCCTCAAGCGCGTGCGCATGGGCCGTGTGGTGCTCGGCGACCTGCCGCCGGGCCAGTGGCGCTTCCTGGGGGCCTTCGAGAAGTTCTGACAGGGGCGCCTGCCGGCTATTCCTCTCGTCCGTCAGCGGGAGGGAGGAATAGCCATCAATCACTCAAATGCCTGCGCTCTGCCCGGTCACCGGCCGCAGCTTGTGCAGCGCTTCCTCGGCCGACTCATCGGCCGGCACATAAACCAGAAGCCGCGCGCCGTTGCGCGGCGCGGTCCACCAGTTGGTCTGCGTCAGGTTGAAAGCCCCCGTTTCCGGATGGGTGAACTGCTTGACGTGGTTCTGGATACCGCGCACCTGATAGCGCTGCCAGAGATCCCGGAATAGCGCCGACACCGCCATATAGCGCTTGAGTTGCGCGTCCCAGACAGGATCGTGCACATGCTCGGCCATCGCGGCCCGGTAAAGCGCCACCATGTTCGCGACCATGCCGTGCCAGTCAACCACGATCGCGCGCCAGGCCGGATGTGTCAGCGCCAGATAGATGCAGTTGCGATCCTCGACCGGCAGGCCCGGCAGATCGACACCAAGCAGCCGGCAATAGGCTTCGTTATGCGCGACGATGTCGAATCTCGCGTTCTGCACCAGGGCGGGAATCGGATCGAGCTGATCGAGGACCCGTTGCGTCGTGGCGGACACCGTTTCACAGACCGACGTCCCCGCAAGTGGCGCCGGCCGTTGCATGCCGGCCAGTGTGAACAGGTGCTCGGTCTCCGAGGGCGAGCACTGCAGCGCTGCGGCAACCGCGTTGAGCACCTTCGGCGATACCCGGATCGGACGGCCCTGCTCCAGCTTCGTGTACCAGGTGATGCCGATGTCGGCCATCGCGGCCACTTCCTCGCGCCGCAGACCAGGCGTGCGCCGCCGGCCCATGCGCGACAGGCCCAGCCGCGCCGGATCCAGGCTTTCGCGCCGGGCGCGCAGGAATGCGCCCAGTTCCGGCTCCCTGCCGGTGCCCTCGATCTCCTCGTAGCCATCCACATCGAGCAGGACACCCGGTTCCTGGCGAGCATTCATGATGATTCACTCCGTTTGCCTAGGCTGACACAATTTATACCAGTCTAACTGGACTCTTGTACCAGTCTGATCGGGCCACCATACTCCGGTCCTCAAGCGTTGTCGAGGCCAGATCCGCCATGCAAACATCCCCCGCTCCCACCCTCGGCCGAGCCGGACTTTACGTCCTGCTGGCCGGCCAGCTACTGCCACAGATCGACTTTTCGATCGTCAATGTGGCGCTACACCCTATCGAGCACTCCCTGGGAGCGACGCCGTCCGAACTGGAACTGATGGTGGCCGTCTACGGCGTGGCATTCGCCGTCTTCCTGGCCATGGGCGGGCGGCTCGGCGACAACTACGGCCGCCGTCGCATCTTCAACATCGGCGTGCTGCTCTTCGGCGTCGCGTCGCTACTGTGCGGCGTGGCGGGTTCGATGCTGTCGCTGCTGATTGCGCGGACGCTGCAAGGCGCGGCGGCGGCGCTGCTCGTGCCGCAGATCCTGGCGACAATTCACGTCGGCCTGCGCGGACACGCTCACTCCCGTGCCCTGGCGTTGTTCGCGTCGATTGGCGGCATCGCGTTCATCATCGGGCAGGTTCTGGGCGGCTTGCTGGTCGATGCCGACATCGGCGGCCTGGGATGGCGCAACGCGTTCCTCATCAACCTGCCAATCTGCCTGGCCATCCTGGTTCTTTCGCCGCGCGTGATCCCCGAGACCCGGCGTGAGAACGCCACTGGCATCGATGCGCCAGGCACCGTGCTGCTGGCAGCCGTGATCCTGGCAATTCTGCTTCCGATCGCGTTGGGACCCATGTTTCGCTGGTCGTGGCCCGTGCTGGCCGTTCTGGCCGCCACGGCGCCGTTGATGCTGCTGCTCTGGTACATCGAACTGCGCCAGGAACGCCGCGGCGTGCATCCGCTGTTGCCGCCGTCGCTGCTGCGACTGCCAAGCGTGCGCTTCGGTTTTATCGTCGCCGTGCTGTTCTATGCGTGCTGGAGCGGCCTGATGTTCGTGCTGGCGCTAACGCTGCAGAGCGGCGCAGGTATGACGCCCACGATGGCGGGCAACGCATTCATTCCGCTTGGGCTGGCCTTTATTGCGGGATCGCTGACGAGCCCGCGCGTGGTGAACGGCTGGGGCCGCACGCGTGTGCTGATTGTCGGATGCGTGACACAGATGGCCGGCGTTGTGGTGCTGGCCTACGTGCTGCGGCAAGCCTGGCCCCACCCGGACATCCTGACGCTCGCCCCGCCAAGCTTGCTGATCGGCTTCGGCAATGCGCTGGTGGTCGGGTGCTTCTACCGGATTGGCCTGGCGGACATCCCCACCGACCAGGCCGGCGCGGGCAGCGCCGCGCTGGCCACGGTTCAGCAGGCCTCGCTCGGGCTCGGCTCGGCCCTGCTCGGCACGGTATTCGCGCAGCGACTGCATCACGCCGCGACTTATCTCGATGCGGCGCTGGCCAGCCTCGCCGCCGAGTTGTGCCTGATGACGATCCTGGTTGCCGCTGCGCTGGTCTATCACAACCGGCATGGGCAGCCGGCAATCACGGCGTGCGCCTCGCCTCAGTCGTCGTAATTGGGTGGTAGTTCGGGGAACAGGATCTCGGTAAAACCGAAGCGCGTGAAGTCCTTGATCCGCATTGGATACAGCACGCCGATCAGGTGATCGCACTCGTGCTGCACCACGCGCGCATGGAAGTCCTCGGCCACGCGCTCGATCCTGTTGCCCATCATGTCGAAGCCCGTGTATTTCAGCCGCGTGTAGCGCGGCACCACGCCGCGCAGGCCCGGCACCGAGAGGCACCCTTCCCATCCATCTTCCATCTCGTCGGACAGCGGCTCCAGGGACGGATTGATCAGCACGGTCTTCGGCACGGTGGGTGCGTCGGGATAACGCGGGTTGCGATCGAAACCGAAAATCACTACCTGCAGGTCCACGCCGATCTGCGGCGCGGCAAGGCCGGCGCCGTTGGCATGTTCCATCGTGTCGAACATGTCGTCGATCAGCAGGCGCAGCTCAGGCGTATTGAACTGCGTCACGGGGCGCGCCTGTTGCAGCAGGCGTGCGTCGCCCATCTTCAGAATGTCCCGAATCATTGCGCGTTCTCCCTCTCTCCGTATCAGGCTGCGCCAACCTCGGCCAGCAACTTCAACATCCCTTCCTCGTCCAGCACCGCCACGCCCAGTGTCTGCGCCTTCTCGAGCTTGCTGCCCGCCTCGGTCCCGGCCACTACGTAGTCGGTCTTCTTCGACACCGAACCCGCCACCTTGGCGCCAGCGGCTTCCAGCTTCTCCTTGGCGTCCTCGCGGGACATCGTCGGCAGCGTGCCGGTCAGCACGAACGTCTTGCCAGCCAGGGGCAGCGGCGCACGCGCGGTCGGCTCTGTCTCGGCCCAGTGCACACCCGCCGCCCGCAACTGTTCGATAACTTCGACATTGTGCGGTTCGGCAAGGAAGTTGGCGATCGACTGAGCCACCACGGGGCCCACGTCGTTGACTTCGAGCAAGGCGGCCTCGTCCGCGTCCAGCAGGTTGTCCAGCTTGCCGAAGTGCTTGGCCAAATCCTTGGCGGTGGCCTCTCCTACATGACGGATGCCGAGCGCGAAGATAAAGCGGTTCATCGTGGTCTCGCGAGACTGCTCGATCGCCGCCACCAGGTTCGATGCCGACTTGTCGGCCATCCGGTCCAGCGCCGCGAGCTTCGCCACGCCGAGCTTATAGAGATCGGCAGGCGTGCGCACGATGCCCAGGTCGACCAGTTGCTCCACCACCTTGTCGCCCAGCCCTTCGATATCCATTGCCCGACGCTGCGCGAAATGCAGCAGCGCCTGCTTGCGTTGCGCAGCGCAGATCAGCCCGCCCGTGCAGCGTGCAATCGCCTCGCCTTCGAGCCTTTCCACGTGCGATCCGCAGACCGGGCACTCAGTCGGCATCACGAACGCACGGGCGTCCGCCGGGCGGCGCTCCAGCACCACGGCAACCACCTCCGGAATCACGTCACCCGCGCGGCGCACGATCACCGTGTCGCCGATATGCACGTCCTTGCGCCGGATCTCGTCCTCGTTGTGGAGCGTGGCATTGGTCACGGTGACCCCGCCGACGAACACTGGCGCCAATCGCGCCACCGGCGTGATCGCACCGGTGCGCCCGACCTGGACCTCGATGTCCTCGACCGTAGTGGTCATCTCCTGTGCAGGAAACTTGTGCGCCAGCGCGAAACGCGGCGCGCGCGAGACAAAGCCGAGCTGTTCCTGTTCGGCAATCGCATTGACTTTGTAGACCACGCCGTCGATGTCGTACGGCAACTGGTCACGACGCTCGCCAACCTGGCGATGGAATGACAGCAGGCCCTGGGCGCCCCGGACCACACGTCGCTCGTCGCAAACAGGCAAACCGAGCTTTGCAAAGCCGTCAAGCATTGCGCTGTGCGTGCCCGGACGGTCGACGCCTTCCATCTCGCCCACGCCATAGGCAAAGAACGAAAGCGGGCGCTTGGCCGTGATACGCGGATCAAGCTGGCGAAGGCTGCCCGCCGCCGCGTTGCGCGGATTGACGAATGTCTTCTCGCCCGATTCGGCCTGGCGCGCGTTGAGCTTGTCGAAATCGGCGCGATACATAAACACCTCACCGCGCACCTCCAGCACGGACGGGGCCGTGCCGCGCAGCTTGAGCGGAATCGCCTTGATCGTGCGCACGTTCGCGGTCACGTCTTCGCCCGTCTCGCCGTCGCCGCGCGTGGCGGCCTGCACGAGCGTTCCGTTCTCGTATCGCAGCGACATCGCGAGCCCGTCGAACTTCAGCTCGCAGGCGTACTCGACGGCATTCCCGGCGGTGTTTGCGGCTGCCTCGGCGGCATCGGCCGCGCTGAACAGATCGTCAGCCGGCGCGGCGGGTGTCGCGGATGCTGCGGGTGCTGCGGCCGTGGCACGGCCGAGGCCCTGCGCGCAGCGCCGGTCGAAGTTGATGACGTCCTCGTCCTCGAAGCCATTGTTGAGCGACAGCATCGGCACGCGGTGGCGCACCGAGTCGAACGCCGACAATGGCGCGCCACCCACGCGCTGCGTGGGGGAATCGGGTGTCAGCAGCTCGGGATGTTCGGCTTCCAGCGCCTGCAACTCGATGAACAGCGCATCGTAGTCGGCGTCGGGAATCGTCGGCGCATCGAGCACGTAATACTGGTAGCTGTAGCGCTCCAGTTCTTCGCGCAACCATTGCGCGCGCTCGGCGGGGGAAGCGCCGGACGGCGCGGAGGCCGAAGCCTGCGCGCCTTGTTTCTTGGCGGTCATGACTGGCTCCGTTACTGGCTGAACAAGCGCACGGCAACAGGCGATCCGGCGGGCATTCCGCGCGATTCCAGCTTCTCGTATAACTTCTCGAGTTGGCCGAAGATCGCCACGAACGACGCCTCGGTCAGCGGCCGCATATTGTCGTCGACCAGTTGCGCGCCCATGCGCTGGGCCAGGCTGTACCCGTACTCGCACACGGTCTTGAACGGCTTGGCCGCCTGCGATGCCTGCGGCACGTCGAGCAGCAGCGTGATCTGTCGGCCGGCGCTCAACGTCAGGTCGTCGCGCAGGAAGTTGGTATCGCCGAATTGCAGCGTGAACAGCGGTCGCTGCACGCCGTCGGCGCCCGGTTCATAGCGGATGAAGCGTGTGCCGTCGCGCGACAGCACCAGCCCGTCCTGCGTCGCCACCGTCTGGACATAGGCGGCCGACCACGGCGCGCCATCAGAGATCACGTTCACACCGAGCTGCACGTCCGCGCCCGCCGCAAACGCGTCGAGTTCGCGCGCATTCCCGACGGTCTCGGTCATGTCCGGCAGGTCCGCCGATGCATCGAGCGATTCGGACAGGGCTTCCACTGCGTTGACGAACTCGGAGAATTCGAGCGCGTTGAGCGGACCACTGCGATTCGCCAGTTGCACGGCCACCTGGATGTCTTCGTACTGGTGACCTGCGGTCACGGCTTCCCACGCGTTGGATTCGACGCGCAGGCCCTCGATATGCACCTGCTTGGTACCGGCGCGACGCAGACGGCCCGTCAGCGGCAAAATGCGATCGCCCGACGCTTTGCGCTCCAGATGCATCGGCACGATGCAGTCGATCAACGGATCAATCACCGCGGGCGTGGGCTGGCCATTGAGGGACTCGGCTTCGGCAGGCTGCGCGCTGGCAGGCACCTCGGGGGCTTTCGCCTGTTCATCGGCCTCGGCCGACGTCACGTCATCCGCGGCATGCGCCGCCGCTGGCGAGGCGGCTACAGCAACCTCGTCGGCCACCGCCTCGTCGGCATCCGCGGTGCTGGCTGCCGCGCGGGCTGCCGCCGCCACCGTGGCCACGTCCTTGTCCTCGTCGTGTTCGGCGGGACGCTGTCCGCTCCCACCAAGCGTCGGCTCGCGGCGCGAGACTTGTTCCGGCGGCGTGGCCTCCTTGAGCTTGGCCGCCGTCTCGGGATGGGTGGTCTTGCCCACTACCGGCTCCCGCATCGGCTGAACGTCGTCCTCGGGCATTAGCGGCCGTACGCGGCGCGCCTTGTAAATCTGCCAGCGGTTATAGGCCACCAGCAGCAGGAGCAATACGACACCAGCGATGATCAATGCGTTCTGCAGTTCCATCTTAAGCGACCTCCGCCATCGATACGGCTGCATCCATGTCCACCGCCACGATCCGCGATACACCCTGCTCCTGCATTGTCACGCCGATCAACTGGTGGGCCATCTCCATCGCAATCTTGTTGTGGGAAATAAATACGAACTGGGTCTTGTCGGACATACGCGCAACCATGTTGGCATAGCGCTCCGTGTTGGCATCGTCCAGCGGCGCATCCACCTCATCGAGCAAGCAGAACGGCGCGGGGTTGAGCTGGAACATCGCGAATACCAGCGCGATCGCGGTCAGCGCCTTCTCGCCGCCCGACAGCAGGTGAATCGTCGAGTTCTTCTTGCCCGGCGGTTGGGCCATCACCTGCACGCCGGCGTCGAGGATTTCCTCTCCGGTCATGATCAGGCGTGCCTGGCCGCCACCGAACAGCGACGGGAACAGTTCGCCGAAGTGGTGATTGACCTGGTCGAAAGTGCCTTGCAGCAGTGCCCGCGTTTCCTGGTCGATCTTGGCGATCGCGTCCTCCAGGGTGTTGATGGCGTCGGTCAGGTCGGCGGTCTGCGCATCGAGGAAGGTCTTTCGCTCACGCGCCGCCGTCAGTTCATCGAGCGCGGCCATGTTGACCGGGCCCAGCGCGTTGATGGCGTTGTTCAGGCGCGTGACCTCGCCCTGCAGGTAGGACGGCTTCAGGTCGCCGGTCAGCTTCTCGGCCAGCGAGGCTTCATCGACTTCCGCCGTGGCCAGTTGCTCCGTGAACTGATCCTGGTTCAGGCGCGCGGCCTGCTCCTTGAGCTGGCATTCGGTGATGCGGTCGCGCAGCGGCTGCAGGCTGCGTTCGGCGGCCAGGCGCTGTTCATCGAACTGGCGAAGCTGGGCCGAGAGCGCGTCGAGTTCAATACGCGCGGCAGACAGCTTCTGTTCCTTCTCGGCGCGCACTTCCAGCGCTTCCTGCAGGCCGGTGTTGGCGGTCTGCTCGTTGATCGTTTCGAGTTCGGTGCGCGCGTTTTCAAGCGACTCGGCGATGCGCTCGCTCTGATCGCCCGCCATCTGGATATTGCGGCGCAGTTCGTCGATGCGGCCGGCGAGATTGCGTTCGGCGAACAGCGCTTCCTGCGCGGCGCGTTCCAGGTCGCGCAACTGCTGGCGTGCCCCGCTCAGCTTCGCATCCATGCCCTCGAAGGCCATCTGCTGGTCTTCATGCGAGGCCTGCATATCGGCCAGTTGGGCGTCGTGCTGCTCGAAGCTGGCTTCCGATTCGGCGCGGATCGCGCGTTGCTCGTCGATCTGCGCATCGATCTCGGCCAGTTCCTCGCGAATCTGGTTGCTACGCGCCGAGAACCGCTCCATCGCCTGCGAGAGCTTGAGCACGTCCATCTGCAGCGTGTGCACCCGGCGCGTGGCCTGTTCGGCACGCGACCGCGTGTCAATCAGCACCGCGCTGGCGTGCGTGTACGCCGACTCGGCACGCACCGACTGCGTCCTGGCTTCGTCCGACAACAGCATCTGGGCACGGGCCTGCTTCTGCAGATTCTCGATCTCCTGCTCGCGGGCCAGCATCCCAGCCTGTTCGGAGTCGGCGGCATAGATCTGAATCGCATTGCGGCCGACCAGATGGCCTTCGGCCACCACGAACTGCGCGCCCTCGGGCAGGGTGCCGCGCGCGGCCAGCGCCTGCGTCATGTCCGTGGCGGTATAGATATCGGCCAGCCAGTCCTGCATCACGGCACGAATGCCGGGCTCGGTGATCTGCAGCAGCGACATCAGCGGACGCAGCCCGGCCGGGGCCTCTACGGGACGCGCGGCAGGCGGCGGCGAGTAGAACGCCAGCTTGGCGGGCGGCGCGTCCGAAAGGAATGCCTTGACCCAATCGAGGTTCGACACTTCCAGCGCGGCCAGCTTCTCACGCAACACCGATTCGAGCGCGTTTTCCCAACCCGGCTCGATATGTACCTTCTTCCAGAGACGCGGAAGCTCGGCTAGCCCATGGCGCTCCAGCCACGGCTGCACCTTGCCGTCGGTCTGCACGTTCTCCTGCAACTGTCGCAGCGCGGACAGACGGGCTTCCAGCGAAGCGATCGCCGCGGCCTCGCTCTGCACGCGCTCCTGCGCGGCACGGCGTTCGCCGTCCAGGCGGGGAACCGCCTCCTCGCTGTCCATCAGCACGGCCTGCGCTTCCTCGAGCAGCGCTTCCTGCTCGGTCAGATCCATGCGCAGTTCTTCCAGACGGACTTCGTCCGGACGATCCAGGCCCTTTTCCTCGCCCTGCAGTCGCTCCTTGCGCTGCTCGAGTTGCTGGAGCATCTGGTTGGCGTTGCGCTGATGCGCGGCTTCGAGCTTCAGTGCCTGCTCGGCCTGCATGATGCCGGCGCGCTGCTCGTTGAGCATCTGCTGGGCATCGCGCCATTGGGCCTCCAGCGTCGGCAGTTCGTCGCTCTTCTGGGCGACGGTTTCCTGCGATTCGATCGTGCGTGCCTCGGCCAGCGCCAGGTTTTCCTCGGCCTGCGCCAGTTCGTCATTCGCCTGATCGGATTTGCCCTGCCATTGCTCGCGTTGAGTGGTCAGCGCGGCGATCTGGGCCTGCAGACGGTTGCGCGATTCAACGACGTAGCGGATCTCGGCCTCGAGCTTGCTGACCTCGGTGTTGGCTTCATACAGCGAGCCCTGTGCCGCATGCATGCCGTCCGAGGCCGCATAGTGCGCCGCGCGCATCGTTTCCAGTTCGGCCTCGACATGGCGCAATTGCGCGGTCTGGGCTTCCAGGTCAATCTGCGCCTGGTCGATCGCGCGTGCGTGACGCTCCTGTTCTGCCTGGGCCTCGCGCTTGCGCAAGAGCCACAACAGATGCTGCTTCTCTTCGCCTTCCGCCTGCAGTTGGCGGAAACGCTGCGCCACTTCGGCCTGGCCCTCGAGCTTATCGAGGTTATTGCCGAGTTCGCGCAGGATGTCTTCCACGCGGGTCAGGTTTTCGCGCGTGTCGCCCAGCCGGTTCTCGGTCTCGCGGCGGCGTTCCTTGTACTTGGAAACACCGGCGGCTTCTTCGAGGAAGATCCGCATGTCATCGGGCTTCGCCTCGATGATCCGCGAGATCATGCCCTGCCCGATGATGGCGTAGGCGCGCGGACCCAAGCCGGTACCCAGGAAGATGTCCTGGATGTCCTTGCGGCGCACCGGCTGGTTGTTGATGTAATAGGAGGACGTGCCGTCACGCGTCAGCACGCGCTTGACCGCGACTTCGGCGTACTGGCTCCACTGTCCGGCCGCGCGGCCTTCGGCGTTGTCGAACACCAGCTCGACGCTGGCGCGACCGGCCGGCTTGCGCGCCGTGGAACCGTTGAAAATCACGTCCTGCATCGACTCGCCACGCAGCTCCGAGGCGCGTGATTCGCCGAGCACCCAGCGTACCGCGTCGATGATGTTGGATTTGCCGCAGCCGTTGGGACCTACGATGCCGACCAGTTGGCCGGGCACTTGAAAATTGGTGGGATCGACGAAGGACTTGAAGCCCGCCAGCTTGATCGAGGACAGTCGCACGGTTGTCGTGTGGTTTGGGCGATACGCAATTGGATAAGCCGGGCCATACGGAGCCCGCCGCCCAGACGTGACGCCTGCGCCGCATCCTGCCCCCGGTGCCCGATAGATTGGCGCTAATCATACCATCGCCATTCTCTCGGCCGGCCGCTTTATCTACCGTTGCGCGGGTCGTAACACCACTATCGCCCGGTGCCGAAAACCTATAGATATCCGTCAGTTGCCGGCGTTGCTGCAAGGATTTTCTAGGCACACGCCGTTGTTTGGCAAATACGCGCCGCAGTCAAAGTCTGGCCGCTCCGCCAGGAAACTTCTTAGGGTTAGTGCTAGTCTCTCACTATGCCGGCGTGATCCCGGAGTCCCCTCCGGCCTCATCGCCCTCCGGGCCGTTCTCCGCACTCGACGTGACAGCGGCCAGCCTGAAGCGCCAAGCAGCAGTCTGGATGGAGGATTGAGCATGACCGCAACGCACCCGGCCAAGGCGCCGGGGGACCTGCCCTGGTCCATATCGGAGATCGACTATTCGTCGATCGATGTCGTCAAGGTACGCAACAACCGCACACTGTTCTATCTGCTCGCCGCCGCCTCGTTCATCGAAAGCGGATCCGACACCTACGCGGGCAACCTCGCCAAGTACTACGCCGACGTACCCGAAGCCGCCCGGTGGCTCGCCGAACACTGGGAGTGCGAGGAACTCCAGCACGGGCAGGCGCTACGCCGCTACGTGGAGCATGTCTGGCCCGAATTCAACTGGGAACGTGGATACCGGCGCTTCTTCGACGAATACAGCGTGACCTGCTCGATCGACAATTTCGAGCCTTCGCTGGCCCTGGAAATGGCCGCCCGCTGCGTGGTGGAAACCGGCACCGCCACCTACTACCGCGCGCTGGAACAGGCCAGCGACGAACCGGTGCTGCGCGATCTGACCCGCCGCATCGCCAACGACGAAGTCCGCCACTACAAGCACTTCTATCGCTACTTCAACGCGCTGCACGAGCACGAGCGACTCGGCCGCGGCAAGGTACTTGGCGCGCTGGCCCGGCGGCTGCTGGAAATCAAGAACGAGGACGCCGAGATCGCGCTGCGCAACGTCCTGCGGATCGAACATGAACGCGAAGACGTGCCCGAGGGCGATGTCAGGGCGCTGAATTCCCGCTGCAGCGCCGTTATCCGGCATCATCTGCCGCTGGAGATGACGGTCAGGATGCTGTTGCGCCCACTGCACCTCAATCCCCGCGTGGAGCGGTTTCTGCGCCGGCCGATCGTGGCTGTGGTGTCGCGGGTGATGCTGTACTGATCCCCGGCGCCCGCCGGGGCGGATTTGCCGGATTCACACGCGCGGCGATGGGCGGCATTCCTTTATAATGCTGGGTTTCAACCGCCCCGCCGCTGCCACCGTGAATCCGCGCCTCGACCTGCTCCAAACCTATCCTTTCGAGAAACTGCGCGCGCTGGTGGCCGATGTGAAACCGGCCGCCGTCCCGGCAATCAGTTTCGGCATCGGCGAACCCAAGCACCCCACTCCGGCCTTCATCAAGGAAGCGATGACCGCGTCGCTCGGCGGCCTGGCCAACTACCCGAGCACCGCCGGCAGCGACGCGCTGCGCGCGTGCATCGCGGGCTGGCTCGAACGCCGCTACAACCTGCCGAAGGTCGACGCCGCCACCGAGGTGCTGCCCGTCACCGGTTCGCGCGAGGCACTGTTCGCGTTCGCGCAGACCGTGATCGACAGCAGCAAGCCCAACCCGCTGGTGCTCTGCCCGAACCCGTTCTACCAGATCTATGAAGGCGCAGCCCTTCTGGCCGGCGCCCGTCCGGTGTTCGCCAACAGCGATCCGGCGCGCAACTTCGCGCCGGCGTTCGACCAGATCGGCGCCGATGTGTGGCCGCACGTGCAACTGCTGTACGTCTGCTCGCCGGGTAACCCGACCGGCGCGGTGCTGTCGCTCGAAGACTGGAAGCAGCTTTTCGAATTGTCCGACCGCTATGGCTTCGTGATTGCCTCCGACGAGTGCTACTCGGAGATCTACTTCGACGAAGCAAAGCCGCCGCTCGGCGCGCTCGAAGCGGCCCACAAGCTTGGCCGGGGCCTGGAACGGCTGGTGATGTTCTCAAGCCTGTCGAAGCGCTCGAACGTGCCGGGCCTGCGCTCGGGCTTCGTCGCCGGCGACCCCGAGATCCTGAAGAAATTCCTGCTCTACCGCACCTACCACGGCGCCGCGATGAACCCGGCCGTGCAGGCCGCCAGCGCCGCGGCGTGGGGCGACGAGGCGCACGTGCGCGAGAACCGCGCGGCCTATGTGCGCAAATTCGCCGAGGTCACGCCGATGCTGGCAGGGGTGCTCGACGTGGCCCTGCCCGATGCGGCGTTCTACCTGTGGGCCGATGTCTCGCGCACTGGTCTGTCGGACACCGAGTTCGCCGTGCGGCTGCTGGCCGAACAGAACCTGACGGTGCTGCCCGGCAGCTACCTGGCCCGCGACGCCCACGGCGTGAATCCCGGCGCGAACCGGGTCCGCATGGCGCTGGTGGCCACCCCGGACGAATGCCTCGAAGGCGCACGCCGGATTGTCGAATTCTGCAAGTCGCTGGGCTGACCGGCGCGAACGCTTCACCCTGAATCACCGAATGTCCTGATGCCGGAACGAGGATTTCCGGCATCGCTCCCGATACATATTCACCACTGAGAACACAACCATGACGCAAGCACTGCAAGCCCTGATCGACCAGGCCTGGGAAGACCGCACCAGCCTGTCGCCGAAGTCCGCGCCGAACGACATCCGCGAAGCGGTGGCCAACGTGATCTCGCAACTTGATTCGGGCGCACTGCGCGTGGCCGAGAAGCAAGGCAAGGACTGGGTCGTCAACCAGTGGATCAAGAAGGCTGTGCTGCTGTCGTTCCGTCTGGAAGACAACGCGCCGATGAGCGCTGGCGGCTTTGCCCAGTTCTACGACAAGGTGCCGACCAAGTTCGCCAACTGGACTGGCGACGACTTCGCGAAGGCCGGCTTCCGCGTGGTGCCGCCCGCCGTGGCCCGCCGTGGTTCGTACATCGCCAGGAACGCCGTGCTGATGCCGTCGTACGTCAACATTGGCGCCTACGTGGATGAAGGCACGATGGTCGACACGTGGGCTACCGTCGGCTCGTGCGCGCAGATCGGCAAGAACGTGCACCTGTCGGGCGGCGTCGGCATTGGCGGCGTGCTTGAGCCGCTGCAGGCCAACCCGGTCATCATCGAGGACAACTGCTTCATCGGCGCCCGTTCGGAAGTCGTGGAAGGCGTGATCATCGAGGAAAACTCGGTGATCTCGATGGGCGTGTACCTGGGCCAGTCGACCAAGATCTACGACCGTGAAACGGGCGAAATCCACTACGGCCGCGTGCCTGCCGGTTCGGTCGTCGTGGCCGGCAACCTGCCGTCGAAGGATGGCAAGTACAGCCTGTACTGCGCCGTGATCGTCAAGAAGGTGGACGCGCAAACCCGCGCCAAGACCAGC
Organism: Cupriavidus sp. Met-2; assembly: GCF_049843575.1. Taxonomy (NCBI): domain Bacteria; kingdom Pseudomonadati; phylum Pseudomonadota; class Betaproteobacteria; order Burkholderiales; family Burkholderiaceae; genus Cupriavidus; species Cupriavidus sp. Met-2. The sequence goes on from NZ_JBBHZL010000006.1 coordinate 98,285, forward strand.
CTGAACGACCTGCTGCGCGACTGAATCGCGCCTTGACAGCAATGCCGCCGCCGGGCACGCCCCGGCGGCGCGAAGCCCAGCCGATGCCATCCCTCCGCAAGCGACTCATGGCCCTCGACCCCGCCACCGTCAGTACCGTTCTCTCCCTCCTGCCGACCATCCTCGAACAGGCCAACAAGACCATCGAGAAGCTCAAGAAAGGCAAGAAGAAGGACGAGGAAGGCGCGCAACCCGGCGCGGCCGACACACGCGACCCGGCCGCTCGCATCGCGGAGCTGGAAACCACCGCCATGCAGCAGGCCGAGGCCGTCAAGCTGCTGGCCGAGCAGCACGCCATCACGATCGAGGCATTGCGCCGCGAAGCCGCGCGCCTTGACCGGCGCCTGCGCCTGATGACGGCCGTGGCCATGGCCGGCGTGGCGCTTGGCCTGGGCGGACTGGTCATCGCGCTCAACCTGCTGTTCCGCTGAACCCGAACCTGACACCATGACTACCCTGCTCTACGGCATTCCCAACTGCGACACCGTCAAGCGTGCCCGTACCTGGCTGGAGTCGAACGGCGTCGACTACACGTTCCACGATTTCAAGAAGCAAGGCGTCGACGAGGAGATGTTGCGCGCCTGGCTCAAGCACGTGCCCCTGACCACGTTGCTGAACAAGAAGGGCACCACGTACCGCGCGCTGTCCGATGCGGACAAGACGCGCGCGGAGTCCGAAGCCGGCGCCATCGCGCTGATGCAGACCAGCCCGTCGCTGATCAAGCGTCCCGTGCTGGACCGCGACGGCAAGGTCAGCGTCGGTTTTTCCGCTGACGGCTACGCCGCCCTGTTCTAACGATTCATCCCCCGCCCCATGAACCCGACCCTTGCCCTGACCGAAGACCTGATCCGCCGCCGCTCGGTCACCCCCGCCGACGAAGGTTGCCAGGCCGTGCTCGAGACCCGACTCAAGGCCCTTGGCTTTACCTGCGAGAACATCGTCAGCGGCCCTGACGATTTCCGCGTCACCAACCTGTGGGCGGTCAAGCGCGGCACCCAGGGCACGGCAGGCAAGCTGCTGGCCTTTGCCGGCCATACCGACGTAGTGCCGACCGGCCCGCTCGACCAATGGTCATCGGACCCGTTCGAGCCCTCCCATCGCGATGGCAAGCTCTACGGTCGGGGCGCGGCCGACATGAAGACGTCGATTGCCGGCTTCGTGGTGGCGGTCGAGGAGTTCGTGGCGAAACACCCCGAGCACAAGGGATCGATCGCCTTCCTGATCACGAGCGACGAGGAAGGCCCGGCGCATGACGGCACCGTGAAGGTGGTGGAAGCGCTGAAGGCACGCGGCGAACGTCTCGACTATTGCGTGGTGGGCGAGCCGACCTCGGTCGACACGCTCGGCGACATGGTCAAGAACGGCCGCCGTGGCTCGCTGTCCGGAAAGCTCACGGTCAAAGGTGTGCAAGGCCACATCGCCTACCCGCACCTGGCGCGCAACCCGATCCACCTTGCCGCGCCGGCACTGACCACGCTGGTGAACGAGGTATGGGACGCGGGCAACGAGTATTTCCCGCCCACCACGTGGCAGATGTCGAATATCCATGGCGGCACCGGCGCGACCAACGTGATCCCGGGCCACGTGACGATCGATTTCAACTTCCGCTTCTCGACGGCCAGCACGCCTGACGGCCTGAAGTCGCGCGTGCACGCAATCCTCGACCAGCACGGGCTCGACTACACGCTCGACTGGACGCTGGGCGGCGAGCCGTTCCTGACGCCGCGCGGCGACCTGTCCGAAGCACTGGGCGCGGCCATCGCGGCCGAGACCGGCGTGAAGACGGAACTCTCGACCACCGGCGGCACCTCCGACGGCCGTTTCATCGCGAAGATCTGCCCGCAGGTCATCGAATTCGGCCCGCCGAACGCCAGCATCCACAAGATCGACGAACACGTGGAAGTCCGCTTCGTCGAACCGCTCAAGAACGTTTACCGTGGCGTGCTGGAACGCCTGATTGCCTGATCCCCATGGCCACCACCTCTTCCCTGAAAACCGTCCGCGACATGCTGCGCCTGGCGGTTTCGCGCTTTACCGCCGCGAAGCTCTCTTTCGGTCACGGCAGCGCCAACGCCTATGACGAAGCCGCCTACCTGGTGCTGCATACGCTGAACCTGCCGCTGGACACCCTCGACCCATTCCTCGACGCCCGTCTGCTGCCAGAGGAGATCGACGCTGTGCACAAGGTGATCGATCGTCGCGTAAACGAACGTGTGCCGGCCGCCTACATCACGCACGAAGCGTTCATGCACGGGCTGCGTTTCTACGTGGATTCCCGCGTGATCGTGCCGCGCAGCTTCATCGGCGAATTGCTGCAGGAAGGACTGGAACCGTGGATCGGTGATACCGGGCAAATCGGCCCGGTACTGGAACTGTGCACCGGTTCCGGCTGCCTGCCGATCATCGCCGCACACGTCTGGCCGCACGCACGAATCGACGCGGTGGACATCTCGTCCGACGCCCTGGCCGTGGCCCGCCGCAATGTGGCGGACTACAAGATGGAAGACCGCATCACGCTCTACGAAGGCGACCTCTACGCGCCGCTGCCGTCGACCGCCACCTACGACGTGATCCTGACCAACCCGCCGTACGTCAACGAGCAGTCGATGCGCGACCTGCCGCCCGAATACATGGCGGAGCCGCGCATTGCGCTGGCCGGCGGCGACGACGGCATGGACGTAGTGCGCCGGATCATCGCCGGCGCGAAGAAGCGCCTGAACCCGGGCGGCGCGCTGGTGGTGGAAATCGGCAACGAGCGCGAGAACGTCGAAGCAGCCTTCCCCGATCTCGACATCGTCTGGCTTTCGGTCAGCGCCGGCGACGACCAGGTGTTCCTTGTCACTTACGAGGCACTGCCGGGTTAAGTAGAAAGGGGATATTTCGGCACACACCGGACCGAGCAGAACTGGCTGCGACTGGGCGGCCCCGGTAGTCATCCCCAAACGCAAGATTCCAGGCAAAAAAAGCGCCGTGATCACTCACGGCGCTTTTCACATCTCAAGCTCGGAAAAGCAACGGCCGCAACGGCCAATCAGCCTCCGGGCCCAACCGAGTACACCGTCCCATTGGACGACACCTGGTAATAGTCAGCACCGATACCCACCCAGTGGTAGCCCTTCTTTGGCGCCGGAAGGTTGTATTCCTTGTACTTGTCGATGACGTACTGCCGGTCACGGAACTCGGCTGGCAACTTGTCACCCTTGTTCCACTTCTGAGGCGTATACGGCGATGCCGCACCCATCGGCGCCGTGCCCGATGACGATGGCGATGACGACATCGAGCCAGAAGACTTCATGGAACCAGAGTGCTGAGCAAGGGCAAAAGGCGCCGCCAGCATACCGGCGGCTGCCACGGCGATGGGTATTAACATCCTCGTTTTCATCGTGATCTCCACAGATGGAACACAAGAACTGCTCCAGAGTCGGGCAATCCTCTTGAAGCTTAGTAACAACTGTGGGGAAAACGGTAGTTCTGCCGCACTCTGGGTGCCGCAAATACCACTTTACGGTCATGAAACACGCGAATTCTCCCCGCTCTCCCACATGGTGAAAGAGCGGGCGATCCACCGACCTCGATGATGCGCGGTGACGGTTCAGATGCCGTGCGACGTCAATGACTCGGCGTCTCGCGCAGTACCTTGACCGAGTCAGCCGTCACATCGGCCGGCTGGCCGCCGTAGCTGGCCCGCAGGTAGTTGGCGAGCGCCGCCACCTCGGCATCGTTCATGCGCGTGGCGAAGCCCGGCATATCCTGCATGCTCTCCAGCCCCGGGAAGTCCTGGCGCTCAATGCCGTCAAGCATCGACACGATCAGGTTGCGCGGATCCGCATTACGCACCGTCGAATTGCCAAGCATCGCCACCGCGACGTGAGGCTTGCCTTCGCCTTCGCGTCCGTGGCACCCCGCGCAGACCGCCAGATAGTGCTGCCGGCCCGTGGCCATGGCGCCCGCGTCGGCATTAGCCGGCTTCAGCGGTTGCGGTACCGGCGGCTTGTCACCGAGCAGGTAGGTGGACATCGCGCCGACATCGGCGGCATTCAGGTAACGGCTACTCAGATGCACCACGGGAAACATCTCGCCGTAGGCTGAGCCTTGGGGCGCGATGCCGGTGGAGAAGAACGTCTGCAGGTCCGCCGCGGTCCATCCGCGCGCCGCCAGCCCGGCCGGCGAGATATCGGGAGCCCCGACCCGAGCCAACGCCGAACCAGTCAGCGGACGGCCACCATCCATCTGTCCGAACTTGCCACGTGGCGTGTGGCACTCGGCGCAGTGACCGAGCGCGTTGGTCAGGTAGCGGCCGCGTATCCACGCCGGCGACTCGCCCTTCGATGCATCGGGCAACGCATCCTTGCGGAACAGCAGGTTCCAGCCTGCCATGGCAAAACGCTGGTTGTACGGAAAGCCCAGTTCTGGCTCGCGATTCTGCACCGCCATCGGCTTGAGCTGCATCAGGTAGGCGTACATCGCATCGGTATCGGTACGCGACAGACCCCGGTACGAGGTGTACGGCATCGCCGGATACAGATGCTTGTCGGGCGCCACGCCATCATGAAGCGCCTTGTAGAAATCGTCGGCGCTCCATTTGCCGATGCCATGGTCCTTGTCCGGCGTGATATTGGTGCCGTAGAACTTGCCGAACGGCGAAGCCAGTTCCACGCCGCCCGCGAACGGCGCGCCGTTCGGTGCCGTATGACAGGCCGCGCAATCGGCCGCGCGCACGAGGTAGCGGCCACGCTCGATCTGCTGGGCCGGGGTCAGCTTCGTGGCCGGCGCCAGGTCGGCGGCCTGAGGCACATCGGAACTGCCCGATCCGCATCCGGCAAGCAGTAGCGCCGAGCCAGCGGCCAGCGCGGAAATCCATCGGATTGTCGTCATTGCGCGCCCTTCCCCTTCACCAGCCCCGGCGTGCTGGTGACCACGTCCTTGATGGCCTCGTAGTAGCGCACATAGCCCGTGCAGCGGCAGATGTGCTCGTCCATGGACGACATGATGGTCTGCTCGACCTTGTCCGCCGCTACCGGCTCACGCTTGAGCTTTTCCACGAGCACGGTCGCACCATTGACGAACCCAGGCGTGCAGTAGCCGCACTGGAAGCTGAAGTGCTTGAGGAAAGCCTGCTGCACTGGCGTCATCTCGACGACCTCGCCCTTGTCGTTGCGCTTGCCATGGCCTTCCACGGTGCGGACGCGCTTGCCCTGGAAGAAATGCGCGCCAGTGATGCAGGTGCGAATGGTTTCGCTCGTGCCATCCGGGTGGTCGAGAATCGCCACGCAGGCGTGGCAGACGCCCTGCCCGCACCCCAGCCGCGAGCCGGTCAGGTTCACGTACTCGTGCAGGAAATCGATCATCATCAGGCCGACGGGCACCTCGAGCGGGCCGACGTCCTTGCCGTTGATGTTCATGGACAATGCTTGCGTGGCGATCATGCCAGTACCTCCTGGATCTTTTCGGCCGTGACCGGCAAATCGGTGAAGCGGTGCCCAATGGCGTGGGCGATACCGTTGACGATGGCACCCACCACCGGAATCATCACCACCTCGGCAATACCCTTTGGCGGGTCGGTGTCGGAGATGGGCGGCAGCACGGTTCCGGTCTGCGTCCATACAGCCACGTCGCTGGCACGGGGCAGGTGATAGCGGTTGAAATTCCACGTGCCGTTGCCGGGGCCATCCTCGTAGAGCGGCAGGAACTCGTGCAGCGCGTGGCCGATGCCCATCGCGATGCCGCCCTGCAACTGACCCGACACCAGTGCGGGCGACAGTTGCGAGCCGCACTCCATGATCGAATGGTGCGTCAGCAGGCTGACCTTGCCGCTGGCCTCGTGCACCGACAGCTCGACCAGCGTGCCAACCGCGCTGTAGTACGTCACGGACGCATTGTTGCGCTGGACCGGCGCGATATAGACCTTGCGTCGATCAAGCACGTCATAGCCATTGGTCGTGCGCTTGCCATTGGCTTCGCCCGCACCCATGCGTACCGACAAACCATCCACCGGAATCCGCACGGCCTGGCCGTTGACGACGAAATCGGCTTCGGTCCACTGCCAGCGATTGAACACGTGCACCGTGGCGCCGGTGACCAGCCCCAGTTCGTGCGCCTTCTTGACGAGTTGTTCGTATGGCAGCGCCTGCAGGCCGCCGGCGCTGAGTTTGCCATCGACCCAGCGGGCATCCTCCACACGCACCACCAGCGATGCCGCCTGGCCGCCGCCGATGCCCTGGCTCCAGATCGCCATCGCTGCCGGCCACAGTCCATGCATGAAGACCACGCGGGCCGCTTCGCGCGTGCTGTGCGTGAAGTAGTAGGCCGAGTTCGTCGCGCTGGATGGCGACGCGTAGCCCGGGGACCAGCGCGGATTCTGCGATAGCTTGTCCTGATCCGCCTGGCTCATCAGGTAGGGATCGCCACTGGTCGTGACAGGCAGGTCCGGCCACTCGGTAATCGACGTCCGCACGTCCGTGGCCGCGCGGCTCAGCCAGCGCGACACCGCGGAGGCCTGCGACGTCGACATGCCGGTGCCGATTTCCGCGCCTGAGTGGTACAGCGCGATACGGCCTTCGGCATCGATCTCGACACGCGCGAACGATGTCTCCGCGCCCGTGCCGAAGTCCTTCTGCACACAGGCAAAGCCCACGCCATAGCGATGGCCCGGATGCGCGGCCTCGTACTCGGCCTTCTTCATCGCGCGATTGGTCCACAGCGGATGCTTGCGCGACGCTTCCAGTACTTCATCCACGCGAATGGCCCCGGCAGGAATCGCGCCCTGCGTGTTCTTCATGCCGGAGCGCAGCGCGTTCTTCAGCCGGAATTCGATCGGGTCGAGTTTCAACTGCTCGGCGAACTCGTCAATCATCATCTCGGTCGCCGCCATGCTTTGCAGCGTGCCGTACCCGCGCGCGGAACCGGCGTCGATCGCACGGGAGGCAATGGCCACCGTGGCGAGATCGTTCTTTGGGAAGTAATAGATTGACTGCGCCGCCGTCGCGCCGACCATGGCCACGGACGGCGAGAAATTCATACGGCCACCACCGTTGGCCTCGAAGTCGCCCTGGAACGACTGGAGCAGTCCGGTTTCCTTGTCCACCGCGATGCGGTAGTGCATCTTGAACGCGTGGCGCTTGAGCGCGGTCTGGAACTGCTCGTAGCGGTCGTTGGCCAGCCGCACGGGTTTGCTGCCGGCATAGAGCGCCGTTACCAGACCGTAGAACGGGAAGTTGTAGTGATCCTTCGAGCCGTAGCCCACCGTGTAGGTCGGATGCAGGACCACCTGCTTCACCGGAAACGCGGACTTGCAGCGCGCCAGCATTTCCGCGGTCGATTCGCCCACCTCCGACGGCGCCTGCGTTGGCACCACCATGTGCAGCGTCTGGTTGTCGCGGTCGTACCAGCAGTTGGCGTTATCGGCCTCGAGCGCGGCGGTATCGATCGACTGCGTGTTGTACTCGCGATCCAGCACGAGCCAGTTGGCCGGCGGATTCGCCAGTTCGTCGCGGATCGACTTCGCATGGGCCATACCCTGCTCGCCCACCTGCCCATGATCCTTGCCGTCCGGCCAAACGGGCTGGTGCTTGCGCATCGCACTGGGGAACACCGGCGCGAACTTCAGGCTTGAGAACACGTCGTCGTCGAACGGCGTGGCGCCGCCCACGCGGACGAAACGGAACGTGCCCCAGGGATCGCGTTCAAGCGCGCCAGTCTGGGTGCCATAGCGCACGACCTCGTCGCGATACTTGAGCTTGTCCTTGGCAAAGCGGAAGCGCGCGAAGTCGTGATAAATCAGGATGGCCACCGCATGGCCGAGATACGCCGGGGTCTTGCCTACAGGCAGCAGCATGTCGTCGCCGTAGAACTTCGGGAACGTCACGCCGTCGCGCTCCAGGTCGGCGGCCGTCACCACAACGTCAGGCTTCAGCTCATCGCCGAGCAGGCTCAGGTCGATGCCGTCGAAGGTACGGTCCGCACGGGTCGTGCGCACGATGAAGGCGTGCGATTGCTGCGCGGGCCAGTGTGGCATATCGCGTGCGCGGATATCGCGTGCGAAGACTTTCTCGCCGTTGACCTTGGCGATGCCATCCACACGGAAGCGTGGCGCGCCGGTGGCGGGATCGGTTTGCACCGGCGTCAGGTGCTTCTCTTCGAACAACGCGGCCAGAGCCGCCTTGTCCGCGAGGGGCACGATGCAAACCGATACCCCGGCCACGACGCTCGTCTTCAGGAACGTGCGGCGCGATGGATTGAAACTGGGCATGGAGATTCTCTCGAGGAGTGCGACGGGCGAACGCTGCCATCCGGTCCATTCGACCGGCGCGGATCACGAACCACGCGGGAGATGCCGACGCGCTCTCGCTTGCGTGCGGCTGAGGATGTGGGGCTGGGCAACGACGCCTGTTCTTCTTACTGTGCTGTCATGGCGCACGGCATCGACCAGGCGATGCCGGCACGCCCGGGCGATTGTCTCGCCATCCCGCCCCACGTCTCAACCGGGCACGATCAATAACGACTATCAGCGCTTCCGTATGGTCGTTGAAAGGTAGTCGAAAGATGAGTCGATTACGAACCGCCGCCTATCGGCATGAGCCGCTACGCGCCGATTCCCTTGCGCACCGCGTCGGTCACCTGGGCCACCACGCCATCGCGCCATTCGTCCGAATCGCCATAAAAGGCACGCCACACAGCCTGCTTGATCAGTGCGCGCTGGTTCTCGTCCGCTTCAGGATGCACATGCAGCCAATGGTCGCCACGCAACGCATCGAGCACCTCGGGCAACGGCAGCGTGCCGAACTCCAGGGCGATGCCTGCGTAGTCAATCGTCGGCAGCGTCTGCGGCACAGCCGCCCACGCGAGCCCGGTCAGGTTGGCCGATGTCGACGAGCCGTCGTAGATCGACGTCACGCTGCCGCCCCAGATGGCCCGCGTCTTGTTCAACTGGCGCGCCTCGTCGGGCCCCATGTAGATCGCTTCGCCATAGCCCCACGGTCCCAGCCCCGTGTGCACATCGACCCATCGCAAAGTGGTCCGTCCGGAGCCAAAGCGGGCCAGGATGCGCCGTAGCGTGTAGTTGCTCCACGTTGCCTGCTGACCGCCGAAGAACATGCCATCCGGGTCCTGATACTGTCCGGCGCTGATCGCCGCCTGGAACCAGCCCATGCCCCGCTCCGTCACCCGCTTCATCAGCGCGGTGTGTTCGTCGCACGACGGCGGCCACTGGCTCGGCAGCAGCATCGGGGCAATCTCGGCATAGGCCGGATTGGCCGGCAGTGGCCGTTCGAAGTCCGCGAAATTGCGGTTCAGGTCGACGTTATCCTCGTTGACACGGCGCAGGTGGGAAAAGCCATAGGGGTTGACCGCGTGGATGAACATCAGCGCGCAGCCGGCGCGGTGGCAGTCCGAATGCAGCCCCGTGTCGGCAAGCATCGCCACCTGCGTGCCCGATCCGCAGAACCCTTCGGCGCCGTGCGTGCCGGACGTCACCAGCAGCACGCGCGACGCATCGGCGGCCCCGACCCAGGCGACGTCCATCGCCAGGGCCTCGCCCTCGTTGCCTGTTTCAGTGGGGTGGGGAAACTCGGTCAGCGCCGCACCACATGCGCGGGCGGCCGCCAGGAATTTCTGGCGGGCTTCGGCATAGCTGCGTGCGAAGTAGCGCGCAGTCTGACTGGCAGGCATGGCGGGAATGGCCTGGGCCGAGTGGGGATGCCCTCAATGTAACGCCAATCCGGCGTTTTTATCCAGCGAACGTCAGAACAGCTCCGCCGGACCGCCCTCCGACGGCCAGGCGCTGCGGAACGCGTGCGGGTGCATCACGATGCCGGCGGCGGCAATCTGCGCGGCGGACAGCACCAGATGTCTGGCCAGCCAGTCATGCAGGCTGCGCAGGAAACGTATCTGATCCACGCGGTTTGCCCCCGCGATCAGCCACTCGAGCTTGACGTGCGCCGTATAGACGTCGAGCAGGTTCGTGCTCTTGAGCTTGGGCGGCGTGGCCTTGCTGCGTTCGATCGCCAGCACGCGTTGCACCTGCGCGTTCGTGAGCGTGCCGCCAGTGGCGATCCGCTGATAAAGCTCATCGAGCGCGGGGAACAGGACTGTCGGCTGCACGCGCGGCACGGCAGCCACTTTCTCCATGCGCAGCACCACATAGCGCGTGGCCGCATTGCGGCGCGCCAGCTCCAGTTCGGCCGCCGAGGGCTTGCGCCTCACCGGCGCGGGCAGATCGGCGTCGATCCGCTTCACCGCATCGCGCTCGGTATAGTCCGGGATCTGTTCCAGCGCCTCGGGCACGGCCAGCACCTCGCGCGCGCATTCCGGGCCGAATGGGTACTCGTGGCCATCCGGGCCGCGCAGGATATAGGCGTGCCCCTCGGGAAAACCGTGGTGGCGGCCGCCTTTCGCGTTGCGCGCATGGCATCGCGTGCTGGCCGGATCGACGAAGTCCTTGCGAACGGGCGTCCAGCTCCCGTGCGTCGGATGGGTCATTGGAAGTCGGGCGAAATCGGGAACGGGCGCTATTGTCCCACTGTTTTCGCTCCGTTCTCCCGCGTTGCGGGAAAACGGGGAAAACAACTACTTCAGCATGAACGACATCGCCGAGCAGCAGTTCAGCATCCGCACCACAGCCTGCACGGTTGGCCCCGTGAATGTCAGCGTGACACCGTCGACCCGTTCGAACTCGGGCCATTGGCAGAACAGGTCGGCGTGGGCGGTGGTCGTTGTCTGCAGGCGGCAACTCACCGGCCCAGGCAGTTCGAAGCAACGTGCCTTGGCTTGGACGATCGCATCGCGCGTCACGGACTCGGCGGCCACTGCGATCGCTTCACGAGCGGCAGCGGGCGACAACGAGGTGCCACTGCCCTGCCCGCCCGCGGCCTTGGTCTGCACGTAGCGCGCCCAAGGCATCAGCGGCTGCGTTTCCGCGATGAAGACGTCATCGCCGCTGGCCAGCATCACCGGCACGCCGAACTCGCCGGCCAATGCGGCGTAGATGCCCGCCTCGCCCAGCTCCAGCCCATTGAGCCAGACGCGCGCGAACGCGCCGCTGTTGATCGTATGGGCCAGCACGCCACGGCTCTGCGCCCGGCCGTGATAGCCGATCATGAACACGCCGTCGCAATCCTGCTCGACGCCAGCCATCATGCTCAGATAGCGCGGCTTGCCCAGCACCAGTTGCGCGCGCGGGTCGATCTGATCCGGCAGCAGGTTGCGGAAGCCCCCGTGCGAATCGTTGACCAACACCTCGGTGGCGCCACCCGCAAATGCGCCCTGCACGGCGGCATTGGCTTCGGCCGTCATCCAGGCACGCGCGCGTTCGTACTCTCCATTCCCCGCGCGTGTTTGCTCGGCGTGGAATACGCCGGCCACGCCTTCGATGTCGGTGGAAACCAGAATCTTCATGCCATCAGTTCCTGCAACAGGTCTCGTAGTGCCCGACGGGTGTGCCCATCGCGGCCATGAACGGTTTCGCCATGCCAGAGCGCATTGACGATGGCCTGCTCCACGCTGTCAGCCGCGGCGCGGAACAGCGGGTCGAGCCGTGTTTCATGCACCATCTGCACGGCCGGCATCGGTACGTCGGCCAGATGTGGCACGGTGTACGCCGTCGAGAACGCCAGCGCGATATCGCCAGAGCCATGGCCAAATACGGAACCCGTTCGCGCCAGCCCCGCGCCGGCGCGCAGCGAAAGCCGGCCTAGCTGCCGCGCGTCGAGCGGTGCATCGGTGGCCACGATCATGATGATCGATCCCTTCTCCGGGACGATCTCCTGCCTCAGTTGGCCAGCAAGCGCCGCGCCCAGCAGCCTGCCGCCGTAGATCAGGGAATCCGGTGTGCCGAAGTTCGACAACACCAGCGCGCCAACCGTGTAGCCGCCCGCAATGCGGGATGCGGTGCCGATACCACCCTTGACGCCGAACGATGACATGCCCCGCCCCGCGCCCACCGCGCCTTGCGCGACATCCACGCTCGCGGCCGCCAGGGCGCTGTCGTAGTGCATCCCCTGGACCGCCATCGCCTGGATGTCGTTCAGATAGCCATCATTGCACTCGAACACGAGCGGATTGACGGTGGGCCAGGCGCGGCCGATCTCGGGGTTCTCGGCAATGGCCGCGCGGATCTGCGCCTGTGCCAGTGCGCCAACAGAGAAGGTGTTGGTCAACGCGACCGGCGTTTCCATCACGCCGAGTTCGTCGACCTGCACCAGGCCGATGCTCTTGCCGAATCCGTTCAGCACGGTGGCCGCTGCGGGCACCTTCTCGCGGTAGACATTGCCCGCGTGCGGGCGAATCACCGTCACCCCGGTCTGGCAAGCCCCGTCGGCCAGCGTGCAGTGGCCGACGGTCACGCCAGCCACGTCGGTAATCGCATTGCGAGGGCCCACCGGCAACGTGCCAATCACGGGGATATCCATCATCGTGCTCGACTTGTGTTCAATGCGTGCTGAAGGTGCCATCAACGCCGGTCGATCTTCGGATCGAGCGCATCGCGCAGGCCATCGCCCAGCAGGTTGAACGCCAGCACGGTCAGGAAGATCGCCAGGCTCGGGAAAATCGCCACGTGGGGCGCGGTCACCATGTCGGCGCGCGCCTCGTTCAGCATCGCGCCCCACTCGGGCGTGGGCGGTTGCGCGCCAAGACCCAGGAACGACAGGCCAGCCGCAGTGATAATCGACGTGCCGATCCGCATCGAGAAGTACACCACGATCGACGACACGGTACCGGGCAGGATATGCCGCATCAGGATCGTCCAGTCGGATGCGCCAATGCTGCGTGCCGCTTCCACGTACGTGAGCCGCTTGAGCATCAGCGTGTTGCCCCGCACGAGGCGCGCGAAGGCTGGAATGCTGAACACCGCCACTGCGAAGATCACGTTGACCATGCCATTGCCCAGGATCGCGACGATGGCGATCGCAAGCAGGATGCCCGGAAACGCGAACAGCACGTCACAGATGCGCGTGACGATGCGGTCCCACCAGCCCTCGTAGTAGCCGGCCAGCAGGCCCAGCACCGTGCCGATGACCGCGCCGATGATCACCGAGAAGAAGCCGGCCGCCAGCGAAATGCGCGTACCGGCCAGGATGCGGCTGAAGATGTCGCGCCCGAGCGAGTCAACGCCCATCCAGTGCGCAGCCGACGGGCCTGCGTTGAGCGCGTCGTAGTCGAAGAAGTTCTCGGGGTCGTACGGGACGATGTGCGGCGCCAGAATCGCGACCACCACCAGCAGCAGCACGAACGCGCCGGCGGCCAGCGCGAGATGCTGCTTGCGGAACTTGCGCCAGAACTCGGTCCAGGGCGTGCGGACGGCCTCCGGGACGCTGGCGGCCTCGGGAGCGGCGGGCGTGGAAATATCGGACATGCCAGCCTCCTTATTTATAGCGGATGGTGGGATTGATCACGGTGTACAGCACGTCCACCACCAGGTTGATCAGGATGAACTCGAGCGAGAACAGCAGCACCTCGGCCTGGATCACCGGGTAGTCACGCATCTCCACGGCATCCACCAACAGGCGGCCGAGGCCGGGCCAGTTGAACACCTTCTCGACGAGGATCGAGCCGCCCAGCAGAAAGCCGAACTGCAGGCCCATCATCGTCACGACGGGAATCATTGCGTTGCGCAGCGTATGCTTGATCACGACCACGGTCTCGCGCACGCCCTTGGCGCGTGCGGTACGGACGAAGTCCTCCTGCAGCACCTCGATGAACGATGCGCGCGTGAATCGCGCCATCACGGCGGCCACGGCCGCGCCGAGCGTCAGCGACGGCAGGATGTAGTGCTTCCAGCTATCGGCGCCGATCGACGGCAGCCAGCCAAGCTGCACCGAAAACACTTCCATCAGCAGCATCCCCAGCGCGAAGGCCGGGAACGAGATACCCGACACCGCCAGCGTCATGCCCAGGCGGTCCGGCCACTGATTCCGCCACACGGCCGAGCAGATGCCGATGGTCATGCCGAAGATGACGGCCCAGACCATCGACGCGATCGTCAGGTACAGCGTGGGCAGGAAGCGGTCGCCGATTTCTTCCGAAACGGGTCGCTTGGTGCGCAGCGAGGTACCGAAGTCCCCCCGCAGGGCGTTCGAGAAGTAACGCACGAACTGCTCCGGCATCGGGCGATCGAGCCCGAGATCCTTGCGCACCAGTTCCACGGTGTCCGCGTCGGCCTCCGGGCCCGCGGCCAGCCGCGCCGGATCGCCGGGCAGCAGATGGACGAACAGGAATACCAACACCGCCACGATCAGCATGGTGGGTATCACGCCCAGAAGTCGTTTAAGGAAGTAGTTCAGCATCAGGCAACGGAAAATTGAGGACCGCCGGCCGCCCGCCCTCAACCCCGCGTATACGGGCAGGCAGCCACACGGCTTACTGCATACAGCTTGTTATTAGTACTGCGATACCGCGACTTGCAACCACTCTTACTGCTCTACTGCTCTACTGCTCTACTGCTCTACTGCTCTACTGCGGTACTCCCCCTCTCACCATGCATGGGAGAGGGGCAAACACCGAAGACATGTCAACCGCTTACTGCTTGATATCGATCTCGTCGAAGTTGAACGAGCCGTCGGGCATCACGTAGGCACCAGTCAGGCGCTTCGAACGCGCGTACAGCACCTTCTCGGTCACCAGGAAGGCCCACGGCGCGTCCTTCCAGATTTGTTCCTGGGCGTCCTTGTAGAGCTTGGCCTTCTCGGCGCGATCGGTCGTGCGCAGCGCGTTGGCGATATCGGCATCGACCTGGTCGTTCTTGTAGTAGGCCGTGTTCAGCAGCTTCGGCGGCATCGCTTCCGAAGCCAGCAGCGGACGCAGCGCCCAGTCCGACTCACCGGTCGACGACGACCAGCCCACGTAGTACATGCGCACGCCGGCGTCCTCGGGCTTGGCCACGGACTCCACGCGTTCCACGCGCTGGCCAGCTTCCAGTGCCAGCACCTGCGCCTTGATGCCCACCTGTTGCAGCTGCTGCTGCACGAACTGGATCACCTTCTGCGCGGTGGTGTGGTTATAAGCCGACCACAGCGTGGTTTCGAAGCCGTTCGGGTAGCCGGCTTCCTTGAGCAGCTCGCGCGCCTTGGCCGGGTTGTACGGCCATGGGCCCAGCTTCTCGGCGTAATCCACGCCCGGTGGCACCACGCCGGCCGACGGTACGGCGTAGCCGGCGAACGCCACCTTGGCCAGCGCCTCCTTGTTGATCGCGTAGTTGATCGCCTGGCGCACCTTGGGGTCGTTGAACGGCTTGACCATCGTGTTCAGCGACAGGTAGCGCTGGATGATCGACGGCCCGTCGATCAGGTCCACCTTCGGGCTGGCCTTGAGCACCGCGGCCTGCTCGAACGGAATACTGAACGCGAAGTCGGCCTCGCCGGTCTGCATCACGGCCGAGCGCGTGTTGTTGTCGACCACAGGTTTCCAGGTGATCGTGTCGATCTTCGGATAGCCGGTCTTCCAGTAGCCCGCGAACTTCTTGCCCTTCAGGTAATCGGTCTGCTTCCATTCCACGAACTCAAACGGTCCGGTGCCCACGGGGTGGAAGGCAATCTCCTTGCCGTACTTCTTCAGCGCGGTCGGGCTGATCATCACCGCCGACGGGTGGGCCAGCACGTTGATGAACGGCGAGAACGGCTCCTTGAGCGTGATTCGCACCGTGTTCGGGTCCACCACGTCGGTCTTGGCCACACGGTTGAACAGCGTGTAGCGCTTGAGCTTGTTGGCCGGATCGGTCACGCGGTCCAGATTGGCCTTGACGGCGGTCGCGTCGAACGTGGTGCCGTCGTGGAACTTCACGCCCTTCTTGAGCTTGATCGTGTAGACCAGGCCATCCTTGCTGACGTCGTAGCTCTCGGCCAGCACGTTGACCAGCTTCATGTCCTTGTCGAAGCCGAACAGGCCCTGGTAGAACGACTTCACCGCCGCCTGCGACAGCGTGTCGTTCGCGTCGTACGGGTCCAGCGTGGTGAAGGTGGAGTACACGGCCATCACCGCGTCCTTGGCGGCGAATGCCGGCGCGGCAGCCATCATGCCCATGGCGCCCACTGCGGCGGCGCCGGCCATCAGGCGGAACGAAACCTTGCGGTCAGACATCTTCACTTCTCCTTGAGGAAAACGAACTTCAGTAGGCGCCGCCGACGGCGTGCCGGGCTACGTAATGTCCGTGCGCGCCACTGCCTGCTACGGCAACCAGCGGCTGGACCACTGGCTCGTCGCCGACCGCGCGGATCGGGCTGGGAATCTCGTCGGAAAGCGGCTCGCGCTTCATGTGGCGTCGGGCCGGATCGGCAATTGGCACCGCCGACATCAGCTTCTTCGTGTATGGGTGCTGCGGGTTCTCGAAGATAGCGCGACGCGGACCGATCTCGACGATCTGGCCCAGATACATCACGGCCACGCGGTGGCTTACGCGCTCCACCACGGCCATGTCGTGCGAGATGAACAGGAAGGCCACGCCCAGCTCGCGCTGCAGGCCGAGCATCAGGTTGACGATCTGCGCCTGGATCGACACGTCGAGCGCCGACACCGATTCGTCGGCGACGACCACCTTCGGGTTCAGCGCCAGGGCGCGCGCGATGCAGATCCGCTGGCGCTGGCCGCCCGAGAACTCGTGCGGATAGCGCGATGCGTGCGCGGCTGTCAGGCCCACCTTTTCGAGCAGCCAGGCGACACGCGCCTCGGCTTCCTTGCCGCTGGCCACCTTGTGCACCAGCAGCGGCTCCATGATCGAGTAGCCAACCGGCACGCGCGGGTCCAGCGACGCAAACGGGTCCTGGAAGATGAACTGGATATTGCGGCGTAGCGCCTGAAGCGCCGGTCCCCGCATCTGGCTGATGTTCTGGCCTGCGAACTCGATCGTGCCGCTCTGCGAATCGACCAGCCGCAACAGCGAACGTCCCGTGGTCGATTTGCCGCAGCCCGACTCGCCAACCAGCGCCAGCGTCTCGCCCGGGTAGAGATCGAAGCTGACCTGCTCCACCGCGTGAACGCGGCGCGTGACCTTGCCAAACAGGCCGCCTGGCACATCGAAGCGCGTCACCAGGTCGCGTACGCGCAGGATCGGCTCGGCGCCTGCCGGAATGGTGTCCTGCGGCGCTTCCTCGACCACCTTGTCGGTGTCGCTCATCTGCACCAGCGGGAAGCGGGCCGGCAGATCGGTGCCGGCCATCGCCCCGAGCTTCGGCACGGCCGACAGCAGCGCGCGCGTGTACGGGTGGGCGGGCGCGTGGAACACCTGGTCTGACGTGCCCTCCTCCACCTTTTCGCCCCGGTACATCACCAGCACACGATCGGCCACCTCGGCCACCACGCCCATGTCGTGCGTGATGAAGACCACGCCCATGTTCATCTCTGCCTGGAGATTGCGGATAAGCTGCAGGATCTCCGCCTGGATCGTCACGTCGAGCGCGGTGGTCGGCTCGTCCGCGATCAGCAAACCCGGCTTGCAGGACAGCGCCATCGCGATCATCACGCGCTGCCGCATACCGCCCGAGAGCTGATGCGGGAAGCGGTCGAGCACGCGCCGTGCTTCCGGAATGCGCACCAGTTCCAGCATACGCAGCGCCTCGGCAAGGGCCGCGGCCTTGTTCTTGCCCTGGTGCAGGCGAATCGACTCCGCGATCTGCTCACCAACCGGAAACACCGGATTCAGTGAGGTCATCGGCTCCTGGAAGATCATCGCCACGTCCGCGCCGCGCACCTTGCGCAACGTCGATTCGCCGGCATTGGCCAGATCGAGCACCTCGCCATTGCGCCGGCGCAGCGCCATGGCGCCATTGGCGATCTTGCCGCCACCGTGCTCCACCAGGCGCATCAACGCCAGCGACGTCACCGACTTGCCCGAGCCCGACTCGCCAACCACGGCCAGCGTTTCGCCACGGTCGACATGGAACGACAGGTTGCGCACGGCCTCGACGGTACGCTCCGAGGTGGCGAAGCGCACGGTGAGGTTGTCGACGGCCACCACGCGCTCGGGCGGCAGCACGATGCCTTGTTTCGAAACGGTCTTTGCCATATCAGCCGTAGATCCAGACAGTGGCCGGCTCGCCAACGCGTGCCACGCCTCGGTACATGCCTTCCGTGTTGAACGGTAGCGTGACGTTGCCGGCACGGTCCACCGCGATCAGGCCGCCACGGCCGCCAATCGCGGGAAGCTTTTCCATCACCACGCGGCGCGCCGATTCCTCGAGCGACAGCCCGGCGTAGCGCATTTGCGCCGAGACGTCGAACGCGGCCACGGTGCGGATGAACATCTCGCCCGTGCCCGTGGCCGAGACTGCCGCGACATCGTCCGCGTAGCAGCCGGCCCCAACGATCGGGGTATCGCCCACGCGGCCCACCTGCTTGTTGGTCACGCCGCCGGTCGACGTGGCCGCGGCGAGGTTGCCAGCGGCATCGCAGGCCACCGCGCCAACCGTGCCGAACTTGTTGTCGGGATCGATCGGATCGGCAGCCCCCGCCCTGGCGGCCAGTGCAGCCGCGTCATGGTCGAGCAGCGCCATGCCGGTACTGGCTTGCGCACGCACCCATTGATCGTGGCGGGCCTGCGTGAAGTAGTACTCGGGCCCGACCAGTTCCAGCCCCTGGGCTTCGGCAAACGCCTCGGCGCCCTCGGCGGCAAACAGCACATGCTCGCTGCGTTCCAGCACGGCACGCGCGGCCAGCACGGGGTTGCGCAAGCGCTTGACGCAGGCCACGGCGCCGGCGCCCAGCGTCTGGCCATCCATGATTGCCGCGTCGAGTTCGAAAGTGCCGGCATGGGTCAGCACGGCACCCCGGCCGGCGTTGAACAGCGGACAGTCTTCGAGCAGGCGCACCGCTTCGGTGACCGCGTCGAGCGCGCTGCCGCCGTCGGCCAGCACGCGCTGGCCAGCGAGCAGTACCTGCTCGAGCGCGGCGGCGTACTCGCGTTCGCGCTCGGCATTCATCGCGGCACGGGTGATCGTGCCCGCGCCACCGTGGATGGCGATAACAGCTTGAGGCATGGGGTCCTTCTACTTCGGTCGGGGATCAGTCGGAAGATTTCGCGGCAATCCGGCCACCACGCGCGTCGGGCGCGCCGTGGAGCCAGGGCAGCAGGAACTCGGTCATTTCGGCGGCCGCCTTGACCGACCGCGCGGACCGGTGCGCCACGGCGCCGCACAGCGCCTCGATCAGCGCCAGAACCGTGGCATCGGAATTGGCGGAGAACCGGTATCCGGTATTGGCGTAGAGCGTGTAGTCAGCCAGCGGTGCCAGCGGCGATGCCGGGCCATCGGTCAGCGCCATCAATCGGCCGCCGTGCTCCTTGACGCGCTGGGCCAGCATGATCGTGTCGGTCACGTAACGCGGAAAGGCGATGGCGATAACCAGATCCTGCGGCTGCAACTTGAACAGTTGCCGTCCCGCATGGGATGCGCCACCCGAATTGGACACCGACGTGACCATGCGGCAATGCATCTCCAGACCGTGCTGCAGCAGCCCGGCCAGGAATCCGCTGGCGCCAAAACCCATCACGTAGACACGCTCCGCCTCCAGGATCGCCGACACCGCACGCTCGCAGGCTTCGGGGTCCAGCGCGCGGCGCGTGGCTTCCAGGTTACGGATGCCGTCCTCGAGCGAGGCCGCGAACACCTCCGCCGCCGTGGTGGGGCGCGCCAGTTCGTCGCGCAATCGCTCCACCGGGGCCAGCGTGGCCTCGAAGCCGCGTACCAGTTCGGTGCGGAACTGCGGATAGCCTTCGAATCCCAGCGCGCGCGCAAAGCGGTTGGCCGTGGCCACCGATACGTCCACGGCCGTGGCGAACTCGTCGATCCGCATCGTGGCGGCACGGAACGGGTTCTCCAGCACGTACTGCGCCATGCGCTGGTGCGCGGGCGTCAACGTTGGCAAGGCGCGTGCAATACGCTCGGAAATTAGCAGGCCGTCTGGCATCTCGGGACTACAGGATCCATTCAAAACCGCGCGAATCAGCGCGAAACAATGATTGGCGCACCAGGACCGGCATCGCGCTTTGATGAAAACGCACTTTCCCGGTGCAACCGTCTATGTAAATAAATTTACACGCAATTGCTGTACCAGGAGAGTGAAAAGTGGCCGATTAGGGGTAATCCCTCAGAACAAGCGGCCGAACATAGCCCGTAGCGACAGTCTTTGGATGCCAGCGCGATACAATGCCGGCCTGCCGAAAAACCGTTTCCAGCATTAGCCTCCCGTCTCCTCCGTGATCCGAATCGACCAGCTTGTCCTCCAGCGCGGCACCAAGGTGCTGTTCGACCACACCAGCGTGACGCTCAATCCGGGCGAGCGCGTCGGCCTTGTCGGCGCCAACGGCAGTGGCAAGTCCACGCTGTTCTCCATGCTGCGCGGCGAGCTGCACGCCGACGGCGGCGACGTCTTCCTGCCCGCCCAGTGGCGCATTGCCCATGTGGCGCAGGAGACGCCAGCGGTAACCCGCTCCGCCGTGGACTATGTGGTCGATGGCGATACCCGCCTGCGCGAGATCGAGGCTCGGATAGCCGCCGCCCAAGCCAGCGGCGATGGCTCGGCCGAAGGCGAAGCCCATGCAGCCTATGCCGACGCCGACGGCTACACCGCCGCCGCGCGCGCCGAGGCGCTGTTGCTGGGCCTGGGCTTCACGCTGCCGCAGGTGTCGCAGCCCGTGGCATCGTTCTCGGGCGGCTGGCGGATGCGCTTGAACCTGGCGCAGGCGCTGATGTGTCCGTCGGACCTGCTGCTGCTTGACGAACCGACCAACCACCTGGACCTCGACGCCATCGTCTGGCTCGAAGACTGGCTTGCGCGCTACCCCGGCACGCTGGTGATGATCTCGCACGATCGCGAATTCCTCGACGCGATCTGCAACGTCACGGTGCATATCGAGAACCAGCAACTGAAGCGTTACGGCGGCAACTACACGCAGTTCGAAACGATGCGGCTGCAGCAGATGGCGCAGCAGCAGTCGGCCTACGCGCGCCAGCAGAAGGAAATCGCGCACCTGGAGTCGTTCATCAACCGATTCAAGGCCAAGGCCACCAAGGCACGCCAGGCGCAAAGCCGGGTGAAGGCACTGGAGAAGATGGAGCGGCTGGCGCCGGTGCACGTAGCAGCGGGCTTCGCTTTCGAATTCCGTGAGCCCGATTCCGCGCCGAACCCGATGATGGTGCTGGAAGGTGTGGACTGCGGCTATGCCGAGGCCGACCCGCCCGTCACGATCCTGCACAACCTTGCACTGTCGATCCAGAACGGCCAGCGCATCGGCCTGCTGGGCGCGAACGGCCAGGGCAAGTCGACGCTGGTGAAGACGCTGGCCGGCACGCAGGCGCCGCTGAACGGCACCGTCCGGCTGGGCAAGGGACTCGTGATCGGCTACTTCGCCCAGCACCAGCTGGAAACGCTGCGCGACCACGATTCGCCGCTCCAGCATCTGGCGCGGCTGGCGCCGGACGTGCGCGAGCAAGAACTGCGCGACTTCCTGGGCAGCTTCAATTTCCGCGGTGACATGGCGACGTCGCCGATCGAACCGTTCTCGGGCGGCGAGAAGGCCCGGCTGGCGCTGTCCCTGATCGTCTGGCAAAAGCCGAACCTGCTGCTGCTAGATGAACCGACCAACCACCTGGACCTCGACACCCGCGAAGCGCTGACGATGGCGCTGGCCCAGTTCGAAGGCACGCTGATCCTGGTCTCGCACGACCGACATCTGCTGCGCGCCACCTCGGACCAGTTCATGCTCGTGGCCGAGGGCACGATCCGCCCGTTCGATGGCGATCTGGACGACTACCGCGACTGGCTGCTGCAACAGGCGGCCGCCAAGCGCAACGCGGCCACGGCCGCGCACGCCGCCGAAGCCGCGCCCGTGGTCAACCGGAAGGACCAGCGCCGCGCAGAAGCTGACGAGCGCCAGCGCCTGTCGGTACTGCGCAAGCCGCTGACGAAGGAACTGGAAAAGGTGGAAAAGCGGATGTCGGTGCTACAAGCCGACAAGACCACGATCGACACGTTCATGGCCGACGCGTCGAGCTACGACGACACCAACAAGACGAAGCTGAAGGACATGCTCAAGCGCCAGGGCGAAGTCACCGGCGAACTCGAGCAACTGGAGGAACGCTGGCTCGAACTGCAGGAGCAGATCGAGCAGATCGCCTGAGGCATCTCAATCGACCTGAAGCTTGTGCCCCTCTACCACACGCGGGAGGGGACAAGCTCGGGCACGAGGGACAAGAGGGACAAGACGGCCAAGAACCACGCCGCTCAGCGGAAATGCTTCTCGCGGCGAATCAGCCCGACGGCAAGCGTCAGCGTCAGAATCAGCAGCCAGATCAGCGACCACGCCGGGATCGAAAGGCCCAGGATGGGCGGCGTGGGTGCCGTGCACAGACCATCCGAATAGAACACCTGCGGCAGCAGCTTGGCCGTGGGCAGCGAGTTGACCCAGTTCTCCAGCGGGTCGATGCCGCAGGACGCCTTCGGGTTCATCAGCAACGCCACCTGGTAGCCCGCCACGGCAATGCCGCCCACGCCGGAAAGCATCCCCAGGCCCTGCCAGAGCGTGCGCGTGTTCTGCGCGATGACCGCCAGCAACGAAAAGATACCGATACCAATGAACGCGAAGCGCTGCATGATGCAGAGCGGGCACGGTTGCAGGTTCTCCGCGTACTGCATATACAGCGCGGCACCGACCATCGCAAAGGAGACGATGGCGATCAGCAGGAAATAGGTTCGGGAATTGGCTTGCATGGGCATCGGGTGCGAAATTTCTTCGACGCGATTATTACCCATTTTCATCGATGTCTTCGTTGCGCCCCGGCAACCAGCCTCGCCGGCAGCTGTGGCGGATTGCCGCATCGACCCGATTCGGCGTTGACAAGGTGCCCGCGCATGGTCCGCCGTCAAGCGTGGCCGGCCTTTGTGTCGCACTCGCCACACCCCACCAAAGTGGGGAACAGCATCATCGTCACGTGAATATCCTCTCGGATCGGCGAACGCAAGAAATCCAATAAGACAGCCGGACTCGCCATCCGGTACTCAGGGAAATCAAATCAAATGGGGATTCAAGAGACGTTGCGCGGGCGTGGCTCGCGCATCTGGACGCCCGTGCTCGGCGTCATGACGGTTGCGGTGATGGCGGCATGTGGTGGTGGCGGCGATAGCGGCAGCAACGGTGGCAGCAATGGCGGCGGCAGCCAGCCAGCCGCAACGGTGCAAGGCACTGCGGCATCCGGTGCATTCATGGGCGGCGCGCAGGTCACCATGTTCGATGCCGATGGCAAGACCGTCGGCACCCGCCTCGCCGACGCAAACGGACGGTACAGCTTTGACGTATCCGGCTTCCGCGCGCCGTTCGCCCTGCAGGCAACCGGCACGGCCGGTGGCGAGACCGTGACCTATGTGTCCGTGCTGCCGACCAAACCCGCGAGCGGCGCCACGGTCACGGCCAACGTGACGCCACTGACTACCGCGCTTGCGGCATTGCTGGCCGGCGGCAATCCGGCCGACCTGACCGGCGCCAGCGCGCTCAACAGCAAGGTCAGCAGCGCCGGCGTGCAGCAAGCCACGGCCGCCCTGCGTGCCGTGCTGGCCAATGTCGCAGCCAGTGCCGGAATGAACGCCGGCAGCTTCGACCCGATCTCCACCCCGCTCACCACCGAGGGCCAGGGCGCCGACGCGGTCATCGACCTCGTCCACGTGACCCTGACCGCCAACGGCGTCAAGCTGGCATCCCGGGGAGCGCAACTCACGGGCGGTTCCATTCCGGAAGCCGTGCTCGACGCCAGCGCATTGACCAAGCCGCCCGCCGCGCTGCCCACGCCGACGACCTCCACCAATGCCCGCACGTTCGAAGCAATCCGCGCGAACCTGCAAGCCTGCTTCACCGCCGCGCCGGCCGCACGTGCCAGCGCCACCGCGCTGCTCACGGCGTGCGCGCCGGCATTCGCCAGCGACTATCTGAACAACAGCTATTCGGCAGCCGTCGATTTCTCCGCCCTGTTCTCGTCGACCGACATGAACGGCGCCGTCTTCCAGGCCCCGGTCGTGCTGTTCAACGGCAAGGCCGATAGCGGCGAGGCCACGGCATTCGTGCGCTTCCCGTTCGTGCGTGCCGACGGCAGCACGTCGCAGTTCACCCGCCGCGTGACCAACCGCGCCGGCACGTGGACGATGACCGGCAACCAGCGCCAGTACGAAGCTGCCGTCACGCGCCGCATCAGCAAGGTGATCGAGCGCAATCCGGGTGCGGGCATCGCTTCGCGCTATGAAACCAGCCTGCGCGTGTTGCTGAATCCGCAGACCGGCCTTGGCATCAAGGCGCAGCTCGTGCGCGTCACGGGCCCCGGCCTGCCCGGCGCGGGTGTCGTGCTGGCCCGTTCGCGCGTATGCGGCTCAAGCGCCAACCTCGTGATCCAGAACCTGAACGGCTCGCCGACGTATGCCGCCAACGACCCCGTGGCGCCCAACGCGGTCATCAGCAGTTCAGGGCAGTCCAGCAGCACCGTGGTGCTGGCCGCGACGCCGCTGAAAGCTGGAGACGCGCTGACCTGGTCGTCGCTGAGTTCGGGCGCCAACACCTATGCATCGGCGCCGCTGTCCGACGGCGACATCGCCGCGATCCCGACCTTCGCCAGCTACACATTCGACGTCTGGTACCTGAACAGCGATCTTTCCCCCAAGACCACCCTGCCGACCTCACCGGACGACTCGTTCACCGTGACGTCGTCGGGTGGCGTGCTGATGCCGTCGGTCATCGCGCGCCAGACCTGGAACGAGATCGCGGAAGGCAGTCTCGATTTCGTGACGACGGGCGGCGGCAAGACCGGCGTCCAGACCACCGTCGATGTGAACTGGACACAGAACGCCGAGCCCGTGGATCGCGCCCTCGCCTTCGGCCGCCAGTTCGCCGCCGCAGTTGCGCCCGCGCCCGCAGCGGGCGATCGCACGTTCATCCAGACCAACGTGCCGTCGTACCTGCAGCGCTCCGTCACGGTCAGCACCGCCAAGCAGGGCTCCAGCGCATTCGTTAGCTGCAACGGCGCCACGTTCCCGGCCTTCGCTTCGGCCGGAGACCAGCGCACCGTCGAAATCCGCTCGACCACGGGCGACGATACCCAGAAGTTCGTGCGGGTGGTGGGTACCTACCGCTGATCCGGCAGCACAGGCTGCGAGAGAAGGCGCCAATGAAAAAGCCCCGCTTCGGCGGGGCTTTTTTTCCTTCCACGTCAGTCCAGATGCCTGACCCGGTCGATGGCCTGTTCCAGCCGGTCCACCGCGATGACCTCCAGGCCGTCGATCCGCTGCTTGGGCGCATTGGCCTTCGGGATCACCGCCATCGTGAAACCAAGCTTGGCGGCTTCCTTGAGCCGCTCCTGTCCGCGCGGGCTCGGGCGGATTTCTCCCGCCAGGCCCACTTCGCCGAACACCACCAGACCGCGAGGCAGCGGCTTGTTGCGCATCGACGAATGAATCGACAGCAGCACGGCCAGGTCGGCGGCCGGCTCGCTGATCTTGACCCCGCCCACCGCGTTCAGGAAGACGTCCTGGTCGAAACACGCGATGCCCGCGTGACGATGCAGTACGGCCAGCAGCATCGCCAGCCGGTTCTGTTCGAGGCCCACGGCCAGCCGACGCGGATTCGGCACGTTGGCGGTGTCGACCAGCGCCTGCACTTCGACCAGCAATGGCCGCGTGCCCTCCTGGGTCACCAGCACGCAGGAACCGGCCACCTGCTCCTCATGCTGGGAGAGGAACAGCGCAGACGGATTGCTGATGCCGCGCAGGCCGCGCTCGGTCATCGCGAAGACACCGAGTTCGTTGACCGCGCCGAAGCGGTTCTTGAACGCCCGGATCAAGCGGTGCGAGGAATGGGTGTCCCCCTCGAAGTACAGCACCGTGTCCACGATGTGTTCGAGCACGCGCGGGCCGGCCAGGCTGCCTTCCTTGGTTACGTGGCCGACCAGGATGATCGTGATGCCGGTACTCTTGGCGATCCGCGTCAGTTGCGCCGCGCATTCGCGTACCTGTGCCACGGAGCCCGGCGCGGACGTCAGCGCCTCCGAGTAAACCGTCTGGATCGAGTCGATCACGGCCACCTCGGGCTTGTCGGCCTCGAGCGTGGCCTGGATCTTCTCCAACTGAATCTCGGGCAGCAGGCCCAGCGTGGCGGCCTCCACGCCCAGGCGATGGGCGCGCAGCGCGATCTGGGCGGCGGATTCCTCGCCGCTCACATAGAGCACGCGCCGGCTGGCCGACAGGTTGGCCAGCGTCTGCAGCAGCAGGGTCGATTTACCGATGCCGGGGTCCCCGCCGATCAGCACCACCCCACCCGACACCAGGCCGCCGCCAAGCACGCGGTCGAATTCGTCGATGCCGGTCGAGAAGCGTGGCACATCGGCCGCCTCGATTTCCGACAGCTTGCGCACCACAGCGGACGTCGCCAGCGGCTGGAAGCGGCGTGCCGCGGACGAACCCGAATCCGCCACCGTTTCCACCAGCGTGTTCCAGGCGTTGCACTGTGGGCACTGGCCCGCCCAGCGCGGCGTGGTGCCGCCGCACTCGGTGCATGTGTATACCGTCTTGGTCTTGGCCATTTATACGGCGTCGGCGGTGGTCAACGTGGCAACGGAAGTCGGCACGCGCGGCGCCAGCGCGCACATCAGTTCATAGCCAACCGTGCCGCTGGCGGCGGCCACGTCGTCGATTGGCAGACCATGGCCCCAGAGCGTGACCGGCGTGCCTACCTTTGCCTTCGGGCAGGGGGTCAGGTCGACGCAGATCATGTCCATCGACACCCGCCCCACCAATTGCGTGCGCACGCCGTCGACCAGCACCGGCGCGCGGCGCTCGCCCCAGCCCACCGCGTGGCGTGGGTAGCCGTCGGCGTAGCCGCACGCCACCACCCCGACCCGCATCGCGCGGTCGGCAGTAAACATGGAACCATAGCCGACCGTATCGCCCGGTTGCAGATCCTGTATGCCGATCAGCTCGCTATGGAGAGACATCGCCGGTTGCAGGCCGGTCTCTGCGATATCGGACGACACCCCGGTGGGCGATCCGCCGTAAAGGATGATGCCGGGACGCACCCAGTTGCGATGCGCCTGCGGATGCCAGAGCACGGCTGCCGAGTTGGCCATGCTGACCTCCCCCGGCAGGTTGGCCGTGGCGGCTTCGAAGGCTTCCACCTGATGCGCAATGCCGCGCTTGCTGTCGGCATCGGAAAAGTGCGTCATGTGGACAATGCTGCCGATGCAGGACATGGTCCGGGCCCGTTCCCAGGCGGCGCGGTACTGCGCCGGACGGAAGCCCAGGCGGTTCATGCCGGTATTCAGCTTGAGCTGGATCGCCAGCGGCCCCTTGGGGCGGGCCAGCTCAAGCATCCGCAACTGCTCCTCGCAGTGCACGGCGGTGGTCAGGCGGTATTGCTCGAGCAGCGGTACATCCTGCGCCTGGAAGATGCCTTCGAGCAGCAGGATCGGGCCCTGCCACCCAAGGTCGCGCAACAGCACGGCTTCCGAGAGATCGAGCAGGCCAAACCCGTCGGCGGCCTTGAGGCCGGCAAAGACTCGGCGGATGCCGTGGCCGTAGGCGTTGGCCTTGACCACCGCCCAGATGCGGGATGCGGGTGCTTGGCGACGCACCACCTCAAGATTGTTGGCCAGCGCGGGCTGGTGGATGACGGCTTGAATGGGTCTTGGCATGGAATAGACAACTTGGGCCGGCTGCCGGATCGGTCTTGCACCATTTCAGGGAAGACCCGGTCAGCAACCTGCGGGATTCGTGCGTTGATGGGGACACCGGGCGGTGGTGGATGGCCGGCAGAAACGCCGGCCTGCGGCTCTCGCATCGCGCAGTCGATATTTGAACACAATCGGACGAAAATTCCGGGAATCCAAGCGGCGACATGCTGTCCAATGCGCGTTTGCCTGTGTGCTGAAATGTCGCGGTTTCGTGATATAAAGCCGGACGCTCCGGCAATGTTTTAAAAGAGAAGCAATATGTCAATGACGGTCAGGCAGGCGGCAAAGCACGCGAATGTTGCGCAACCGCCCCACTTTGACAAAGCTGGAGCGACAGGTTCCCTGCAAGCCGCGGCGCTGCCTGCTGGCGCGCATTTGCCCGCCCAGGCGAGCTTCCGCGATGGAGACAAAGTCGAAGGTATGA
This sequence comes from Cupriavidus sp. Met-2, assembly GCF_049843575.1. Taxonomy (NCBI): domain Bacteria; kingdom Pseudomonadati; phylum Pseudomonadota; class Betaproteobacteria; order Burkholderiales; family Burkholderiaceae; genus Cupriavidus; species Cupriavidus sp. Met-2. The sequence goes on from NZ_JBBHZL010000006.1 coordinate 126,428, forward strand.
AGAAGGGTTTCTACACGATCATGGCCGCGCAGTTTTTTTCGTCGCTGGCCGACAATGCGCTGCTCATTGCTGCCATTGCCCTTCTCACCGAATTACATTCCCCGCAGTGGATGACTCCGCTGCTCAAGCTGTTCTTCGTGCTGTCCTATGTGGTGCTGGCTGCCTTCGTGGGCGCCTTCGCGGACTCGATGCCCAAGGGCAAGGTCATGGCGATCACCAACACGATCAAGATAGTCGGCTGCGCCATCATGATGTTCGGGCTGCACCCGCTGCTGGCCTACGGGATCGTCGGGTTCGGTGCAGCGGCCTATTCGCCGGCCAAGTACGGCATCCTGACCGAACTGCTGCCCCCCGAGAAACTGGTCATGGCGAACGGGTGGATCGAAGGCCTCACCGTCGGCTCGATCATCCTGGGCACCGTAGTGGGCGGGGCGCTGATCTCGGTTCACGTCTCCACCATTCTGCTGCACTTCGACATGCCGTACGTCGACACCGGCATCAATACGCCGGCCGAAGCGGCGATGGTGGTGATCATGTTCTTCTACGTGATCGCGTCGATCTTCAACCTGTTCATTCCGGACACCGGCGCCCGCTATCCCCAGCAGGAAAAGAACCCGGTCAAGCTGATCGCGGAGTTCGGCGACTGCTTTATCGCGCTCTGGCGCGACAAGCTCGGCCAGATCTCGCTGGCGGTCACCACCCTGTTCTGGGGCGTGGGCGCCACGCTGCAGTTCATCGTGCTCAAATGGGCGGAAAAGTCACTCGGCCTGAACCTGTCGCAGGGCGCGCTGCTGCAAGCCGTAGTGGCCGTGGGCGTGGCCGTGGGCGCGATCATGGCGGCGGCAAGGATTCCGCTGCGCAAGTCGCTGTCCGTGCTGCCGTTTGGCGTGGCCATGGGCGTGACGGTGATGATCATGGCGTTCTATACCAAGGACACCATTCCGGATGTGACGCTGGACCTGTTCGGCCTGCACATGCCGCTGTACATGGCCATCGCGTACGTGTTCCTGATGATCGTCGGCGCGATGTCCGGCTATTTCGTGGTGCCGATGAACGCGCTGCTGCAGCACCGCGGCCACGTGCTGCTCTCGGCGGGTCACTCGATCGCGGTACAGAACTTCAACGAGAATGTGTCGGTGCTGCTGATGCTGTGCCTGTACGCGCTGCTGATCAAACTGAATGTGCCGATCGGGTTCGTGATCGTGGCGCTGGGCCTGTTCATCTGCGCGACCATGCTGCTGGTCATGCGCCTGCACAAGCACAATGTGAAGATCTACAACTCGCTGGCGATGATCGGCGAGGACAAGCACCACTGACCCAGGCGGGGCCTGCGGCCCTGCTGGCGGGGCCATCACCCCGCGCCGGTCAATCCCTGCGCGCCCGTTCAATGGCGCGCGCTTCCCAGCCGGGCGGCACGACGAAGCCGCGCGAACGCTCCACCCAAATGCCGGGCTGATCGGTCCCGGCGGGCTCCAGTTCACAAACCATGACAGGCGCATCGCGCCGCCAGCCGTGGTCTGGATGCGCGTCGGTAAATCGTTCCGTCAGCACCGCATGAAGCACTTCGGCTGATTCGGTTTCGGCCTCCGGCACGCGCGCGCCAGACAGCCAGTCTGCACGCTGCAGACGGCACCAGCGCGCCGCGCCACTCCCCTGACCTGCCCGCTCCGACGCACGGCCCATCCAGGCATCCAGCGTGGACCACCAGCCACGCTGGTGATCGGGGGCGATACCCAACACATCCAGCCCCGGCGGCGTCACCCCGTCCCGATAGAACAGCCAGCCCAGCAGATAGACCTCGCTCCGGTCGATCGCGTGGCCGAGCGCGGCCTTCGCCTCTGCGGTGCGGCCCAGCGGCAATTGCCGGCGCACGATATGGTCGAGCTTGTCGCCCAGCCGATCTACGAGATTCGGCCCGACAAACGCGCGAAGGTCGAGCCACCGGTCCTCGATGCCATCGACCATCAAATAGAACTTGGCCGCCATTTCCCAATGCACGGTTTCCATGACGGCGGGATCGCGCCAGACGACGTCGAGTTCGCCGAGCGTCTGCACGCCATGCCCATTGGCGCGGCGGATAGGCACATTGGCCGCCAGCAGTTCGATGCCCGGCGCATGGTCCAAGGCGAAGTGCAGCAACCGTTCGGCATGGCGGCCCAGCCGGAGGCTGCGACCGTCGTTGGCATCGGCGTGGTGGCTCAGTTCGGTGATGGTCTCGGGGAGCGAGGACGGATCGGCCTGGGCCAGCCAGTCCTGCCATGCGGCGCGCACACCGGCTGGCCATTGCGCCACGCGCACAACATCGGCCCCATCCGGCAGCCGGGAAAGCAGCGGCGGCGACAAGGAACTCCACGCCAGATCGCGGGTACGCTGCGAGGGCGCGCGCCGCCAAAGCGGCATCTGCCCGTCGGCGCCGGTCAGTGCCGGCCCGCCCGGGGCGATGCCCTGCGCGAGATCAGGCTTGAGCTCCCGCACGATCGTGTACCTCGCGGGCCAGGCAAAGATCTTCCCAGGCGCGTGCCTTGTCGGTCAGCGTGCGCAGCAGATAGGCCGGGTGATAAGTCACCACCACCGGGATGCCCTCATAGCTATGCACCGCGCCGCGCAGCTTGCCGATCGGCGTGGTGGAACGCAGCAGCGACTGCGCCGCGAAGCGGCCCAGAACCACAATCACCTTCGGCTTGATCAGCGCAATCTGGCGCTTCAGATACGGTTCGCATTGCGCCACTTCGCCTGGCTCGGGATTGCGGTTGCCGGGCGGACGGCATTTGAGTACGTTGGCGATATAGACGTTGCGGCCACGCGCCAGGCCCAGGGCCCCCAGCATGTTGTCGAGCAGCTTGCCAGCCTGGCCGACGAACGGCTCGCCTTGCAGGTCCTCGTTTTCGCCAGGCGCCTCGCCAACAAGCATCCATTCGGCCTGCTGATCACCGACACCAAACACGGTGTTCGTGCGCGTCGAGCACAAGCCACAGGCCGTGCATCCGGCAACGCTGTCGGCCAGCACCGGCCAGTCCATCGTGGCAATCAACGCTTCCCGGCCATCCTGCACCGGCGCCAGTGCGATAGGCACCGGCACTTCCACGGCATGGGCTGGGCCAGGGGCATCGAAGGCTTCGATCGTTTCCGCGACCTCCGCCTCGTTGACGGCGTGCACGGTATCCGGTGCTGCGGCAGGTTTGCCAATGTCAGCGACTTCGGCAACTTCGGCGAAGTCCGCCAATCCCGGCGCAACGGCCGAAGACACCGCAACCTGCGCGGGCTCCGCCGACGGGCGCGCGGCACCGGCGACCTCTTCAGCTATTTCGGCGACTTCGGCCTGAGCAAGTTCAGTGGTTTCCGGCGCCCTGCGGGGCACCCATTCGGCCGGGATGCCAAGCACTTCGAGGAACATGGCCCGACGGTTCATACCGTACCTTCCTCGGTCGACAATGCCGCCGACGGGTCCGCCGACCAGTCGCGCCGCAGCACCAGCGCGTCCTCGCGCCCGAGCGCCGTGGCCGGGTAATAGCCCTTGCGGCGGCCGATTTCCACGAACCCGGCATCCAGGTACAGCGCCAGCGCACCGGTATTCGACGGGCGAACCTCTAGCAGCATGGTATGAAGCTGGTGAGCGTGCGTGGTAGCCAGCGCGATGCCCAGCAGCAACCGGCCATAGCCATGCCGCTGGAACACCGGATCGATGGTGATGTTGAGCAGATGCATCTCGTCGACCACCGGCATCAACATGACGTAGCCAATCAGCGCCGCCGACGGATCGCGCAAGGTCAGCCCGAGATGACCGGCCTTGAGCGAATTCTCGAAGTTACCGCGTGTCCAGGGATGGCTGAAGGCCCGTTGTTCGATTTCAGCCACCGCCTCCACGTCCAGCGCGCTCATCCGATCCAGCGCCCAGCCCGCGGGCAGCGCAGGCATGGTCGGGGTCGCCGGCCAGATGGGCTGATCGGGAACCGGCGCGATAGCGACACTCACGCTGCATCTCCAACTTTTGCCGCAGCGGCCTTGGCGGCGGCAACCGCCTCGCGCTCGGCGATGGTCTGGGCGACCTTGTCGCGTACGTAGTACGGCATGGCATCCGCGGCGTCGATGGTCTCGCCGCGCGCCAGCGCACGCAGGCCGATCGTTACCATGGCACGCGCGTCAGGCATGGCCTCCGGCATCACGCGCCCTGCCTGGGCCGCAACGACCAGCCGCTCGCCGAACACCTGCGCCGCGTTGCCCGCAATCCAGAAATCGCCGTCGGGCCGCGCCACGGCCTCCGGCGCGACAACCTGCATGTCGCCGTCCATGCGCCATTCGTTGGCAGCATCTTCCCAGCGGAACACGGCGGCATAGGCTTCGTCCATGCGCGCATCCAGCGCGACCAGCACCGCCGTGCCGGCGGGCAACAACGGCGTGCCCGCACGCGCACTTTCCGCGCAGGCCATCAAGACATTGACGGGAATGACCGGCAGCCCGGCGCCAAACGCCAGGCCTTGCGTGACACCGCAGGCCGTGCGCAGGCCCGTGAACGAACCGGGGCCGGCGCCAAAGGCAATAGCGGCGCAATCGGCCAGGCGGATACCGGCCTCGGCCAGCACTTCGCCCACGGCCGGCAGCACGCGCGACGACGACCGCGCGCCGGTATGCTCATGACGGGAGAAACACTCGATAGCACCGTCTGCTCCGGCGCGTCCGAGTGCGACGGAACACCACTCAGTGGAGGTTTCGACAGCAAGAATCCAGGACATGGCGCGATTGTATCCGTTGCCGGGCCAAAGCTGTAAGGCGCCGACGCCCGGTGGCAGCCTTGCGAACGGCATCGCTTCGGCCATGCGCCAACCGGAGCAACCGAGCGGTTCCTCGGTTTTTTTGCGCGGAAACAGCCGACGTCGCCGCTTATCATCGCAGACTGTACTGATCCACCGCCTTACCGGAGATATTCATGAGCGACCTGCAGACCCGTTTCGACCAGGCCCAGATTGACGTCAAGACGCTGAGCGAGCGTCCCAACAACATGACGCTGCTGAGTCTGTACGCGTTGTACAAGCAAGGCGCTGAAGGCGATGCCCACGGCGACAAGCCGGGCATGACCGACTTCGTGGGCCGCTACAAGTTCGAGGCTTGGGAAGCCCTCAAAGGCACCGGCCGCGAGGAAGCGATGCAGAAGTACATCGAACTCGTGACCGACCTGCTCGAAGGCAAGGCCAGCTGATCAATCAGCCGGCACTGGCCGCGGGCGGATGCGCCAGGCGGCCAGGATGGCCGTGGCAATCACCACGCCCACGGCCAGGAAAGTCTCATCGAAAGCCTGGATGCGCGCGGCTTGGGCCGCCACGTCACCGCCCTTGCCGAGCACCGCACCGTGTTCGGCAAGGCGCCATTGCAGCCCCACACCAGCCAGACTCACGCCGATCGCCCCGCCCAGTTGCCGCACGAAGTTGATGCAGCTCGAGCCCTGCGCGATCATGGAGAAATCCACCCCGCGCATCGAGCCCATTGTCAGCGAGGGCAGGACGCAGCCCAGGCCGATCCGGCCGATCACCGCATATAAGACCAGCAGCAGGTATGGCGTAGCCGTCGACCCGGTGGCCATGAGCAGGAACGACCCCGCAAGCAGTGCCAGCCCGAACGACACCTGCCGGTGCGGCGGGACCCGGCTGGTCAGGCGCCCGGCCACGGCAATCGTCACCGCCAGCGCAACGCCAGCCGGCATCAGCACGATGCCCGCGGCCGACGGCGTATAGGACAGCGCCATCTGCATATAGACCGGCAGCAGGTACGTGGAGCCGAACAGCCCCGCCCCGTAAATGAACGCCACAATGGCGCCGGCCGAGAACTGCTGGTAGCTGTACAGCCGCATGTTCATCAGCGGATACGGCGCGCGCAGTTGCCAGAACACGAATCCAGCAAGCATGACCACGCCCAGGGCGACCAGTCCGATCCCGGAATGCACGTCGCCGCGCATCTCCACCAGCCCGTTGAGCAGGCTGACAGTAGCCACGCCGACCAGCATCAGCCCGCGCCAGTCCAGCGGCTTGCGCTCACCCATCATCGCGGAGTCCACCGCCATGAAGCGGCGCGCCATCGCCAGGGCGATCAGCGTCAGCGGCACCACCACGAAGAAGATCGAGCGCCAGCCGAATGTCTCGACGAGAAAGCCGCCCACGCTGGGCCCGACGGCCGGCGCCAGCACCACACCGAAGCCGAACAGCGACAGGGCCTTGCCCTGCTCGCGTTCGTCGAACACACGCAGGATGAAGATATTGGGCAGCGGCTGCATGATGCCCGCCGCGACGCCTTCGGCCACACGCATCGCCAGCATCACGCCGAAGGTGGGCGCGACACCACCTATCAGGCCACCCGCACCAAGCAGCGCCAGCGCACCAATGAAGGTCCTGCGCAGGCCATATCGGTTCAGCAGCCAGGGGGTGAGCAGCATCGACAGCGTCATGGCGATCATGAAGCTGGCCGCCACCCATTGGGCGCGCTCCTGGCCGAGCAGGAAATGCCGGCTCAGGTCCGGAATGGCGACATTGACAATGGTCGATGACACGATGGAGGACACCGTGCCAAGCATCAGCGTCAACAGGATCAGCCAGCGCAGGCGATCGCCATAGCGGGCGCGCAGTTGCGCGCGCGTGGGCCCACCGCGGCGCGGCCCTCCGCCGCCACCGCCGTGGTTGCCGCCTCCGGATTCCCCGCTGCCAGTACCTGCCGGCGCGGTGGATTCGCGCTTCACCCGAGCTGCCCCGTCGCGGCGATCTCCCGGATCTTGCGCACGGTGTCGAGGTCGGCCTCGTGGTAGGCGGATTTGACGATCTCGGCGTAACGGTCATCGCCACTAGCGTCGACGTTCGGCATCGTGGTCTCGTAGATGAAACGCGCCAGCAACGCGCCCGGCCCCGGGGTCTCGATGATCATGGTCAGCGTGCCGCCCGCATGCTCGGCCGTGGCTGCCGATTCGTACCGCACGGCGCGGCGCGGCTCGAATACGACCCGGTCGCGTATGTTGGCCTGACCGAAATGCAGCACGCGCTCGATCCAGCCGTCACCCCTTTCCACGATCTCTGCCCGGTCCAGCCCGAGCATGAACAACTCTGGCGACTCCGCGCGCAACACCAGTCCCTGCCAGAGTTGGTCCGCGGTCAGCGGCTCCAGCGTGGGGTTGGCCGGGTCATTGATCTCCACCAGGTGCTCGAAACGCAACTTGATTCTCCCAATCGTGAATGTCCGTATTATGAGGCCTCTCGCGTGCCAACGTCGGTGGCTTTTGACCCGGATCGGGTCGATCGCGGGTGGGCATTCGTGCATCACTCCTGACAGCTTTTGTCAGGAGCCTGGGCGCACAATGCTCGCCCGGTACCGGCATGGAGTCAGGAGCCGTCAGGAGCGGCCGCCGACATGACCCCGGCACCGGAAACATCGCCCAGAAGGCGCTCAGGAGGCAGGCATGGAGTTGTTGATCAACATCGACGTCGATGACCTCGAACGCGGTATCGGCTTCTATGAAACAGGACTGGGGATGCGGCTCGCCCGCACCCTCTTCGACGGCACGGTGGCGGAAATGCACGGCGCCTGCGCGCCGGTCTTTCTGCTGGCAAAACCGCCCGGCACATTCGCCACCACGCGAAGCGACAGCCGGCGCGACTACGCCCGCCACTGGACGCCGGTGCATCTGGATTTCGTGGTCGAATCGCTGGAACCGGCGATCGAGCGCGCGCTCGGCGCGGGAGCGGAACTGGAAGACTGGCCGCGTGATTTCGACTGGGGCCGGCAGGCCATGCTGTCCGACCCATTCGGACACGGACTCTGCTTCATCGAGTGGAAAGGCGATGGCTACGGCGCCAACGCGGAGCGCTGAGCGGGCGCTGGCCATGGCCACGCCCCCACCGCGACGCTCTTATCCAGTCACGGCGGCAAAAAAAATCCCACGGCTCATCACCGTGGGATTTTTTTCAGGCTGACGCCCGGACTCAGACTTCTTCGTACAGCGGCAGCGTCAGGAATTCGGCAAAGTCTTCCGAAGTCGACATCTGCTCGAAGATCTGCGCGGCACGGTCGTACGTGGCGCCTGCGCCCACCACTTCGCGGACCTTGGCCAGTTCTTCCGGAATCAGCGCGCGCACCATCTCGGCGGTCACCTTGCGGCCGTCTTCCAGCTTGCCCTTCGGCGAGCGGATCCACTGCCACACCTGGGAGCGCGAGATCTCGGCGGTGGCGGCGTCTTCCATCAGGTTGTGGATCGGCACGCAGCCATTGCCAGCCAGCCAGGCGCCCAGGTAGTGGATGCCGACGTTGATGTTCATGCGCAGGCCGGCTTCGGTGATCGGCGCTTCCGGCTGGAAGTTCAGCAGGTCGGCACCCTTCACTTCGACGTCCGGACGTTGCTTGTCGAACTGGTTCGGGCGGTCGCCCAGCACGTCCACGAATTCCTTCATTGCCGGCTCGACCAGACCCGGGTGGGCCACCCAGCCGCCGTCGTAGCCGTCGGTGGCGTCACGGCGCTTGTCGCCGATGATGCCCTGCATGGCGATAGCGTTCTTCTCCGGATCGTTCTTGATCGGGATCAGCGCGCTCATGCCGCCGATCGCAGGCGCGCCGCGCTTGTGGCAGGTCTTCAGCAGCAGCAGCGCGTAGGCGCGCATGAACGGCGAGGTCATCGTCACCTTGGCGCGATCAGCCAGGCAGAAGTTCTTGTCGACCTTGAACTTCTTGATGCACGAGAAGATGTAGTCCCAACGGCCGGCGTTCAGGCCAGCGCTGTGGTCGCGCAGTTCGTACAGGATTTCTTCCATCTCGAACGCGGCCAGGATCGTCTCGATCAGCACCGTGGCCTTGACCGTGCCTTGCGGCAGACCGATTTCGTTCTGCGCCATCACGAAGATGTCGTTCCACAGACGCGCTTCCAGATGGCTTTCCATCTTCGGCAGGTAGAAGAACGGGCCGGCGCCGCGGGCAATCTGCTCCTTGGCGTTGTGGAACAGGAACAGCGCGAAGTCGAAGATGCCGCCCGAGACGCGCTTGCCGTCGATCGTGACGTGCTTCTCGTCCAGGTGCCAGCCGCGCGGACGCACCTGCAGCGTGGCGATCTTGTCGTTGAGCTTGTAGTGCTTTCCGTTGCTGTCCAGCGTCAGCGTGCGGCGCACGGCGGCCTTCAGGTTCACCTGACCCTGCATCTGGTTGTGCCAGTTCGGGGTGTTGGAGTCCTCGAAGTCGGTCATGTAGCTGTCAGCGCCCGAATTGAAGGCGTTGATCACCATCTTGGCTTCGACCGGGCCGGTGATTTCCACGCGGCGGCATTCCAGCGCCTTCGGCACCGGCGCAACCTTCCAGTCACCTTCGCGGATGCTCTTGGTTTCCGGCAGGAAGTCGGGCAGTTCGCCGGCGTCGAGGCGCTTGGTGCGCGCCACGCGCGCGGCCAGCAGTTCCTGACGGCGGGCCTCGAAGGCACGGTGCAGCTTGTCGACCAGGGCCAGGGCTTCCGGCGTCAGGATGTCTTCATAAGCCGGCAGAATCTCGCCGGTAATCTTCATGCCCGCGGGCAGCGTGATAGCCATCAGTCATCTCCTGTAGGTGCGATGGTGTGTTAAGGGTTGGCCTGGCTCGTCAGAGCGCAACGCCAGTGGCGGCAACCAGTGGCGAAGCGAAAGCAAGCAGGTCGTTCATGTCATGCCCGGTACCGGTGGGCGCCACGTCGAGGCGCTCCGCCGGATGACCGGCACGATTGATCCAGAAAGTGGTGTAGCCAAACCAGGTGGCGCCACAGGCATCCCAGCAGTTGGACGAGACAAAAAGGATCTCGCCAGCAGGCAGGTTGAACGCTTGCGGCCCCAGCGCGTATGCGGCCGGCGAAGTCTTGTACTGGCGCACCGGATCGACCGACAGCACGTGGTCGAACAGTCCGTGCATCCCCGCGCTCTTCACCGCGATGTCGAGCATCTCCGGATTGCCATTGGACAGGATGCCGAGCGGCAAATTCGCCCGGCGCAGCCGCTTGAGCGCGCCAAGGTTCTCCGGAAACGCCGACAGGCACGCGTATTCCTTCAGTAGTTGCGCTTCCGCCGCTTCGTCGAGCGGCAGTCCGAGCCGTTCGGCCGCGTAGCGCAGCGCATCGATCGTGATGTCCCAGAACGGCTTGTAGCGCGATCCGTCGGGCGCGGCGAGCGAACGCAGCCGCGAGTAGTCGATCTGCCGCTCGCGCCACAGCAGGGCCAGCGTCTCGCCCTTGCCGGGGAACAGTTGCTCCGCGCGCGCCGTGACCGAATACACGTCGAACAGCGTGCCGTAAGCATCGAAAACTACCGCGCGAATCTTGCTCATCTAACGACCGGATCGACTGAATGGACCTGTACACGATTGAATGCATCGAATTGTAGTGAGACGTTGCAGTGCGGCAAAGCCAAGGCTGGTCACTTGATCTTTTACTTTTGCACCACTAATCTTGCCCAACTTGACCTCGACTTATGTATCAACCGGCGAACATCCGTGGCTCAATTCAAGCAGTTGGAGACCTTTGTATCGGTCGCATCACGTGGCAGCCTGTCTGCCGCCGCGGCCGCGGAGGGCGTCGCGCCCGCGATCATCGGGCGTCGCATCGATGCGCTCGAAGAACGGCTCGGCGTGAAGTTGCTGGTACGCACCACACGCAAGATCACCCTGACGTTTGAAGGCTCGGCGTTCCTGGAGGATTGCCAGCGCATCCTCAATGACCTTCACAATGCCGAAGCCAGCGTCTCCGCCGGCGGCGTCAAGGCCAGCGGCCACCTGCGCATCACCGCGCCGGCCGGCTTCGGCCGCAAGCACGTGGCACCGCTGGTACCCCTGTTCATCGAATCGCATCCTGACGTCACGCTCACGCTCGATTTATCCGACCGCGTTGTCGATCTGGTCAACGAAGGCTTCGACTGCGCGATCCGGCTTGGCGACCTGCCCGATTCGAGCCTGGTCTCCATCCGGCTGGCGGAAAACCGCCGCGTCGTCGTCGCCTCCCCCGAATACCTGGCGCGTGCCGGCACGCCGACACAGCCCGAGGAACTGGCACGTCACAATTGTCTGGCCTTCGGCGCCAGCGCCAACGTTCAGCGCGGCTGGGTCTTCCAGCAGGACGGCCGGGCCACTACCGTCAAGGTAGGCGGCAACATGGAATGCACCGACGGTGCCGTGCTCCACGAGTGGTGCCTCGGCGGCTACGGACTCGCCTGGCGTTCATGGTGGGAAGTCGGCCAGGAAATCGCCAGCGGCCGACTTGTAACCGTGCTCGACGAATTCCAGGCGCCGCCGATCGGCATCCACGCAGTCTTTCCGCAACGCAAGCACCTGCCGCTGCGCGTCCGCCTGTTTATCGACCACCTCAAGAACACCTACGGCAACCCCGCCTACTGGCGCCGCGCCGAAATGGCGCAACCCAGCACAAACGCCGGCGTCGATATCACCGCACCTGCCTAGATCGATGGCTACCGCCTGCGCCGCTGTCACGATGCGTCTAGTGCTTTCCCTCACGCATTGATATTTCGCAATGGCGCACAGCGCACTCTGACTACAATCAAGTCAGACAGGCGCTGCACGGCCTGGTCCCCTATCTACTCACAAAAGGAGGTCCGGTATGTTCAAGCACATTCTGCTGCCCACCGACGGCTCGGAGCTGTCCAAGAAAGCCATCGACGGCGGTCTTGAACTGGCCAAGGCCATCGGCGCCCGCGTGACCGCCTACGTCTGTCTCGAGGAATATCCGTACACACCCTTCAGCGAGATCGTGGTTGAGGCTCCGCAAGCGTTCAAGGAACGCATCGAGAACCAGGCCAGGCTCTACCTGAAGGAAATCGAGAACGCCGCCGTGGCGGATGGCCTGCCGTTCGATGCCGACATGACCACCTTTGCGGTGCCCTATCTCGGCATCATCGACGCGGCGGAACGCCATGGCTGCGATGTCATCTTCATGGCATCCCACGGCCGGCGCGGCCTGTCGGGCCTGCTACTCGGCAGCGAAACGCAGAAGGTGCTGACCCACACTGACATCCCGGTGATTGTCTATCGATGACACACCCTCGATGTTGCAGTCCGTAGCAATAACACGCCAAAAAATCGGCATAGTACGATTCTAATTGTGCGCGATCCCGCCAAGAATGCGTTATTCAACGCATTCTTGGCTAGATCATGGCACACCATGTCCCGGGACTCTCCTTTAGCTGGGGACTCTCCTTTGCGCGCCGGGCGTTCTGCATCGGCATCAGCGCGCTGCTGATGGCCTGCGGCGGCGGCGGCACGGACCCCGTCACGACGGACACCCCCGCAGCCCCGTCCGGCGCTGGGGATGCTCCCAATTCAGCACCTGCTCCCCAGCCCGACCCAAAGCAAGGCGATACGGAGACGACGCCTGCCCCGGTGCCAGAGCCGCCAGCTCGCGAACCTGACCCGGAGTCCACGGGCAAGCATGCGCCCCCTCACGCTGCGCTCAAGGTCCAGGCGCGCGAGTACGCGCTGGCGCTATGGAAGGCTTCCGAGACGCTGGATCCGAAGGGCCGTGCTCTGCCTTCCAACCGTGCATGCCTGAACACCCATGGCGTGGCATCCGCCTATCCGTGGATCTTCACCGGCAACATCGGCCAGCACATCCAGAACCTCACGGCGGCACGGGATCTCGGCTTCATTCCGGCCGACGAGGCCGAGCAGCGCGTCGCCCGCCTGCTGACCACCATCGCCAGACTCCAGCAGAAAGCCAGGGAAAAGGGCGCTATCGGCGGCTTGCTGCTCGGCGCGACGGACAGCATCACGGCCGAGCCGAACGGCGATGTCGGGTCGATCGAGAACGCGTGGCTGGCCGTCAGCCTTGCCTTGGCCAAACAGGCGTACCCCCCGCTCGCCGGGCAAGCGCAGGCCATCCTCGGCCAGATGCGGTTCGACACGATGGTGAACCCCGCCAACCAGCGATACTTCATTTCGTACAACCCCAAGACCCAGACGCACCAGGGCGGCACGTACGGGCTGCTGGGCGAAACACGGCTGCTGGCCTACGCCGGCATCGCGCTCGGGCAGGTGCCGCGCAGCCAGTACTTCCACATCAACCGGGTACCGCTCTGGGCTGCCGGAAAGATCGACGAATCGAAATACCGCAACTACGAAGGCGTGCGCGTCTATGAAGACACGTGGCAGTACGGCGGACTGCGCTTCATGCCGACCAACGGAGGTTCCGTATTCGAAACCTTTGCGGTGCCGGTCGTAATTTCCGAGGCCAAGTGGGGCGTCAACAACTGGGGCCGTTCGCACCCCAATTTGGCCAAGGCACACATCCAATACGGCAAGGATAAATTCGATGGCTACTGGGGCTTCTCGCCCGCCACCATCCCGTCCACCAACGGGTACACGGAGTTCGGCGCGCCGCCGTTATCGGTGGGCGGCTACCGCCCAGACGGGAACCGTGAATCCACGCGCGCCGGGCCGGTTGTGTCGATCTATTCCGTGCTGCTGCTGATCGAGGAGCAACCGGAGGCCACCATGGCCAACATGGAACGGCTGCTCAAGAACTTCCCGGCACTGAACCATCCGGTCTACGGCATGATGGACAGCGTCGCTGTGCAAGGCGGCACAGTCGCCAAATGCATCCTGCATGACAACAACGCGTGGGCGCTCGGCGCCGTGACCAACTTCCTGACCGATGGCAAGCTGCGCGGCTATGTGGACAAGGAGTGGGGCCACGCGCTTCAGCCGCTGCTCGAACTCGAAGAGTTCTACATCCCGGCGAACACGTAAGCCGGCCAGCACGCACCAAAGACAACGCCGCGCCGTCCCCTACCGGACGACGCGGCGTTGCGTACTGCAACCTCAGGTTTCTACTGTCTCAAACCAGGATCAGGCCACCTTCTTTTCAAAGAACTGTTCGTCTTCGGTCGATCCCTTGAGCGCCGTCGTCGACGACTGGCCGCCTTCGATGGTCTGCGTCACGGCGTCGAAGTAGCCCGTACCCACTTCGCGCTGGTGCTTCACAGCGGTAAAGCCCTTCTCCGCGGCGGCGAATTCCGCTTCCTGCAACTCCACGAATGCCGACATCTGGTTGCGGGCGTAGCCGTGGGCCAGGTTGAACATTGAGTAGTTCAGCGAATGGAAGCCCGCCAACGTGATGAACTGGAACTTGTAGCCCATCGCGCCGAGTTCCTTCTGGAACTTGGCGATCGTTGCGTCGTCGAGGTTCTTCTTCCAGTTGAACGATGGCGAGCAGTTGTAGGCCAACAGCTTGCCCGGGAACTTCGCGTGCACGGCTTGTGCGAAGCGCTTGGCGAACTCGAGGTCCGGCTTGCCGGTTTCGCACCACACAAGGTCAGCCACCTCGGCATAGGCCAGGGCACGGGCGATCGACTGCTCGATGCCGGGCTTCGAACGGAAGAAGCCCTCCACGGTACGCTCGCCGGTCAGAAACGGCTGGTCGCGCTCGTCCACGTCGGAAGTCACAAGGTCAGCGGCTTCCGCGTCGGTCCGGGCGATCACCAGGGTCGGCACGCCCGAGACGTCGGCGGCGAGACGCGCTGCGGTCAGCTTGGCGACAGCCTCGCGGGTCGGCACCAGCACCTTGCCACCCATGTGCCCGCACTTCTTCACCGAAGCGAGCTGGTCTTCGAAGTGAACGCCGGCAGCGCCCGCGTCGATCATCGACTTCATCAGTTCGAAGGCATTCAGCACGCCACCAAAACCGGCTTCCGCGTCAGCCACGATCGGTGCGAAGTAGTCGATGTCGCCCTTGCCTTCGCTCCACTGGATCTGGTCGGCACGCTGGAACGTGTTGTTGATGCGCTTCACGACCATTGGCACCGAGTTGGCCGGGTACAGCGACTGGTCGGGGTACATTTCGCCGGCCAGATTGGCGTCGCCAGCGACTTGCCAGCCCGACAGGTAGATGGCCTTCAGACCGGCCTTGACCTGCTGCATGGCCTGATTGCCCGTCAGCGCGCCGAGCGTGTTGACGAACGGCTCGGTGTTCAGCAGGTGCCAGAGTTTTTCCGCGCCGCGGCGGGCCAGCGTGTGCTCGATCTGGACCGAGCCGCGCAGACGAACCACATCTTCGGCGGTGAAGTTGCGCTTCACACCCTTCCAGCGTGGATTGGTGTCCCAATCCTTCTGCAGGGCTTCAATCTGTTGTTGGCGCGACGTCATGTTCACTCTCCTGATAACAACTAGGCGATTGGCGTTGGATTCTGTGACACCCACCGTACTCATCTGCCGAGCGACCCGGACGCTGTGCATTTCGCGTCTCAAGTCATGTGTCTTATATAAGAGTGTAGAGAAGACTCCCGCGTTGCAACAAGCGACTTATGTGGTGATCACCTCGTTTTTTATCTCTTTACAAACAGTGACTTAGATCAATCCTTCCACCATACGGCAAGCAATCTTTCATCATGAGAAACCCTCTTGTGCCCCGCACGCTCGTATTTTTGCGAAACAAAACATCTTTCCGCATTATGAAATTTTGCCTGCCTCCGACGTAACACGTGCGGACTGCAGCGCGGGGGACGCTGGCGCGCCCTGCAGATGGTCGACAAATTCGCGCACCATTGCCGCCATGCGCTGGGGATCGGCAAGCGGAAACCAGTGGGGGGCATCCACGGGACGCCGCCACGCCTGTGCGGCCCAGCGTCCCACGCCTTCCGTCACGGCGGGGCGCACATAGCGGTCGCGCGTCGGCACAATCACCTGCACCGGCGCGTGCGCGTGACGGTTGTGCGGATGACGCAATCGGGTTCTGATGTTGGCGCGGTACAGGCGCAGGCCATGGACGCCATCGGCGGTCTGCGTCGGGTTGGCGGCGGTATGGAGCCCTTCCGTCCGGCGCAGCCAGAACGTCCAGTTACGTCCCAGCCAGAGTTTCCAGTTCCACTCTGGCAAGCCGGGAATATGGAAGAACACGATGTACCACGATGCCAGTGCCTGACGCAGCGTGGCGCCCCAGTGCCGGGGCGGCTCGCGCAACGCGCGGGCGGCGTGATCGAGACAAGGCCCGGAACAGGAGGTGAACGAGGCGATGCGACCGTAGAGACGCGGATCAGTCACGAACTCCCATCCCTGGATCGAACCCCAGTCGTGGCCCACCAGATGCACCGGCCGATCCGGCGACACCGCGTCGATGACAGCGATGAAGTCGTCGGCCAGGCGTTCGAGCCGGTAATCCGCCACGCCAGCCGGCACATCGGATGTCCCAGCACCGCGCACATCGTAGGCCACCACACGGAAGCGGCCGGCCAAGGCTTGCGCCACGCCATGCCAGACATGGCTGTTGTCCGGATAGCCGTGCACGAGCACGACCACCGGATGGCCCGGATCGCCCCACGCTGTGGCAGCCAGCCTCACTGGGCCGGACTGCACGGCGAAGTGTGTCGGAGCGGGCGGAGGGAACTCAGGATGTGCGGAATCTACAGGGGTCATGGCGTCCGTTGACAGTGAAGGATGTCATCGTCGGCCATGCTAACGCCGCCGCGCACCGGGCAACGGCGTTTGAAACGCGATTCTTCTGCCGTCAGGCAGCCGCCGCGTCCCGCGCGCGCCGATAGGCAACCCAGTCACCGCTATCGATGCACACCAGGCCCGTCACCGCGCTATCGGCAACCGGATACAGCAGGCAGTCGGTCGCCGCTCCGGCCAGCGCCACAGGTTGGGTTTCGCGCACGAACAAGGTGGCCTGCCCGGGGTAGACCTCTTCGATCTCGTCCAGCACCGGCAGCAGCGCATCGGGGATGTCGTAGATGTCCCCGGCAACCGGGCCAGCGGCGGCATCGAGCACCAGCCCGGGATAGGTACCAAAATCGTAGAGCCGACCGGCAATCGTCCCGGTACCCACCAGCGTGGGTGCCTCGATGCCGTGGCGCGTGGCAGCGCGATTCAGGTCATTGACCTCGCCGGCACGCAGCGTGCCATAGACAAACACTCGCGGCATGGCTCAGGCCCCGTCCAGCTTCTCGTCGGAGACCAGCACGCCATCGGCGTCCGCGTAGATCCAGTTGCCCGGCCGCACGACCGCACCCGGCATCTGCACGGTCACGTCCTCCTGACCGACATTGCGCTTCTGGCTTTTCTGCGGATGCACGCCCAGCGCGCGGATGCCGACGTCGCACACCTTGAGCTCTTCCGAATCCCGCACGCAGCCGTTCACGATGATCCCAGCCCAGCCATTCTTCTCGGCCAGCACGCCGAGCATCCCGCCAACCAGCGCGCAACGCATCGAACCACCCCCATCCACTACCAGCACCCGACCCGCACCCGGCGTTTCCAGCGTGGCGCGCACCATTGAGTTGTCCTCGAACACTTTGAGCGTCACGGCAGGCCCCGAAAAGGCCATGCGCTTGCCGAAATGGAGGAACCCCGGCGTCAGAACGCGCAGGGAGCCATCGGCCAGGCGGTCTTCATTGGCGTCGCAAATATCGGTGGTTACGGGCTTCATAACAGGCTTCATCTCTGACTCCTCTGGATGGGAACTGACGAGGCAGTCATCTTAGAGGAATTTGGAGACACTCGGCCGCGCTACATCTGCTTGAACAGATGGGCGTACTGCCTGGCGACCGCCAGCGATTCCGGGCGATTGCGCAGCTTGAGCGACAGGCGCCCAAGCGATTGCGTCGCCGCGCTGGCCACGCAGTCGATATTGACCACCGTGCCGCGGTGGATCTGCCAGAAACGGTCAGGGTCGAGTTGCTGCATCAACTCCCTCAGGCTCGTGCGGATCAGCGCCTCGCCGTTGCTGGACACCACGTTCACGTACTTGTCGGTGGCTTCCAGATAGACCACTTCGTCCACCGGGATGATGCGCACCTCCTGCCCCACCAACGCCTTGATGAATCGCAGATACTGGCCCCGTGCCTGTGCGGGTCTCTCCAGCATTTCCAGCCGCTGCAGTAATTGCCCCAATCGGTCCGTGTCGACCATCGTGCCGATGTCGCTATCGGCATCGCCCTCTTCCTCCGCTTCGATCCGGGCGGCCATGCGCGCCTTCAGGCGGCCGACGGTGGCTTCCAGCCGCTCATGCTGCACGGGCTTGAGCACGTAATCGACCGCCGCGCGCTCGAAGGCTTCTAGTGCGAACTGGTCATAGGCGGTGACGAACACCACCAGCGGCGGCCGGTCGAATTCGATCAACTCGCGAGCCACGTCCATGCCACTCATACCCGGCATCCGGATATCAAGGAAGGCCACATCGGGTTGCTGATCGCGCGTGGCCTCCAGCGCCGCCACGCCGTCATGCACCACGGCGACGATCTGGGCCTCTGGCCACAGCGCCTTCAGTTCGGATTCCAGCACGCGCGCGAGCAACGGTTCGTCGTCGGCGATCAGCAGCGTCGGAGACATGGGGATGAATTGTCAGGCTGTGCAATCAGGATCGGGAAACTGCCGGGGCCACACCGGCAGGCGCATGTTGCAGATCGGCGGCGCCCGCAGCGGCGCGAACCGGTACGGACATTGGTTCGAAACCGCGCTGGAGCGGCAACGTCAGGCGCACTACCACACCACGTGGCGTGTTCTCTTCCATTTGCATCGTGGCCGCTGCGCCGAAGATCCGTGCCAGGCGCTCGCGCACATGGGTCAGGCCAAGCCCGGAACCGCCCTTGCTGCCCTTATTGCCCTGGCTGAATCCCACGCCGGTGTCGGCGATGACCACCTGCAGGCTGCCGTCCCCAGTCTCGCGCGCGGACAGCACGATCTTCCCGCCGCGCATGCACGGCTCGATACCGTGAGTCACCGCGTTCTCGACCAGCGGCTGCACCAGCATCGGCGGAATCTCCGCCTCGGCCAGCGCTGGCGGCAGGTCGATCTCGTAATCGAGCCGCGCGCCAAATCGCATACCCTGGATATCGAGGTAGCTGCGCAGCAACTCGAACTCCTGCGCCAGCGTGCAATGCTCAGCGCGGGTGTGGGACAACGACATGCGCAGGAAACCGATCAGCCGCTGCAGCAACTGGCGCGCCGCGCGGGGGTCGGTGGCGATCAGGCCGTCGAGATTGGCCAGCGAGTTGAACAGGAAATGCGGCTCGATCTGTGCCTGCAGCGCCATCAACTGGGCGCGCACGAGTTGCTTTTCGGCTTCCTCGCGCTGCAAGGCGTCGAGCGCGGCCTGCCGCTCCAGGTACGCCAGCTTCTCGCGCGACCAGTAGAAGTAGATCATGCTCGCCGACGCCAGCATCCCGACGATCAGGCACATGCGCAGCATGTCGCCGGTCTCCGCCGCGGACTTCTCCGGCAGCCCCAGCAATTCGCGTGTCGCCCAGCTACCCATCACCACGCCCATTGGCACCGCCACCACGGCCAGGCACATGAACGGCCATCGACGCGGACGATCGTTCCACCAGATCAGGACGCGGGGGATATCGATCAGCACCCAGATCGAGAGACCGATCAGCTGGCTGTAGGCAAAATTCTGGAGCAGCGTTCCGGCGGTACGGAAGCCGTAGTTGAGGCTGACGGCGATCACCGTGTTCATGCAGAGCACGAACAGCAGGTCGCGCCAAAGAATATTGAGCCGCGACGGGCCCGCGCACGATAGGCGCATGTTCTCTCCCTCCTCTCGCTACAGGTACCGCGTGCAAATCTCTGATGCACTGCAGCATCGCGCAAGACCGGGCAAGGAAACACCGCCGGGCCGCGATGGGGGCACTTTACGCCGGACCGGCCCGGGACGGAAGCGCCGTGCGACGAACCGGCGACAGATGGCGCGAAAGGTAGTGGAGCCCGACAAGCGAGCGGAAAGCGCCAAACGTGGCGATGGCCCCGACGCCTGCCGGGGCCGCCAACTCAGGCAGCAGCCAGCGCCGGGCGATGCGCGGATTCGGCCAGGGCCGTGGAGACCGTGTCGCGCGACAGGTGCGGCGCGAACATGTTGATGAACGCATGGGCGTAGCCGCGCAGATAAGCGCCGCGTCGCACGGCCACGCTGGTGACGTTCGGTTCGAACAGATGGTCGGCCGAGATCCGCACCAGCCCTTCGTCCTTGCGCGCGTCATACGCCATCGACGCGATGATGCCCACGCCCAGTTCCAGCTCGGCATAGGTCTTGATGACGTCAGCGTCCATCGCGGTCAGCACGATCTCCGGCTGCAGGCCGGCCTCGGCGAACGCACCGTCGATCTTGCGGCGGCCTGTGAAGCCCGCGTCGTAGGTAATGAGCGGGAAGTTGGCGATGTCCTCCAGCGTCGGCTCGGGCAGCCGCGTCAGCGGATGGTCGGGCGACACCACGATCACGTGCTGCCAGCTATAGGCCTCGAATGAAGTCAGACCGGCTTCGCTGGCCACGGCCTCGGTGGCGATACCGATATCGGCCTGCCCCGTCAGCAGCAGTTCGACGATATGCGCCGGCGACGCTTCCTGCAGCGCCAGCGTCACATGCGGATACTCGCGCCGGAAGCTCTGCACCACCTTGGGCAGCGCGTAGCGCGCCTGCGTGTGGGTGGTGGCGACAGTCAGCCGGCCCGTATGGCGGCCGGCGAACTCGTCGCCCGCCTGGCGCAGGTTCTCCGCTTCGAGCAGAAGGCGCTCGACGATGCGGACGATCTCCCGGCCGGGCTCGGTCAGGCCGGTCAGCCGCTTGCCATAGCGTTCGAAGATCTCCACACCCAGCTCTTCCTCGAGCTCGCGAATCTGGCGGGACACACCGGGCTGCGACGTGTAAAGCGCGTTGGCCACTTCGGTGAGGTTGAACTGGCGGCGCACCGCCTCGCGAATCGATCGCAGTTGCTGGAAATTCATCGTGCCGCTCCCTGTTCTTGTGTTGTCCGGCCCTGATTGAAGACACGCAACTGCCGCGGCCGTACCGCCAGCAGTTCGCCCTCCTTGAAACCATGATGGCGGAAGCGCTCGAGCGGCAGCGCCACCTCGATCACGTCCTGGTTGTCTTCGCGTTCGAGTTCGAGCTGGGCCACCGGGCCCAGCGTCAGCGCGCGACGCAGCGTTACCGCGATGCCGTCGGTGCCCGGCGCATAGCGTTCAAGGTCGAGATCATGCGGACGGACATAGGCCACCGCATCGCCCTCGGTCTCATGGCCGCTACCGACCACGGGCAGCACGGCCTCGCCGGTGTGCAGCAGGCCGCCGCTGTCACCCACCTCCAGCCGGCCGTGAAACAGGTTCACGTTGCCCAGGAAGCCGAACACGAACGGCGTGGCCGGGTGGTTGTACACGGCCTCGGGCGTGCCGAACTGCTCTACGCTGCCACGGTTCATCAGCACCACCTGGTCGGCCACTTCAAGCGCCTCCTCCTGGTCATGCGTGACGAACACGCTGGTAACGTGCAAATCGTCGTGCAGCCGGCGCAGCCAGCGGCGCAGTTCCTTGCGCACCTTGGCGTCCAGTGCGCCGAACGGCTCGTCGAGCAGCAGCACGCGTGGTTCCACGGCCAATGCGCGAGCCAGTGCGATGCGCTGGCGCTGACCGCCCGACAACTGCGCGGGGAAGCGATCAGCAAGCCAGTCGAGCTGCACGAGTTCGAGCAGCGACTTCACCTTCTCGCGGATCTTCGCCTCGGACGGACGCTCGCCGCGCGGCTTCACGCGCAGGCCGAAAGCCACGTTCTCGAATACGGTCATGTGCTTGAACAGCGCGTAATGCTGGAACACGAAACCCACATTGCGCTGGCGCACGTGCTGGGTCGAGGCATCCTGCCCTGCCAGCACCACCTGTCCCGCGTCGGCGCGCTCCAGGCCCGCGATGATTCGCAGCAGCGTGGTCTTGCCGCAGCCCGACGGCCCCAGCAGCGCGGTGAGTTCGCCTTCGGCGAAGTCCAGCGAGACGTCGTTGAGCGCTACGAAATCGCCAAAGCGCTTGTGTACGTTCCTGACCTGAATGCTCATGATGGCTGCCCTTCCAGTTGTTCCCGGCTGGCGCGGATTTCGACCAGCGTCTTGATACCGAGCGTGACCAGCGCCAGCAGCGTCAGCAGGGACGCCACCGCGAACGCGGCCGCGAAGTTGTATTCGTTGTAGAGAATCTCGACGTGCAGCGGCATGGTGTTGGTCAGGCCGCGGATATGACCCGATACCACCGACACGGCGCCGAACTCGCCCATCGCCCGCGCGTTGCAGAGAATCACGCCGTATAGCAGGCCCCAGCGGATGTTCGGCAGCGTCACGTGCCAGAACGTCTGCCAGCCGGAAGCGCCCAGCACGATGGCAGCCTCTTCCTCCTCGCTGCCCTGCGCCTGCATCAGCGGAATCAGCTCGCGCGCCACGAACGGGAACGTCACGAAGATCGTCGCCAGCACGATCCCGGGCACGGCGAACATGATCTTGATGTCGTGCGCCTCCAGCCATGGTCCGAACCAACCCTGCGCGCCGAACATCAGCACGTAGATCAGGCCGGAGATCACAGGCGACACCGAGAACGGCAGGTCGATCAGCGTGATCAGCAGGTTCTTGCCGCGGAAATCGAACTTGGCGATGGCCCACGCGGCGGCCACGCCGAACACCACATTGAGCGGCACCGCGATCGCGGCGACCGTCAGCGTCAGCTTGATGGCCGACACGGCATCCGGCTCGGTCAATGCAGCCAGATAGGTATCGACACCCTTGCGCAGCGCCTCATAGAACACTGACGCCAGCGGGATGAACAGGAACAGCCCCAGGAACAGCACCGCGACCGTGATCAGCCCGTACCGCACCCAGCGTGATTCGCCAGTGGCGTCGTGCGGGAACTGTGCGGCCTGTACGTGGGTACCTGGGGCGCCTGGGCCACCCAGACGGGAAATTGCACCAGCCATCTCAGTTCACCTCCGGATTGCCATCGGGCAGCGCGGCGGCACGGACACCGCTCTGGTGACGGCGCGTCCAGGCTTGCAACAGGTTGATCAGCAACAGCAGCACGAAGGAGATCACCAGCATCACCACGGCCACGGCCGTGGCACCGGCGTAGTCGTACTGTTCGAGCTTCGAGTAGATCATCAGCGGCGCGATCTCGGAGACCATCGGCATGTTGCCGGAGATGAACACGACCGATCCGTACTCGCCCGTGGCACGGGCGAACGACAGCGCGAAGCCCGTCAGCAGCGCCGGCAGGATGGCGGGCAGGATCACCCTCGAGAACGTCTGCAGCCGGGAAGCGCCCAGGCTCGCGGCGGCCTCCTCCAGTTCGCGCTCGACATCCTCGAGCACCGGTTGCACCGTGCGCACCACGAACGGCAGGCCGATGAAGGTCAGGGCCACCACCACGCCCAACGGCGTGAAGGCCACCTTGATGCCAAGCGGTTCCAGCCAGCGGCCAATCCAGCCGTTGCCCGCGAACAGCGCGGTCAGCGCAATACCAGCCACGGCAGTGGGCAGCGCGAATGGCAGGTCCACCAGCGCGTCGATCACCCGTTTGCCGAAGAACCGATAGCGCACCAGCACCCATGCCACGACCAGGCCAAACACCGTGTTGATGATCGCGGCTACCAGCGACGCACCAAAGCTGAGTTCCAGCGACGCCACCACGCGCGGGTTCGAAACCGTGGTCCAGAACGCGTCCCACGTCATCGTGAACGTCTTCAGGAACGTGGCCGACAGCGGGATCAGGACGATAAGCGTCAGGTAGAAGATCGTGAAGCCGAGCGACAGGCCAAAGCCCGGCAACACCGTGAAGCGCTGGCTCGCGGATACGGGCCGCCTTGGTGCTTCGGCGGCCGGCGGGGGGGCGTCCGCCAGGGAAATCGTGGAAGGCATGCGTGTCTCGTCTGGTCTTGTGCCGGCGGGCATTTATGCCGCATCCGACGCTTCCTTATGAAACCGGCGCATATCGCGCCGGCCTACGAGACAAATTTTGCAGATGCGCCCTTATAAACAGAACGAATCTTTACGAATTTCTTTAGACGTTTTAGATATATGGCGCTGCCTGCGTCACTTCGATCGACATATCCCAGGTGGTCGATCCATCACCCAGGGATAGAACCCGGCCATCCGACTCGATCCGCTGCAGCAATGTGGCGAGCAAGGCCTGTCCCTGCGGCCAATCGTTCAGGCCGGAGTCCGCATTGATATGAC
Source organism: Cupriavidus sp. Met-2 (assembly GCF_049843575.1). Classification (NCBI taxonomy): domain Bacteria; kingdom Pseudomonadati; phylum Pseudomonadota; class Betaproteobacteria; order Burkholderiales; family Burkholderiaceae; genus Cupriavidus; species Cupriavidus sp. Met-2. The sequence continues at coordinate 150,382 of NZ_JBBHZL010000006.1, forward strand.
CGGCTGCACCGGCATCAACCAGTTCACTGCCCCACAGCGTGCCCCAACTGAAGGCAGTGCGTTGCGACATCCATGGGTCGTTGGTGCTGGCGACGACGATGGTCGGGAATGGCAGCCGCCATGTGGGCAGCAGCGCTGCCACGCCGAACTTGTCCGGATCGGCAGGCGCCACAAGCAGCGCCCCTGCAATGCCGACCGGATCGAGCACCGCCTGACGCAGCGTCGCCAGGCAACCGAAGCTATGCGCCACCAGCACCGCGCCGTGCCGCGCCACGCGCGACGCGCGCGAGACGCCCTCGGACACCCGCTCCGCCCAGAGCGGCAGGCTCGGCCGGCTCCAGTCGTGCTGTTCGATGCGTTGCCAGTCCGGATAGCGCGATTCCCAACGGCTTTGCCAATGCGCGGCCCCACTGCCATGCAAGCCCGGCACGGTGAGGATCTGCAAGCCGCGTGGCACTTCCAGCCGGGACACCCCGCCCGGCAGCTTCGATATCGTCATGCCCTCTCCAGTTTGTGTTGTTCCGGTACCGCCCGGACATGCAATCCGCGTGCCGGCACCGGTTCATCGGCGATCACTCTGCCCTGCCCGAGCACGATGCCCGCGTTCTGCAAGCGCTCGACGGCCTCGTCGTCCTGCAGGCGCCGGCCGATCAACGTCACGCCGGCGCCCTCGGCGCTGGCGCGTAGCCCGCTCAGTTGACGGTCGGTCCACGTGCGGCGCATGTCCAGCTTGAGCCAGTCCGGCATGGCGTGCGCCATCAGGGCGCCGGCCTCGGCGGGGTCGGATGCCTGCAGGCTCACCGCGAAACCATTGCGCCGGTAGTTGCCCACCACGTGCAGCAGCAGCGGCAGGTCGTCGTTCGCGCTGGCAGGCACCTGGATCACAAAGCGCCCGATTGGCAAACCCAGCGACTCCAGCGCGCGACGGAAGGCCGCTCCATGATCGTCCGCAACCGCGGCCAGCAAACGGTTGTGCACATTGAGCACGAGCTTGTGCTCGCCATCGGCCGCGAAGTAGTTGATCGCATGGACCAGCCGCGTCAGGCGATCCAGCGACACCAGCGATGTGTCGTCGGCGGCCATAGCAAACAGCTTCCACGCCGCCAGCCCCACGCCATCCTCGGCATAGGTACGGATCGACCCTTCGTGCGCCACCACGCCGCGATCGGCCAGCGTGACCAGCGGTTCGAAGGCGCTGGTCAGCGAGCATTGGAAATACTGGCCCTGCACCTGCCCGTTCACGTCACGCCACAGCTCGCGGCCAGGCACGGGTTCACGGGGCAACGTTTGAAGATAGCGTTCAAGTGCGGAATCGATGGTCATGATGGATTCGACTTCAAGACAGCTTTCGATGCGAGCGGATCGCCTGAAAGCTCATGATAGGAACTCCTCGGCGGAGCGAAAGTGAAGTTCGGCATCGGAGGCGGCCGGAGACTCCTGCCGCATCACACGGCGCAGCACCGTGTCCTCGATTTGCGCAAAATCCGCAGTGCCACGCTGGCGCGGTCGTGCCAGCGTCACCTGCTGATCCAGCGTGATACGTCCGTCTTCGATCAGCACCACACGGTCCGCCAGCGCGATGGCCTCGGATACGTCATGGGTCACCAGCAGCGCAGTGAAGCCGAGCCGGCGCCACAACGATTCGATCAGCGCCTGCATCTCGATCCGCGTGAGCGCGTCGAGCGCGCCGAGCGGTTCGTCGAGCAGCAGCAGGCGCGGATGGTGAACCAGTGCGCGGGCCAGTGCCACGCGCTGACGCTGGCCGCCAGACAACCGCGCCGGCCATTCGTTGGCGCGATCCGCCAGACCCACCTGATCGAGCAACGCAGCCGCATCGGCATGGCGTTCGCGCGGCAGGCCGATCGCGACGTTGTCGAGTACACGCTTCCACGGCAACAGACGCGCATCCTGGAACATCACGCGGACACTCGATGGCGTGCCGCCCGGTTGACCGTCGAGCGCCACGGCGCCCGCGTCCGCAGACTCCAGCCCCGCCACCAGGCGCAGCAGCGTGCTCTTGCCGCACCCGCTACGACCAACAATCGCCACGAACTCGCCTGGCGCCGCACGCAGGTTCACACCGTGCAGCACCTCGCGCCCGTTGTAGCGCTTCACAACCTGCTCCACATGCAGCGCGATGCCGCCGACACCGTGCGAAGCACGCGCGGCCGGGCGCGCCGCATCACGTCGGGCAAGATTCGCGTCAAGCCAGGCCAGCGCAGCCTGTTCCACCGGATGCGTATGCATCATCGCAAGCTCCTTCATCCTTCAAACAGATCTCAGGCAGAGTTCAGGCAGACAGGTAACCGGGGTGCCAACGCAGCCAGTGCCGCTCCAGCGCCCGTGACAGCACGTCGGCCAGCTTGCCGAGCAGCGCGTAGAGCAGGATGCCCACCAGCACCACATCGGTCTGCAGGAACTCGCGCGCGTTCATCGTCATGTAGCCGATACCCGATTGGGCGGAGATGGTTTCCGCAACGATCAGGATCACCCACATCAACCCGAGCGAGAACCGCACGCCGACGAGGATGCCGGGCAGCGCGCCGGGCAGGATCACCTCGCGATACAGGCGCCAGCCCGACAGGCCATAGCTGCGCGCCATTTCGACCAACGCCGGGTCGACCGCGCGGATGCCGTGGTACGTATTCAGGTACACCGGAAAGAACACGCCGAGCGCCACCAGAAATAACTTGGCCGTCTCGTCAATGCCGAACCAGAGAATCACCAGCGGAATCAGCGCCAGCGGCGGGATGTTGCGCACCATCTGCAGCGTGCTGTCGAGCAGCGTGGCAGCCGTGCGAAACGTGCCGGTCAGCAGCCCGAGTACGAGACCCAGACCGCCGCCGATGGCCAGACCGACCAGCGCGCGCCATGTGCTGATCCACACGTGCTTCCAGAGTTCGCCGGATGCGGCCAGCGTCCAGGCCGCTTCGACCACGGCCAACGGTGCTGGCAGCACGCGGTTGGATAGCCAGCCCGCCTGCGAGGCAACCTGCCAGACGACGATCAGAAGGATCGGGACGATCCACGGCGCAATCGCGCGGGCGGCCTGGCGCCAGTCGATCCGGCGTGGCGCAATGGAATGGGGCGCGCTCATGGTCAGCCTCCCTCAGCTTTGCGAGGCGATCGGCACGATGCCGGTGGCCATGACTTCACCAAACGGACCGGACAGCACCTGCCCCGGCAACTTGTCGCGCACCTTGCGCGGCAGCAGCGGGAACACGAGTTCGGCAAAACGATAGGCCTCCTCCAGATGCGGATAGCCGGAGAGCACGAAAGTATCGATACCCAGCGCCGCGTACTCCTCGATGCGTGCCGCCACGGTCTTCGGATCGCCGACCAGTGCGGTGCCAGCCCCGCCACGCACGAGTCCGACACCCGCCCACAGATTCGGGCTGATCTCGAGCGCCTCACGCGTGCGACGGGTGCCACCCGCGTGCAGCGCCGCCATGCGCCGCTGCCCTTCCGAATCCATCTTCGCGAACACGGCCTGGGCGCGTGCCACGGTCTGGTCGTCGAGCTTGCTGATCAGTTCGTCGGCAGCCGCCCATGCTGCGGCGTCGGTCTCGCGCACGATCACGTGCAGGCGGATGCCGAAGCGCACCGTGCGGCCGTGCTTCGCGGCGCGGGCGCGCACGTCGGCGATCTTCTTCGCGACGTCGGCGGGCGGCTCGCCCCAGGTCAGGTACGTCTCCACCTGCTCGGCGGCGAGGTCGTGCGCAGCCTCGGAGGACCCGCCGAAGTACACCGGCGGATGCGGTCGCTGAATCGGCGGGTACAGCACGCGCGCGCCCTTGACCGTGACGTGCTTGCCTTCGAAGCTGATCTCGCCGTTCTCGTGGCTGGCGGCCAGCAGGTCGCGCCACACGCGGATGAACTCCGCCGAAGCCTCATAGCGTTCGGCGTGGTTCAGGAACAAGCCGTCGCCTTCCAGTTCGGCCACATCGCCGCCAGTGACCAGATTGACGAGCAAGCGGCCGTTGGACACGCGATCGAACGTGGCGGCCATGCGCGCGGCCAGTGTCGGTGTCATCAAACCCGGACGCAGCGCCACCAGGAACCGCAGCTTGCGGGTGACGGCGGCCAAGGCCGATGCCACCACCCACGGGTCTTCGCAGGAGCGGCCGGTGGGAATCAGCACACCGTCATAGCCAAGCGTGTCGGCAGCCACGGCGACCTGCTTCAGATAGTCGAAGCTGACCTCGCGCGCGCCTTCCGACGTGCCGAGGTAGCGGCTGTCGCCGTGGGTGGGAATGAACCAGAGAACTTGCATGTCGTGCCTCCTGCGGGTCGATAAAAATCAGCGCTGCGCCTGTTGCGTGGTGGGGGCTTGCCACGCAGCGTCTGCAACTCTGATCGGTTTGGGAATCAGCTTGAGTGTCTGGAACACATCTGCAATGCGCTGCTGCTCTGCCAGGACCTCGGGCGAGACCGGCTTCGCCCCGTACGAGAATCGCGACACGGCCAGATCGAGCACGCCGGGGTCGAGCGAAGTCTCCTTGACCAGCACGGCAGCAGCGTCCTTCGGATGCTTCTCGGCCCATTGGCCCAGTTGCGCGAGTTCATCGAGAATCGCAGTCACCACCTCGGGACGCGCTTGCGCGTAAGGGCGCGACGCCAGATAGAACTGGTGGTTGCTGACCACGTTCTTGCCATCCGCGCCACGGCCATCGACCAGCACACGGGCATCGAGCTGCTTCTGGGCAGCGGCGAGGAACGGATCCCAGATCACCCAGGCATCGACGGCGCCTCGCTCGAAGGCGGCACGCGCATCGGCGGGCGGCAGGTAAACGGGCTGGATCTCGCCATAGGCCACCCCGGCTTTCTCTAACTGGCGCACCAGCAGGTAGTGCACGTTCGAGCCCTTGTTCAGCGCCACGCGCTTGCCGCGCAGATTGGCCACGCTCTTGATCGTGGAGTTCTTCGGCACGACGATGGCCTCCGCCGTGGGCGCGGGCGGCTCATTGCCGATGTAGGCCAGTTGCGCGCCGGCGGCCTGGGCAAAGATCGGCGGCGCTTCGCCGACCGTGCCGAAATCGATCGCGCCAACGTTGAGCCCCTCCAGCAACTGCGGGCCAGCCGGGAACTCAGTCCATTTGACCGTGATACCTTGCGGCGCCAGACGCTTTTCCAACGTACCGCGCGCCTTGAGCAGCGTCAGCGTGCCGTACTTCTGATAGCCGATGCGCAGCAGCTTGGGATTGACGGTCTGGGACTGGGCCTTGGCCGGCCCGGCAAACAGCACATAGGAAAGGCCGGTGGCAACCACCAGCACACCGGTCAGCAGACGGCGGCGCAGCGAGTTGTGGAAAAGAGAGATGCGGATGGGCGATGACATACGGGTGTCCTTGCGTTCTGAGATCTGAAGTTCTTGGGTCCTGGCGTTGTGCCCGAATCGGCGGGCAACACCCCTCCCTGCCGGCTTCACGAGCGGCAAGGCAGACGGGGTGGATCGGGAATCAGGTCAGGCGGGACATCGCCGCGTGGCGATGCGGGATGAAACCTTGAGAACTGCGGACATCTTCGGGCTCCTTCAACTGGCACGCCGGGGCAGCGTGGCCGCCCCGGCCGCGCGTGTTACCGCTTGCCAGGCTGATAGACCTGGTCGAATGAACCGCCATCGGCAAAGTGGGCTTTCTGAGCCTTGGCCCAGCCGCCAAACACTTCGTCGATCGTGAACAGCTTCACCTTCGGGAAATTCGCCGCGTACTTGGCGGCCACCTTCTCCGAGATCGGACGGTAGTAGTTCTTGGCGGCGATTTCCTGACCTTCCTCGGTGTAGAGGAACTGCAGGTAGGCTTCGGCGGCCTTGCGGGTGCCCTTCTTGTCGACAACCTTGTCGACCACGGCCACTGGCGGCTCGGCCAGGATCGAGACCGATGGTGCGACGATGTCGAACTTGTCCGGACCCAGTTCCTTGATGGCCAGGATCGCCTCGTTTTCCCAGGCAATCAGCACATCGCCGAGACCGCGTTCGACGAAGGTCGTGGTGGCGCCACGTGCGCCCGAATCGAGCACCGGCACGTTCTTGAGCAGCGCGCCGACGAATTCCTTGGCCTTGGCCTCATTGCCACCCGGCTGGCGCAGCGCATAGCCCCACGCGGCCAGGTAATTCCAGCGCGCGCCGCCCGACGTCTTCGGGTTCGGCGTGATCACCTGCACGCCGGGCTTGATCAGGTCGTTCCAGTCCTTGATCTGCTTCGGATTGCCCTTGCGCACCAGGAACACGATCGTCGACGTGTACGGCGATGCGTTGTGCGGCAGGCGTTTCTGCCAGTCGGGCTTGATCAGGCCCTTGTCGGCAATGGCGTCGATGTCGTAGCCGAGCGCCAGCGTGACCACGTCGGCATCCAGCCCATCAATCACGGAGCGGGCCTGCTTGCCCGAGCCGCCATGCGACTGGCGGATCGTCACGGCGTCACCGGACTGCGCCTTGTAGGCCTTGGCGAACGCGGCGTTCACATCCACGTAGAGCTCCCGCGTGGGGTCGTACGAGACATTGAGCAGGTTGGTGTTGGCCGAGGCGGTCTGTGCGGCGCCGAGTACCGAAAGAACGGCGAGGCCGATGGCCAGTTTGCGAATCATCTGTATTGCTCCCGTCAGGTGTCGTGAAGTGGCGCGTTGGCAATCTTGCGCCCTGCTGTTTTGGGCCCCACGCGGCAGCACGGGGCTTGTGTCAGGGAGAAAGGCTACCGACGGGCCTATCTGAACGGAACGAATGGTTTCGCCGATCCATGCACGAAATCCGCATAAGATCGGACGGCAATATCGACATATCCGCGCAAGGCAGAAGCAGGAAGGAAGGCTTGGTTACAATACCGCCTTTCCCGCGCGCTTCCGCTCGCCCTCTCAACTCCCGCGACCCCTGCGACGCCCGCATCGCCTGCCTACCCCCGCCATGCCGCTGATTCTCCAGAGCCTGTCCCCGCTCGCCAATGCCGACCTCGACACCCTGCGCACCGTTGCCGGCGCCTCCGCCTTCGAGCGCCGCGCCGACAACGTGGCCACCGCGGACGATTGCGCGCCGCTGACGCCCGCGCTGCGCGAAGCGCTCGACGCGGCGTGCGCGCCACGTGGCATCGACTGGGCCGTGGTACCGGGTGGACGCAAGCTGTCGGACTTCCGCCTGGTGGCGATGGACATGGACTCGACGCTGATCACGATCGAGTGCATCGACGAGATCGCCGATTTCTGCGGCCTCAAGGCCGAGGTGTCGGCCATCACCGAAGCCGCGATGCGCGGTGAGATCACCGATTTCAACGAAAGCCTGCGTCGCCGCGTGGCGCTGCTCAAGGGCCTGGACGCCAGCGTGCTGGATCGCGTGTACGACGAACGGCTGCGCCTGTCGCCCGGCGCCGAGAACATGCTGCAGACCATCCAGGCGCTGGGCTTGCGCACGCTGCTGGTTTCCGGCGGCTTCGTCCACTTCACCGACAAGCTCAAGCCGCGCCTGAAGCTGGACTTCACCCGCGCCAACACGCTCGAGATCGTCGACGGCAAGCTGACGGGCAACGTGGTGGGCGAGATCGTGAACGCCGACGTCAAGGCGCGCACGGTGCGCGAGGTGTGCGAACAGATCGGCGCCGATCCGTCGCAGGCGATCGTGATGGGTGACGGCTCGAACGACCTGAAGATGATGGCCGTAGCCGGCCTTTCCGTGGCATTCCGCGCCAAGCCCGTGGTGCGCGCGCAGGCCAGCGTGGCGTTCAACCATGTCGGCCTGGACGGCCTGCTGAATCTGTTCCCGCATTAAGTCCCCGCCTTCCGGTGTCCGGCTGCTGGTGCCGGACACCATCTGCTGCACCACTCCCTGTCGTCCCCAAGCCTCGCCGCATCGCTGGCGTCGAGCGCCTCTTCAGCCACCCCGCCAACCCATCCAAGCATTGCCACGCTTGATCAATTAAATACGAATCATTATTATTTCGTTCTCTGTCGATCCGCAAAAGCTCAATTCATGCAGGCGTTGGCCGTACTTCTCGCTTTGGCAGGCGCCGCCTGCCTCTATCTGGCCGCGCCCAACCAGGCTCTCACCCGCGCTGCGCCGATCCGCCCGCACCTGTCCTGCTGGCTCGGCCTGGGACTGACGCTCGCCAGCGCGTGGACAATGAGCGTGCCGGAAGGCTGGCCGGTAGCCATCGCCAGCACATTGGTCACCATGACTTGCTGCCTGTCCATCTGGCCTTTCATTGGCACGTGGATGCAGAAGCGGCGCTCCGCCACGCGCCTCACCGTCGCGGAAAGGAACACGCCATGATGGGAACCCGATGGCTTGCAGGGTCGCTGCTGGGCCTGCCGCTGGCAATCGCCCTGTGCACGCTTGGCATTCTCTGGCTGCCCGGTGGCTGGGAAAGCGGTGTGGTGGTGGCCATCATGCTCGGTTTCATGCTCTGGGTGGCGATCATCTGCCTGAGCCTGCTGTTCGCATCGAGCCGCTCGGCGTGGCTCTGGCTGCTTGGCGCCAACCTGATCTGCTACGGCGTACTCTGGGGCGTACGGGTGATGCACCTCATGCCGCCTGCCTCCCCGCTTTCGGGCGCCTGAGACTCTCCGGGACATCCGCATGAAACCCAACACCCTGCGTGTATTCAATACGCTCCATACCTGGGTCGGCCTGATGGCAGGCTGGGCGCTGTTCATAGCGTTCTTCGCCGGGGCGATCACGGTCTTCCACCACGAACTGCACGTGTGGCAGAACCCTGCCCGGCTGGAAGGCCGGCACGTCACGGAGGTCCAGGTCGACGGCCCTGCCGTTGATGCCTTCGTACAGCAACTCATCGCCGCGCACCCTGATGCCGCCAACAGTGTCTACGTTGGCCTGCCGAGCAAGGAGGAACCGGACTTCAACGCATACTGGCAGGACAAGTCCGGCGCCTGGCAGACGATGAACGGCACGCGCCTGAACGGCGATGCCGCCGCGCGGAACGATACCTCGCTCGACCATGCAACCGGCGAACTCTCGGCATTCCTGAACGCCCTGCATTACTCGCTCGGCCTGGGCATGAACGGCATGTATTTCATGGGCGTGATCTCGATCCTGTACGGCCTGGCGCTGGTATCCGGCGTGCTGTTACATCTACCGCGCCTGAAGAAGGACCTCTTCGCGGTGCGCCCGGGACGCAACCTCAAGCGCTTCTGGATGGACACGCACAATGTGCTTGGCCTGTTCAGCCTGCCGTTCCACCTGATATTCGCAATCACCGGCGCATTCTTCTGCCTGTCACTGATCATGGTGATGGTCTTCAACGTGCTGACGTTCGACGGCAAGCTGATGGAGGTAGTGCCACGCGTCACAGGCGCCACGCCCGAGGTGACCGCCGCAGGCCGCCCCTCCCCGACGATGCAGGCGGCGCAACTGCTGGCAATCGCCCGCGAACACGGTGGCGATCGGTTCACGCCGGAAGCCATCCGCTTCCAGCACTACGGTGACGCGAACGCGCTGGCCGAAGTCCGCGGGGACAGCACCCGGACGCTCGGCAACGGCGGATCGGTGGGCATTCACGCCGCGGCAGCCGAGCCCGAGGCGGGCAAGCTGATCGCCAACCAGACCGCCGGCGCGCGCGACACGAACCACATGGTCTACAGCGCGATGTTCGCGCTGCACTACGGCACGTATGGCGACCTGGCCATGCGGATCGTCTATCTGCTGGCGGGGCTGGCGGGTGCGTTCCTGTTCTACTCGGGCAATTTGCTGTGGATCGAAACACGCCGCAAGACGCGGCAGGCCGAACAGCCTCGCGTGCATCGACTGCTCGCCCAGGCGACGGTTGGGGTGTGCATCGGCACCTGTATCGGCGTTGCGCTGTGCTTCCCGGCTGCGCTGCTTTGGCCGGATCAGGCCGTCAGCCATGTGTTCTGGCCCGCCTTCATCGCATCCGTGGGCTGGGCCCTGATTCGCCATCCCGCACGCGCGGCCGTGGAATTGCTGTGGATTGCGGCGATCGCCACGCTGAGCGTGCCGCTGTCGAATGCCATCCTGACCGGCGACCACTTTATCGTTGCGGCACTCAACGGCCGCTGGGCCGTGGCGGGCTTCGACATTGGCGCGATCGCGCTGGCCGCCGGATATGTCGCGCTGGCCCGCGCCACACTACGCCGCGCCCGTGGCGGGCCGGCAGAATCGGTATGGGCGCTGCGTAGCGCATCACCCAATACCCAACAGACAGAAGAACCCGCGGCGCTCGAACGCGTCTAGCGCGTCCGGGCGCATTCTGGCTCGTCAGCGCAGCTGAGACTCCAGCGCCTGCTTCAGATCGGCGATCAGGTCGCGGGTGTCTTCCAGACCAATATACAGCCGCACCAGTTCGCCGGCGTTCTCCCATCCAGCGGGCGGCCACGTGCCAGCCGGGCGCATTGTGTCGACGTGATAGGGCACAGCCAGACTGTGCGCACCGCCCCACGACCAGCCAATCGCGAACAGCTTTAGCGCCTCGACGAACGCATCGACCTGCTCGCGCGTATAGCGGCTGTGCAGAATGATCGAGAACAGACCACTCGCCCCGCTGAAATCCCGCAGCCATTCGGCATGGCCGGGGCAATCGGGCAATGCCGGATGCAGCACACGCGCGACCTCCGGACGTTTCGTCAGCCATTCGGCCACCTCGCGCGCTGCGCGGTCGTGAGCGGCCAGGCGCACCGGCATGCTCGCCAACCCACGCAGGACCAGGTAGCAATCGTCGGCGGAGACACCCCAGCCCATCAGCATGCGGGTGCGCTTGAGGCGGTCGTGGAGATGGTCATCCCGCGTGATCACGGCGCCCATCAATACATCGCTGCCACCGGATTGGTACTTGGTCAGCGCCTGCACGGAGATATCGATGCCCTTCTCGAACGGCCGATAGTAGACGCCGGCAGACCAGGTGTTGTCGATCGCGGTCAGCACACCACGTGCCTTCGCGGCGGCCACGATCGCCTCGGTGTCAGGCACTTCCATCGTGACCGAGCCCGGCGATTCCATCCAGATCAGACGCGTGTTCGGCTGGATCATCGAGGCGATTCCAGCGCCGACCGACGGATGATACGGGCGCACGGTAATACCGAACTCCCGCGCCATCCAGTCGCCATGATCGCGATTGGGTCCGTAGACGTTTTCTGGGACGAGGACATCGTCACCGATACGCAGCAGGCCGAAATAGACCAGCGAAATGGCGCCCAGGCCCGACGGGAACAGCAGCGTGTGACGGCCACCTTCGATCTGCGCCAGTTGCTGGCAAAGCGCCTCGCTGGTCGGCGTGGCGTGCAGGCCATAGCGCCAGTAGGTCTTGCTGCGGTCGCCATAGGCGCGCAGTTCGGCAAGGTTGCGGAAGACGACAGTGGAGCCGCGGTAGGTCGGCGTGGAGAACGAATCGAAGCCCGGCGCGATGTCCAGTTCTGGCTGGACGGCAATGGTCTTGATGTAACGGGACGAGTCGGAAGCGGACACGGCGATTTCCCTGGAGGAGTCGAATCAGGCGTTCGAGCTTACCAGCAAATGCCAGTCAGGCCACGTGCGAGGCCGGCGAAAACACGTCAGGTCAGGACGGACGGACTAGCCGAGCCCGATGGGGATTCAGCGCGGCTTCTCAGTCGAGATTGATGACTTGGGCGAAGGTGGGGCGTACGTCGCGCCGCTGCCCTGGCGGTTATCGAATGGTGGGATCACCAGGAAGCCGCCAAGCGGCCGGATAACAAACGGCAGGATGATCGCGGGGTTGAGCGCATCGGTCCAGGTACCTCGCACCACGCCCTGCTGGTCGATCTGCCCTTCCCAATTGCCGGATACGCGCGTGCCGTCGTCCGACTCTTCCATCAGGAAGCTGCCGTCCTCCCATTCGCCGGAGAGCAGCCGCACGCTCTTGCCATCCCCGATCGAATACTCGCCTTGGAGGCTGTCCCGTGTATCGGTCTTCGGGGCCACCCGCAATCGCACCGGCTTGTCGCCGAGCGTGCCGGTATAGACCGGATACTTCGCGTACTCGGGGCGCGGTGACAATGGGCCCGCCGAGCCGGTGGACAGCGAGGTGCCCCGCTTGGCCTCACCGGCACGAATGGCGTCATTGATACCGAGCCCACCGCCCTGCCCGTCCACCGCCTGCCCCGTCGATACAACGGCTCCGTCGGCCGCGCGCGCTGCAATTGGGAGAGACAGCATCGCGACGGCCAACAGGCAAAGCAGAACGGGACGGGACAAGACGGACTTCCTCGGGCAGATTGACTGCCCGCGACTTTAAACGCGCTCGAAGATCGCGGCAATGCCCTGGCCACCACCGATGCACATCGTCACCAGCGCGTAGCGACCCTGTACACGCTGCAGCTCGTACAGCGCCTTGACCGTGATGAGCGCACCCGTGGCGCCGATCGGGTGGCCAAGCGAGATACCGGAGCCATTGGGGTTGACCTTCGCCGGGTCGAGACCCAAAGCCTTGGTCACCGCGCAGGCCTGCGCCGCGAATGCCTCGTTGGCCTCGATCACATCGAGATCCTTGACCGTCAGGCCGGCACGTTCCAGCGCGATCTTCGTAGCCGGCACCGGACCGATACCCATCGTTTTGGGATCGACACCGGCGTGGCCGTAGGACACCAGGCGAGCCAGCGGCTTCAGGCCGCGGCGCTTGGCCTCGGCACGCTCCATCAGCACCACGGCGGCGGCGGCGTCGTTCAGGCCCGAGGCGTTACCGGCCGTGACCGTGCCATTCTCCTTGGCGAACACCGGCTTGAGCTTGGTCATGTCGTCCATCGTCGCATCGTGACGCACGTGCTCGTCGGTATCGAACACCACGTCGCCCTTGCGCGATTTCAGCGTAACCGGAACGATCTGATCCTTGAAATAGCCTGCCTTGATGGCGGCGGAAGCACGACGATGCGATTCGAGCGCGGCTTCGTCCTGCTGCTGGCGCGAAATGTCATATTCCTTGGCGACGTTTTCCGCCGTCACGCCCATGTGGATCGCGTGGAACGGATCGTGCAGTGCACCAAGCATCATGTCGACCAGCTTGGCATCACCCATGCGCGCACCCCAGCGGGCCATCGGCGCCAGGTACGGCGCGCGGCTCATGCTTTCCGCGCCGCCGCCGATTGCCACGTCGGCATCGCCCAGCAGAATCGTCTGGGCTGCGCTGACGATTGCCTGCAGGCCGGAGCCGCACAGGCGATTGACGGTCAGTGCCGGCGCGTTGATCGACACACCACCATTCACAGCCGCCACGCGGCCAAGATACATGTCCTTCGGCTCAGTCTGGATCACGTTGCCGAACACCACATGACCCACGTCATCGCCCGAAACACCGGCGCGGGCCAGTGCTTCGCGCACGACCAGAGCGCCCATATCCGTCGGGGCCTGATCCTTCAGGCTGCCGCCGAAGGTACCGATTGCGGTGCGCACACCGCTGACAACCACCACTTCACGTGCCATGTCTTGTCTCCATGCGTTCATGTTGCGCCGCACAGTATAGACCCGACCCCGGGAAAACGAACGACCGTACTTTTACCTAATTGTATGCACAAGTACGGCTTACGCCACTTCACCCCAAAGATCGTGACCGTCGGCGCCGGTAATCTTCACATTGACGAAGTCGCCCGTCTTGTAGCGCTGTGAAGCCTTGGCCGCCGGATCGATATAGACGAGACCATCGATTTCCGGCGCATCCGCCGACGACCGGCCGATACCACCGTCCTGATTGACCTCGTCCACCAGCACGCGCAGCGTCTGGCCGACCTTGCGCTGAAGACGGCGGGCGGAGACCTCCTCGGCTACTTCCATAAAGCGGGCACGTCGCTCTTCGCGCACTTCGTCCGGCAACGCACCGGGCAGGTCGTTGGCCGTGGCGCCTTCCACCGGGGAATAGGCAAAGCAGCCCACCCGGTCAAGCTCGGCTTCGGCGATGAAATCGAGCAGCGTCTGGAATTCTTCCTCGGTCTCACCGGGGAAACCGGCGATGAACGTGCTACGAATCGTCAGGTCCGGGCAGACTTCGCGCCACGCGCGGATGCGGTCGAGTGTCTTCTCGGCATTCGCCGGGCGCTTCATGCGCTTGAGCACATCCGGATGCGCATGCTGCAGCGGCACATCGAGGTAAGGCAGCACGTTGCCCTGGTTCATCAGCGGGATGATCTCGTCGACGTGCGGATACGGGTAGACGTAGTGCAGGCGAACCCATGCACCATACTGGCTCGCCAGCTCGCCGAGCGCGGCCACCAGTTCCGTCATGCGCGTCTTGAGCGGGCGCCCATTCCAGAAACCGGTGCGATATTTGACGTCCACGCCATAAGCGCTGGTGTCCTGCGAGATGACCAGCAGTTCCTTGACGCCCGCCTTGAACAGGTTTTCGGCCTCGAGCATGACTTCAGCCACGGGGCGCGAGACGAGGTCGCCACGCATCGACGGGATGATGCAGAACGAGCAGCGATGGTTACAGCCTTCCGAAATCTTCAGGTAGGCATAGTGCTTCGGCGTCAGCTTGATACCGGCCGCCGGCACCAGGTCAGTGAACGGGTCATGCGGCTTCGGCAGGTGCGTATGCACCGCCTGCATCACCTCGCCCAGCGCGTGCGGGCCGGTCACAGCCAACACCTTCGGATGCACGGCACTCACGATGTCGTGCCCGGCGGCATCCTTCTTGGCACCCAGGCAGCCGGTCACGATCACCTTGCCGTTCTCCGTCAGCGCCTCGCCGATCGCGTCCAGGCTCTCCTGCACAGCCTCGTCAATGAAGCCGCACGTATTGACGACCACAAGGTCGGCGCCGTCATAGGTGCCGCTGATCGAGTATCCCTCGGCACGGAGCTGGGTAATGATCTGCTCGGAGTCCACTAGGGCCTTGGGGCAGCCGAGTGAAACAAAGCCGACTTTGGGCGGATTGGACAAGTTGGTATCAGACGACATGGGGCACCGCAAATAGGGGGGATTCGGGGCGCATCCGACCGTCCCCGGTGGCGCGCCGCTCTGGGCCAAGGGCATCCGGCGTGCCTGCCGGGCGCCGTCATTGCCATGAAAGGCCGTGATTTTACCCTGAGCAAGCGATATTGGCGCGCCTGCCCTTGGCGGGCTTCGTTCTGTGCCCGGGGCGCATCACGTTCCAAGAAGACTGGCGGCCCGGGCAAGAATCGGCCTCCAGCCGAGCGCCAGGCCCAACACGACCCCGCCGCCACCGGTTGCCCAGAACACCCGGTTGACGCGGACTTTCATAACGGAGAGCTTGTCCTCGGTCGACTGGATGCGCCCGGATAGATCTGACTCCACTTTATCGACCCTTGCAGTGAGACGAGCCTCGAACTGGTCCATCGCATGAATGATCCGCGACTCGGACTCCCGCATCTGGCTTTCTTGTTGCCGAAGCTGTTCCGTCATGGCCTGCTGGCCGGCCGTGAGCGAACCAATGTCGCGCTGTACCTGGCCGAGCTGGGTGTAGAGGTCGAGTACGAACGGTTGAAATTTGTCGATTTCCATCGGGCGACGAGGAGATGATGTCTGAACAGGACCCCTGAACAAACAGGGCATGGCCAATTGGACCATGCCCTCTCGCCCGATTCGACGCGTCAAAGAGAATGACGCACGGATATGGGAATTTGCCACGCTTTCACAACAGTCCGTGGTGGTGACACCACTGCACGGCTGTTGCGCGGCGAAAACAGAACCTGCTTACTTCTTGTCCGGCTGGTTGAACGGGAACGTGCCGAACATCGACTTGGCCTGGTTCTGCATCTGCTCCTGCATCTGCACAAACAGGTTTTTGCTCTGTTCGATGTAGTTGCTCATCATGCCCTGCATCATCGGCCCCTGCAGGTTCATGAACTGCGACCACATGTCCGGGCTGAATGGCTCACCCGAGTAAAGACCCTTGGAATTCTCGGCCAGCTTGCTCTGGATATCGATGAAGGCCTGGATATTCTTTTCCAGGTAGGTGCCCATCATGCCCTGCATCGCATGGCCGTAGAAGCGGATGATCTGCGAGAGCATCGCGCTCGAGAACATTGGCACGCCGCCGGTTTCCTCTTCCAGGATGATTTGCAGCAGGATGCTGCGCGTGAGTTCTTCGCCCGACTTGGCGTCGACGACCTTGAACTCCTCGCTGTCCATGACCAGTTGTTTCACATCCGCGAGCGTGATGTAGGTACTGGTCTGCGTGTCGTAGAGCCGGCGATTGGGATACTTCTTGATCAGTCGCTCTGCGCCTTTTTTGCTCGTGGCCATCGGTGCTCTATCCTTGTGTCGTCGCTGATGCCGTTGTCCGGCATCGCTGCTGCGCCATCGCTCGGTACTGCTGCACCGCGTGCGATGCAGTGCGCAAGAACAACCGGACCGGACACAGCCGAAAGGCTCCACAGTGGTGCCGGTTGCGCTATTGCCCTGATTCTATGCTCAACAAGGCACTAAGAAAAGACGGCAAGGTTTAAGGAAAACCCGCAGCAAAACAGCGTGGAAAGATGACAAACGGGCAATGAACGCGCACGAATGCGCGGCATCGCCCGCCAGAAACGCCAGCCGGAGCCCGGCCGGGTCATGCTTGTGCACTGCGCTGGATGCGCCGCATCAACGGCGACATCCGGCGCGCGCGCCGGTCAGCCCATGTGCAGGCCGCCATTCAGCGAGAAGTCGGCACCGGTGGAGAAACCCGACTCGTCCGACGACAGCCAAGCGCAGATCGAGGCGATTTCTTCGGGCGTGCCCAGACGCTTGACCGGAATCGTGCCGACGATCTTGTCGAGCACATCCTGGCGAATCGATTTGACCATGTCCGTGGCGATGTAGCCCGGCGACACCGTGTTCACGGTCACGCCCTTGGTGGCCACTTCCTGCGCCAGCGCCATCGTGAAGCCGTGCAGGCCTGCCTTGGCGGTCGAGTAGTTGGTCTGACCGAACTGACCCTTCTGGCCGTTCACCGACGAAATATTGACGATTCGACCCCAGCCGCGGTCAGCCATGCCGTCGATGACCTGCTTGGTCACGTTGAACAGCGACGTCAGATTCGTGTCGATCACCGCATCCCAGTCCGCGCGGGTCATCTTGCGGAACACTACGTCTCGCGTGATGCCGGCGTTGTTGATCAGCACATCGACCTCGCCCACTTCGGACTTGACCTTATCGAAGGCTGCCTTGGTGGAGTCCCAGTCGGCGACGTTGCCTTCGGACGCCACGAATTCAAACCCGAGCGCGCGTTGCTGTTCGAGCCACTTCTCACGACGTGGCGAATTCGGGCCGCAGCCCGCCACCACCTTGTAACCATCCCGCGCCAGTCGCTGGCAAATCGCGGTCCCGATGCCGCCCATGCCGCCGGTCACATATGCAATGCGCTGAGTCATATCCACTCCTAGTTGGCTCGCCCGATCGTGTCGAAGCTTTGGTCTTTCTTATTCACGCCGGCCGCATCCGTCCTGGACGCACACGGCCGGCACACCCCTCAATGCAATTGCGATGCTTAATTCCGCTCGACTGCGAGCGCCACGCCCATCCCACCACCGATGCACAGCGAGGCCAGGCCCTTCTTGGCATCGCGGCGCTTCATTTCGTGCAGCAGCGTGACCAGGATGCGGCAGCCTGACGCGCCGATCGGATGGCCGATGGCGATCGCGCCGCCGTTCACGTTGATCTTCGACTGATCCCAGCCCATTTGCTGATGCACGGCCAGTGCCTGAGCGGCAAAGGCCTCGTTGATTTCCATCAGGTCCAGGTCCTTGACCTCCCAGCCGGCACGCGACAGGCAGCGCTTGCTGGCAGGCACCGGGCCCATGCCCATCACGGCCGGGTCCACGCCGGCGTTGGCGTACGCCTTGATGGTCGCCAGCGGGGTCAGGCCCAGTTCGCGCGCCTTGGCGGCCGACATCACGACCACAGCGGCGGCGCCATCATTCAGGCCCGATGCGTTTGCGGCCGTCACCGTGCCGCTCTTGTCGAAGGCCGGTTTCAGGCTAGCCATGCTTTCCAGCGTGGCGCCCTGACGCACGTACTCGTCGGTCTTGAACGCAACCGGATCGCCCTTGCGTTGCGGAATCAGGACCGGAACGATTTCCTCGTCGAACTTGCCGGCCTTCTGGGCAGCTTCGGCTTTGTTCTGGGAGCCCACGGCGAACTCGTCCTGGGCCTGGCGGGTGATGCCGTATTCCTTGGCCACGTTCTCGGCCGTGATACCCATGTGGTACTGGTTGTACACATCCCACAGGCCGTCAACGATCATCGAATCGACCAGCTTGGTGTCGCCCATGCGGAAGCCATCGCGCGAACCCGGCAGCACGTGCGGCGCGGCGCTCATGTTCTCCATGCCGCCGGCCACGACGATCTCGGCCTCGCCAGCCACAATCGCGTTGGCGGCCAGCATCACGGCCTTCAGGCCCGAACCGCACACCTTGTTGATGGTCATGGCCGGCACCATGTCTGGCAGGCCCGCCTTGCGCGAAGCCTGGCGTGCCGGGTTCTGGCCCGAGGCGGCCGTCAGCACCTGGCCCATGATCACTTCGCTCACCTGGTCCGGCTTCACGCCGGCGCGTTCCAGCGCGGCCTTGATCACGATGGCGCCCAACTCCGGCGCGGGGATCTTCGCGAGCGAACCGCCGAACTTGCCAACTGCGGTACGGGCTGCGGAAACGATGACGATATCGGTCATTTGATGTCCTTTCGAGAAAACGAATGCGGAACGGTTCGAAATCCGGGCCGGCGTCGCGGGCCGGCCCTTATGAAGCTCAGGCGCGCTGTTTGACGTAGCGCCCTGGCGCGGGTTCAATCGCCCGGTAGTGGTCATTGCCGTAATCGGCTGGCGCGGCACGCTTCTGACCCGCCTGCTTGCCCAGCCATGTCACCCAGTCCGGCCACCAGCTTCCCGGATGCTCCTGCGCGCCGGCCAGCCAATCATGGGCCGATTCCGACAATTTGTCATTGGTCCAATGACTGCGCTTCTTCTTGGCCGGCGGGTTGATGACGCCCGCGATATGGCCAGAGGCACCCAGCACGAAACGCAACTTGTTCCGCAGCAGCGCCGTGGAAGCGTAGGCCGCGGCCCAGGGCACGATGTGGTCTTCGCGCGACCCGTAGATGTACGTTGGCACGTCGATCGCCCCGAAGTCCACCGGCGCGTTGCAGACCGTGAGCTTGCCCGGCACCTTCAACTCGTCCTGCAGATACGTATGCCTCAGGTACCAGCAGTACCACGGGCCCGGGAGATTGGTGGCGTCGCCATTCCAGAACAACAGGTCGAACGGAACCGGCGTGTTGCCCTTGAGATAGTTGTCGACCACGTAGTTCCAGACCAGGTCGTTCGGACGAAGGAACGAGAACGTATTGGCAAGTTCCACGCCGCGCAGCAGCCCGCACGGCGCGCCGCCGGCCCCACCCAGCGTGGCCTCGCGCAGTTGCACGTGCGCTTCGTCGACGAAGACATCGAGGATGCCCGTATCGGCGAAATCCAGCAGCGTGGTCAGCAATGTCAGGCTGGCTGCGGGACGCTCGCCACGCGCGGCCAGCACCGAAAGCGCCGTCGAGACGATCGTGCCGCCGACGCAGAAGCCCAGCACGTTGATCTTGTCCTGTCCGCTGATATCGCGCGTCACTTCGATCGCGCGGATCGCCGCGTGCTCGATGTACTCATCCCAGGTGCGCTCGGCCATCGATGCATCGGGGTTGCGCCACGACACCAGGAAGACGGTATTCCCCTGCTCCACCGCATGACGCACAAGCGAGCTCTCGGGTTGCAGGTCCAGAATGTAGAACTTGTTGATGCACGGCGGCACCATCAGCAGCGGCCGCTCGTAGACCTTGTCGGTCAGAGGCTTGTACTGCAGAAGCTGGAAATACTCGTTCTCGTAGACCACAGCGCCTTCGGTCACAGCCATATTGCGGCCGACCTCGAACGCTGTTTCATCGGTCTGCGAGATCTTGCCCCTGGCCAGATCCTCCAGCATATTGCGCACGCCCTTGCGCAGTGACTCACCACCGGATTCGATCAGGCGCTGTTGCGCGTCGGGGTTCGTCGCCAGGAAGTTGGCCGGCGACATGGCATCCACCCATTGCGATACCGCGAAGCGGATGCGCTGACGAACCTTGGGATCGGCCTCGACCGCCTCGGCCAGTTCGGTCATGGCGCGGGCCGTCAGCAGGTAAAAGGCTGCGGTATAGCGATACGGGGCATTGTTGCGCCATGCCGGGCTGGCGAAACGCTTGTCGGACAAGCGCTGGCTGGCTGAATCGGCATTGGCCGCGCCGTTGGGCGCAGGCGCGCTGGCTGCCACGGCGCCCTCGCCCATTTCTCGCCAGAGTTCGGCGAAATCCCTGAAAAAGCGTTCCTGGATACGAGCAAGCTGCGCGGGCGCGATCTTCACGCCGCCGGCGCCATTCATGCCGTTCGCACCCTGCGCGGTGGCACCCTGGAAAGCGTTCTGGAAGGCCTGGACGAATGCCTCGCCGCCCGGGAATCCACCCGGAAACGCGCCGGCCATACCGGCCGGGAAACCTGACGGCATATCGCCGTTGGCCTCGGGTACCCATTGACGGGACCACTCCAGCCAGGTGGCTGGATCAAATGGCCCCGGCACGAACTGAAACGGTTGGGACTTGCCTTCCTTAGCGGAAGCTGCCGCACCTTTGCCGGTCGCCATAATGTATTCGTCTCTCTGCCGTCGTATTGGTTGACGGGCTCGGGGTGACTGTCTCCCGACCCGCCCCTGATCCGGGTTGCGTCTGACACTGCTGCAGAACGACCTCGGATGCCCTGCGTCATACGCTATGCTAGCCGGCGAAACCCTAGAGTAATTCCTCGGTTTCGATACATTTAAAGGCATTGTTGCCTCGCAATGTAGACGCTGTCAATGCGGAAATCCGCACGACAGGTAACTCCCTGGCCGCCAAATCCCGACCTACCGGACGGTAGGCCTGGCGCGGCGTGCCAGGCAGCATGAACTCATACACGAAAGAGATGAAAGTCTGATGTATATCGTGGCAATTGGCTGGCTCTACGTCGTCCTGATGATGTCGATTACCGAGACCAACGCGGTGGCTGGCGTGGCCACCTTTCTGTTTTACGGACTGGCTCCGGTCGCGATCGTGATGTACATCATGGGGACGCCGGGCCGGCGCAGGCGGCGAAAAGCGCGTGAAGCCGGCGAAGCCGCCGCGGCAAAGACGGCGGAATCCGAGTCGAAAGCCGGCCAATAGACGGTGCCACGGCCGGCGGCGGCTGTCAGCGTTCCAGCCAGACGAGCGTGGCCATGCGGCCAGTCGTGCGGTCCCTGCGGTAGGAGAAAAAGCGATCGGCGTCGGTAACGGTACAGGCATCCCCGCCGTAAGCCCGCACGCAACCCGCGCGTGCCAACCGGATGCGGGCCAACGCATAAATATCGGCCCAGTACTTGCCCGGCGCGCCCGGGAGAAACGCTGCCTCGACCCCTGCCCGCTCGTCGTCGCGCGCGCGCTCGATGAAGGCGGCACGGACCTCGGCACCTACCTCGAATGCCGTCGGCCCGATGGCCGGACCAAGCCATGCAAGCCAGGTTGGATCGGGGCCGGCACGCGCTGCCATGCGTGCCAGCGTGGCCTCGATGACCCCATCACAGAGCCCTCTCCAGCCCGCATGTGCCGCGCCAACGACCGTGCCCGCCGCATCGCAGAGCAGCACTGGCAGGCAATCGGCCGTCATGATCGCGCAGACGTGGCCTGACTCGGTGGCGATGCTCGCGTCCGCCTGCGGCACACCATCCGTGACGCCGTCGGCCGTGACCACGCCACAGCCATGCACCTGGTCGAGCCAGCGCGGCATAGCCGGCAGATGTTCCGCCAAGCGCTGCCGATTCTCGGACACGGCGGCCGGGTCATCACCGACATGCGTGCCGAGATTCAGGCCACCGGTCGATCCATCGGCCAGGCCGTAGGGGCTTGCACTGACACCACCATGGCGCGTGGTCGACAATGCGCGCACCCACGCCGGCGCGGGCCAGTCGGGCACGATCCAGGCCGGGCGATCATTCGTCGTCATGGTCGTCGTGGTCGCCTTGGTCATCGTCGTCCCCTTCGTACCAGTCGTCTTCCTCTTCATCGTCCTGCGCATGCCCCTCGAAGTCGAGGGCATCGATCAAGGCCTGGAGGTCTTCGGGCGGCTCGGCTTCCCACGACATCTTGCGGCCGGTGACCGGATGCACGAGCCCCAGCCGGTAGGCATGGAGCGCCTGGCGCGTGAACGGGACAGGCAGCGGCACACGGATCGCGGGGCGCTGCCCGCGTTGCGTGGCCTTGTGATAGACGGGATCGCCCACCAGCGGATGGCCGATCGACTCGAAATGCACGCGGATCTGGTGCGTCCGACCGGTCTCGAGCTGGCACATCACCATCGACACCTTACCCCGGCCCAGCGGCACCGTGCCAAGGGTCTCGAAGTGCGTGCGCGACGGTTTGCCGCTGTTCGTATGCACGATCGCCATGCGCGTGCGCTCGCGAGGGTCCCGGCCGATCGGTGCATCGATCGTGCCGTCATCGGGGGTCTCGCCCCAGACCAGCGCGAGATAGGTCCGCTTGACCGTGCGCGCGGCGAGCTGTCGCACCAGATCCGTCTGGGCGACCAGCGTCCGTGCCACCACCATCAGGCCGGAGGTTTCCTTGTCCAGCCGGTGGACAATCCCCGCGCGGGGCAGCCTTGCCGCAGACGGGTCGCGATGCAGCAGCCCGTTCAGCACGGTGCCGCTCCAGTTGCCGGCGGCGGGGTGGACGACCAGTCCGGCAGGCTTGTTGATGACCAACATGGCATCATCCTCGTACACGACGTCGAGGGGCACGTCTTCCGCCGTGAATGCCATGGACTCCGGGGCGGCCTGCGGCTGGACCTCGATCTTCTGGCCCATCTGGACCGATGCCTTGGCACGGCTTGGCTCGCCATCGACCCTTACGGCGCCATCCTCGATCCATTGCTGGATACGGCTACGCGAAAACTCGCTGAAGTGCCGCGCGAGCAGCTTGTCGAGGCGCTCGCCGTGAGACGCGCTATCGACTTCCATGTACAGTGGCACGAAATCCGACGCGGCCGGCGGCGAGACCGGCACATCGTCGTTGAACTCACCGAGGTCGCCAAACTCCTCCGTATCGACGTCCGCTACGGCGGTGGATTCGGTGTGGCGCTCCGGCCCGGTTTCGGGCTTGGGGCTTCGGCTATAATGCTTGGCGCTATTTTTCATCCGGGAACAGGTTGCCCATGCAATTGCAGAGCATGAGACGCGCTAATTGGCGCGCGAGATTTGGAGCGATTTTGCTTGCAGGCGGCTGCGTCATGCTGTCCGCGTGCGGCCTGCTGGGCGACCAGCCGGACGAAACGGCTGGCTGGTCAGCGAACAAATTATATTCTGAAGCCAAGGATGCTCTAGATGGCGGCGACTACACGCGCGCCGTCAAGCTCTACGAGAAGCTCGAGGGCCGCTATCCATTTGGCCGTTACGCCCAGCAGGCGCAGATCGATACGGCCTACGCCAACTACAAGGATGGCGAGACCGCTGCCGCGCTGGCTGCCGTCGACCGCTTCATCCAGTTGCACCCGAGCCACCCGAACATCGATTACGCCTACTACCTCAAGGGGCTGATCAACTTCAACGACAACCTGGGCTGGCTGGGCCGGTTCTCCGGCCAGGATCTGAGCGAACGTGATCCGAAGGCGGCGCGAGCAGCCTATGACGCGTTCCAGATCCTGATCACCCGCTACCCGGACAGCAAGTACACGCCCGACGCCACGCTGCGCATGCAGTACATCGTCAACTCGCTGGCCCAGCACGAAGTTCACGCGGCGCGTTACTACTATCGCCGCGGCGCCTACCTGGCTGCGGTCAACCGCGCGCAGCAGGCGCTGAAGGACTACGACGGCGCGCCGGCCAACGAGGAAGCGCTGTATATCATGGTCCGCTCGTATGATGCGCTGGGCATGAAGGATCTGCGCGACGATGCCGCCCGCGTGATGGAACGCAACTATCCGAACAGCGACTACATCAAATATGGGCAGCGCCGCAAGGACAAGTCCTGGTGGGAAGTGTTCTGAGGTTGCCGAACCTGTCCGCAATGGACATTTCGATGCAAGCAACAAAAAAACCGCACGCGATCCGTGCGGTTTTTTTTGGCCTGACGCCAGACGTTGGGCTCATGAACACGCCCCCTTCTCGGCACGATAACCATCGTACGTGCCGTAGGCCTCGTCATGGCGACCAAGCCGCTTGGATGCGCTGGCTGCGGTCACTCGGAATCTCGTAGCCGCTGCCGATCGAGTAAGTCTGGTGCGGGAAGACCATCCCCGGCGGGCAGATGCTACGAACTCGTGGTTGCCTGGTACAAACTGGGACAGCTACTCCGAATCCGTGTCGGACTCGGACGCCGGTGCCTCACCTCGCCCCAACCCTTCCAGGAACCGAATGACGGTGTCGGCTTCTCGCGTGCGCGTGAACGGCGGAAGACTCTGCCAGATCTGCCGGCCATACGGCTTTTCCACGAGCCGGGTATCGCAAATCGCCAGCACGCCGCGATCGGTCTCAGACCGGATCAGTCGGCCAGCACCCTGCTTCAGCGTGATCACCGCATGCGGAAGCTGGTGAACCGCGAACGGGCTGAGCCCCTTCTTCTGCAGTACTTCCATGCGCGCTGCCAGCACTGGATCATCGGGCGGTGCGAACGGCAGCTTGTCGATGATGACCAGCGACAGCGCCTCGCCACGGACATCAACGCCTTCCCAGAAACTCTGGCTGCCCACCAGCACGGCATTGCCAAGCTCGCGGAAGCGGTCGAGCAATTCGGTACGGCTCGCCTGGCCCTGCACGAGCAGCGGCAGGTTGATACCACGCTCAGCGAACAGGTCATAGAGCATGTCCGACGCCTTCTGCACCGCCCGCAACGTGGTGCAAAGCAGGAACGTGCGACCACCTGCCGCCTCGATCAACGGCAGCGCCCGCTCCACCACCGCCTCGGTAAATTGAGGCGATTGCGGCGGTGGCATATCCCGGGGCACATACAGCAGCCCCTGTTTCGCATAGTCAAACGGGCTCGGCAGTGTCAACGACCGATCGCGATCCAGCCCAAGCTGCGCGGCGTAATGGGTGAAGTTGCCCTTCACGGACAGCGTGGCAGAGGTGAAGACCCACGCGCGTGGTTGGCCTGCGCGTTGCCGGCTGAAGATTGGCGCGATCGACAACGGCGTCCGATGCAACTGCACCGTGTGCGAGAACACTTCCACCCAGCGTACGGTTTCGGGGCCAAGCTGGGCAGGTTGGACAG
Organism: Cupriavidus sp. Met-2; assembly: GCF_049843575.1. NCBI lineage: Bacteria > Pseudomonadati > Pseudomonadota > Betaproteobacteria > Burkholderiales > Burkholderiaceae > Cupriavidus > Cupriavidus sp. Met-2. The sequence continues at coordinate 175,571 of NZ_JBBHZL010000006.1, forward strand.
ACTGGGAAGTCTGGTCGCCTTCCGCATCGTCGGCCGGCTCGGCCGCAGGCACCGGGGATGCGGCAATCCGGTCGTCGCGCCATGCCGCCAGCCGCTGGGCGAGTTCGAGCGCGCGGCGATGGCACTGTTCAAGCTCCTCGGCACGCTCGGCCTGCGATTCCAGTGCCTCGACAAAGTCGGACAGCGCCGTGTCGAGCGCGTCGAGCGTTTCGTGAAACGGCTCGCGAATGCGCGGGTCGGCGTCGATCTGCCCCAGCGCAAGGCGGGCGTTCTCCCTGCCGAAAGCCAGGCGCAGATCGCGGGCAGCCCGTTCGAGCGGTGCCCCAAGCGCGACCCAGTCCACCGCATCGCGCGCGTGCGACAGCCCTTCGGCCACGGTATCACGGGCCAGCTCGAGCAGTTGGCTCGTCGACAACGTTTCGCCGAAGAACAACGTCGCCGTCTCGGGCAACTGGTGCGCTTCGTCGAAGATCACTGTGTTGGCGGCGGGCAGCAATTCGGCCATGCCGGTATCGCGCAGCACAACGTCGGCAAAGAACAAGTGATGGTTGACGACCACAAGGTCGGCCTGCTGCGCCTCCTTGCGGGCGCGCATCACGAAGCATTCCTTGTAGTTCGGACATTCGCTGCCCAGGCAGTTGTCCCGTGTGGACGTCACGAGCTGCCACACTGGCGCGTTCTCGGGTACTTCGGCCAGCTCGGCCTTGTCCCCGGACGTCGTGGTCTTGGCGAATCGGCTGATCTCGCGCAACCAGGCCGCATCCTGCTTCGACGCCAGCCGGCCGTTGGCCTGTGCCCGCTCCAGGTGATAGTGGCAAACGTAGTTGGCCCGCCCCTTGAGCAGGGAGACGGAGATCGGCACGTTCAGCGCATGGCGTACCGTCGGAATGTCGCGGAGGTAAAGCTGGTCCTGCAGGTTCTTGGTACCGGTCGAAAGGATGACCTTCCCGCCCCAGAGCATGGCCGGCACCAGATAGGCGTACGTCTTGCCCGTACCCGTGCCAGCCTCGACGATCACCGTGTCGTTGTCGGCGATCGCATTGGCCACGGCCTCGGACATCTTCTCCTGCGCCGCGCGCGGCCGGTAGCCGGGGATCGCACTGGCCAGCGTGCCGGTTTCGGCAAAGATCGTAGCGAGTTGCGAAGACCTTAGCGCGGCCTGGTCGGCTGCCGCCGCGGCAACGGCGTTCGCGAGCGACTCCGGCATGTCGGCGGCTCCGGCCACATTGGGGCCGTCGGATAAGGATGTGTCTTCGATCGGTTCGGACAAGTTGGAACTTCCTGAGGCGTGGCGCGATTGGTCGCGCACGCTTTTGTCATGGCGCCGGAGGGACCGGTGGATATCTATGCTAGGCGGGTACGTCGGGCTCGACCTGCACTTGCAACAGGGTGATGGCGTCCTTGAGCTTGAGCCGGCGCTTCTTGAGCCGGCGCAGTTGCAATTCGTCATGCGACGGATCGGACGCAAGGCGGTCGATCATGAAATCCAGATCACGATGCTCGATCTGCAGTTCGATGATCTGTCGCGCCAGCGTATTGAGGTTCTCGTCCATGTTGCGCCTTCCCCTGCCCTGCCTTGCGGCCATTGCCCGGGTGTTGTTCGAGCCAGATCAGAATCCGAATGGGCTGGGCTTCGACGACTGCCCCTGATTCTGCTTTTCCGCGGCGCGGGCGCGGCGTTCTTCCAGTTCCTTCTGACGTTGCGCGGCATCGACCTGTTTTTGCTGGTATGCCTTCGCGTTCTCCTCGTGCTGACGGGCCTGCTCGGCACCCTTCTGCTGTGCCTCCTGCATCTTGGTGGCGAAATCGTCCTGCTTCTTCTGGTAAGCCTCGGCATTGGCCGCCCGCTGCGGCGCGCCAGCATTGTGCTGCGCATCACGCAGCGCCTGGTCCTGCTGCTTGCGTTCGAAGGCTTCGCGGCTGGCCTGTTCGTCGGCGGCCCGCTTGGGCAGGCTGGCCTCGTACTCCGCACGCCGCAGGGCCTGGTCGTGATCACGCTGGGTCGCCCGGTAGGCACGCTCGGCATCGCCCACCTCCAGATCGCGCTCGCGCAGCACCTGCAGCTCGCCGCGTTGGACTTCCTTGGCCTTGTCGATGCAGTTGTTCACCAGGAACTTGCTGTAGCACGCACGTTCCGCCACCGCGTAGCGATATTTGGTCCAGGTCCGCGAGTCGTCGATCGCCTTGCGCTCGGCATCGAAATCGCGCGCGACGCCTGGGGCCGGCGGCACAGCCGCTGCAGCCGGCGTGGACGCCTGCGCCATGGCGGGCCGAAACGGCGCAGCCAGCAGTAGCGCCGCGAGCGCGATGGTGAGAGCCGTGGAAGACACTGTGGGCACTTGGGAAACCGGGGCAGCCATGGTGGCCGGATGGGGCTTGACGATCATGGCGGAATTCTAACATCCGGGGCCACTTCGGACCCCTGGGCGAACGTTGCAACTTGTGCCTGCCCGTGGATGCGCCACCACGTCGGAAAACAGCGGGCACAAAAGGTGTCTCCCCGTCACCAGGCGCGCATCGCGCTTGTGGCACAATGCCCCGCTTTCGACTGACACGTATTCTCGATGTCCAATCTGCCTGCTTCCGTTCTGCAAAAGATTGTGTCGCTGATCGCGGCCGAACTGTCCGTGCAACCCCGCCAGGTAGCGGCTGCCGTCAACCTTCTGGACGAAGGCGCCACGGTGCCATTCATCGCCCGCTATCGCAAGGAAGTCACGGGCAACCTGGACGACACGCAGCTTCGCACGCTTGAGGAGCGCCTGCTTTACCTGCGCGACATGGAAGATCGTCGCGCCACGATCCTGGCGTCGATCGAGGAACAGGGCAAGCTCACCGACGAACTGCGCGCGGCCATTGAAGCGGCCGAGACCAAGCAGACGCTGGAAGACCTGTACCTGCCCTACAAGCCGCGCCGTCGCACGCGCGCCCAGATCGCCCGTGAATGCGGCCTGGAACCACTTGCGCAGGCACTGCTGGCCGACCCGACGCTCGATCCCCAAGCCGAGGCCGCCAAGTACGTCAACGGCAACCCCACCGCCGACGGCGGCGTGCCCGACGTCAAGGCCGCGCTGGACGGCGCGCGCGACATTCTGTCGGAGCAGTTCGGCGAAACGGCGGAACTGCTCGGCAAGCTGCGCGAGCATCTCTGGAGCAACGGCGTGGTGACGTCCTCCGTCGTGGAGGGCAAGGAAACCGCCGAGGAAGAGAAATTCCGCGACTACTACCAGTACAGCGAGACGATCCGCACCGTGCCGTCGCACCGCGCGCTGGCGCTGTTCCGCGGCCGCAACGCGGGCGTGCTGATGGTCAAGCTGGGCCTTGGGGAGGAACAGGACGCGATGGTGCCGCATCCGTGCGAAGGCATGATCGCGCGCCACGTCGGCATCCAGAACCAGAATCGCCCCGCCGACAAGTGGCTGGCCGACGTCTGCCGCTGGAGCTGGCGCGTCAAGGTGCAGCCGCATCTGGAAACCGAACTGCTCACGCAACTGCGCGAGACCGCCGAGGGCGAGGCCATCAAGGTGTTCGGCCGCAACCTGCACGAGCTGCTGCTGGCCGCGCCGGCCGGCCCGAAATCGGTGATGGGTGTCGACCCGGGCATCCGCACGGGCTGCAAGATCGCCGTGGTGGACACCACGGGCAAGCTGCTGGAAACGGCAACGATCTACCCGCACGAGCCGCGCCGCGACTGGAACGGTTCGCTGGCCACGCTGGCACGTCTGGCCAAGCAACACAACGTCGCGCTGTGCTCGATCGGCAACGGCACGGCCAGCCGCGAAACGGACAAGCTGGTGCAGGACCTGATGAAGGGCGCGCCCGAGCTGAAGCTCACCAAGATCGTGGTCAGCGAGGCTGGCGCATCGGTCTACTCGGCCTCGGAACTGGCGGCCAAGGAGTTTCCGGAACTCGACGTGTCGCTGCGCGGCGCGGTGTCGATCGCCCGCCGGCTGCAGGACCCGCTCGCCGAACTGGTCAAGATCGACCCGAAATCGATCGGCGTGGGCCAGTATCAGCATGATGTGAACCAGCGCGAACTCGCGCGTGCGCTGGACGCCGTGGTGGAAGACTGCGTAAATGCGGTGGGTGTGGACGTCAACACGGCCTCCGCCCCGCTGCTGGCACGTGTCTCGGGCCTGAACTCGGTACTGGCGCGCAATATCGTCGAATACCGCGACGCCAATGGCGCGTTCTCGAATCGCGATGCGCTGAAGAAGGTGCCGCGCCTGGGCGACAAGACGTTCGAACAGGCCGCCGGCTTCCTGCGCGTCAACGACGGGGACAACCCGCTCGACCGCTCGTCGGTGCACCCGGAAGCCTATCCGGTGGTGCAGCGCATCCTGGATCACATCAAGAAGGGGCTGCCCGATGTGATGGGCAACCGCGACGCCCTGCGCGGCCTGTCGGCCCAGCAGTTTGCCGATGACACGTTCGGCCTGCCGACCGTGCGCGACATCCTGTCCGAACTCGAAAAGCCGGGCCGCGACCCGCGCCCCGAGTTCAAGACCGCGACGTTCCAGGATGGCGTGGAGGACGTCAAGGATCTGCAGCCCGGCATGGTGCTTGAAGGCGTGGTGACGAATGTGGCGGCCTTCGGCGCGTTCGTCGACATCGGCGTGCATCAGGACGGCCTGGTCCATATCTCGGCACTTTCGACGAAGTTCGTCAAGGATGCACACGAGGTGGTCAAGGCCGGCCAGATCGTCAAGGTCAAGGTGATGGAAGTGGACGTCAAGCGCAATCGCATCGGCTTGACGATGCGCCTCGATGACGAGCCGGGCCAGGCTACGGCACGTGCAGGCGGCGCCGATCGTTCGAATGATCGCGGTGGCCAGCGTAACGGCAGTGGCAAGGGTTCCAACGGCGGCAACCGTCGTGAAGCGGTGCAGCAAGGCGCGATGGCAGCGGCATTCGCCAAGCTGAAGCGCTAAGTCCGGCAGTTCTCCTCTCCCGCTCGCGGGAGAGGAGGAAAAAACAAAACGCCCCGCAATTGCGGGGCGTTGTCACATCTGGACCTCGGGAATCAGATTTCTACCTTCGTCCCAAGCTCCACCACGCGGTTGGCCGGAATCGAGAAGAAGTCCGACGGTTTGGCGCCGTTCTGATGCATCCACGCGAACAGGCTTTCGCGCCACATCGACATACCCGGCAGCTTCGACGGAATCACCGATTCACGCGCGATGAAGAATGAGGTTTCCATCAGCTCGAATTGCATGCCGAGCTTGCGCTGGGCCAGATCCAGAACCCGCTGCACATCAGGCGTTTCCTTGAAGCCATATTCGGACTTGAGGATGTAGACGCCTCCCCCCAGATCCTTGCAGCTCAGGCGCTCGTCGTCGTCCACGTACGGAATGTCACGCGTCACGAACTGCAGGAAAACCACCCGCTCGTGCAGCACGCGGTTGTGCTTGAGGTTGTGCAGCAGCGACACCGGCACCGATTCGGTGTTGCCGGTCAGGAACACGGCCGTACCTTCCACGCGATGCGGCGGGTGCGCCAGCAGGCCGGCGATAAACGGCTCCAGCGGAATGCCATCCTCCAGGCTACGCGCGCGCAGCAGCTTCCGGCCACTGTGCCAGGTCATCAACAGGAAGAACGCGCTACCGCCCATCAGCAGCGGGAACCAGCCGCCCTCGGCGATCTTGAGCAGGTTGGCCGCGAAGAACGACATGTCGACCACCAGGAACGTCAGGCTGATCAGCGTCACCAATGCAGGGTTCCACTTCCAGACGTTGCGCATCACCAGCGCGGCCAGGAACGTGGTGATCACCATCGTCGTGGTCACGGCGATCCCGTACGCGGCCGCCAGGTTATCGGACTTCTTGAACGCCAGCACCACGCAGATCACAAGTACCAGCAGGATCCAGTTGATCACGGGCATGTAGATCTGGCCGATTTCCGCCGCCGAGGTATAGCGGATACGCATCCGCGGCATGAAACCAAGCTGAATGGCCTGGCTCGTCAGCGAGAACGCTCCCGAGATGACGGCCTGCGACGCAATCACCGTGGCCGCGGTGGCCAGCAACACCATCGGCAATTGCAGCGCCGACGGCACCATCAGGTAGAAAGGATTTTCGATCGCGTCGGGGTTGCCCAGCAGCATTGCCCCCTGGCCAAAGTAGTTCAGGATCAGGCACGGCATGACCAGCACGAACCAGGCCGTGCGGATCGGCTTCGCGCCGAAGTGGCCCATATCGGCGTAGAGCGCCTCCGCGCCAGTCAGCACCAGGAACACGCTACCCAGCACGATGAACGCCTGGAGCGAGTGGTCATGCAGGAATGACACCGCATAGACCGGGTTGATGGCCTTGACGATCCCGGGTGCCTGCACCAAATGGATCAGGCCCAGCGCGCCGAGCGCCAGGAACCACACCACCATGATCGGCCCGAACAGCTTGCCCACCACATGCGTGCCGCTGCGCTGGATAAAGAACAGCAAGGCCAGGATCAGCAGCGTGATCGGAATCACGAAGTGGGAAAGCCCCGGCGCGGCAATCTCCAGGCCTTCGACGGCAGACAGCACCGAGATGGCCGGCGTGATCACCGCGTCGCCGTAGAACATGCACGCGCCGAAGATGCCGAACATCATGATCAGCTTGGCCATGCGTGACCGTGGCGCCGCTGTGCGCAAGGCCAGCGCCATCAGCGCCAGAATGCCGCCCTCGCCGTTGTTGTCGGCGCGCATCACGAACATCACGTACTTCAGCGACACGACGATAACAAAGGCCCAGAACAGCATCGAGATGATGCCGAGTACCGCATCGGGACTGAACGGAATGCCATGTTCCGGGCTGAAGCATTCCTTGAGCGAGTAAAGGGGACTGGTGCCGATATCGCCGAAGACGACACCGATCGCGCCGACCACGAGCGCACGGGAGCTCGGGCTTTCGACGTAGTAGTGACTGGTTGTGGATTGAGTCATGGATTTGGGTCTGGTGGACCGGCTCGCGCCTCTACGGCCTGACTTCGGCTCACCCGGCGGGCTGCCGGACATAACACCTACCGATGTGGTGATTCAGGCACAAATTCTCTCGCGCAAGCGGCTCCGGTCCCCGATGGGGCGGTATGGCCGTCTCTACCTCTATTGCATTGCACAAACGCGCGCATTCTAGATGAAGTGCTGTAAGACGACCACTGTGGAAGATGCCCGTGTTGCCAATGCGACCGAACAAGCATGGAAGCGAACCGGGCCATGGTCAAGCTCTGGTCACACTTTGCAGTGGGTTGCCCCACCAAACGAGCGTTGCGGACAAGCCACAACGGCGCCCCATGGTGGGCCGCCGAATCTGGAAATCAAACACCCAGGTAACGGTCCAGCGCCGCCGGCGCGGCGGCCAGATCGGCAGCGGGCCCGGACATGACCACCAGCCCCTTTTCCAGCACGACCACCCGGTCCACATGGGCCAGCACGGCCCGGTAGTTTCGGTCGACAACGACTGACGCGATCCCCGTCGCCCGTATCGTGGCGATCACATTCCAGATTTCGTGGACGATTTTGGGCGCCAGCCCTTCGGTGGCCTCGTCCAGAATCAGGCAATCCGGGTTGGTCATCAGCGCGCGGCCGATCGACAGCATCTGCTGTTCGCCGCCCGACAACTGCTGCCCGCCGTGCGACAACCGCTCTTTCAGGCGTGGGAACAGGTCCAGCACGCGGACCTCGTCCCAATCCTTGCGGCCCTGGCTCCCGGCGCGCGCAGCCATCAACAGGTTCTCGCGCACGCTCAGGTTAGGAAATATCCCCCGCCCTTCCGGGACATAGGCGATGCCGAGCCTGGCGACCTCATGCGGCCGCGCCCGCGACATATCGCGCCCCACCACGCGGATCCCGCCTTCACGTTCGCGCACGTGGCCCAGCAGCGTCCGCAGCAGCGTGCTCTTGCCCATGCCGTTGCGGCCAAGCAGGCCAACCGACTCGCCGGCGCCGACGCGAAAGTCGATGCCGCGCAGCACGTGGCTCGACCCATACCAGGCGTTGACGCCATCTGCGTCAATGATCGCGGCATGGCTCATGCGGCCTCCTCTTCGCCGAGGTAGGCCAGTTGCACTTCCCGATTGGCCCGGATGCTGGCCGGATCGCCAGTGGCGATCACCGTGCCGTTCACCATCACCGTGATGCGATCGGCCACGGCAAACACGGCCTCCATGTCGTGCTCGACCAGCAGGATCGCGTGGCCCTCCTTCAGGCCGCGCAGCAGGTCAAGCATCCGCTCAGACTCCTCCGCCCCCATGCCAGCCAGCGGTTCGTCGAGCAGCAGTGCCACGGGCTCGGTCGCGAGGCACATGGCCACCTCGAGCTGGCGCTTCTGGCCATGCGCGAGATCGCTGGCAAGCCGACCGGCGTGCTGCATCAGCCCCGCCCGTTCGAGCGCTTCGTCGGCCAGCGCGCGGCTCGTGCGGCAGCCCTGCGCCGGCTCCCAGAGACGCCAGGCCCGCTGCGCGCGCGATTGCGCCGCAAGCCGGCAATTTTCGCGCACGGTCAGTGGCAGGAAGATGTTGTTGCGCTGGTAGCTGCGGCCAATGCCGTGGCGCGCCAGCTTGGGCTGCGCCCAGCCCGTGACATCGCGCCCTTGCAGTTGCAGCCGGCCCTCCGATGGCGGCAGTTCGCCCGACAACAGGTTGATCAGTGTCGACTTGCCGGCGCCGTTGGTGCCGATTACCGCATGGATCTCGTGCAGATGCAGGGCCAGGTCCACACTGTTGACCGCCGTCAGCCCGCCAAATCGGCGCGTGAGGCTTTGCGCATCGAGTACCGGAACCGATGGGATCGTGTTCATACGGCCTCCCGGCTGCGTGTGTTCGATTCGGTGGCCGCGCCGGCCCGCCGCGCGCGACGCGGAGAACGATGCCGCAGCACCGCCGGCACGCTGACCAGCCCACGCGGCAGCAACGCCACCGCCAGGATGATGAAACCGCCCATCAGCAACTGCCAGTGCTTGGTCAACGTGCCGAACCATTCGGCCAGCAGCACGAACGAGAATGCACCCAGCACGGCGCCAGCCAGGCTGCCGACGCCGCCAAGAATCACCATCAGCATCGCGTTGCCCGACTGATGCCAGGAAGCAATCTCGGGATTCACGAAACCGAACTGGATCGCATAGAGGTACCCAGCCAGCCCCGCGAACGCACCGCCCACGACGAACGCCCCGAGCTGATAGCGATACGTGCCAAACCCGGCCGCCCGCATCCGCTGCTCGTTGTGCCGGATCCCCACCAGCGCGTGGCCGAAGCGGGAACGCAGCAGCAAGGTCAGCGCGGCCACGGTCAGCGCCAGCGCAACGAGCACCAGCCAATAGAACTGCACGGGGTCGTTCACGGTCACCGGTCGCGCCGAAAACAGCCCGAACTCGGGACGGAAGTAGATGTAGGTGCCGTCGCTGCCACCGGCGATCTTCGTGTCGTGGAACACGAAGTACACCATCTGCGCGAAGGCCAGCGTGACCATGATGAAGTAGATGCCGCGCGTGCGCAGCACGAGCGCGCCAACCACCAGCGCCAGCGCGGCCGCCGCGCCCACGGCGCCGAACAGCAGCAGCCAGCCATTGCCCGGCCCGCTCTCGGGCGCCAGCATCGCCGTGGCATAGGCGGCCATTGCGAAGTAGGCGGCGTGGCCCAGGCTCACCAGCCCGGTGTAGCCAATCAGCAGCTGCAGCGACAGCGCGAAGATCGCCATGATCATGACCTTGCTGAGCAGCTCGATGTAGTACTTGTGGCTGTCGGCGGTCAGCAGCATCGGCATGGCGCAGAGCACGGCCAAGGCCACCAGCCAGCCAGCGGTCGCCATCCAGGCCGGGCGGCGGATGTCCTGCGGTGGCGGTGTCAAGGAATCGGAATGCATGTCAGGATTTCCTGCTCAGCCCGCGCGGAACAGCCCCTGGGGCTTCCACAGCAGGATCACGGCCATCAGCAGGTAGACCAGCACGCCAGCCGCATCCTGCCAGAACACCTTGCCGAACGTATCGACGAAGCCGATCAGCAGCGACGCCACCAGCGCACCCTTGACCGAGCCGATACCGCCGATCACGACCACGACAAAGCAGATGATCAGCACCTGCCCGCCCATGCCCGGGTAGACCGAGGAAACCGGCGCGGCGATCATGCCTGCCAGCACGGCCAGGGCCACGCCGAGCGCGAACACGAAACGATAGAGCACGGTCACGTTGACGCCAAGCGACTGCACCATCTCGCGGTTCGTGGCGCCGGCGCGGATCATCATGCCCACACGCGTGCGGCGAATCACGTAGTACATCGCGCCGGCCACCAACAGGCAGACGGCGGAGATGAACAGGCGATACACCGGATAGGTCATGTCGTTGCCCACCGGCAGCGACCAGTCTAGCAGCGACGGCACTTGCACACCGTGCACGTCGTCGCCCACCAGGATGCTGCGCAACTCCTCGAAGACCAGGATTAGCCCGTATGTCATCAGCACCTGTTGCAGGTGGTCACGCTGATACAGGTAGCTGAAGAAGGCCCACTCCAGCACGTACCCGAACAGCACGGCCAGCACGATGCCGAGCGGCAGCGCAATGAACAGGTTGCCCGTCAGGCTGGCCAGCGTGAATGCCAGATAGGCCCCCAGCATGTAGAAGCTGCCATGTGCGAGATTGATCACGCCCATGATGCCGAAGATCAGCGTCAAGCCGCTGGCCACGAGGAACAGCAGCAGCCCGTACTGCACGCTGTTCAGGCACTGGATCAGAAACGAGACAAGGTCCATCGCGATGCCGCTTTCCAACGTGCGATTACAGGCGGCAGCCGCGCGCCGGATCGGCCAGCGCCTTCACGGCGACGCTGCTGACCTTGTTGTCGCGGCCATCGACCTTGCGCAGATAGAAGTCCTGCACCGGGTTGTGCGCCTTCGACAGCGTGAAGGCGCCACGCGGGCTATCCACCTTCGCGGCTTCCATCGCCTTGATGACCTCCGGCTTGCGCGACATGTCGCCCTTGACCGCATTGGCGCCAGCGGCCAGCAGTTGCGCGGCGTCGTAGCCTTGTACCGCGTAGACGTCGGGCTGCAGCTTGTACAGCTTGGCGTAGTCGAGCCGGAAGCTCTTGTCGCGCGGATTGGTCAGGCCATCGGCATAGTGCAGCGTGGTCTCCAGACCCTGCGCCGCGACGCCCTGCGCCTCGAGCGTGCCGTCGGTCAGGAAGCCTGATGCGTACAGCGGAATCTTGTCCTTGAGACCGGCGGCCTGCCAGTCCTTGACGAACTTGACCGCGCCGCCGCCGGCGAAGAACACGAACACGGCGTCGGGCTTGATCGAAGCCACTTCGGTAATCAGCGCCTGGAATTCGACGTTCGGGAACGGCAGGCTCAACTCCTTCACCACCTTGCCGCCCTTGGCTTCGAACGCTTCCTTGAAGCCCTTGACCGACTGCTCGCCCGCTGCGTATTTCCACGTCAGCGTGACCACCTTCTTCAGGCCGCGATCCGCCAGCACATGGCCCATGGCATAGCCCGGCTGCCAGTTCGAGAACGACGAACGGAAGATGTTGGGACCGCACAGCGGCCCGGTGGCTTCGTCCACGCCGGCATTGGGAATGATCAGCAGCGTATTGTTTTCCTTGGCCACCTTGACGATGCCCATTTGCACGCCCGAATGAACCGTGCCGACCACCACGTCGACCTGGTCGCGCTTGATCAGCTTGGTGGCATTCTCCGGCGCCTTGGCCGGATCGGACTCGTCATCGACCTTGAAGTATTCAACCTCGCGGCCGCCCAGCTTGCCGCCCTGCTCCTGCACGTACATCCGGAAGCCATTCTCGATGGCCCCGCCGAGGGCGGCATAAGTGCCCGTGTACGGCAGCATGAAGCCGACCTTGATCTTGCTGGATGTGGCCGGCGCACTCTGGGCCAGTGCCACGGACCCCGTGGCGAGCAGCGTGGCGACGGCGAGGCAGGCTGGCAATAGCCTGCGCGATGCATTGCGATGCATGGGGGTCTCCTCCCTGGTGGTCTGAAGCCTTTGGTTTCAAGCCATTTGGCCCGCGGTACGGCAGCGTTCCTGCCGTCCGGGCCAATTATTTTATATTTGAAGTATGTGTGTTTATAAACGCCACGGCCGCCGCCGTCAATGCGCCGGACTGGTCCCGGTGCGGCGAATGTCCACACCGCGCGAGTTTAAGCAGCACAGTTTGCGGCGCATATCGCTGGATACCCTCGATTTGCTCCATCGTGCCGTACTCGTCGTCCTCGCCCTGTACCGCCAGCGCCGGGCAGCGGATGTCGTGCAACAACGGGCGTAGGTCAAAGCGGCGGAAATCGGGATTGAGCCAGATGTCGTTCCACCCCCAGAACGCCGAATCGACATCATGGTGGTGACGCGCGAGCCTGTCGCGCAGGTCTGTCTGCAGATAGGTCTCGCGTGTGACGGCGATGCTGCGCACGGACAGGTCTTCCACGATGATGTGCGGCGCCAGCACCGTCAGGCCATCCACTGCATCCGGAAAGCTCGCCGCATGAATCAGCGCGATCGACCCGCCGTCGCTGTGTCCGAGCAGCCACGGCTTGCCATGGCTGCGGCCCAGCCCGATATCCAGCGCCTCGAACAAGGCCGGCAACGCCTCCCGCGCCTGCCGGTGCATGAAATCGACGCCCCATTTCTCTGCGTGCGGGCGCGGCGTGGAGCCGCCGTAGCCATAGCGCGAAAATACAAGCCCACGGAAATCACCGGCTTCGCAGAACTGGCGCGGAAAGTCGCGCCACATGCTGATCGAGCCCAGCCCCTCATGCAGGAAGACCACGAGAGGCCGCGTCATCCGTTCCGCGCGCAGCCATTGGTACTCGATGTCGATACTGCGTCCGTCGAACGGAATCTGAACGATGTCGGTATCCATGTCAGTGCTGCCGTGCGGCTTCCTCGCGCTGGCGCAGCCGGAAACGCTGGATTTTGCCAGTAGCGGTCTTGGGCAATTCTTCGACACATTCGATCTGCCGCGGATACTTGTACGGCGCGAGGCGGGACTTCACGAACGTCTGCAGTTCCGTGGCCATGCCTTCGTGCCATTGCTGGCCCGGCCGCATCACCACGAACGCCTTCGGCTTGATCAGGTCGTCCGCATCGGCCACGCCGATCACCGCGGCCTCGAGCACCGCCGGGTGCAGAGCCAGCGCAGCCTCCACTTCGAATGGCGAAACGTAGATGCCGCCGACCTTGAGCATGTCATCGCTGCGGCCCGCGTAGGTGAAATAGCCGTCGGCATCGCACACGTACTTGTCACCGCTGCGCGTCCAGGCGCCAACGAACGTGTCGCGGCTCTTTTCGCGATTGCACCAGTACATCAGCGCGGCCGATGGGCCTTTGATATAGAGATCCCCAACTTCGCCGGACGCGCAGGGCTCGCCTCGCTCGTCGAGCAGTTTCAGTTCGTAGCCCGGCACCGGCTTGCCCGTGGTGCCATAGCGCACCTCGCCTGGCCGGTTCGACAAGAAGATGTGCAGCATCTCGGTGGAACCAATACCGTCGAGGATGTCGCACCCAAAATGCGCGAGGAAGCGGTTGCCGATGTCCTGGGGCAACGCCTCGCCTGCTGACGTGCACACACGCATCGCCACATCGGCGCGCGGCGGCAAATCTGGCGAGGCGAGCATACCGGCGAACAGCGTGGGCACCCCACAGAACACGGTGGGACGATGGGTGGTCAGCCGCTGGAACACGGCCTGCGGGGTTGGCCGTTCGGCCATCAGGATCGTGGTGGCGCCCACGGCCAGCGGAAACGTCAGCGCGTTGCCCAACCCATAGGCAAAGAACAGTTTGGCCGCCGAGAACACGGTGTCGTCCTCACGGATGCCCAGCACGCGACGCGCGTAGAGATCGGCGGTGTGAAACAGGTTGCCATGCGTGTGGACCGTGCCTTTGGGCCGACCAGTCGACCCGGAGGAGTACAACCAGAACGCCATATCGTCGGGCCCGGTTGCGACGGATTGCGCCAACGGCGGCGCGCTCGCCGCCATGGCGCTGACCGTATTGGCCGCCTTGGCCGAATCCTCGGTATGCGGCGCGGCCACGATCAGATCCGGTGTGACACCCGCCTTGGTCATAGCCGCGCGCATCGTCGGCAGCAATTGCGCCGAGACCACCACCGCCCGCGCCCCGCTGTGCTCCAGCATGTAGGCGTAGTCCTCGGTCGTCAGCAGCGTATTGACCGCCACCGGCACCACGCCGGCAAGCAGGCAGCCAAGAAACACGGTGGGAAAGTCGATCGTATCGAACGCGCAGAGCAGTACACGCTCCTCGCGGCGGAAGCCCGCCCGCAACAGCGCGCCGGCGAAACGGCGGCAGCGGTCGTCGAGTTCGGCGAAGGTCAGGCTGCCCGCGTCATCAATGTATGCCGTCCTGACGCCCCGTCCTGCGACAAGGTTACGTGTCAGCAAATCCTCGGCGGCGTTATAGCGCGGCGGCAACGCGGCAATCGCCGTTTCGGCACGGGGGTCGGTCGATGCGGTGGCGCAGCCGGCTTGGCCAGCGCTCGAGATCGGGGGCGTCATGTCTCCACTCCTCTGGCCATCCGGCGTTCTCGAACAACACTGCGCGCGGCATGGCATCCAGCAGGTTTGTCTTTTTGTGCCGACAGCCAAGAGAGGTCGCCGACGATGTGCGATGCATTTTATTGCATATCGACTATTATGCAAGCAAGGGTATGCACTATATGACCGCAGAGGCACGGATCCGCCGCGCACTTTCCTGCACGTATAATGCCGCCGCTCCGATTGTGGAACCCCAACCGCCCTGAATCATGCGCCGCGACCCTGATCCGCTTATGACCGCCGAAGGCCGCCCGGACAACCGCGCGACCGGTGAACGGGACCCGTATCTCACGCATCTGGGCGAGCGCATCCGCTCACTGCGCGCGGCACGCGGCATGTCGCGCAAGGATCTGGCGCGCGGCGCGGACGTATCGGAGCGCTATCTCGCCAATCTCGAAACCGGCACCGGCAATGCATCGGTGCTGCTGCTGCGGCAGGTCGCCAACGCGCTGGACGTGCCACTGCCCGTGGTGCTGGCGGAGGTTGACGGCCATGCCGATGCGGGCGGCGCGGGCAACCCTCGCGCCACAGAGTTCTCGCAACTGATTCAGTGGCTCGCACAACTGCCGGCGAGCGATCTGGCCCGCGTGCGGGAAGCCGCGCGGCACGCGCTGTCGCCAACGGAATCCCGTGACGCCCGCCATCGCCGTATCGCGCTGATCGGCCTGCGCGGCGCGGGCAAATCGACGCTGGGCCGCGCGCTCGCGGCCGCGGAGGACATGCCGTTCGTCGAACTGAACGCCGCCATCGAAAGGGAGGCCGGCGCCAGCCTTTCCGAGATCCATTCGCTGTACGGCCAGGCCGCGTATCGCCGCTACGAAATGCGCGCGCTGGAGCGCGTGCTGCGCGAGAACGACACCATGGTGCTGGCCACGCCGGGCAGCCTGGTCTCCGAACCCGCCACGTTCAACCTGCTGCTATCGCGATGCTTCACGATCTGGGTACGCACGTCACCCGAGGAACACATGGCCCGCGTGGTAGCGCAAGGCGACATGCGGCCGATGGAAGGCAACCGCGAGGCGATGACTGACCTGCGGCGCATCCTGCAAGCCCGCACGCCACTCTATTCGCGCGCGGACGCCACGATCGACACGAGCGGCCAGGATGCCGCCACGTCACTGCACGCGCTGCAGGTGCAGATCCTGCACACACGGGCCTGACACCCCTCCCTTCAGTTTTTTCTTCGCAACGGGCTTGCACGATCTTGCATCGCCTTGATTGATGCACTATATTTCATGCCAGAAGATAAGGCACTATAGTGCATCAAGGAGACAGCCCTCATGTCGGACACCGCCCCCATCGCATCCAGCGCCCCCGTCACGTTCGAGCGCGATCCCGAGCAATACCGTCACTGGCAACTTACGTTCGAGGGCCCCGTCGCCACGCTGGCGATGAACGTCGACGAGGAAGGCGGACTGCGCCCTGGCTATGCGCTGAAGCTGAACTCCTATGACCTGGGCGTCGACATCGAACTGCACGATGCCCTGCAGCGCATTCGCTTCGAACATCCGGAAGTGCGCACCGTCGTGATGACGAGCACGAAAGATCGCATCTTCTGCTCGGGCGCCAACATCTTCATGCTCGGCAAGTCCAGCCACGCCTGGAAGGTCAACTTCTGCAAGTTCACGAACGAGACCCGCAACGGTATCGAGGACGCCAGCCTCCACTCGGGCATCAAGTTCATCGCCGCCTGCAACGGCACCACGGCGGGCGGCGGCTACGAGCTGGCGCTGGCCTGCGACGAGATCGTGCTGGTCGACGACCGCTCCTCGGCCGTGAGCCTGCCCGAAGTGCCGCTGCTGGGCGTGCTGCCGGGCACCGGCGGCCTGACGCGCGTCACCGACAAGCGCCATGTGCGCCGCGACCACGCCGACATCTTCTGCCTGACCACCGAAGGGGTGCGCGGGCAACGCGCCAAGGACTGGAAGCTTGTCGACGAGGTGGTCAAACCCGCACGCTTTGCCGAATACGTGCGCGAACGCGCGCAGGCGCTGGCCGCCCAGAGCGACCGCCCCGCCGATGCACAGGGCGTGAGACTGACGCCACTGACGCGCACCGTGACGCCCGAAGGCTATCGGTACGAAACCGTACGCGTCGACATCGACCATGAGTCACGCCGCGCAACGATCACCGTGTCGGCGCCCGACGCCGGTCAACCCCGGGATCTGGCCGGCATCCTCGCCGCCGGCGCCCAGTGGTGGCCGCTCAAGATGGCGCGCGAGCTAGACGACGCCATCCTGACGCTGCGCACCAATCATCTCGATATCGGCATGTGGATCCTCAAGACCACCGGCGATGCCGCACAGGTGCTGGCGGCCGATGCGCTGATGGATGCGCACGCCAGCCACTGGTTCGTGCGCGAGACGATCGGCATGCTGCGCCGCACGCTGGCGCGCCTGGATGTGTCGTCGCGCAGTCTGTTCGCGCTGGTGGAACCGGGCTCCTGCTTTGCCGGCACGCTGCTGGAACTGGTGCTGGCCGCGGACCGCGCCTACATGCTGCAACTGCCCGACACGCCGGACGAAGCTCCTCGCGTTCATGCCGACGTCGCCAACTTCGGCCGCTATCCGATGCCGAACGGCCTGACGCGCCTGGCCGCACGCTTCTATGAAGATGTCGACGCCATCGTCGCCGTGCGCGAACAGGCCGGCAAGCCGCTAGACGGCCCCGCCGCCGAAGCACTTGGCCTGATCACGGCCGCGCTCGACGACATCGACTGGGAAGACGAAATCCGTATCGCCACCGAGGAACGCGCGAGCCTGTCCCCCGACGCCCTGACCGGTCTGGAAGCCAACCTGCGCTTCGGCGGGCGAGAAACGATGGAAACGCGCATTTTCGGGCGCCTGACGGCCTGGCAGAACTGGATCTTCAACCGGCCCAACGCGGTCGGCGAACACGGCGCGCTCAAGGTATTCGGCACCGGTAACAAGGCACGCTTCGACTGGGATCGGGTCTGACGACTGTCCGATCTGACGGCAAATATAAAAGGAGACCCGCAATGAGCATCGACTACAGCCAGAAGATTCCGAACAACGTGAACCTCTCCGAGGACCGCACGCTGCAGCGCGCGCTCGAACACTGGCAGCCGGCGTTCCTGGACTGGTGGCGCGACATGGGGCCGGACGGCTCGCACAACTTCGATGTCTACCTGCGCACCGCGGTCTCCGTCGATCCGTCAGGCTGGGCGCACTTCGAGCACGTGAAGATGCCCGACTATCGCTGGGGTATCTTCCTGCAACCGGCAGATCCCAATCGCCGGATTCACTTCGGCGAGCACAAGGGTGAGGCGGCCTGGCAGGAAGTACCGGGCGAACACCGCGCCAATCTGCGCCGCATCATCGTCACGCAGGGTGACACGGAACCGGCATCGGTGGAGCAGCAACGCCATCTGGGCCTGACCGCCCCGTCGCTCTATGACCTGCGCAACCTGTTCCAGGTCAACGTGGAAGAAGGCCGACACCTGTGGGCCATGGTCTACCTGCTGCACCGCCATTTCGGTCGCGACGGCCGTGAGGAAGCGGAAGCGCTGCTCGGCCGCCGCTCGGGTGACGAGGACAATCCACGCATCCTGGGCGCGTTCAACGAGCGGACCCCGGACTGGCTGTCGTTCTTCATGTTTACCTACTTCACCGACCGCGACGGCAAGTTCCAGCTCTGCGCGCTGGCGGAATCTGGCTTCGACCCGCTTGCGCGCACCACGCGCTTCATGCTGACCGAGGAAGCACACCATATGTTTGTGGGTGAGTCCGGCGTCTCTCGAGTGATCCAGCGCACCTGCGAGGTCATGCGCGAGCGCGACATCCAGGATCCGGCGGACGTGCGCGCCGCTGGCGTGATCGACCTGGAAACGATCCAGCGCTACCTGAACTTCCACTACAGCGTCACGATCGACCTGTTCGGGGCGGACCAGTCTTCCAACGCCGCCACGTTCTACAGCGCCGGCCTCAAGGGTCGGTTCGACGAAGGCAAGCGCGACGATGACCACTTGCTCAAGGGCGACGTGTACCGCATCCTCGACGTGCGGGATGGCAAGCTGACCGAGCGTGAAGTGCCGATGCTGAATGCGTTGAACGAGGTGCTGCGCGACGACTACATTAAGGACTCCATGGGCGGCGTGGCGCGCTGGAACAAGGTCATCGAGAAGGCAGGCATCCCGTTCCGCCTGACCGTGCCGCACAAGGCCTTCAACCGCAAGATCGGCACCTTCGCAAACCTGCACGTGTCGCCCACCGGCGAAATACTGACGACCGCCGAATGGGAAGCCAACAAGGACAAATGGCTGGCGACCGAACAAGATCGCAAGTACGTGGCTTCGCTGATGGGGAGGGTGGTAGAACCCGGCAAGTACGCCAACTGGATCGCGCCGCCGGCTGTTGGCATCAACCGCCAGCCGATTGATTTCGAGTACGTTCGTTTCAACTGACGACCTATCCATCGAGGCTGACGATCATGGGCGCCGCCGACATCATCAAGCAACATCTGATCGACCCGGAAATCTGCATTCGCTGCAACACCTGCGAAGACACGTGCCCGATAGATGCCATCACTCACGACGACCGCAACTACGTGGTCAAGGCTGACGTCTGCAATGCGTGCAATGCATGCCTGTCGCCCTGCCCCACCGGCGCCATCGACAACTGGCGCACGATGCTCAAGGGCCAGGCCTACACCATCGAAGCCCAGTTGACCTGGGACGAACTGCCGGAAGAGGTGCCGTTGCCGGAAGCGGAGATCGAGGCAGCGGCTGCGGCCGGGCAGGTCATCGAGGAAGCGTCGCGCGGCAGCAAATCCGTGGCCGTTCAGGAGGTGGAGGCCAGTCGGCATACGTCATCCAGGGCGCCGTGGTCGGCCGCGCATCCGTACGTCAACCTGCATGGCGTGCGCGAGCCGGTGACCGCCACGGTGGCCGGCAACTACCGGCTGACCGCCGAGGATGCATCGAGCGACATCCATCACATCGTGCTCGACTTCGGCAATCACTTCTTTCCGGTGCTGGAAGGTCAGGCAATCGGGATCGTCCCGCCCGGCACCGATGCATCCGGAAAGCCGCACTACATCCGCATGTATTCGGTGGCCAGCCCGCGCGACGGCGAGCGGCCGGGTTATAACAACCTCGCGCTGACCGTAAAGCGCGTGGACACCGATCACGATGGCAACCCAGTGCGCGGCGTGGCGTCGAACTTCCTGTGCGACCTGGCCAAGGGTGACCCTGTGCAGGTGGTCGGGCCGTTCGGCAGCACATTCCTGATGCCGAACCACCGCGAAGCGAGCGTGATGATGATCTGCACCGGTACCGGATCCGCGCCGATGCGGGCGATGACCGAGCGTATGCGCCGCAACATGGACCACTTCAGCGGTCGCCGGCTGCTGTTCTTCGGCGCCCGCAATCGGCGGGAACTGCCCTACTTTGGGCCGCTGCTGAAGCTACCCAAGGACTTCCTGGACATCCACTTCGCGTTCTCGCGCGATCCGGAGGTACCGCGCCGGTATGTGCAGGACGCCATTCGCGAGGCCTCGGCCCAGGTGGCCGCGTTGCTGGCGGACCCGCATGGTCATATCTACATCTGCGGACTCAAGGGGATGGAGGAAGGCGTGCTGGATGCATTCGCCGAGGTCTGCGCCACGTCGGGTCAGTCGTGGCAGGACATCGAACCGCGCCTGCGTGCCGAAGGTCGCCTGCATATCGAAACGTATTAGGAACAGGATCGGGAAACGGAATCGCCACAGGAATCAACACCATTTGCAGCTTCCCTTCTGAAACTGGGTGCCTATAATGTTTCTCAAGAAACAGGAGCATAGGCGATGCAATCTGGTCAGATTCCGACGCCGGACCCCGGAAGTGCCCCCGATCCTGGCGTGACGCTCACCAAGGCCGTGATGCGCGCGGCTAGCTTTCTCGGCATCAGCCAGGCCATCGTGGCCAGCGTGCTGGGGATCAGCACCGCTTCAGTTTCGCGCATGGCCTCGGGCGGCTACGTGCTCGATGTCCATCGCAAGGAATGGGAGTTCGCCGTCCTGTTCGTGCGCCTGTTCCGCTCGCTCGATGCCATCCTTGGCCACGAGGAACAGGCGCGGCTCTGGCTGACCCACGACAATCTCGCACTCGGCGGCAAGCCGCTCGAACTGATCCGCACAACGGAGGGCATCGTACGTGTCGTTCACTACCTGGACGCCACCCGCGGTCGCATCTGAGCGCAAGCCGTTCGCGCTCAGGCTCTGGCGGGCGGTAGAAGCGCAACACGTGGTGTCGACCATGCCGCTGGTCGATACACTCGAGGAGCAGGCCGTGCTGGAGGCCGTCCTCGACGCCGGCAAGCCCGTCGTGCCACTCGATGCGCGGCATCTGCACTATCTGATCTACACGCCGTTCCGCTACCCGCCCGCCGCCGAGGGCTCACGCTTTCGCGGCCCCCAGGACATCGGTGTGTTCTATGGCGCCGAAGCCATTCGCACAGCCTGCGCAGAGCTTGGATTCTGGCGCTGGCGGTTCCTGCAGGACAGCCCGGCGCTGCCGCGCATCGATGCACGCGCGCAGACCCTGTTCCAGGTCAGCGTGAAGACCGACGGGGTGGCACTCGATACGCCGCCGTTTGTGGACGACGGCGCGCGCTGGACCGACCCCAACCAGCACGATGAATGTCAGGCGTTCGGCCGCACCGCGCGCGAGGCAGCCATCGGCCTGATCCGGTACACATCGGCGCGTGACCCCGTGCACGGCGCTTGCGCTGCCATCCTCACCCCCCGCGCCTTTGACGCGCCCGAGCCGCTCGCCACCACCACCTGGATGCTGACCGTACGCCGCGACCGCGTGATGTGGCAACGCGACGACCTGCAGCAGCGCGACAGTTTCGAGTTCGAAGGCGCCTGGTGGGACGCCCTACGGCAGCGCACAAGCGAAAGTCCTTCCACGCCCTGAACCGACTGCCACGCGCAACGATCTAACCCTTGTCAGCAGGCCATCTAGCGTGTCTCCGCAATTGTTCGGATGTTTCTGTTGCATTGCGTCAACGACTCACCTATAATCACAGCTTCGACGGACGCGGGGTGGAGCAGTTGGCAGCTCGTCGGGCTCATAACCCGAAGGTCGCAGGTTCAAGTCCTGCCCCCGCAACCAACCGACCGTCGCACAGCAAACCCGCCTATTGGCGGGTTTTTTGTTTGCCATGGCGCGCACGCTTTGCATGACGCGCCGGACGGCGGGCGCCATACAGAAGCGCCCCGGCGCGGTGATACACTTGCCGCCATTCCTCCCGAGTGCCTCCCTCATGAAATTCTGCTCGAACTGTGGCCATGCGGTAGTTCTGCGCGTGCCTGAAGGCGACAACCGCCCGCGCAGCGTGTGCGATAGCTGCGGCACCATCCACTATGTGAATCCACGCAATGTCGTGGGCACGATCCCGGTGTGGGAAGACAAGATCCTGATCTGCAAACGCGCAATCGAGCCGCGCTATGGCTTCTGGACGCTGCCGGCGGGGTTTATGGAGATTGGCGAGACCACCGCACAAGCCGCTTCGCGCGAAACGCTGGAGGAAGCCGGCGCCCGCGTGGAAGTGGGTGAACTGTTCTCGATGCTGAACGTGCCGCACGTGCATCAAGTGCATCTTTTCTATCTGGCCCGCCTGCTGGATCTGGATGTAGCCCCGGGCGAAGAAAGCCTCGAGGTCAAGCTCGTCGACGAGGCCGACGTGCCTTGGGACGATCTGGCATTCCCCACGGTCATCCACACGCTGCGCTGCTTCTTCGCCGACCGCGCTGCCGGCCGGATCGCCGATAGTAGCTTCAGGTTGCATACGCTCGACATCGACAAGCCGATGCGTCCGCTGACCAGCCGCGCCACGGTCACGCCGTAACAGGCGACGTCCAACCCGCAGGTTTCCCGCAATTCCAGCCGCAACTCCAGCCTCAGAGCATGATCACCTGGCTCGACCCGCAGGACCCGTTTCCACCGGTCGAGCGCGCGCTCGGACCAGCAAGTGACGCGCCGGGACTCCTTGCGGCCAGCCGCGATCTTTCACCGCAGCGCCTGCTTCTAGCCTATCGACAAGGCATCTTTCCCTGGTACTCGGAAGGCCAGCCCGTTCTATGGTGGAGCACCGACCCGCGTATGGTGCTGGCCCCGCATCGGCTGAAGATTTCGGTGTCCCTGCGGAAGACCCTGCGTCGCATCCTGCGGGACCCCGACTGGGAAATCCGCGTCGATGACGATTTCGTCGCCGTGATGCAGGCTTGCGCAATGACCCCACGCGATGGCCAGCTCGGCACTTGGATCACGGACGACATCGTCGCAGCGTACGGCAGCCTGCATCGCCTCGGACTCGCGCACTCTGTCGAGACCTGGTATCGCGGCGAACGCGTTGGCGGCCTCTACGGCGTGGCCCTGGGGCGCATGTTCTACGGCGAGTCGATGTTCGCCCACCGCACGGATGCGTCGAAGATCGCCCTTGCGGCGCTATGCGGATTCCTCGAACGCCACGGCGTAACCATGATCGACTGCCAGCAGGAGACCGATCACCTCGCCTCGCTCGGCGCCGAACCAATCCCTCGCGAGCAGTTCATTGCACACGTTCGCCAGACGGCTGCCGAAGCCAATATCTCTCCCTGGCGTTTTGACAAATCTGAACTGACGCGCTGGACATCACAGGCAAGCACCGAACTCTGATTGCACGGATCATCGGGGACAAGTGTCGGCGTCACGTGCCCACACTGGCATCAGCGCTCCCTCGACGCGTAACCTGGCGATTGTGCACGCTGCAGCCCACCCCACGTATGCGCGGCTATGGGACATTTCGTCTACCCACCTGGATCCGATCAATTCGCTGATCCATCTGATGCAGGCGTCGATCGACTTGGTCCAGCCGCCCCGTGAGTCGCTTATCCATCTCACCAATCGAATTGGTAAGCCGCCTGTCCATCTCGTCAATTGTATTGGTGAGCCGCTTGTCCATTTCGCCGATCGATGTGGCGAGACGCTTATCCATCTCAATGATCGAAGTGGCAAGCGGACTCACCGCAGCCGTGAGCTTTTCCTCCATGACCGCATTCTGATAGCTCATCACCGCGACCAATGTCGCGCCGCCCGCAGCGATCGCCGCGATCAAGGCGGCGATCTCCGTGATCTTGGACGGCCGCGATTCACGCGGCCCGTCAGTGCTGGCGTCTACGACGCTGCGCTCGATAGCCTCTGCCTGAATGACCGTGGCTGTCATTGCAAATTCTCCGCTGTGTCAGATGACTCACATGCTAGGCGTCCGCCATCCGCCGCACCATGCGAGGAATCTCAAAATGGCACCTCATCTCGCCAGCAGGCCACGGCATCGCCTTGCAGACGTGCGCCGGCCCGCTCTGATAGACTGCGAGACAAGCCCCCGTCCATCTCCGACGCCATGAGCAAGCTGAAGGAACTCCCGCTTTCCGCGCTGCAGTTTTATGCGACGGCGCCCTACGCTTGCAGCTACCTCGAAGGCCGCATGGCACGCTCTCAGGTGGCCACGCCGGCGCACCTGATCAATGCCGACGTCTACTCGCGGCTGGTGCGGGCTGGCTTCCGGCGCAGCGGCATCTTCACCTACCGCCCCTATTGCGACGAATGCCGCGCCTGCACGCCATGCCGGGTGCTGGTCGATCAGTTCAGACCCGATCGCAGCCAGCGCCGCGCATGGCGAGACCATCAAGGCCTTCAGGCCCTCGTGGCGCCGCTCACCTACGTCGAGGAGCATTACGCGCTGTATCTGCTTTACCAGTCGATGCGCCATGCCGGCGGCGGCATGGACCAGGACAGCCGCGACCAGTACGAGCAGTTCCTGCTACAGAGCCGTGTGAACTCCCGTCTGGTGGAGTTTCGTGAACCACCGGGATCCCCGGAAGCGGGACGCCTGCGCATGGTCAGCATGATCGACGTGCTCGACGATGGCCTGTCGTCTGTCTACACGTTCTACGACCCCCTGATCGTGGGCGCGAGCTACGGGACCTACAACATCCTGTGGCAGATCAACCAGACCCGCGAGCTTGGCCTGCCCCACCTGTACCTCGGGTACTGGATCGCCGACAGCCGCAAGATGGCCTACAAGGCACGCTTTCAGCCATTGCAGGTACTCACTGGCAATCAGTGGCACACCTTCAAGGCTCCGGCGGAAGCATCCGGGCAACCGGCACCCGACCCAGCCCTGGAGTAAAAACGGGCGCAGGAGGCGCTACAATGCCGCCTTGGTTCCGACTCCTCGCCGGCCCTGGCCGCGCCCCACCCTCGTGCTCAACGCGCTTTACCCCCTGCTGCGCCCCGCCCTGTTTTCCATGGATGCGGAGGACGCCCACCATTTCACGCTCAATAACCTGATGCGCGCCAAGCGCATGGGGCTGGCCGGATGCATCGGCAACAGCATCGCCGACGACCCGCGCACGGTCATGGGCGTTCGCTTTCCGAATCCGGTCGGCCTGGCGGCCGGCCTGGATAAGGATGGCGCCTATATCGATGGCCTGGCGGCATTCGGCTTCGGCTTCATCGAAGTCGGTACGGTCACACCTCGGGCGCAGCCGGGCAACCCGCGCCCGCGCATGTTCCGACTGCCGCAGGCCGACGCGCTAATCAACCGCATGGGCTTCAACAACGGGGGCGTCGATGCATTCATCCGAAATGTCCAGGCATCCCGCTGGAAGGCCGAAGGCGGTGTGCTGGGGCTCAATATTGGCAAGAACGCCGATACGCCGATCGAGCGCGCGGCAGACGATTACCTGTACTGTCTTGAGCGCGTCTATCCGCACGCAAGCTATGTCACGGTGAATATCTCATCGCCGAACACGAAGAACCTGCGCCAGCTCCAGGGTGCCAGCGAACTCGATAGCCTGCTGTCCACACTCAAGGCTGCCCAGCAGCGCCTGGCCGACCAGCACAAGCGCTACGTGCCCGTGGCGCTCAAGATCGCTCCCGATCTCGACGATGACCAGGTTCGCAACATCGGCGATGCGCTGGTGCGCCACAAGATTGACGGCGTGATCGCCACAAACACGACGATCTCGCGCGACGCCGTGAAGGGCCTGCCTCATGCCGAGGAAGCTGGCGGCCTGTCCGGCCGCCCGGTGTTCGAAGCCTCCACGCGGGTGGTGCGCGCGTTGCGTGAAGTCATTGGCGACGCGCTGCCGATCATCGGTGTGGGCGGCATCTTCAACGGCGTCGATGCACGCGCCAAGATCGACGCCGGCGCGCAGCTCGTGCAGGTCTACAGCGGCCTGATCTATCGCGGGCCGACGCTGGTGCGCGAATGTGCCAGCGCCCTGCGCCGATAGCGGTTTTCAGGCATTCTGTCGGCCGACACGATCCAGGGAAACACCATGAAAATGATCCGACTCGGCCGCAGCGACCTCGAAGTCTCGCGCATCTGCCTCGGCACGATGACCTTCGGCGAGCAGAACACCGAGGCCGAGGGCCATAGCCAGCTTGACTACGCATTCTCGCGCGGCATCAATTTCATCGACACCGCCGAGATGTACCCGGTCAAGCCGCGCGCCGAGACGTACGGCAGCACCGAGCGCATCATCGGCACCTGGCTGAAGAAGCAGCCGCGCGATCGCGTCGTGCTCGCCAGCAAGGTGGCCGGCCCGGCGCGCAATCCGTGGATACGCAATGGCGGGGATCTGACGCCTGACAGCATCCGCGCCGCGGTCGAGGACTCCCTCAAGCGACTGCGGACCGACTACATCGACCTCTACCAGATTCATTGGCCGGCGCGTAACGCGCCGATTTTCGGCCAGAAGCGCTTCAACCCCGAAGCTGAGCGCCAGTGCGCGACAATCGAGGCGCAACTCGAAGCGATGGGCGATCTGGTGCGGGCCGGCAAGATCCGCTACGTCGGCGTGTCGAACGAAACGCCGTGGGGCGTGACGGAGTTCGTCAATGTGGCCGAGCGGCATGGCCTGCCCCGCATCGCCACGATCCAGAACCCGTACAACCTCGTCAACCGCAGCTTCGAGCAGGGGCTGGACGAGACCTGCTTCCGCACCGAGGTCAGCCTGCTGGCGTACAGCCCGCTCGGGTTCGGCCAGTTGACCGGCAAATACCTGACCGGTGATGCAAACCACCCCGTATTCAACCCGGACGCCGTTGGCCGGCTGACGCGCTTCTCCCCTGACTGGAGCCCGCGCTACATGCGAGCCGAGACGATGGCGGCCGCCGCGCGGTACCTGGAACTCGCCCGCGCGCACGGGATGTCGGGCGCCACATTGGCGCTCGCATGGTGCTATTCGCGCTGGTTTATCGCCAGCACGATCATCGGCGCCACGGGCCTTGCGCAACTTAAAGAAAACGTAGACGCCCTGGATACCGCACTTTCGGCCGAGGTGCTGTCGGCCGTTGAGCGCATTCACGCCGAAATCCACAATCCGGCGCAATAATTTGCGGTGCACCTCCCCAGTAGAGGTGTTTTTCAGCAGGATATGGCGCGGTGCGGCATTAAAAGCGAGCCATCCAGGCGGTGAAAATGGTATGCTGCGAGCCTTCGCGCCGTCGTATCCGTTGCGACCGCGCGCGCGCCCGCACCTGCCGCCGGGCGCAGCGCGCCCGCACGCGGACCGACCGGGTCACCCTGCCTGACATGTTTCCAGTGCCAGCAGGCTTACTGTCAGGACGGCGGTCACGTTTTTGCGGCTGATCTAAAGCACCGAACCCTCGGGGGAGAACAAATACATGCTGCGTCTCAAGGCATCCACCAAAACCATCCTCGGCAGCGCAGTCGCGCTGGCTCTGCTCTACGGCGGCGCCGTGCAGGCTCAGACTGTGAAGGTCCTGTCGATCGTGGATCACCCGGCACTTGACGCCATTCGTGACGGCGTGCGCGACGAACTGAAGGCCAACGGCTACGACGCCGACAAGAACCTGAAGTGGGAATACCAGAGCGCCCAGGGCAACACCGGCACGGCCGCCCAGATCGCCCGCAAGTTCGTGGGTGACCAGCCGAACGTGATCGTGGCCATTGCCACGCCGTCGGCGCAGGCCGTGGTGGCTGCCACCAAGTCCGTCCCCGTGGTGTATTCGGGCGTGACCGATCCGGTGGCTGCTCAGCTGGTCAAGAGCTGGGGCGCATCGGGCACCAATGTGACCGGCGTGTCGGACAAGCTGCCGCTGGACAAGCAGGTCGCCCTGATCAAGCGCGTGGTGCCCAAGGCCAAGAACGTGGGCATGGTCTACAACCCGGGTGAAGCCAACTCGGTGGTGGTGGTCAAGGAACTGAAGGAACTGCTGGCCAAGGAAGGCCTGACCCTGAAGGAAGCCGCCGCACCGCGTACCGTAGACATTGGCCCGGCCGCCAAGAGCCTGATCGGCAAGGTGGACGTGATCTACACGAACACCGACAACAACGTCGTGTCCGCATATGAATCGCTGGTCAAGGTGGCCAACGAATCGAAGATCCCGCTGGTGGCTTCGGACACCGACAGCGTGAAGCGTGGCGCCATCGCCGCCCTGGGTATCAACTACGGTGACCTGGGCCATCAGACCGGCAAGGTCGTGCTGCGCATCCTGAAGGGTGAAAAGCCGGGCGCGATTGCTTCGCAAACCTCCGACAACCTTGAGCTGTTCGTGAACACGGGCGCCGCCGAGAAGCAAGGCGTCACCCTGTCGCCGGACCTGATCAAGGAAGCCAAGACCGTCATCAAGTAAGACCCAACGAGGCCGCGCCGCCTACCCTACGAGCGCGGCCTTGAGCGCCCCCAGGGCCCTACCCGGGCCAAACCGGTCGGGCTAGCAACAGGATTTTCCCCAATGTCCCTCTTTTCCCTTCTGGGCGCCCTCGAGATCGGCCTGATCTTCAGTCTCGTGGCGCTCGGGGTGCTGATTTCCTTCCGCATCCTCAATTTCCCCGACCTGACCGTCGACGGCAGCTTCCCGTTGGGCGGTGCCGTGGCTGCCACGCTGATCTCGGCCGGGCACGACCCGTTCACCGCCACGGTGGCCGCCATCATCGCCGGATCGCTGGCCGGTTTCATCACGGGCTGGCTCAACGTGCGACTCAAGATCATGGACCTGCTGGCCAGTATCCTGATGATGATCGCGCTGTACTCGGTCAACCTGCGCGTCATGGGCCGCCCGAACGTGCCTCTGATCACCGAACCGACCATCTTCACGATCCTGCAGCCGGAATGGATGCCCGACTACGTGCTGCGCCCTGTGGTGCTGTTCGTGGTGGTCGTGATCGCCAAGATTGGCCTGGATTGGTTCTTCTCGTCGCAGCTTGGCTTGGCGATGCGCGCCACCGGCGCCAACCCGCGCATGGCCCGCGCCCAGGGCGTGCCCACTGGCCGCGCGACGCTGGCCGGCATGGCGCTCTCGAATGCGCTCGTCGCACTGGCAGGCGCACTGTTCGCGCAGACACAAGGCGGCTCCGACATCTCGATGGGTATCGGCACGATCGTGATCGGCCTGGCCGCTGTGATCATCGGCGAAACGATCATTCCGGCACGACGTCTGGTGTACGTCACGCTGGCTGTGGTGGTTGGCGCAATCCTCTATCGTTTCTTCATCGCGCTGGCGCTGAACAGTGAATTCATCGGCCTCAAGGCACAGGATCTGAACCTGGTGACGGCTGCCCTCGTGACGCTGGCGCTGGTGCTGCCGGCCACGCGCAAGAAGCTGTTCGCCCGCAAGAACGGAGGTGCCTGATATGTTGCGCGCCGAAAACCTGAAGCTCACCTTCAACCCGGGCACCCCGATCGAGAACCGCGCCCTGCGCGGCCTGAGCCTGGAGATTCCGGCTGGCCAGTTCGTTGCCGTGATCGGCTCGAATGGCGCCGGCAAATCGACCTTCCTCAACGCGGTCAGCGGCGACCTGATGATCGACACCGGCCGAATCATGATCGATGACGCCGACGTCACGCGCAAGCCGGCCTGGGATCGCGCCCATCTGGTGGCCCGCGTGTTCCAGGACCCGATGGCCGGCACCTGCGAGGCGCTGACGATCGAGGAAAACATGGCATTGGCGATGGCACGTGGTTCGCGTCGCGGCTTCCGCCCGGCGCTGAACAAGTCGTCGCGCGAGCTGTTTCGCGACAAGCTGCGCCTGCTGAACCTGGGCCTCGAAAACCGCCTGACGGACCGGATTGGTCTGCTGTCCGGGGGCCAACGCCAGGCAGTAAGCCTGCTGATGGCATCGCTGCAGCCGTCGCGCATCCTGCTGCTTGATGAGCACACCGCGGCGCTGGACCCGAAGACGGCGGCATTTGTGCTCGAACTGACGGCCCGGATCGTCGAGGAAAGCAAGCTCACGACGATGATGGTCACGCACTCGATGCGCCAGGCACTCGACTATGGCCAGCGCACGGTGATGCTGCACCAGGGCCAGGTCGTTCTGGATGTGTCCGGCGACCAGCGCAAGGGGCTGGACGTGCCCGATCTGCTCAAGATGTTCGAGCAGACGCGGCATGAGCAGCTCGATGACGACGCGCTGCTGCTGGGGTAAATAGGCAAGCTCCCCTCACCCGCATTGCGGGAGGGGAGCTTACCTGTGGCAGTGCCTTATATCGTTCCCGCCTTATCCAGCCACTTCTTGAGCTGGTCGGTCACCGCAGTGCTCGAGAACGAGCAGCTATCCTGCGCGAACACGGCCGACATCTCCATCCTGCGCAGCAACTCTTCCATCGCCTGACCGAATACCGGCGGCAACGTCAGCGACGATGCGGAGGCACGCCACTGTTCGATCAGGTCCCCCACCGGCAGGCTGCCGGCGACGTGTGCGTCCAGCGCAGTCCGCATTGCGGCCAGCGTCTCCTGATTGGCGCTCATGAACGCGCCCTCCTTTCCTTGTAAAGTTCGCGGAACGTTCGGCCGCTCGGGGCCGGCATGTCACGTGTGTCCGTCCATCCCTTGCCCGCCATCGGCAGGCTCCCGATCAGCTTTCCACGGCCGCCCATGCGTGCGAGCAGGCGCGCACCCATACGCGTGACAAACGCGTACAGATCCGGGCGTCGTGCAATAAAACCCCAAGCCTGCAGTGCCGCCCGCTCCTGCCAGGGACGCAGGCGTCGTTCCATCTGTTTCTCGCGCAGCTTGCGCAGCAGATCGGACAGCGGGATCGACGCCGGACAGACGCGGTTGCATTCGCCGCACAGCGTGGCTGCCTGCGGCAGGTCCAGGGCATTCGCCAGCCCAACGTAACTCGGCGTCAGCACGCTGCCCATCGGGCCCGGATAAACCCAGCCATAGGCGTGCCCGCCGATCTTCTGGTACACGGGGCAGTGGTTCATGCAGGCGCCGCAGCGGATGCAGCGCAGCATCTCCTGGAACTCTCCGCCGATCAGGCCGCTGCGTCCACCATCGACGAGCACGAAGTACATATGCTCCGGACCGTCCTGCTCGCCCTCGGCACGCGGCCCAGTCAGCAGCGAAAAATAGTTCGAGATCGCCTGCCCCGTTGCCGAACGCGGCAGCAGCCGCATCACGGTGGCCAGATCCTCCAGCGTCGGCAGGACTTTCTCGATACCGGTCACGGCCACGTGCACGCGCGGCATGATCGTGCACATGCCCTCATTGCCTTCGTTGGTGACCACGGCCACCGAGCCGGTCTCGGCGATGATGAAATTCCCGCCCGTGACGCCCATGTCGGCGGACAGGAACTCTGGCCGCAGCACCTCGCGCGCTTCGCGCGTCATCTCGGGGATATCAGTCAGACGGGGCTTGTTATGGACCTTGGCGAACAGGTCGGCAATCTCGTCCTTGTCTTTGTGGATCACCGGCGCAATGATGTGCGACGGCGGCTCGGCATCGTTGATCTGCAGGATGTACTCGCCGAGGTCGGTCTCGATGCTCTGCACGCCCATCTCGCCAAGCACCTGGTTCAGACGCATCTCCTCGGTCACCATCGACTTGCTCTTGATGACCTTCTTCACGCCATGCTTTTGCGCGATTTCGCCCACTAGCCTCGCGGCATCGGCGGTCGATTCGGCAAACAACACCGTGGCGCCACGCTTTGTCGCGCTCTCCTCGAACTTGGCCAGCCAGACGTCGAGATTCTCGAGCGCCCGGTTGCGCCGCTCCTTCAACGCGGCGCGCGTGGCATCGAAATCGATGTCGCGGATCGCATCGGCGCGCGCGGTGACGAACTTGGTCGAGAGCTTCTTGAGGTTCTGCTGCAGGCGCTGGTCGGCAAGCTTCTGCCCTGCGCGCGCCTTGAATTCCATGCTGTGGACTTGCATCGTG
This sequence comes from Cupriavidus sp. Met-2, assembly GCF_049843575.1. Classification (NCBI taxonomy): domain Bacteria; kingdom Pseudomonadati; phylum Pseudomonadota; class Betaproteobacteria; order Burkholderiales; family Burkholderiaceae; genus Cupriavidus; species Cupriavidus sp. Met-2. Next base: position 207,274 of record NZ_JBBHZL010000006.1, read on the forward strand.
GGGGCTCGTTGCGGGTCTTCAGGCGTCGCCAGCCAGCACCTGGGCAATATGCAGCACACGTGTGCGCGTATCGCCCGTGCGGCGCAGCCGGCCTTCGATGTTGAGGATACAGCCGAGGTCACCGAGCACCACGGCATCGGCCCCGCTCGACTGAATATTCGCGCACTTCTCGTCGACGATCGCCGTGGAGATGTTGCCGTACTTGACCGAGAACGTGCCGCCGAATCCGCAGCACGCCTCGCAGTCCTTCATTTCGGTCAGCGTCACGCCCGGCAGCTTGCCCAGCAGCTCGCGTGGCTGCTGCTTGACGCCCAGCTCGCGCAGCCCGGAACAGGAATCGTGATAGGTGACACGGCCGGCAAACGTGGAATCGAACCGGTCAATCTTTGCCACGTTGACGAGGAAATCGGTCAGTTCGAAGACGCGCTCCCGCAGGCGCTCGTAGCGGCCATGCAGTTCCGGTTCGTCGCGCAGCAGGTCCTGATAGTGCTGGCGAATCATGCCGCCGCAGGAGCCGGACGGCACCACCACGTAGTCGAACATCTCGAACTCGCGCAGGAATTTCTCCGCCAGGTCACGTGATACAGCGCGCTCACCCGAGTTGTAGGCAGGCTGTCCGCAGCAGGTCTGCGCCTCGGGCACCATGACCTCGTAGCCAGCCGATTCCAGCAGCTTCAGCACCGAGAACCCGATCTCGGGGCGCATGAGGTCCACCAGACAGGTGGCGAACAGTCCGATTCGCATCACTTCCCTTTTTCCAGACCCAGAAACATCGCAATTATGCCCCTTGCCCCCGCCGCTGCGGGCATCCGGCGCCGCAATCTTGTTCATCCCGCCGCACAATGCGGCTCACGCGAAATGTTCGGTCATCGCGCAAGCGATTGGAGGTTGATTTCAGTAATCGCGTTTCATCAGTTGAAATTTTCACGATGTGAGATAGAATCAGGCAAACGCTTAATTTGCCGCACGGCACAAATTTTCTCCATGGCAGAAGCAGACAAGTCACCCGGCAAGACCTCGATCCAGGTGATCGAGCGCATGATGACGCTGCTGGACGCGCTGGCCCAGCACGCCGACCCCGTCAGTCTGAAAGAGCTTTCGCTGGCCACCGGCCTGCACCCGTCCACGGCCCACCGGATTCTGAACGACATGGTGGCGTGCCGCTTTGTCGACCGCTCCGATCCGGGCAGCTATCGACTGGGTATGCGGCTGCTCGAGCTGGGCAATCTGGTCAAGGCACGCCTTTCGGTGCGTGACGCTGCACTGGCACCAATGCGTGCCCTGCACCGCGTCACCGGCCAGACCGTCAACCTGTCGGTACGTCAGGGCGACGAAATCGTCTACATCGAGCGCGCCTACAGCGAGCGCTCGGGGATGCAGGTGGTGCGTGCCATCGGCGGCCGCGCCCCGCTGCACCTGACCTCGGTCGGCAAACTGTTCCTGGCCGCGGACGAAGGCGCGCGTGTACGCAACTACGCCACCCGTACCGGACTGGCCGGCCATACGCGCACGTCGATCACGGACATCTCCAAGCTCGAACGCGAACTGACCTGGGTGCGCTCGAATGGCTACGCACGCGATAACGAGGAACTGGAACTCGGCGTCCGCTGTATCGCCGCAGGCATCTATGACGACTCGCGACGCCTTGTCGCCGGCCTGTCACTCTCTGCCCCGGCCGATCGGCTTCAGGATAGCTGGCTGCAGAACCTCAAGGACACCGCGCTGCAGATCTCGCGTGGCATGGGATATGTCCCCGAGCCTACAGCTTGATCGCCTGATCGCAGCCGAGGCAAACAAAAAACGCGCCGCCGGGTTTTCGCCCGGCGGCGCGTTTTTCTTGTACGGCCCAAACGCTCAGATGTCGTCGCTCAGGTTCCGTGCGACTGCTGCGAGACCAGGATCGCCGTGGGCGATTTAGGGCCCTGAGTGAGATTGGGATTCGATGGGAAAGGGCGCGGTTGCGCCGACGTCGCCGGTTGATGCTCGAGCCAGCTACGCACGCGCGTGGCATCGGCAAAGCGCGACAGCTTGCCAACCGAGTCAAGGAACACCATCACCACATTGCGATCATTCACGCGTGTCTGCATCACCAGGCACTGGCCGGCTTCGGAAATATAACCGGTCTTCTGCAGACCGATATCCCAGTTGCCGCCACGCACCAGGCGGTTGGTGCTGACGTAGTGCATCGGACGGCCAAACACGGTGACTTCGTGCTCGGGTTGCGTCGAGTACTCGCGGATCGTCGGATTGCGATAGGCGGCATTGACCAGGCGGGCCAGATCCATCGCGCTCGACACATTGCTGCTCGACAGGCCATTCGAATCGACGAAGTGGCTGTCACTCATGCCAAGCTCGCGCGCCTTGCGGTTCATCGCGCCAACAAAGGCCGGCAGGCCACCCGGATAGTTACGACCCAGCGCCGAAGCAGCACGGTTTTCCGACGACATCAACGCCAGCAGCAGCATCTCCTGGCGGGTCAGCTGGGTACCAAAGCGCAGACGCGAACTGCTGTGCTTCTCGGTATCGCGGTCTTCCTCGGTCACCGTGAGCATCTCGTCCATCGGCAGACGTGCGTCCATCACCACCAGCGCGGTCATCAGCTTGGTGATGGATGCGATCGGCAGCACAGCCGTGGGATTCTTCTGGAACAGCACCTCATTGGTGTTCTGATCCATGACCAGCGCCACTGACGATCGCAGGGCAAGCGCATCCTCGGTATCGCGCAGGCCCATCGCCTCGCCCAGCGACGGCTTGGACGGCACGAACGCCGCACGCACTGGCGCCGCGCGGCTTGCAACGACGGTACGTTTGCCGTTGCGCACGACGATCACCTTGCGCGGCGACGCCTCCGCCTTCGCGGAAGCCACCTTTTTGGTGGTTTTAGTGGATTTTGCCTGCTTTTTCGACGACGACTTCGTCGCAGTCGACGACGTCGCTGCGTACGAGGCCGGCGCGGCCAGCAGGGCAATGGACACGACCGCCGAAGTGGCGAGCGCGGTCAATTGGGGTAGGCCGAAGAATCGGGGCATGAGAGATTCGATCCGGAACATGATCTGATCAGCGCGGCTGCGGAATGGCGCTAGTTTAGGAAATTAAGAAATTGTTAGCAAGATTAATGACTTAGAAGCGCTCGTTAAAGTTTGGTTGGCAAACATTTCCACATCACGGGAAAAGCGCCTACTTCGTCACATTTCCGCAACTCCAAAAACAACAGCTGGGTCGGCTGCTGTGTAACTGGCATCACGTCGACAAACCATGTCGACATCCCCGCACAGCCAGCCACCCTTTACAAAATCAAAGTGCCCTCGGCGTCCATATCGGTCGATTTCGTCGATTCCTGAGGACACCGGCAGCGACTCAGGAAAGAAAACGCGCGAACCCGCTGACCGGTTCACGTTCCGTCGTCAATTGATTGGCCGTAGCCTCGGGGTCGGCATATCCAAGCGACATGCCACACACCACCATCTCTTCCTCCGGCAAACGCAAGTGTTGCCCAATGATCCTGTGGAACTGCGTAAAGGCGGCCTGCGGGCACGTATCCAGGTCACGTGCGCGCGCCGCCACCATGATGCTTTGCAGGAACATGCCGTAATCGAGCCAGCTTCCTTGTTCCATGATCCGATCAATCGTGAAGATCATGCCTACAGGGGCATCAAAGAAACGGAAATTGCGCGCATGTTGTTCGTGCATGCGCGCCTTGTCTTCGCGGCTGATCTGCAACAGGCTGTAAAGATCCCAACCAACCTTGCGGCGGCGCGCCAGATACGGATTGGTCCACTCGCGCGGGTAGTACGGATATTCCTCGCGGTACTTGGCATCACGCTCGGGATCCTCGTACGCGGCCAGCACATCCGCACACAGGCGGGCCTTGGCATCGCCGGCCAGCACATACACCTTCCACGGCTGGGTGTTGGTACCGGAGGGTGCGCGGCTTGCCACCGCAAGAATCTCCTCGACGGTCTCGCGTGGTACCGGCGTATCCAGGAATGCGCGGATCGAACGGCGCGTTGTGATGGCGCGATCGACGATCGCTGCGTCACCAGGGGTCGACATGCTCTGCGGTCTCCTTGTTTTTGTTAATGTGGTCACTGTGCCTGCTGGCCAATCACCAGCGCCTCGAGCGCCTGGCGCAAAGGCTGCGGCAGCGGCACTGGCCGGCGCGTTTCGCGATCGACATACACGTGCACGAAATGCCCTTGGGCGGCGGCGACGTCATCATCGTTGCAAAACAGCCCTACCTCGTAGCGCACGCTCGAATTGCCAAGCTTCGCCACGCGCAGCCCCGCCACCACTGTGTCGGGAAAACTCAGGGACGAGAAGTAGTTGCACTGCGTCTCGATCACCAGACCGATCGTCTCGCCCGCCTCGATGTCCAACACACCAGCCCGGATCAGGTACGTGTTAACGACCGTATCAAAATAACTGTAGTAGACAACGTTGTTGACGTGACCATAGACATCGTTATCCATCCAACGCGTCGTGATCGGCTGGAAGTGTGCGTAGGCACTGCGGCGGTCGGGTTCGGGCTTCATTGTTATTGGGGTCAGGAATGGCTCGGACAAACGGCACCGGCCAGATGCACGACAGCTCGATATGAGCGCACTGGCCGCCACAAGGTTCCAACGGATTGCAATCGATTCATGACACGCTCGCGCGTTCGGCGGCAAGCTGTGCGTGATACCGCGCGGCAAGCATGATGGTCTGCGTATGCACGGCGACCGTGTCCTCGATCTGGTTGCCATAGCCACCCGCCATGGCAACGGCGACCGGCAACCCACGCGATCGTGCCGCTTCGAACACCATGCTGTCTCGCTGCGCGAGACCGGCCATCGTGAGCTTCAATCGCCCCAGGCGATCACCCTCATGAGGATCGGCGCCGGCCAGGTAGATCAGCAGATCGGGATCGAATCGTGCGAACAGGGTTTCTAGCGCGGACGCCAGCGCGACGGCATAGGTACCGTCATCGCACCCATCCGGCAACCCGACGTCGAGATCGCTAGCTTCCTTGCGAAACGGGTAGTTCTTCTCGCCATGCAGCGACAGCGTGAATATCGTCGGGTCATCACGCAGGATCGATGCGGTACCGTTGCCCTGGTGGACGTCGAGATCGATGACCGCCACACGCCGGACGCTGCCGTCGCGCTGCAGGCGACGCGCCGCAATCGCCGCGTCATTGAATACGCAAAACCCCGCCCCTTTGTCCGCGTACGCGTGGTGAGTGCCGCCAGCCAGATTCGCCGCGATACCCTGCTCCAGCGCCACCCTGCAAGCGGCAATCGTCGCGCCGGCCGAGCGCCGGGAACGCTCCACCATTTCATGCGACCAGGGAAAGCCGATCTCGCGCTGACGCGCGGCATCGAGTTGGCCAATGGAAACGTCCTCGATATAGGCAGCGGTGTGGGCCAATGCGAGTGTTTCATCGTCGGCACGCGGCGCCTCTTGCAGTTCCACCCCGCCTACCTCGCGCACCACCGCATCACGCAGCATGCTGTATTTGCGCATCGGAAAACGGTGACCCGGCGGCAACGGCAGGACGAAATGATCGGCGTAAAAGGCAAGCATCGGGATCGGGCAGGATGAGCGGCCCGGAAAGTGCCTGAATGACATCATTATCCGACCGGGCAGTCAGCGATGGTAGCACTCCCCTCCCGCTGCGGCACACCAATCGCCGAAACCGCCAGAAAACGCCAGGATCTCCCGCGCCGCATCAAGCGACAGACTCAGGAAAAACCCTTAACCTACGCGCCATACGTCGACTTCTATGCGCTTTCGACGGGGTGTTCCGGGTGATTTTTTGTGCAACGCACAAAAACCGCTTGACACTCATCGTTGTTCTCTTAGAATTGCAATTGTTGCGGCGCATCAAAGCCTTCGGGCAGCGCCGAGAAACGAGACACACGCTCGGGCTGGCCAGGACACTGAAGTCATGGCTTTGACATCTGGGCGGCTTAATTTCACTTTTGCTTGACCTTGAAGCTCACCACTGGAGACCCGCAATGATCCTGACCCCGGAACAAGTTGCCGCCGCACAAAAAGCCAACCTCGAAACCCTGTTCGGCCTGACCTCGAAGGCTTTCGAAGGCGTGGAGAAGCTCGTTGAGCTGAACCTGCAAGTAGTCAAGGCCACCCTGGCCGAGAACGCCGACAACGCCAAGAAGGCGCTGACCGCCAAGGACGCCCAGGAACTGCTGGCCATCCAGGCATCGCTGGTGCAGCCGGTTGCCGAGAAGACCCTGGCCTACACGCGTCACCTGTACGAAATCGCTTCGGAAACCCAAAGCGAGTTCACCAAGGTTGCTGAAGCCCAACTGGCCGAAGGCACGAAGAACGTGCAAGCTCTGGTCGACAACCTGGCCAAGAACGCTCCGGCGGGTTCGGAGTCGACCGTAGCCATCGTGAAGTCGGCGATCTCGGCGGCCAACAACGCCTACGAGTCGGTGCAGAAGGCTACCAAGCAAGCCGTTGAAATGGCTGAGAGCAACTTCCAGGCCGCTGCCACCGCCGCGACCAAGGCTGCCCAGCAAGCCAGCGCCACGGCCCGCACCGCCACCAAGAAGTCGGCTGCTGCTGCCTAAGCATCTGTAATACCAACGCGCCGGCTCTGGCCGGTCCGTTGGCAAAACGCCCCGCCCACGCGGGGCGTTTTGCCAACGGAGGCAATCCCGATCGCCTCGTACCGGTGTCTCCTCGGTACCCGATTCCAAAAGGTATCGTTCAAGCCCGGCCTCTGACCACCAGAGGCCGGGCTTTTTTTCGTCGCGTTCTCCCCCAGTGCTCGCAGGAGAGTCGAGACAAAAAAAACCCGCCGAATCGGCGGGTTCTCTCACTACGGCGCCAGCAATCAGCGCTTGCGCGGCGGCGGCACGTCGGTACACACACCTTCGTAGATTTCCGCGGCCATGCCAATCGACTCGCCCAAGGTCGGGTGCGGGTGAATCGTCTTGCCAATATCCACGGCATCCGCGCCCATCTCGATGGCCAGGCAGACTTCGCTGATCAGGTCGCCCGCGTGGGTGCCGACGATACCGCCACCGATGATGCGATGGGTTTCCTCGTCGAAAATCAGCTTGGTGAAGCCTTCGTCACGCCCATTAGCGATCGCGCGGCCCGAAGCGGCCCACGGGAACACACCCTTGCTGTACTTGATGCCTTCGGCCTTGCACTGGTCTTCGGTCTTGCCGGCCCATGCCACTTCCGGATCGGTGAACGCCACGGACGGGATCTGCTTCGCGTCGAAGTAGGCCTTCTCGCCATGCGCGGCTTCGGCGGCCACATGTGCCTCATGCACCGCCTTGTGTGCGAGCATCGGCTGGCCGACGATATCGCCGATCGCGTAGATGTGCGGCACATTGGTGCGCATCTGCTTGTCGACATCGATGAAGCCACGGTCGGTCACTGCTACACCGGCCTTCTCGGCACCGATCTTCTTGCCGTTCGGGGAACGGCCCACCGACACCAGCACGGCGTCGTAACGCTGCGGCTCGGCCGGCGCGGACTCGCCCTCGAACTTCACGTAGATGCCATCCGGCTTCGCTTCCACGCCGACAGTCTTGGTCTTCAGCATCACGTTATCGAAGCGATGCTTGTTCACCTTGTCCCAGACCTTGACCAGATCGCGGTCAGCGCCCTGCATCAGGCCGTCGAGCATTTCCACGACATCGAGTCGCGCGCCGAGCGTGCTGTAGACAGTGGCCATTTCCAGGCCGATGATGCCGCCGCCAATCACGAGCATCTTGTTCGGGATGTCGCGCAGTTCCAGCGCGCCCGTCGAATCGAAAATGCGCGGATCCTCAGGGACGAACGGCAGCTTCACGGCCTGGCTGCCAGCCGCGATGATCGCCTTTTCGAAGCGGATCACGGTCTTCTTGCCATTGGTGGCCTTGCTGTCGCCTTCCGTTTCCTGCACTTCCAGATGATGCGGATCCAGGAACGTGCCGATGCCGCGCACCACCTGCACCTTGCGGGCCTTCGCCATTCCCGACAGACCGCCGGTCAGCTTGCCGACCACGCTTTCCTTGTAGTGCCGCAGGCCATCCAGATCGATCTTGGCTTCGCCGAACAGGATGCCGTGCGCGGCCAGTGCCTTGGCCTCGTCGATCACCGCCGCGTTGTGCAGCAGCGCCTTCGACGGGATGCAGCCCACGTTCAGGCAAACGCCGCCCAGGGTGCCATAGCGCTCGACCAGAACGGTGTTCATGCCGAGGTCCGCCGAGCGGAATGCCGCCGAGTAACCCCCGGGGCCTGCGCCCAGCACCAGCATTTCGCACTGCATGTCGGCGCCACCGGCATGCGTGGCGGCCGCCGGAGCCGCTGCCGGCGCCGGAGCAGGCGCAGCCGCGGGCTTGGGCGCCGCCGCCGGCGCCGGGGCAGGAGCCGCCGCCGCGCCACCTTCGACGGTGCAGATCAGCGTGCCCTTCGCGACCTTGTCGCCCACCTTGACCTTGACGTCCACGACCTTGCCGGCGGCCGACGACGGCACTTCCATGCTGGCCTTGTCGGACTCCAGCACGATCAGCGACTGTTCTTCCTCGACCGTGTCGCCAGCCTTGACCAGCACCTCGATCACTTCCACCGCGTCGAAATCGCCGATATCCGGCACCTTGACTTCGATCACACTCATGTTCTTCCTCCTGGGATGCGCGCCCTGCCCGCCTTGGGATCAGGCCGCGCCGTCTTTGTTGGTTGCCACTTGCAGCCGTACCGTGTGCACGTCGATCGGTGCCGCCGAACTCTTGTCGAACTCGATACCCGCTTCCACGCCGATCCTCGCGATCGCTCCGGCATCCAGGTCCGTGCGGTCATACACCGCGTGCATGGCGCCGAGCGCGTAGTTGCGGCCCGAGCCAATGCCCCAGAAACGATCGAACGAAAACACCTCGCGGTACGAATAAACGCCGAAAATGCCGCCCGAATTGGCGATCAGGCAGACGATCTGCGATGACTCGTAGGGGTCGTCCTCGTCTTCCTTGGTGTTGATGAAATACTCGTTCTTGAGCTTTTCATGCACCTTGAGAAAGGTTCGGAACACATCGTCACGGGTATGCAGCCGGCATTCCTCGCCCATGCCCGTCAGCAAGCTGCGCATGACCGGGAAATGCGCGGTGGTGCCTGCCAGCCCGACGAAGCTGTCGCCAACGGGAATCACCTTCTGGTTCCGCTCATAAGCGCGCGACAGCCGCGTATCGCCGAATGTCACCAGCGCATCGGCACCGATCGCCACCTCGTCACCTTTCCTGACGACAACGCAGGTAGTCATGGCTCGCCCCTTGAATGCAATGCAGACGCGCCCGCCAGGTTCGCTGGCGGGCGTTGCCGATGCTTACAGCAGAATCCGGCGGAAATCCGCCAGCAGCGCCGCGAAGTACGTGTTGAAGCGTGCGGCCTCGGCACCGTCGATCACGCGGTGATCCCACGACAGCGACAGCGGCAGCGTCAGGCGCGGGGCGAACTGCTTGCCGTCCCACACCGGCTTCATATACGACTTGCACACGCCCATGATGGCCACTTCCGGCGCATTGATGATCGGCGTGAAGTACGTGCCACCGAGGCCGCCGAGCGACGAGATCGAGAAGCAGCCGCCTTGCATCTGGTCAGGCTTCAGCTTGCCGTCGCGCGCCAGCTTGGCCAGATCGCTCATTTCCTGGCTGATCTCGAGCACGCCCTTCTTGTCGGCGTCCTTGATCACCGGCACGACCAGACCGTTCGGGGTGTCGGCCGCGAAACCGATGTTGAAGTACTTCTTCAGCACCAGGTTGTCGCCGTCCAGCGAGGCGTTGAAGTTCGGGAACTTCTTGAGCGCCGCAACGGTGGCCTTGATCATGAACGCAAGCATCGTCACCTTGATGCCAGTCTTCTCGTTTTCCTTGTTGAGCTGCACGCGGAATGCCTCGAGCTCGGTGATGTCCGCTTCGTCACAGTTCGTGACGTGAGGGATCATGACCCAGTTGCGATGCAGGTTGGCGCCAGAGATCTTCTTGATGCGCGACAGCGGCTTCGACTCCACTTCGCCAAAGCGCGTGAAGTCCACCTTCGGCCACGGCAGCAGGTCCAGGCCCACGCCCGTGCCAGCGGCGGCAGCCGGTGCGGACGGCGCGCCAGTCTGGCCGCTCATGACGCTCTTGACGTAGTTCTGCACGTCTTCCTGCGTGATGCGGCCCTTGGGAGCGGTGCCCGGCACACGCGACACGTCGACACCCAACTCGCGCGCGAACTTGCGCACGGACGGGCTGGCGTGTGCGGCCTTGCCGGTCGTACCCTGCACCGCTGGCGCGACGGCCGGCGCGGCAACAGGTGCCGGCGCCGCGGCCGCCGGTGCGGGCGCGGGAGCGGCAGGCGCCGGGGCGGCTGCCGGGGCCGGAGCTGCTGCGGCAGCACCGCCAGCAGCTTCCAGGATCAGGATCAGCGTGCCTTGGGCGACGTTTTCACCGACCTTGACCTTGATTTCCTTGACCGTGCCGGCCTGCGGCGACGGCACATCCATGGTGGCCTTGTCGGACTCCAGCGTCACCAACGCGTCTTCGGCGTTGATCTGGTCACCCACCTTGACGTGGATTTCGATGACCGGCACGGCGTCGTAGTCGCCGATATCGGGCACCTTGACCTCGACCGTGCCACCACCAGCAGGGGCAGCGGCCGGAGCCGGGGCAGCGGGAGCCGCCGGCGCGGGTGCCGCGGCGGCAGGGGCCGGAGCTGCCGGAGCAGCAGCGGCTGCGGGAGCCGGAGCGGCGGCAGCGGCGCCTGCGGGCTCGAGCATCACCAGCACGGAGCCTTCGGAAACGCTATCGCCCACCTTGATCCGGACTTCCTTGACCGTGCCGGCCTGCGGCGACGGCACGTCCATGGTGGCCTTGTCGGATTCCAGCGTCACCAGCGCGTCTTCCGCGTTGATCGTGTCGCCCGGCTTCACGTGCACTTCGATGACGGGAACGGCGTCGTAGTCGCCGATATCCGGCACCTTGATTTCAATCGCTTGACTCATTCAGTGTCTCTCCTGGGCAGCCGGCACTCTGGCCAGATACGACAAACGCGACAAACGCAATCGGCGAGGTTACTCTCGCCACACGCATCTGTCACGCTGCCGCGCATCACCATTCGCCGTGGTGCGCCGCCGGGTCAGCCGGTGGCACACTGCGGCGCGGCGGGTGCCGCGCTGCGGGGGTTCAGTCGTGCAAGTCCGGGGTCAGACCGACATCGGGTTCGGCTTGTTCGGGTCGAGGTTGTACTTCTTGATGGCCTCGGCCACCTTCTCGCGACCGATCGCGCCTTCGTCAGCCAGCGCCTTCAGCGCGGCCACCGTGACCCAGTAGCGGTCCACTTCGAAGAAGTGGCGCAGCTTCTCGCGGGTATCCGAGCGGCCGAAGCCATCGGTGCCCAGCACCACGTAGCGACGCGGCACGAACGGACGGATCTGCTCGGCGAACGCACGGATGTAGTCGGTGGACGCGATGACCGGACCGCGCACGCCCTTGAGCTTCTGGGCGACGAACGATTCGCGCTGCGTGCCGGTCGGGTTCAGCAGGTTGTGACGCTCAACTTCCTGGCCTTCGCGGGCCAATTCGGTGAAGCTCGGGCAGCTCCACAGATCCGATTCCACGCCCCAGTCCTTCTTGAGCAGGTCGGCGGCGGCGATCACCTCGCGGAAGATCGTGCCCGAGCCCAGCAGTTGCACGCGCGGCGCGTTGCTGTTCTCCACGCCCTTGCGGAACTGGTACATGCCCTGGACGATGTCGCGTTCCACGCCAGCCGGCATTTCCGGATGCTCGTAGTTCTCGTTCATCACCGTCAGGTAGTAGTACACGTCTTCCTGTTCGGCATACATGCGGCGCAGGCCGTCCTGCATGATCACGGCGAGTTCGTACTGGAACGTCGGATCGTACGAGATACAGTTCGGGATCACAGCGTGGAACACGTGCGAGTGACCATCCTCGTGCTGCAAGCCTTCACCGTTCAGCGTGGTGCGGCCAGCGGTGCCGCCCAGCAGGAAGCCGCGCGAGCGCATGTCGGCGGCGGCCCAGCACAAGTCGCCGATACGCTGGATGCCGAACATCGAATAGTAGATGTAGAACGGGATCATCTGCACGCCGTGCGTCGAGTACGACGTGGCGGCGGCGATCCAGTCGCACATGGCGCCGGCTTCGTTGATGCCTTCCTGCAGCACCTGACCCGTCTGCGATTCCTTGTAGAACATCAACTGGTCATGGTCTTCCGGCACGTACTTCTGGCCTTCCTGGTTCCAGATACCAACCTGGCGGAACAGGCCTTCCATGCCGAAGGTGCGCGACTCGTCCGGCACGATGGGCACCACGTGCTTGCCGACCTGCTTGTCCTTGAGCAGCGTGTTCAGGATACGCACGAAGGCCATCGTGGTGGACACTTCGCGGCCTTCGCCAGTGGCCTTGAGCAGCGCTTCGAACGCCGACAGCTCGGGCACCTTCAGCGCCTCGGCCTTCATACGGCGGGCCGGCAGGTAGCCGCCCAGGTCCATGCGCGCCTTGCGCATGTACTCCAGTTCCTTCGAGCCTTCCGGGAAGGTCAGGTACGGGACTTCTTCCAGCTTGTCGTCCGCCACCGGGATGTTGAACTGGTCGCGGAACGCGCGGATCGCGTCCACCGGCATCTTCTTCTGCTGGTGGGCCACGTTCATGGCCTGCCCGGCATCGCCCATGCCATAGCCCTTGATGGTCTTGGCCAGGATCAGCGTCGGCTGGCCCTTGTGCTCGCTAGCCGCCTTGTAGGCCGCGTAGACCTTGTGCGGATCATGGCCGCCGCGGTTCAGGCGCCAGATGTCGTCGTCGGACCAGTCGGCCACCATGGCCTTCAGTTCCGGCGTATTGAAGAAGTGCTCGCGCACGTAGGCGCCGTCCTTGGCCTTGAAGGTCTGGTACTCGCCGTCCACGCATTCCATCATGCGCTTCATCAGCAGGCCCTTGGTGTCGCGCTGCAGCAGCGGATCCCAGCGGCTGCCCCAGATCAGCTTGATCACGTTCCAGCCCGAGCCACGGAATTCCGATTCCAGCTCCTGGATGATCTTGCCGTTGCCGCGCACCGGGCCATCCAGGCGCTGCAGGTTGCAGTTGATCACGAAAACCAGGTTGTCCAGCTTCTCGCGGCCGGCCATGCCGATCGCGCCCAGCGATTCCGGCTCGTCGGTCTCGCCATCACCCAGGAACGCCCATACCTTGCGGTCGCCGGCGTTCACCAGGCCACGGCTGGCCAGGTACTTCATGAAGCGGGCCTGGTAGATCGCCATGATCGGGCCCAGGCCCATCGACACGGTCGGGAACTGCCAGAAGTCCGGCATCAGCCACGGGTGCGGGTACGACGAGATGCCCTTGCCGTCCACTTCCTGACGGAAGCTGTCGAGCTGTTCGGGCGTCAGGCGGCCTAGCAGGAAGGCGCGCGAGTAGACGCCCGGTGCCGAATGGCCCTGCACGAAAACGAGGTCGCCGCCGCTCTGCTCCGACGGGGCGCGCCAGAAGTGGTTGTAGCCCACGTCATAGAGCGTGGCCGCCGAGGCGAACGACGAGATGTGGCCGCCGACGTTGGTGTGCTTGTTGGCACGCAGCACCATGGCCATCGCGTTCCAGCGCGTGTACGAGCGGATGCGGTGCTCGATGTCCTGGTCGCCGGGAATGCGGGCCTGCTGCTCCACCGGGATGGTGTTGATGTACGGCGTTTCGGCATGGAACGGCTGGGTAACGCCGTTCACGCGCGCGTATTCGATTTGCTTGTCGATCAGGAACGCGGCGCGCTCGGTGCCTTCCGCGTTGAGGACGCCCTGCAGGGCGTCCAGCCATTCGTGCGTTTCCTGGGGATCTGCGTCGTTGGCGCTGCTGGCGCCGAGGATCTGCTCTGGTACAGCGGACATGACTGTCTCCTGGTGAATTCCTGCCCGGTGCCCACACAGCGAAGCGCGGGACTCCAGCGGCCGGTCTTGACGGTTTGTGACGTCGCGGCGGAGCGCCAAGCCTTGCCCTGGCATCGGTAGGCCAAAGCCGGATCCTCCGTGGGGCTGATGACGCGTTCATCGCCCGGATCCTGTACTCAGCAAGCGCAGTGCGCCCGCCCGCATTGATCGGTCGAAGCGATTCTATGGAAGCACAGCAAGTGCTGACAAGCTAAATTTTCAGATTACGAAGTCATTTCTTATAATGTGAAATATTGCGGCAGTGCATCAGAAATCGCATCGTGTCCGTCTCGCAAGGCCTCGCGACCAGCGCGCAAATACTGTGCCGTGTAGGCGCTTTCCCCAAGCGACGCACCGCAATAAAGTGGATAAACTGCTCGGTCAGCCGTCAATCCCCTATGCAGTTTCTCAAACGAATTCTCTCCGGCCTGCGCACGGCCATTCTGCCTCCGAACCCTGCCGGCGCCGTCAGCGATGCCCCTCACGGGGTAGTCCATGCCGACCGTAGCAACGGTGGCAACGCTCATGGCGCCCCCCAGGTCGAGGCACAAGACAGCACCGATGGCACGGACGGCGGCACGCCGCTGGCCGCCGCCCCCCGCCGCCTCTGGATCACGCGCTGGCGCAATCTCGTCGCTACGAGCTGGTTCATGTTCATCCCGCTCGTGGCCATCGTGCTGTTCACGGTAGCGATGGGCGTCATCCTCTGGTCGCTCCACGAAACCGAGCACCAGCAGCAGCGCGACGCGCTGTACCGCGACGCCGCCTGGGCGCAGCAGCGCGTGCGCCTGTCCCTGCTGAGCAACCAGGACCAGTTGGCCTCGCTGGCGCGGGATATCGCGGCCGCGCAGCTCGACCAGGGCGCCTACCGGACGGCCGCACAGGAAATCCTGCGCGAGAACCCGGAGATCGTCTTCATCAACTGGCTCGACGCCACGCGGCGCGGCCGCTGGTCGCTGCCATCGACGTCGGAATTCGCCGCCCGCCTGCGCGAAACCGCCGATCAGCCGCTCGAGCCCGAGGTCCTGGACACGTTCGACGCCGCGCGCGAGACCCAGCGTGTGGTCTATTCCCGGCCGCTTATGAACGATCGCGGCGACAGCTTCATGCTGATGGAAGTGCCGATCGTGCGCGATAACGAGTTCCTGGGCACGCTGGGCGCGCTCTACTCGATCAACGGCATCCTGACGCACCTGCTGCCACCGGAGCTGACCGAGCGCTACCGCTTCTCGCTGATCGACAAGAACAACCAGACCCGGGCCAGCACCTCGGTACGGCCGGTACCGGGCAATGCCCTGTCCTACGAGGTCCTGCTCGACCCGCCGGGCCATTCGCTGTCCCTGCGCGCCGACGCCTACCCGCCACCCTCGAACCTGCCCAACAACATGCTGCTGTGGCTGGTGGTTGGCCTGTCGTGCTTCCTGCTGTGGAGCCTGTGGAGCATGTGGCGCCATACCAGCCGCCGCTCCGAAGCCCAGCGCGCCCTGCTGGCCGAAACCTCGTTCCGTCGCGCGATGGAAAACTCGATGCTGATCGGGCTGCGGGCACTGGACCTGAACGGGCGAATCACCTACGTGAATCCCGCGTTCTGCCGCATGACGGGCTGGACCGAGAACGATCTGGTCGGCCGCGTGCCGCCCTTCCCGTACTGGCCGCCCAATGACCAGCAGGAGATGCAGAAGCAGATCGACCTGACGCTGCAGGGCAAGTCGCCGGCCACCGGCTATGAAATGCGCGTCATGCGCCGTGACGGCAGCAGCTTCTTCGCCCGCATGTACGTATCGCCGCTGGTAGACGGCCGTGGCCGCCATACGGGCTGGATGAGCTCGATGACGGACATCACCGAGCCGAAGCGCGCCCGCGAGGAACTCGCCGCCGCGCACGACCGCTTCACGACGGTGCTGGAAAGCCTGGACGCGGCTGTATCTGTGCTGGCCACGGACAAGGCCGAGTTGCTGTTCGCCAACCGCTACTATCGGCAGCTCTTCGGCTGGGAAGCCGAGGGCCACCTGAAGCTGGCCGGGGACGACTTCGACAAGGACCAGATGTCGAGCGACAACACCGACTTCGTCGATGCTTATGCCGGCCTGCCCGCCTCGGAACTGATGCCGTACGCGTCCGACGCCCGCGAGGTGTTCGTGCCGGACATGCAGAAATGGTTTGAAGTGCGCCGCCGCTATATCCAGTGGGTGGACGGCCACCTCGCGCAGATGCAGATCGCCACCGACATCACGGTGCGCAAGGCAGCCGAGGAAATGGCGCGCCAGCACGAGGAACGCCTGCAGTTCACGAGCCGCCTGACCACAATGGGCGAGATGGCGTCGTCGCTGGCGCACGAGCTGAACCAGCCGCTGGCGGCCATCAACAACTACTGCATGGGCGCCGTGGCTCGCCTGCATTCGGGCCGGAGCACGCCGGAAGACCTGATCCCGGTGCTGGAAAAGACCTCGGCACAGGCAGTGCGCGCGGGCACGATCATCAGCCGCATTCGCGGTTTCGTGAAGCGTAGCCAGCCGCAGCGGCGCGAAGCCTCGCTGCACGACATCGTGGCCGATGCCGTGGGCCTGGCCGACCTGGAGGCCGCGCGGCGCCGCGTCACGATCCTGACCCGCCTGCCGACCCCGCCGCTGATGCTCTACGTGGACCCGGTGCTGATCGAGCAGGTGCTGGTCAACCTGCTCAAGAATGCCGTGGAAGCGATGGCCGGCATGCCGGCCCTGCGCGCCGCGGGCGTGGTACGGTTGCACGCGCGCGTAGAAAACGTCGAATTTGGCCAGAGCGTCTGTATCGACGTGATCGACCAGGGCCCCGGCGTGGACGAAGCCACCAAGGAGCGCCTGTTCGAGCCGTTCTTCAGCACCAAAGCGGACGGCATGGGCATGGGCCTGAATATCTGCCGTTCGATCATCGAATCCCATCAAGGCCGTCTGTGGGTAGAAAACAATGTGGACGGCATCGGCTGTACGTTTAAAATCACCCTGCCGCTGCAGCCTGCGCTACCCGAACAGTAACGGGGATGCCCTCGGGCGAAGCGGACGACCCTCTGCCGCGGGGCATCGGGAGGTCGTCCGGATCGTTCACCCGGGGTGTTGCGCACTGCCGCTGGCGGTTACACTTCGTTGCAAACGACTTTGCCCCAGGAGATTTCATGACCGCAACGCCCAGCCCCACGCCTCATCGTGGCGAGACCGTATTCATCGTCGACGACGATGAAGCCATGCGTGACTCGCTGACCTGGCTGCTCGAGGGCAACGGCTACCAGGTGCGCAGCTTCAACAGCGCCGAGCAGTTCCTGTCCGCCTACGACGCCAGCCAGGTTTCGTGCCTGATCCTGGACGTCCGTATGCCCGGCATGAGCGGCCCGGAGTTGCAGGAGCGCATGATCGCCGAGAACATCGACATCCCGATCGTCTTCATCACCGGCCACGGCGACGTGCCGATGGCGGTCTCGACGATGAAGCGCGGCGCGATCGACTTCATCGAGAAGCCGTTCGACGAATCGGAACTGCGCTCGCTAGTGGAACGGATGCTGCAGAAAGCCCGCACCGATCACTCGGCCGCGCGCGAGCAACGTGCCGCCAAGGACCTGCTGAGCAAGCTGACCACGCGCGAGCAGCAGGTGCTCGAGCGCATCGTGGCAGGCCGTCTGAACAAGCAGATCGCCGACGACCTGGGCATTTCCATCAAGACCGTGGAGGCGCACCGCGCCAACATCATGGAAAAGCTCAACGTCAACACGGTGGCGGATCTGTTGCGCCTGGCGCTCTCGCGCAATAGCTGAGTCCCGCCTTGCCGCTCCTTCTCCCCGTCGCGGGGGAAGGAGCCGCCTCCCTGCCCACTGCCGGCCGAACGGCGCTTGTCCTTCCCTTGGCCGCTCGTTACTTCCCCGTCAAATAGTCCTCGTCTGTGAACGTCAGCACCCATTGCGGGCGATAGACGACGAAGATCGCCACCAGCATCCCCGTCAGGAATGCCTCACCGAACCCGATCACCACGGCGCCGGTCAGGCTGTCCCCGATCGTCAGCCCGGCATGGGGCGGTCCCAAATGGAACTGCCAGAGCGTGCGAAGGCCGCCGGCGACGATGGCGGCCACCAGCGGGGCGAAATAGCCGTGACCGAGAATGAAGATGAACGGGTGGCGCGGTAGTCGGCGTCGCATCACGGCCTGTAGCCCGGCAGTCAGCAACCCCGGAGCCGCCGCCATCCAGATGAAGCGCGGCGCCAGGGACACCCAGGCGATATCCGCCCAGCCCTGCCCCGCCAGGTAAGCCAGCCCCAGCAGCGACACCAGATCGACAATGGCCAGCGTCAGCATCGCCAGCGGCAGCCCGAACATCGTCACCGCCAGCGGGGCCCCCATCAGTTGGACCACGACCCCGGTCCCGACCGTCGCCCGCGCCGACCACAGCAAGGTCAGGAAGACGAGCCCGCCGAGCCAGGCGTGCTGGAGCGGTTCCTGCCGCAGCAGCCGCCATGGCCGCTGCGACACCACCCAGGCGAGCATCGCCACGGAGAGGGTCGGAAGCGGCCAGGTTGCCAACAGGGCCTGAAGTGAGGAATCGTCGATCTGCATCGGGCGGATGCTAGCAGCCCCGGCCAGAAACCGGGTTGTATCCGATCAAGCCAGGCAGCCCGTTCTGATTCTGATCAACCCCTTTATAATCCGGGTTTCACGAGCGACGCTGGCGACCCCCGCCGGCGTCGCTCCCCGTTTCCCCAAGCCTCTCCAGTCACGTATCCCCATGTCCGCTCACCTGATCGACGGTAACGCCCTTGCCAAACAAATCCGCGCCGAGGCCGCCCAGCGCGCTGCCCGCCTGACCGCGGCCGGCCACCAGCCCGGCCTGGCCGTGGTGCTCGTGGGCGAGGACCCCGCCAGCCAGGTCTATGTGCGCAACAAGGTGAAGGCGTGCGAGGACAACGGATTCTATTCGTCGCTGAACCGCTACCCGGCCGACCTGTCCGAAGCCGACCTGCTGGCCCGCATCGACGAACTGAACAACGACCCGAAGATCCACGGGATCCTGGTCCAACTGCCGCTGCCCAAGCATATCGACAGCCACAAGGTGCTCGAAGCCATCGCCCCGGAAAAGGACGTCGACGGCTTCCACGTGGCCAACGCCGGCGCGCTGATGACCGGCGCCCCCCTGTTCCGCCCCTGCACGCCGTACGGCTGCATGAAGATGCTCGAATCGATCCAGTACCCGCTGCGCGGCGCGCGTGCCGTGGTGGTGGGTGCCTCGAACATCGTCGGCAAGCCGATGGCCATGATGCTGCTGCAGGCTGGCGCAACCGTAACGATCTGCAATAGCAAGACGCGCGACCTCGCCGCCCATACCCGCGACGCCGACGTGATCGTCGCTGCCGTGGGTCGCCGCAACATCATTACTGCCGACATCGTCAAGCCGGGCGCCGTGGTGATCGACGTAGGCATGAACCGTGACGACGCCGGCAAGCTGTGCGGCGATGTGGACTTCGCCGGTGTGCGCGAAGTGGCCGGCCATATCACCCCGGTTCCGGGTGGCGTCGGCCCGATGACGATCACGATGCTGCTGATCAACACGCTGGAAGCCGCGGAACGCGAAGCCGGCATCGCCTGAGTGATGCTCTAGGTGATGGCCTGAGCGATGGGCCAATTGCGCCAATAGCTAAGTCGTACTGGATATTTCGGCGCATAGGCCTCATCTTGCACGTGTGATGCCGCATCCCGGCAGCCAATCGGAATTTGCCACCATGACTGATACTACCGACCGCGCCAGCAACCCTCTGCTTGATTTCTCCGACCTGCCGCGCTTCGCGGAGATCCGGCCCGAGCACATTGGCCCGGCGCTGGACGTGCTGCTCGCCCAGGCGCAGGCAGCCGTCGCCCGCGCCGAGGACCCGGCCACCCCCGCCACCTGGGCCAGCGCCGTTGAGGCACTGGAGGTCGCCACGGAGCCGCTCGGCCGCGCCTGGGGCGTGGTCGGGCATCTCAGCGCCGTAGCCGACACCCCCGAGTTGCGCAAGGCACACGCCGACAACCTGCCCCGCATGACCGAATTCTGGTCATCGCTGGGCCAGAGTCTGGCCCTGTACGAGAAGTACAAGGCCGTCGCCGCCGGCCGCGAGTTCGCAGGCCTTTCGCCGGCGCGCAAGCAACTGCTCGAGAACGAGCTGCGCGGGTTCCGCCTGGGCGGCGCCGAACTGGCCGAGGACAAGAAGCCGCGCTTTGCCGAGATCCAGGAACAGCAGGCGCAACTGTCGAAGGCGTTCTCCGACCACGTGCTCGATGCCACCAATGGCTACGCCCTCTATATCGAGGACGAGGCACGCCTGTCCGGTATTCCGGCCGACGCAAAGGAAGCCGCGGCGCTGGCCGCCCAGAAGGATGGCAAGGCAGGCTGGAAGTTCACGCTGCACTTTCCGTCGTACTTCCCGGTGCTGCAGTATGCGGACGACCGCGCGCTGCGCCAGACCATGTACGAGGCCAGCGTCACGCGCGCCTCGGAACTGGGCCCGCGGCACGGCAATGGTCAGGCCGACTGGGACAACACGGCCAATATGCGCGAGCAACTGACGCTACGCCGTGAAGAGGCGCATATGCTGGGCTACGCCAACTATGGCGAAGTCTCGCTGGTGCCGAAAATGGCCGAGTCGCCGGCCGAAGTGCTCAAGTTCCTCGACGAACTGGCCGTCAAGGCCCGCCCGTTCGCTGAACACGACTGGAGCGAACTGCGCGAGTTCGCCGCGGCCGAACTCGGCCTGAACGACGTCGCGCCGTGGGATGTCGCCTACGCGTCCGAAAAGCTGCGCCAGAAGCGCTATTCGTTCTCCGACGACGAGGTCAAGCAGTACTTCCAGGAACCGAAGGTGCTCGAAGGGCTGTTCGGCGTGGCCGAGAAGCTGTTCTCGGTCCGCATCCAGCCGGACACGACGCAGACCTGGCACAAGGACGTGCGCTTCTTCCGCGTGGTGTCGCCCCAGGGCGCGCTGCTCGCCCAGTTCTACATTGACCTGTACGCGCGCGAAGGCAAGCGCGGCGGCGCCTGGATGGACGATGCGCGTGGCCGCAAGGAACGCGGCAACGGCACCGTGCAAACGCCGGTGGCCTACCTGACCTGCAATTTCACCGCGCCGGTCGGCGACAAGCCCGCGCTATTCACGCATGATGAAGTGATCACGATGTTCCACGAGTTCGGCCACGGGCTGCACCATATGCTGACGCAGGTGGGCGACCTCGGCGTGTCCGGCATCAACGGCGTGGAATGGGATGCCGTGGAGCTGCCGTCACAGTTCATGGAGAACTTCTGCTGGGAATACGAGGTGCTGTCGACGATGACGGCCCACGTGGAAACCGGCGCACCGCTGCCGCGCGCGCTGTTCGATCGCATGCTGGCCGCGAAGAACTTCCAGAACGGCATGATGACGCTGCGCCAGATCGTGTTCTCGTCGTTCGACATGCACCTGCATACCGACTACGACCCGCAGGGTGCGGCATCGGTGCTTGAGCTGTCGCGCCAGATCAACGACGCGAAGCACGTGGTGCCCCAATCGCCGCTGTCGCGCTGGCCGAATACGTTCAGCCACATCTTCGCGGGTGGCTATGCCGCCGGTTACTACAGCTACAAGTGGGCCGAAGTGTTGTCCGCCGATGTTTACGCAGCATTCGAGGAAGCCGCGCAGCTCTCCGGCAGCGTGCTCGACAGCGCCACCGGCGAGCGTTATCGCCGCGAGATCCTGTCGGTGGGCGGTAGCCGCCCGGCGATGGAATCGTTCGTGGCGTTCCGCGGCCGCGCGCCGCAGATCGACGCACTGCTGCGGCACGGTGGCATGACGGAAGCAGCAGTCGCTGCCTGACCGCCACCCACCCCGCCCTGCCCCCAAGCGCCCGGACCATGAACATTCCTTTCCCGATTCGCAAGGAATGTCCACCGGGCGCCTGTGTCTGCAATCGCGACGCGCTGCTTGCGGACCCCCACGCCGATCTGCGCATCCTGCAACTGACGCAGCAGGAAGAGAAAAAGCTGGTGGACCGGCTGGAGAACGTTGCCACACTCGATGAACTCGAGCGGATGAAGGCGAGGATGCGCGAGTTGCTCGGTATCGAGGTCAGCATCACGCCGAGCGACAACGTGGTACGCACGACGCGCGGCTTCCGCATTGAACTTGCGGACCAGCCAGGCCTGTGCCGCAAGACCCGGCAGGCGATCCCGGCCGCGATCCGCCGCAGCATGGATACCCATCCGGAAATCGCCTACGCGATCCTGGACCAGCGCGGACTGCTTGGCGGCATGGACGCCATCGGCGACGCGCACGGCGACAACGACAATCCAAACAAAAACGAGATATGAGAATCGCAAGCTGGAACGTCAACTCCCTCAAGGTACGTCTGCCGCAGGTGCTGCAATGGCTAGGCGCGCAGGATGCCGCGGGCACGCCGATCGATGCGCTGTGCCTGCAGGAACTAAAGCTGCCCGACGACAAGTACCCGCTGGCCGAACTCCAAGCGGCCGGCTTCCATAGCATCTTCACAGGTCAGAAAACCTACAACGGTGTGGCGATCCTGGCACGCAACGCGGCCATGCCCGTGCCGACTGACGTGGTGCGCAACATTCCCGGCTATGAGGATGCGCAGCAACGCGTGATCGCCGGCACGTACGGCGACGTACGTCTGATTAGCGCGTACTTCCCAAATGGCCAGGCGCTGGACTCGGACAAGTTCGTCTACAAGCTCGACTGGCTCAAGGCCATGATCGAGTGGCTGCGCGCCGAAATGACCCGGTATCCGAAACTCGCGCTGCTGGGAGACTTCAACATCGCCCCGGAAGACCGCGACGTCCACGACCCGGCCAAGTGGGAGGGCCAGAACCTGGTCTCGCCGCAGGAGCGCGACGCGTTCCAGACATTGATCGGCCTGGGTCTGGTTGACTCCTTCCGCATGTTCGAACAGCCCGAGAAAATGTTCTCGTGGTGGGATTACCGAATGATGGGTTTCCGCCGCAATGCCGGGTTGCGTATCGACCATATCCTGCTTTCGGCCGACCTGGCGCGGCAGTGCGCGACGTGTGTCATCGACAAGGAGCCGCGCCGCTGGGAGCAGCCGTCTGACCACACCCCTGTCGTGGCCACGCTCACGCTCGGCTAGCCGATGCGTGCGAATCTGGCCCTGACGCGCTGGTTTCCCTGGCTCCCGCGCGTCACGCCGCTGACGCTGCGCGCCGATCTGGTTGCCGGACTGCTTGGCGCGGTGCTGGTGCTACCGCAGGGCGTGGCCTTTGCCACGCTGGCGGGTCTACCCCCCCAGTACGGCATCTATACGGCCGTGATCCCCTGCATCGTCGCCGCCCTGTTCGGCTCGAGCTGGCATGTGATGTCGGGACCGACCAACGCCAATTCCCTCGCGCTGTTCGCCATGCTGAGTCCGGTGGCATTTGCGGGCAGCCCCGCCTATATCTCGCTGGCGCTGGCGGTCACGATGCTGGTCGGCATCCTGCAACTGGCGGTAGGCGCGCTCCGGCTCGGATCGCTCGCCAATTTCATTTCGCCATCGGTTCTACTCGGTTTCACCTGTGGCGCCGCGACCTTGATCGGACTTCACGCGCTGAAGGATCTGCTTGGGCTTGCCGTGCCAACCGGCACGAGCGCATTCGGCGTGGTGCGCTTCCTGCTCGACAATCTCGACACGGTCAGCGGTAGCGCGTTGATCGTCGGCGCCGTGACGCTGGCGGTCACGCTGCTCGTCAAACGGATCTCGCGCCGCGCGCCCTTCATGCTGATCGGCCTGCTCGCCGGCTACGGCGTTGCGCTGCTGCTCAACTCCACTGGTTGGGGCGCCGCCAGGCATGTGAACGTGGTGGGGCCGATTCCATCGGCGATTCCACCATTCCATATCCCCGACATCAACTGGCGCACGGTGCCTGACCTGCTGGGCATTGCCTCGGCACTGACCATCGTCGCGCTCGGCCAGTCGATTTCGATTGCCAAGGCCGTGGCATTGCGCTCGGGCCAGCACATCGACGCCAACCGCGAGTTCATCGGCCAGGGGCTGTCGAATATCGCGGGCGGATTTTTCTCCGGCTACATTTCTTGTGGATCGCTGAACCGCTCGGTCCCGAATTTCGAGGCCGGCGCGCAGACGCCTCTGGCCAGCGTGTTCTCTGCGCTGCTGCTGGTCGTGCTCGTCATGGTCAGCGCGCCGCTGCTGGCGCAGATTCCGCTGGCGGCGATCTCGGCCATGCTGCTGCTCGTGGCCTGGGGCCTGTTCGATTTCCAGCGCCTGCGCCGTATCGCGCGACTCTCGCGCACCGAGTTCGCGATTGCGGTAGGCACGTTCGTCGCCACGCTGGCGATCCGGCTCGAGATGGCCGTATTGCTCGGCACGATTCTGTCGCTCGTCGCGTACCTGTATCGCACCTCGCGCCCCGCCGTGCGCAGCCTCGTGCCGGATGCCGATGACCCTGGCCGCCGCTTCACACCGCTGGACGAACTGCGCCGACCCCAACCGGAATGTCCGCAGTTGAAGCTCCTGCGCATGGAAGGCGCGATCTACTTCGGCGCCGTGCAATACGTCACCGATCGCCTGCACTGGCTGCGCACGGTCAACGCCAGCCAGAAGCATCTGCTGGCGATGACCAAGAGCATGAACTTCATCGACCTGGCCGGCGCGGAGATGTGGGAAGCCGAGCTGGCCGAGCGGCGTGCAGCCGGCGGCAACCTCTATTTCCACCGTCCGCGCACGCAGGTCCTCGAGACCTGGGAACAGACCGGTTTCACCGCCAAGCTCGGCGACGACCACATCTTCCCCACCAAGCGACAGGCGCTGCACACGATCATCGGCAGTCTTTCGCCCGACATCTGCGCGCAATGCCAGGCGCGCATCTTCGAGGAATGCGCGCAGCGCCCGGGAGCCGTGCCGCGCTCGCCACAAGCCAACGCGTCAGACGCAGCGGCCTCTGCCTGAGCGGCAATCGGAACAACCAGACGTTGATGTAAGACGAAAGACGGTAGGTATGTGAGCGCGCCGACGTGTCTACGCGTGAGACGTAGCCGAAGCCGGCGGCGGAGGGGTGCGCCGCCGGGTCAGACCGGCGCCACGTGCGCGCGCTTGACCACGATAGGTTGCGGCACGCCCTGCTCTATCAGCACCAAGGCCGCGCGCTCGATCGTTTCACGACCAGCACGGAACGCCTCTTCGAGCGACAGCACCTGGTCGGCACTAAAGCCTTCCCACAGCGCCTCGCGTGTTACGACACATGTCACTTGCTCACCATCGACAATCGCGTGGAACAGCAAACCTTCGTTGTTGATGTCGTAGCGGTCTTGCTCCTGGAATTTGATTTCCATCATCACAGCCCTCCAATATGCAAGTGGAAAAGCATCCTAACATGGCTTGGCGGAAATCGTCTTCGATCCCATGCGTGGAAATTTGAGAATGCGATGTGTCTCAATGCTCGTCACGATGTCGGACGATTTCCCAGCGCGGGGCACGAGCATGTCAGCCGTATATGTCAGGACGATGTGCAGGCTAGTAGAAGAATCTCTCATCAAAGATTTGACAAAGCCAAAAATGCTGCTAGAATTTCGGTCTTCGTCGGGGCGTTAGCTCAGTTGGTAGAGCAGCGGACTCTTAATCCGTAGGTCGAGTGTTCGAGTCACTCACGCCCCACCAGACACCAAAAAGGCCGGAAGCAGCAATGCTTCCGGCCTTTTGCTTTGGTGGCTTGGTGCACCTCAATGCGCCGAGCCCCGAGTCGCCGATGTCGCGCCAGTGTCATCCAGCGCATGCGCCATCGCTGCACACCAGCTCCGGCATCGACCGGCGTTTGATGTCATCCGCTCATCAAACGCCGGGCGCTTTCAACGAATCATGCCCCCGCCGCCTGCGCACGCTCGAACAGCGTGCGCGCCAGGCGCCGATGATCCGACAGCACGTTCGGCAGATCCGCGGTCAGCAGATGTCCGTCGCGAATCACCACGCGGCCATTGATAACGCTCATCGACACATTGCCCGGCGTGCAGAACACCAGGGCCGCCACCGGATCGTGCCCAGCTCCGGCGTAGCCGACGCCCGACATATCGAAGGCGACGATATCCGCCGACATACCCGGCGCGAGCGCGCCAATGTCATCCCGATTCAGCACCTTGGCCCCGCCAAGCGTGGCAATCTCGAGCGCCTCGCGCGCGCTCATCGCGGCCGGACCATACCCGACCCGCTGCAGCAGCATCGCCTGACGGGCTTCGCCAAGCATGTGCGCGCCGTCGTTCGATGCGCTGCCGTCGACGCCGAGCCCCACGGGCACGCCGGCGTCACGCATCCGGCGAATCGGCGCGATGCCAGAAGCCAGCCGCATGTTGGAACAAGGGCAATGCGCCACGCCCGTGCCGGTACGGGCGAACAACGCCACCCCTTCCTCATCGAGCTTCACGCAGTGCGCGTGCCAGACATCGTGCCCAACCCAGCCCAGATCCTCCGCGTACTGCGCGGGCGTCATGCCGAATTTTTCGCGCGAGTAGGCAATGTCGTTGTCGTTCTCCGCAAGGTGAGTATGCAGCGACACCCCGTAGTGGCGCGCCATCTTCGCGGACTCCCTCATCAGGTCGCGCGACACTGAGAACGGCGAGCACGGGGCCAGCACCACACGCAGCATCGCGTGCCGCGACGCATCGTGATACTGCTCGACCAGTCGCTGGCTGTCGCGCAAGATCGCTGCCTCGGTTTCCACGACGACATCGGGCGGCAGGCCACCCTGGCTACGGCCGACACTCATCGAACCGCGTGCCGCGTGAAAACGCATGCCGATCTGGCGCGCCGCGTCGATCGAATCGTCCAGACGCGATCCATTTGGATAGAGGTACAGGTGATCGCTGGTAGTCGTGCATCCGGACAGCATCAGTTCGGCCATCGCGGTCTGGGTCGACACGCGGATCATCTCCGGCGTCAGGTGCGACCAGAGCATGTAGAGATTGGTCAGCCACCCGAACAACTCGGCATCCTGCGCGGCAGGCACGGCGCGCGTCAGGCTCTGGTACATATGGTGATGGGTGTTGACCAGCCCGGGCATGACCACATGCCCGCGCATATCGACAACCTCGGCGCGCCCCTCGTCGACAAGCCGACGGTATTGCTCGGGCAACTCGGCCGTGGGCCCCACCCACTCCACCGCCGGCCCGTTCGCGACCAGCGCGCCATCGGCAATTTCGCGCCGCTGCGCGTCCATGGTGACGAGTACGTCGGCGTGCTGAAGGATCAAAGTCATAGTGATGTGCATCGGTTGTGAACGTTGCGCAGTCTACGCAACGCCAGTACGCACCCAAAGCGCAGAATTTCGCGCTTGGTGTCCACAAAATGAGGACACCTGGATCGTGAACCGTTGACGGGCGGAATTAACGGAACAGGCCGTCCAGCGCGGTGCCGATACGCTCCGCCATCAGTTCGGCTGCGGGACTCAGCGGCGCCCGCGCCCGCGCAACCATCCTCAACGCTTGCTGCCGTAGATCGCTGTCGCGCAGCGGCACGAAGACCACGGCGCCACGCGCGCGCTCATCCATCACATCGAGCGAATTGAGCAGCGCCACACCGGCCCCGGCCGCCGCGAGTCGCTGGATCAACACGACCGAGGTCGATTCCACAGCGGACGTCACCTCGACCGACTGGCGCGCGAAGGCGTCGTCGACGAGCGCGCGGATCGACAGCGAAGGCGCCGGGAGGATCAATGGATAGCCGGCGCACTCCGCCAGCCGTGTCGACGGCTGCGTGGCCAGGGGATGCCCCGGCGCCACCACCGCGCCAATCGACCAGTCACGGCTGGCCATCACGCGGAACGCCGCCACCTCCGGCAAGTCGTAGCCGAGCCCCAGGTCTGCGTCGCCCTGCTCCACCGCCGCCACGATGCCGGCCACGGGCAGGTCCGCCACACGCACCACGATGCCAGGGTGATGCTGGCGGAAGTCGTGCACGAGAGATGGCAGCAGGGAGCCCGCCAGACCCGACGTGGTCGCAACCGTGACCATGCCGCGCCGCGCGCCCTTGATCTCGGCAACGCGCGCCTGCAGCGCCTCATGCTCGCGCAGCGTCTGCCGCACGTGAGCGAGCACCATCTCACCCAACGGCGTCAGGTGCAGGCGGCGGTTGATCCGGTCGAACAGCGGTGCCCCCAACTCCGCCTCCAACTCAAGGATCTGCCGGTTGATCGCAGTTGGCGCCACGTGCAGATGCTCGGCGGCGCGACGGATCGAACCACGGCGCACGACTTCATCGAGATAGCGCAGGACACGGGCGTGCATGACGGATGGGAGCCATTGAGACAGTGGGCGCATTGTAAGCGGCACCTGACATGCCGATGAAAAAATTGCGAACAAGGGCTTGCGCAGTATTCGGTACCTTGCTAGAATCTCTTTCTTCGTTGGGGCGTTAGCTCAGTTGGTAGAGCAGCGGACTCTTAATCCGTAGGTCGAGTGTTCGAGTCACTCACGCCCCACCAGCGAATTCAGAAAAGGCCGAAAGCAGCATTGCTTTCGGCCTTTTGCATTGGCGCTCCCGCAGCGCTTCATACGCGCGTCATTGCTCACCCGCTACGCTCTCACGCGCGCACCCACGGGTTCTCCCCGATTCCCCGCCCCCGCCATTTCACGGTTGAATGCCCGTCGACGCACATCACGGAACGAAGTTCCGTATTGCGGAACCAGCACAACTAGCAACACGTACTAGCAACACCTGGAGGCATCTTTTGAAAGCAGTTCTGAATACGGGCGCCATCGCCGCCCTCGCCGTCCTCGGCCTGACCCAGACCGGCATCGCCCACGCGCAAGCGTATCCGACCAAGCCGATCCGCCTGATCGTGCCATTCGCCGCCGGCGGTACCACGGATATCGTTGGCCGCGCCGTGTCCGATGCGATCGGCCGTGAACTGGGTCAGCCAGTGGTGGTGGAAAACCGCGGCGGCGGCGGCGGCGCGATCGGCGCCGATGCGCTGGCCAAGTCCGCGCCTGATGGCTATACGCTGGGTATCGCCACGGTCAGCACGATGGCCACCAACCCGGCCACCAACCCCAAGAACCCGTACGACCCGATCAAGGACTTCGCGCCGATCACCAACCTGGTGAACGTGCCGAACGTGCTGACCGTGAACCCGAAGGTGCCCGCAAAGAACCTGAAGGAGTTCATTGCCCTGGTGAAATCGAACCCCGGCAAGTACAGCTATGCGTCGGCTGGCAAGGGCAGCATCTCGCACCTGGATGGCGAGCTGTTCAAGTACATCACCAAGACCGATATGGTCCACATCCCGTACCGTGGATCGGGCCCGGCGCTGAATGACACGCTGGCCGGACAGGTCAACGCGCAGTTCGACAACCTGCCGTCGTCGATGCCGTTCATCCAGAGCGACAAGCTGCGCGCCCTGGCCGTCGCCGCGCCGAAGCGCGTGGAAGGCCTGCCCAACGTGCCGACGTTCGCGGAAGAAGGCATGAAGGACATGAACAACATGGCCTGGTATGGCCTGGTGGCCCCGGCGGGCACCCCTGCTGCCATCATCACCAAGGTGCACGATGCGGCGGTCAAGGCCCTGCAGGATCCCAATGTGAAGAAGCGTCTGCACGACGCCGGCGCCTACCCCGACGGCAACACGCCGCAACAGTACGCGGCACAGATCAAGCGTGAACTGGAACTGCGCAAGAAGATCGCCGTCGATCAGAACATTACCCTGGAGTAAATGGCGCAATAAGTACCGTATGCAGGCCTTGTGACGTGGCTGTCTCGCCGCCTGAACATTGTTACTACAACTTTCGCTAGGCGAGTGTCCACGATCACCGGTACAGTACAGATGAAGTCATTTTTTTCCTATTTGCCGGGCCCGTAAGCCCGGCGGTTACCTGTGAGGATGATGATGCTGAAGAAGACCGTACCGACGCTGGTTGTTGCCGCCCTGGCTGCCTTGGGCACCATGCAACTGGCCCATGCGCAGAAGAACTACACGGACGGCGGCGATCTTTACAGCGGGGCCCACTCGAAGGACAAGGCCAACCCGAACAAGAGCGCGGCCAAGTCCGGCAAGTTCGATCCGTACACCGACGGCGCCAAGAAGTCGACCAAGTCGGAACTGGCTCCGGGCAAGAAGGCTGACCCGTACACTGACGGGGCGAAGTCTGGCAAGTTCGATCCGTACACTGACGGCGCGAAATCCGGCAAGTTCGACCCGTACACCGACGGCGCCAAGAAGCAGTAAGCGTCGTCCTTCATGGCCCCCGTTCTCAGGCGGGGGCCATGTTTCTCTTCCCTCCCGCATTACCCCTCCCGCATTACCCCTCCCGCATTACCCCTCCCGCATTACCCCTCCCGCATTACCCCTCCCGCATTACCCCTTCCCCGCCTCCCACGAGTGAATTATCCGTCGCTCCCACGCGATTGAGATCCGTCACTGCGTTGCCGCTGTCACGCAGGTTTCCCGCCCCCTTCCAGCGCACCAGGCGGCGCCCGGCTCGCCTCATCCAAAAGACTGACTAGGACATACCCGACCTGTCACACCAATGTCTCTACATTGCTGCTAGTGTTCGGCCTACCAATGATTTCAAGCAGTACCAGGCGTGACCTGCCCGCGTTGAGAGGCAGGCACCCAAGCCGCCCGGGCCGGCCAATGCACCGGCCCAGATTGCATCAGGCGGCAACCCTAATATGGGAGACCTGAGCTAATGCAGCCCAAAGCACTCGATACCCACGAACCCGTAGTGCTCGCGCTGGTCGAGGCCGTCACGGCCTGGCAAGGCGCGCTTGAACAGACCCTGGGCGTATCGGGGCTGACCTATCCCAAATGGCTGCTGTTGCGGGCAATCCGCCACGAGGAATTCGTACGCGGCAAGCCGTGCGAAACCGCCATCTTTCTCGATGTCGCGCAGAGCGAGCATATGCTGCGCGAACTGGGCGACGATGGCTGGCTCAGTTTCGATGCGGACGGCACGCCGCGCATCGCGCCGGCGTCGGTCGCGCGGATGAAACGCGCGGCGCAGGCCATCAAGGCCCTGCACTCGGTATCCGCTGGTCAGTTCAGCACCTCGGAGCGCGCGGCGCTAAGCAGCTTGCTGCATCGCATGACCACCACGCTGGAAGACCACGTTGCGCGCCATATTCGCCATGCGGCGTGGGAACGCGACGAGATGTCGATGGTCGTGCCGGACGAACTCCGCCGCGTCGCGCAACAGGCTATCGCTGCCTGACCGACCCGCACCGCAGCCATGACGCCCCGCCCCGCACGGGGCGTTTCTGTTTTGTCACCCGGGCAAGGCAATTCTTTCCTACAGTGTGATCATGCACCGGCACGCCGCCGAGGAGACGCCATGCCCCCGGAAAACGAAGAAAAGGTTGCGCAGTTGCTGGATGAGTTGGTCGCGTTCGCGCACGAACGGCTGCCGGCTGCGACGTTCGGGATCGTCGAACCCCTGCTGCGGCACTACTACGACCTGGCCGATGGCGAGGACCTGCTCGCACGCAACGTGGCCGATCTCTACGGCGCCGTCATGGCGCACTGGCAGACGGCGCAGAAGTTCGTGCCGGGCACCGCTCGATTGCGCGTCTACAACCCGAACCTCGAGGAACACGGCTGGCACTCGGACCACTCCATTGTCGAGATCGTCAACGACGACATGCCGTTCCTGGTCGATTCGGTCACCACGGAGATCAACCGGCACGGACTGACGCTGCACTCGGCCATCCACCCGGTCTTTCGCGTCTGCCGCGACACGCGCGGCGGCATCGAGAGCATCGGCCTTGGCGGGGGCGAGATGGGCGCCACCAACTGCCGGCTCGAATCGTTCATCCATTTCGAAGTCGACCGCACAGGCGAGGCCGCGCAACTCGAAGCCTTGCGCAATGCCATCGCGCGCGTCCTCGGCGATGTGCGGGTAGCCGTGGAAGACTGGCCGCGCATGCAACAGATTGCGCGCGACACAATCGGCGGCATGGCCCAGGCCCCAGATGCCGCCACGCCGGAGTCGGTGGAAGCACGCGCGTTCCTGGAATGGATGCTGGACGACCACTTCACGTTCCTCGGGCATCGCGACTACGAGCTGATCTCGCGCGATGGCCAGTTCTGGCTGCGCGGCGTGCCCGGCTCCGGCGCGGGCATTCTGCGCGAGGCCCTGCGCGACCCTGCGGCGGAAGACCTCACGTCCCTGCCCGCGGCCGCCCGCAGCGTCATCGAAGGCGCCACGCCGATCTTCCTGACCAAGGCCAATTCGCGCGCCACGGTGCATCGACCCGGCTACCTCGACTACGTCGGGGTCAAGCTGCTAGACGCTAACGGCAAGCTGTTCGGCGAACGCCGTTTCGTGGGCCTGTACACGTCCACGGCCTACATGGTCAGCACCAGCGAGATCCCGCTGGTACGCCGCAAGTGCGCCAACATCCTGTCGCGCGCCGGCTTCCTGACCAAGGGCCATCTGTACAAGTCCTTGATCACCATCCTGGAACAGTACCCACGCGACGACATGTTCCAGGCCGACGAAGACGAGCTGTTCGACATCACACTCGGCATCCTGCGGCTGCAGGAACACCAGCGCACGCGCCTGTTCGTTCGGCGCGACCGCTTCGACCGCTTCATCTCCTGCCTGGTGTTCGTACCGCGCGACAAGTACAACACCGACCTGCGCCAGCGCATCCAGAAGTTGCTGATGCAGGCGTTCAACGGCACGGGCTGCGAATTCACGCCACTACTGTCCGAATCCCCGCTGGCACGTATCCAGATCACGGTGCGCGGGCAGCCCGGCACGATGCCGGAGGCCGATACCCGCGAGCTCGAAGAGCGGATCGTGCAGGCCACGCGCCGCTGGCAGGACGACCTGTCCGCCGCGCTGCACGAGACCCGCGGAGAGGAGCACGGCAACAGGTTGCTGCGCCGCTATGGCGATTCGTTCCCGGCAGGCTATCGCGAGGACTATCCCGCGCGTACCGCCGTGCGCGATATCGAACTGATGGAGCACGCGCGCCAGCATCCGAACGGACTGGCCATGAACCTGTATCGCCCGATTGAGGCCGCCCCTGGCGCGTTCCGATTCAAGGTATTCCGCGCCGGCCTGCCGATCGCGCTGTCGGCAAGCCTGCCCATGCTCGAACACCTGGGCGTGCGCGTCGACGAGGAACGTCCCTATCTGATCGAACCCGACGCCGGCGACCCGATATGGATCCACGACTTCGGCCTGGAGATCGCCGCCGACCACGAAGGCCAGCCAGTCGATATCGAAATCGAGCGCGCCAAGCCGCTGTTCGAAGACGCTTTCGGACGCGCCTGGAATGGTGAGATCGAGAACGACGACTTCAACCGGCTGGTGCTGCGGGCGGGCCTTGCCGCGCGGGACGTGACGATCCTGCGCGCCTACGCCAAGTACCTGCGCCAGGTGGGCTCCACGTTCAGCAATGCCTATATCGAACAGGCGCTGGCGGCAAACCCGCGTATCGCGGCGATGCTGGTCGCGCTGTTCGTCTCCCGCTTCGACCCGGCCGTTGCCGCCGCCGGCACACCCGACGATGCCCGCTGCCGCAAGCTGCTGGCCGATATCGAATCCGCGCTCGACCAGGTGCCGAATCTCGACGAGGATCGCATCCTGCGGCTGTTCCTCAACGTAATCAGCGCAACTGTGCGCACCAATTACTTCCATCACGACGCGGACGGTCATCCACGCCCCTACATTTCGTTCAAGTTCAATCCGGCGCTGGTACAGGGGCTGCCCGAGCCGCGACCGATGTTCGAGATCTGGGTCTACTCGCCACGGGTGGAGGGCGTGCACCTGCGCGGCGGACGCGTGGCGCGTGGCGGATTGCGATGGTCGGACCGGCGCGAGGATTTCCGCACCGAGGTGCTGGGCCTGATGAAGGCGCAGATGGTCAAGAACACGGTCATCGTGCCGGTCGGCTCGAAGGGCGGCTTCGTCGTCAAGCGGCCGCCGCCGCCCACCGATCGCGATGCGTTCCTCGCCGAAGGCGTGGCCTGCTACC
Source organism: Cupriavidus sp. Met-2 (assembly GCF_049843575.1). NCBI lineage: Bacteria > Pseudomonadati > Pseudomonadota > Betaproteobacteria > Burkholderiales > Burkholderiaceae > Cupriavidus > Cupriavidus sp. Met-2. Next base: position 241,138 of record NZ_JBBHZL010000006.1, read on the forward strand.
AGACCTTCCTGCGCGGCCTGCTCGACCTGACCGACAACCTCGTCTCCGGCAACCTCGTGCCGCCACCCGAGGTGGTGCGTCATGACGATTCGGACCCGTACCTCGTGGTGGCGGCCGACAAGGGCACAGCCACGTTCTCGGACTATGCGAACGCCATCTCGGCCGAATACGGTTTCTGGCTCGATGACGCCTTCGCCTCCGGTGGATCGGTTGGCTACGACCACAAGAAGATGGGCATCACCGCGCGCGGCGCGTGGGAAAGCGTCAAGCGGCACTTTCGGGAGATGGGCACCGATATCCAGGCCACGCCATTCACGGTGGTCGGCATTGGCGACATGTCTGGCGACGTGTTCGGCAACGGCATGCTGCTATCCCCCCACATCAAACTCGTGGCCGCGTTCGACCATCGCCATATCTTCCTTGACCCGGATCCGGACTGCGCGAAGAGCCTGGCCGAGCGCGCGCGCATGTTCGATCTGCCGCGTTCGAGCTGGGCCGATTACGACGCCACGCTGATTTCCGCAGGTGGCGGCATCTATCCACGCACAGCCAAGACGATCGCGCTCTCGCCGCAGGTACAGGCCGTGCTCGGCATCACGGCGGCATCGCTGCCTCCCGCCGAATTGATCCACGCGATCCTGATGGCACCGGTGGATCTGCTCTACAACGGCGGCATCGGCACCTACGTCAAGGCGAGTACCGAAACCCACCAGCAAGCCGGCGATCGCGCCAACGACCCGGTACGTGTCAACGGCAACGAACTGCGCTGCAAGGTGGTGGGCGAAGGCGGGAACCTCGGTTTCACCCAGCTCGGGCGTATCGAGTTTGCCCGCCACGGCGGCCGTATCAATACGGATGCCATTGACAATTCCGCCGGCGTCGACTGCTCCGACCACGAGGTGAATATCAAGATCCTGCTTGGCATCGTAGTGGCCGATGGCGAGATGACCGAGAAGCAACGCAACAAGCTGCTGGCCGAGATGACCGACGAGGTTGGCCTGCTGGTGCTGCAGGACAATTACTTCCAGACCCAGGCGCTCTCGGTCGCGGGCCGCGTGGCGCCGGTGCTGGTCGATGCCGAAGCGCGGCTGATCCGCTGGCTGGAACGCGCGGGCCGTCTCAACCGGCCGCTCGAGTTTCTGCCCACGGACGAGGACATCACCGAACGCAAGGCGCTGGGCGCCGGGCTGACATCGCCCGAACGCGCGGTGCTGCTGGCCTACAGCAAGATGTGGCTCTACGACGAACTGCTTGCGTCCGATATCCCCGAGGATGTGCTCGTGGCCGGGCTGCTGGCCGACTACTTCCCGCAGCCGCTACGCCAGCGCTACGCGGAGGCCATGCAGCGCCATCCGCTGCGGCGCGAGATCCTGGCCACGCACCTGACCAACATGCTGGTGAACCGCGTCGGTGCCACGTTCGTCCATCACCAGATGGAAGAAACCGACGCGCGGCCCGCTGACATCGTGCGCGCCTGTCTGCTGGCCCGCGATGTGTTCGGGCTTACCGGGCTCTGGGAACGGATCGACGCGCTCGACAATCGCGTCGAAGACGCCGTGCAGGCGCGCATGTTCGGCGATCTGGCGCGGCTGCTCGAACGCGCCACGCTCTGGTTCATCCGCTATCTGCGCGCGGGCGGTACCGTGGAGCCGGGCGCAGCCAGGTTCGTCGATGCGGCGCAGTGGCTCACGCCACAATTGCCAACGCTGCTGCCGCCCGAGCCATCGCAGGCCATGGCCGAACGCGCCATGGCCCTGACCGAAGCCGGCGTCGACGAAGATCTGGCGCTACGTGTGGCGGCCAGCGATATCGCGGCGGCGGCGCTCGACATCGCGGAGGTCTCTGGAACATGTGGCCGCAGCCTTGGCGCCGTGGCAGGGGTCTACTTCGCCCTGGACACCGAACTCAACTTCGGATGGCTGCGCGAGCGCGCGTTGTCTCTACCCGCGGAGACGCACTGGGATCTGCTGGCACGCACGACTACGCTCGACGACCTGGGTCGGCTCAAGCGGGCGTTGACGACGAGTGTGCTGGGCCAGTCGCGCGACACGGATGACCCACAGGCGCTCATCGAGGGCTGGCGCGGCACCCGTCAGGCGGCGCTGGACCGCTATGCCCAGATGCTGGCCGACCAACGCGCCTCGGGCGTTTCAGGCGTGGCGGCCTTGTCGATGCTGTCGGTCGCGGTCAGGGAGATTGGCTTGCTCGAACGCGCCTGAATCCGGCTGCCACCAGTGGGTTCAGGCGTGACGATCCTCGTCATCGATGACGTCGTCATCGTCCATGTCGCGCAGCGGCGCCAGGTCGTCGTCATCGGAAAGGTCATCCGGCTCGCCGCCCCGCGCGCGAAACTCGAGGCCAAGCCGCAGGAACAGGTCGAACGCGTCCGCCAGCAGATGCTTCTGCCGTGGCAGCAGGCTGGCGTAGGGCATGTCGTAGATCGACTGGTGCGTGCCGCGCGCACCCTTGAGCCCGCGATCGCGCGCAATGTCGGACAGCAGGGCGGCAAAGCCCGACAGGTCCTGCGCCGCGAGCGCGGTATTGAGCACGCGCGCGATGACTTGCGGCGATGCGGCCGCCCAGCCGATGACCTCGGCGTTGGAAGCGGAGTCGTGGGATAGGTCGCTGATTTCCATGGCTGTCTTAACGGCCCCGTGCACGCTGGCTTGAGCCGCAACCGCAACGCTCCCCCTTAGGAGGGGAAGTCAGCTTCGCCGGCGCGGCGGCGTGGCGCGCTTCGCCTCGGCGCTGGGCGGCGTCTTCGCGACATGCTCGCGCGGAATCTGCTTGTAGGTGACGGCGCCATCGCGCCCTTGATTGGCCTTCAGGTGGTTACGCGCGCCGCAGAGCGGGCAGCGAAAAAGCGGGCCCTGCCCCTCGTTGTGGATATCCACCTCGTCGGGCGCCCAGCGCGCACCGCAAGACTGGTTATGGCAAACAAACATTGTCGACTCCGGAAATTGCGGCGAATCGTAACATGCGGCCCCGCCAGCGGTGGCGGCCTAGCCGTTGTTCTGGACCCAGTGCCGCGCCCATGCGCCGGCCGCCATGCGGGCCTCGGCGGCCGTGGGGTACGTGGCAGGCGGGCCACCCGCCTCCTGCACCACCGCGCCGGCTTCCCAGATATCGCACCACGCCTTGTATCGTTCCCTGCCCAGCGCCTGCCAGAACAGGTGCACGACAAACCCGCGGTATTCGAACATGTCCGAACCGCTTTCCGGCGAGATGGACGCCCGCACCATCGCGCGGGGGTCCTGCGCCGTGGCTGCGTCATCGTCATCGGCAACTTGCCGCGCGCGGCGCATCCCTAGCGCGGCGCACAGGCTGGCGGCCAACGCGCCAGCCAGAAGGCCCGCCGCGAACCAGCAGATCCTGCTCGTGAACTGCGCATCACGCTGCAACATCGGCACCTCCGTCTGCGGACGGATGTCCGGAGCTTCGTTGCGTTTCAGGTTACACCAATGCGACGTCGAAGCCAGCCCCGCGTCGCGCACGCGGTCCTCCATGAAAATCAGAATCCGGCACGTGCAATGGGTGGACAAGGTCGATATACTGTACATTCATACAGTATCGGAAATCTCCGAGACATATCCGAAACATCACTTCTCCGCCGCCCTGCCATGCCCGCCTATCAGCCTGCCTCGATCCTGCTGGAAGCCCACTACTTCGGCGACGATACCGAGATGCTGCGCCTGCCTTGCGCGAGCGTCACGGTGCAGAGCGGCGCAATTCTCGTCGACGGCGTGGAGATCCGGCAACTGCATGCGCTGCGCTGGACGCCAGACTACCTCTCGTTCAGCGATGGCGGCGACCACCATCGCTACCCGGTCAGCCGCCCCGCCGTGATCGGGCCACAGGCCGCGCGCTTCGCGCTGCTCTAGTGCTCAAGCGGCGCCGCAGCAATGCGCCCGCGTACTCGGCACGCGACCCAAGCTCGCGCTCGATGCGCAGCAGGCGGTTGTACTTGGCAGTGCGATCCGCGCGCGACATCGACCCCGTCTTGATCTGCCCGCATCGCAGCGCCACAGCAAGGTCGGCGATCGTCACATCCTCGGTTTCACCCGAACGATGCGACATCACGGCCGAATACGCGTAACCATGGGCCACGCGAACCGTCTCGCGCATCTCGCTCAGCGTGCCGATCTGGTTGGCCTTGACCAGGATGGCGTTGGCCATGCCCTGCTCTACCCCCTGCCTCAGCAAGGTCGGATGTGTGCAGAACACATCGTCGCCAACAAGCTGGCACCGCTTGCCGAGCTGCCGCGTCAGCAATTGCCAGCCCATCGCATCGTCTTCCGCCATGCCATCCTCGATCGAAACAATCGGATAGCGGTCCGCGAGGCGTACCAGATAGGCCACCTGCTCCTCGCGCGAGCGCTCGACGCCCTCGCCCTGATAGACATAGCTGCCATTGACATATAGCTCGCTGGCGGCAGGGTCGATGGCCAGCGCGATGTCCTCGCCGGGGCGATAGCCTGCCTTGGCGATGGCTGCGACCAGAATGTCCAACGCCTCCTCGGCAGCGTGAAATTCGGGCGCGAAGCCACCCTCGTCGCCCACGTTGGTGGTGTAGCCGGCAGCCTTCAGCATGGCGCGTAGCGTATGGAAAACCTCCGCGCTGGCACGTACCGCCTCGGTAAAGGTCGGTGCCCCGGCAGGCACGATCATGAATTCCTGAAAATCGAGCGCATTGTCGGCATGGGCTCCACCATTGATCACGTTGATCAGCGGCACGGGCAGCAACGAAGCGCGCTCTCCGCCAAGATAGGCGAACAGCGGCAGACCATTCGACATCGCAGCCGCGTGAGCCACGGCCAGGGACACGCCGAGCAACGCATTGGCGCCAAGCCGACGCTTATCCGGGGTGCCGTCGAGGTCGATCATGATCGTGTCGATCTCGGGTTGGTCACCGGCATCACGCCCGAGCAGTGCCTCACACAACTCGGTGTTGACGGCCTGAACCGCCCGCAACACGCCTCGCCCCAAATAGCGTCGCGGATCGGCATCGCGCAACTCCACGGCCTCGCGCGCGCCGGTCGATGCCCCCGACGGCACAATGGCACGGCCTACCGCACCGTCGTCGAGCACGACCTCCACCTCCACCGTCGGATTCCCCCGACTATCGAGCACCTCCAGCCCCCGGATCTCAGCCACCTTGCTCATTCGCGCACTCCCTTTGTGAGAAAAATGAAGATTCGTCGATCCTAAAAGGCTTTGACCAAGCTGAATATCGCGTTATTTTCCTCAATTCGTCAGCTTTTCTCACATAGCCGGAGCGTACGGTGCGAACCCTACCCCCAATGTCAACCTTGCGCGCGTTCGAGGCCACGGCCCGTACGGGCTCCGTGACCCGCGCCGCCGAAGAGCTATTTCGCACGCACGGTGCAGTCAGCCGGCAGTTGCGCCAACTGCAGGAACATGCGGGCGTGGAGCTATTCGAGCGCGAGGGGACCGGCCTGCGCCTGAACGAGCACGGCCAGGCGCTCTATGAGGTGGTACGCACGGCGCTGGACCAACTCGAACAAGGTTACGGTCGTCTGCTCGACCAAGCGCGCGGGCCGACGCTGCACGTGGCATGTAGCGCGACCTTCGCAATGCGCTGGCTGGTACCCGAATTGGTCGATTTCTATCGGCTGCGGCCCGATATCCGTATCCGGCTCTCGATGACATCGGCGCGCGAGATCCGCACCGAAGGCGCAGACGTGGTAATTGCCTGGGACCTGTCGTCGTACCCCGCCGCCGAACGGCAACGCGCGATCCCGTTGGCGCCGGTCGCCTTCGGCCCGGTCTGCGCGCCCGCCTATGCACCGGAAGTGGCCACCGGCGCGCGCATCACGCACGATTTCACATCGAGCGCTTGGGACCAGTGGGAAGCGCTGACCGGTCACCACATCGCACCCGGCGCAGGGTTGACGTTTCCGCACACGCATCTTTGCATCCAGGCCGCCCTGTCGGGGCTGGGCGTGGCGCTGATCGAACAACGGCTGATCCAGGCGGAACTGGCAGCAGGCACCCTCGTGGCACCCTTCGGATTCACCGCGTTTGGCGGCGGTCTGATGGCGGTCCCGGCCACGCGAGACGTGCCGGCCGATGCCGACGTGTTTATCGCGTGGCTGCAGCGTCGGCTATTGCCGCCGGTCGACTCTCGCGCCCCGCGACAGGCAGGACAAACCGGAGCGTAGTGCCCACCTGCCCCTCCACCAGCCGCGCCTGACTGCCGTTCAACTGGAGCATTCGCTGCACGATCAGCAGACCGAGGCCGCCGCCCCGGTGCGCGCCGCCCGATGGAAACGGCCGCTGGAACAGCGACTCGCGCAAGGCCGGCGGAATCCCCGGCCCCGTATCGCTGACCGTCACCGCCACGCTGCCATTCTGGCTGGTCAGGTCGACTTCGACAGTGCCACCCACCGGTGTATGGCGAATCGCGTTGTCGAGCAGGTTCGTCAGCACGCGTTCGATCATGCCGAGGTCGGCGGTGACGGCAGGCAGCACAGGCGGCACGCCGGCGCGCAATTGCAGATGCTTGGCCTCGGCCGGCAGGGCGAATTTCTCGAGCACGTCCTGTGTCAGGTCGACGATCGAGAATGTCTCGGGCATCGCCTGGACCATGCCGTGTTCGAGCCGCGCCAGTTCGAACAGCGACTGCGCCAGCCCGCCCACCTTGGCGCTCTGCGCCAGCGCGATGGCAAGGTAGCGCTGGCGTTCCTCGGCGCTGAGCTTGTCCGCCTTCAGCGAGAGCGTTTCCAGATACCCGTGCAGCGACGTCAGCGGTGTGCGCAAGTCGTGCGAGATATTGGCCACCATCTCGCGCCGCTCCTGATCCTGCTGCTTGAGCGCGCGCCATTGTGTCTCGATCCGGTCGGCCATCTGACGGAACGCCGTGCGTAGCGCGGCGATCTCGTCGCGCTGCATCGGCTCTTGTATCCGGTCGGCAGCTCCGGCACCCGGGATGCCGGATCTCCGCAAATCGCCGGCATCACCCGAATCAAATTGCCGGATCTCTAGCGTCAGGCGTCGCAGCGGGCGCGTGATCAGGCCGAAAGCCACCAGACCCGCCACCAGCCCGAGCGCGGCCACCAACGCCATCGACCAGAGCGTGGTCCGCATGACCGCGTCGCGCGATGCCAGCGCGGCCAGCTTGTCATGCGCCTCGCCCTGCAGCACCACGTAGATATAGCCGCCCTGCCGCAACGGCGCCGCGCTGAACACCTTCCGCCCGCTGTCGCTGCGCGGGTCGTCGCCAAAGATCGGCAGCGCCCCACCGTCGATCAGCTTCTTCACCGGCGCCAGGTTCACGTGATCGCGCACCAGGTGGCCGGCCGGCGCATCGTGCCCGCGAATGCGCCCCTGATCGTCGAGCAGATAGACCTCAACACTAGGATTCACGACCATCAACTGCCCGAAGAGCTGGCGCAATGCCTGCGGCGCGATGGCGCTCTGATCCTCCAGCAGCGCATTGCGCGCGATGTATGCGGCGAGCCCGCGCGATATGTCCTGGACCACCTCTTTCTCATGCATCGCGTTGGCCCGCACCTGCAGCCAGGCGGAGGCCCCGCAGCAGGCCAGCAACAACGCGGCGAAAACGGCGGACAGCCGTTGTGTCAGGGACAGGTTCACGATGCTTCCCCTTCGTCCTGCGCGGCGTCGGCTTGCGGATCGGCCACGAACCGATAGCCGCGCCGCCACACAGTCAGGATGCGCTTCGGCTGCGCCGGATCGACCTCGATCTTGGTGCGCAGCCGGTTGATATGCGTGTTCACCGTGTGCTCGTAACCCTCGTGCTGGTAGCCCCACACCGCGTTGAGCAAGTCCATGCGGGAGAACACCTTGTCCGGATGGCGCGCGAAGTAGTACAGCAGGTCGAACTCGCGCGGGGTCAGGTCGAGGCGCTTGCCGTCGACAGCGGCCTCTCGCGCGAGAGGATCAATGGCCAGTCCGGCCAGCTCCAGACTGCCGGCATCGGCCCGCACATCGCGCGCCATTGCCTCCACTCGACGCAGCAGCGCCTTGACGCGCGCCACCAGCTCCAGCACCGAGAACGGCTTGGCCAGATAGTCGTCGGCACCGAGTTCGAGCCCCAGGATGCGATGCACCTCGCTGGAACGCGCGCTGGTGATGATGATCGGCGTGTAGCGCGTCATCGCCCGGGCCCGGCGGCAGATCTCGAGACCATCCACGCCGGGCAGCATCAGGTCCAGCACCAGCGCATCCCAACCGCCCTGCTCCAGCAGGCGCAGCCCCTCGGCGCCATCGGCGCTATGCACGACTTCGTAGCGCTCGTCGCGCAGGTGCATGGCCAGCACGTTGGCGATACCGACATCGTCTTCGACCAGCAGGATGCGTTTGGCGTGTTCCATGGTGCGGCGGCTTGGCCCTCGGTTCTGAACTGGCTCTATTGTGCAGAAATCCGCCATTCCAGTTATCACGAATTGTTTAAGGTTTGGCGAGGACTCCGCCATGGATGGTTGCCTACCATGCGTTCAACCCATCCCGAGCACGGAGACCACCATGCGCATCACCAGACGCTTTCTGCTTTCGGGCGGCTCGCTGACCGCTACGCTTGCCGCCGTCGGCGGCTGGCGGCTGCTGGCCGCCGGCAATGCCAACGCCGCCGGAAGCGGCGCCCAATCCTTCGAAGTCACATTGAGCGATGAGGCGTGGCGCCAGAAGCTGACGCCGGCCCAGTACACGGTACTGCGCCACGAAGGCACCGAGCGCCCCTTCAGCAGCCCACTCAATGATGAGCATCGCAAGGGCGTTTTCTCGTGCGCGGGCTGCCAGCTCGACCTGTTCTCGTCGTCAACCAAGTTCGACAGCGGCACTGGTTGGCCGAGCTTCTGGGCGCCGCTGGCCAACGCAGTGGGCACCACCGAGGACCGCACGTTCGGCATGGTGCGCACGGCAGTGCATTGCCGCCGATGCGGTGGCCACCTTGGCCACGTGTTCGACGACGGCCCCAAGCCTACGGGACTGCGCTACTGCATGAACGGCGTAGCCATGACGTTCCGCCCCGTATCCGCCTGACCAGGCCCATCGCAGACCCTTCGCAGACCTATCGCGGACCCATTGCCATGCTCCTACTGATCCTCTCCTACCTGGGTGGCGCGCTCACGATCCTGAGCCCCTGCATCCTGCCCGTACTGCCGTTCGTGTTCGCGCGCGCCGATCAACCATTCGCGCGCAGCGGCCTGCCTCTGCTGGCCGGCATGGGCCTCACCTTCGCCGGCGTGGCCACGCTCGCCGCGGTCGGTGGCGGCTGGGTCGCTCAAGCCAACCAGTATGGCCGCTGGCTCGCCATCGCCCTACTGGCCGTGTTCGGACTGACGCTGCTGCTGCCCCGGCTTGCCGAACGCCTGATGCGGCCGCTGGTGAATGCCGGTAGCCGGCTGTCAAACTTCGCGCAGGCCGACGGCAAGCCTGCCAGCCCTGCATCGTCGTTCCTGCTCGGCATTGCCACCGGCCTGCTGTGGGCGCCATGCGCGGGCCCGATCCTCGGCCTCGTGCTGACCGGCGCCGCTCTTCAGGGTGCAAGCCTGGGCACCACGCTGCTGCTGTTGGCCTACGCCGCAGGCGCGGCCACATCGCTGGCGGTGGCTCTGTTGATCGGCGGACGCGTATTCACCGCGATGAAGCGTTCGCTCGACGCTGGCGAATGGGTTCGCCGGGGGATCGGCGTGGCGATGCTGGCCGGCGTGGCGGCAATCGCGCTCGGACTCGACACGGGCATCCTGACACACGTCTCGACCGTGGCCACCGGCGGCCTGGAGCAGCGCCTGGTCGACGCACTGGGACACAAGGACCGTAGCGGCGGCGCGATGATGGCCGCCACCAGCCTTCCAGCAGAAGGCGGAGCCATGATGATGCGAGCCGTCGACCGTCCCGCCACGCTGCCAGTGGAAGGCCAGTTCCCGGGCCTCAATGGCGCGGTGGAATGGCTCAACTCGCCGCCGCTGACTGCGGAAGCTTTGCGCGGCAAGGTCGTGCTGGTCGATTTCTGGACGTACTCGTGCATCAACTGCCTGCGCACGTTGCCCTACGTAAAGGCCTGGGCGGAGAAATACCGGGATCAAGGCCTGGTCGTCATCGGCGTCCATGCCCCCGAGTTTGCGTTCGAACGCAATATCGACAACGTCCGCAAGGCCACGAAAGATCTCGGCGTGACCTATCCGGTGGCCATCGACAATAACTACGCGATCTGGCGCGCGTTCAACAACAACTACTGGCCGGCGCATTACTTCATCGACGCCCAGGGACGCGTGCGCTTCCATCATTTCGGCGAAGGCGAATACGAGAAATCGGAAGCCGTGATCCGGCAACTGCTGGCCGAAGCGGGGCACGCGGACGTGACGAAGGTGGCAATGACCGCGGACAACGCCATGCACGGCGTGGAGATGCCCGCCGATGCCAGCACGCTGCGTTCGCAGGAAACCTATGTGGGCTACGCCCGTGCCGAGAACTTCGCGTCTCCGGGTGGCGCCAGGCCGGATCAATCGAAGGATTACGCTGCGCCGGCCCACCCCACGCTCAATGAGTGGGGCCTGGCGGGCAACTGGAAGGTTGGCGAGGAACAGGCAACGCTGGAACAGGCCAGTGGGAAGATCGTCTATCGCTTCCACGCCCGCGACCTGCACCTGGTGCTCGGCCCGGCTGCGGACGGCAAGCCAGTGCGCTTCCGCGTGACGATCGACGGCAAGGTCCCGGGCGCATCGCACGGCACCGATGTCGCCGCGGATGGCAGCGGGACCGTCACCGGACAGCGCCTGTATCAACTCGTACGCCAGCAAGGCGACGTCGCCGATCGCACGTTCGCCATCGAATTCCTCGACCCCGGCGTGCAGGCCTATGCGTTCACGTTCGGCTGATCTACGCTTCCTTCAAGGAGTCTGACCATGGATGCCATGACAACACTGCAACGCTGGACCCGCCCCACCGCGCTGAAGCTCGCAAGCTTGGCCGTGCTGATGGTGGCGGCCGCAATGTGGGAGCTACCCGCGATCTCGGCCGAGGCCGCCGTGAAGATCCCCGCGCCGGCCGTCGACGAAAAAGCCGGCACGAGCCATACCGAGACCGCGGTATTCGCCGGTGGATGCTTCTGGGGCGTGCAAGGCGTGTTCCAACATGTCCGCGGCGTTACACGGGTAACGTCCGGTTACTCTGGCGGCTCGGCCAACAACGCCCAATACGAGATGGTGGGCACCGGCATGACCGGACACGCGGAGTCGGTCGAAATCCGCTACGACCCCACCCAGATCAGCTACGGCAAGCTGCTGCAGATCTTCTTCTCGGTCGCGCACAATCCTACGCAACTGAACTATCAGGGGCCCGATCACGGTACGCAGTACCGCTCGGCGATCTTCCCGCGCTCGCCGGTGCAACGCTCGATTGCCGAGGCGTATATCACCCAGCTCGACACGTCGAAAGCGTACCGCGCGCCGATCGTCACGCGCGTCGAGGATTACAAGGGGTTCTTTCCGGCCGAGAACTATCACCAGGATTTTCTCGTCAAGAATCCGAGCTATCCGTACATCGTCATCAATGACCTGCCGAAGATCGGCAATCTGAAAACGATGTTCCCGGACGTGTATCGGAATGATGCGGTGCTGGTATCGAAGGGAGGTTGAAGCGATCGGTGAGAGATGGCGCCAGGGTCAACCCAGCACCTTGACCGCTATCGTCAGGAACCAGCCCGCAGCCAGGCAAGCCCCCACCCATCCAAAACCAATCAGAAATATGTCTCGCCAGTTCATCCGTCCCTACTCCGACAGCGCAAGCTGCCGTGTCGATGCAATGGGGAAAGGCTAGTCGATGACAGGGTGAGAACCTATGTCCGAAATGTAAGGAAGGATTGCAGCGTGCTGCGCTTATTTCGGACAGCGTTACAAGATGAAAGAAAGCGAAAGGCCTGACAGGTTTCCCGTCAGGCCTTTCGCTTTCCATCTGGGGTAAGAGGTGTTCCTACCCCGCATTCTTGCCGCTCGCATTTACAACGCGAGTGCCGGCATCGTGTTTCCTTCGGAAACAGGGGCCAACATCAGTTGGCAGCCCTTGCCGCAAATCGCCGAACGGAAGTCACTCCTTGACGCGTGCAGGATTGCCAACGACCACCGCGCCAGGCGGAACGTCTTTGGTAACCACGGCGCCCATGCCGACGATTGCACCTTTACCAATGCGCAGCGGCTTTTCAGGCGTCCCCTGCTTGATCACCGCGCCTGTACCGACATACACGTCATCCTCAAGGATCACATTACCGTTCACGCAGGCCTTGGGTGCCAGCGTCACGAAGTCACCGACCACACAATCATGCGCCACGTAGGAATAGATGTTTGCGTGGAAGTGACGTCCAATCCTGACGTTGGACGTCACCATGGAGAAATCGCAGAAAATGGCGCCATCGCCAAGACTGACCTCATCGAGGAATCTGGCCGACGGTGCGCTGACGCTCGCGAACTTCAGGCCCGCCGCCTCGCACTTGGCAACAATCGCCCGGCGCACGGTGCTGGAGCCAACCGCAACAACTACCAAGCGATCGGATTGCTTCGACTGAAGCTCGTCAAAGGAAATAACGTGAATCCCGTTCTTGATGGTCCCGATGTTGGAGACATCATCGTCTACAAAAACAACGGCCTCATTCAAAGTGCCAGAACCAATGCGACGTGCTGTATCTCTGGCAATAGGAGCGACTTCTCGACCGAATCCGCTGCAGCCGTAAATGGCGATACGCATAGGTACTCTCCTCTGTTTTTCTGGACGTGCGTTTTTAGCATACTGAAGCCAGCCTGTCGACGGCGCTATTGACTCTCAGATTCCAAACCTTCCATTTGCGGGACCGACAGCAACAAATGACAAAAAGGCCTGACAGGAAACCTGTCAGGCCTTTCATTTTCTGGTCGGGGCGAGAGGATTTGAACCTCCGACCACCTGCACCCCATGCAGGTACGCTACCAGGCTGCGCTACGCCCCGAAGAAGGGAGAGTATATCACCGTCAATTCGACAATGGCTAGTAGTTCCAAGCCAATTTATTGGTGCCGTGCGATCTCTTTCAATTGCGCCAGCAGGTGCTGCACTTCGACCAGGTCGTTGCGCAGCGCATTCAGGTCAACAGAAAGCACAGGTGTTTCCTCCACGGCAACCTGAACCTCACTGGGCTCGGCACCCCCAGCGACGCCAGCGCCGTGATGGCGCCCTTCGTCGAGCCGGTTGCGCGCGCCGTTGATCGTGAAGCCTTGCTCGTACAGCAGATCGCGAATCCGGCGAATCAGCAGGACTTCGTGATGCTGGTAGTAACGGCGATTGCCGCGTCGCTTCACGGGCTTGAGCTGGGTGAATTCCTGTTCCCAGTAGCGCAGCACATGCGGCTTGACGGCGCAGAGCTCGCTGACCTCACCGATTGTGAAGTAGCGTTTTGCGGGAATCGGCGGCAGCGCGACGCGCTCGCTGGATTTTTCCGTCATGCGTTGGGTAGTCTGATGTCAGGCCGTGGACCAGAGCCGGTTGGCTCGGTTGGACGCGAACTGCGCGCGGCATTGCAGCATACAGACTGCAATCGCCGCGGGCAATCACCCGGTTGCGCGTCGTTACAGATGTGTGGCTGCCGCGACGATACTGCCCGTGCGGCACATGCCCTCGCGCGTCAGGCTTCCAGGCCCGCGCGCTCCTCCACCTGTGCCTTGAGCTTTTGGCTGGCGTGGAACGTCACCACACGGCGCGCCGTGATCGGGATGATCTCTCCCGTCTTGGGGTTGCGGCCGGGACGTTGCGCCTTGTCGCGCAACTGGAAGTTGCCGAAGCCTGACAGCTTGACGCTGTCGCCGCGCTCCAACGCTTCTCGAATCACGTCGAAGAACGCTTCGACCATGTCTTTCGATTCGCGCTTGTTCAGGCCAACCTGATCGAACAGCATCTCTGCAAGTTCGGCTTTAGTCAGGGTAGGCACCTCGGCGGCACGGGCTTCCGGCGATGCGTCGTCGAGGGAGGCAGCGTGCCGGTCGCTTGCATCGCCCAGGTCTGCAGCATTCATGGAAATCGTGTCTCGATCGTTCATCCTAGATCGCTCTGTAAAATCTGCCGCGATCCGCCCGGGGGCTGTGCCCGGGCGCTCCAATTGAAGGTGGACTGCCTGATTCGCTTAAGCGCGCAGGCGGGCGTCGAAGCCTGCCGTCAGCGCGTCGATCATGCAGCGCACCGCACTGTCGACTGTCTCGTCCTGGAGGGTCGACCCAGTATCTTGCAACGTTACGCGGAACGCAAGGCTTTTCTCGTCAGCGCCAATGGCCGCCGACGCGGCCTTCGGCCGGAACTCGTCGAACAGCACGAGGCTCTGGACGAAATGGCCGAAGCCGCCCTTGTCCAGCGCCGCGCGCATGGCGTCCAGCATGTCTTGCGCACGCAGCGACTGCTTCACGACCACAGCCAGATCGCGAACCGCGGCCGGGAACTTCGAAATCTCCGTGTACACCGGCAGACCTACACCGCGCAGCGCGTCAAGTTCGAGTTCGAACAGCACCGGCGCCTGCGTCAGCTCGTACTTCTGCAGCCAGCGAGGATGGAGTTCACCTACCACGCCGACAGCCTTGCCATCGACGATCACACGCGCGGCGCGACCCGGGTGCAGCGCGGGATGCGCCACTGGTTCGAAGCGCGGCACGCGCGGGTGGAACAGCGCTTCCACATCGCCCTTGATGTCGAAGAAATCGACCGGACGCGTGGCCACGCCCCACTGCTCATCGAACGCCGGGCCGTAGGCGATACCAGCAGCCATCATCGGCTGGTGGTAGCCGGCAACAGTCAGGCCGCCGTCGACCACCTTCGGATCGCGGTGGAACACGCGGCCCACCTCGAACAGGCGCACGCGCGAAGCCTTGCGGTTAAGGTTGTAGCGAACCTTGTCGAGCAGACCACCGATCATCGTGGAACGCATCACGGCCAGTTGGCTCGCAATCGGATTCAGCAGCCGGATCGGGTTGTTGTTGTCCGCGAAGTCCTGCTCCCACTGCTCTTCCACGAAGGCGAAGTTGATCACCTCGTTGAAGTCGCGCGCGGCCAGCGCGTGGCGCACCACGTGTTGCGAGCGGCGGCCTTCGTTGGTCGGACGCATTTCGCTTTCGGCCACAGGCGGGCGGGCCGGAATACGCTCGAAGCCATAGATACGCGCGACTTCCTCGATCAGGTCTTCCTCGATCTCGATGTCGAAGCGATAGCTCGGCGGCGTGACTTCGAACACCTCGCCTTCGTCGCCTTGCGAGCGCGTGAACGACAGGTTCAGGCGCTGGAAGACGTCAGCGATCTCCGCCGACGACAGTTCGATACCCAGCACGCGCTCGGCACGCGCCACGCGCAGCTTCACGGGCTGGCGCTGCGGCACATTGACGGTCTGGTCGTCCACCGGGCCGGCCTGACCACCGCAGATGTCGAGAATCAGCGCGGTGATGCGTTCGATATGCTCGACGGTGGTGGCGTAGTCCACGCCACGCTCGAAACGATGCGCGGCATCGGTCGAGAAGTTGTAGCGGCGCGCGCGGCCCTGGATGGCGTTGGGCCACCAGAATGCGGCTTCCAGGTAGATATTGGTCGTGTCGAGCGAAACGGCAGTGCTGTCGCCGCCCATGATGCCGGCCAGGCTCTCGATCTCCTTGTCGTCGGAAATCACGCCCACCTGCTCGTCCACCTCGACGGTATTGCCGTTGAGCAGCTTGAGCTGTTCGCCCTTGCGGCCCCAGCGCACATCCAGGCCGCCGTGGATCTTGTCCAGATCGAACACATGCGACGGACGGCCTAACTCGAGCATCACGTAGTTCGAGATGTCGACCAACGCCGAGATACTGCGCTGCCCCGAGCGCTCCAGACGCTGCACCATCCATGCAGGCGTGGCCGCGCGTGCGTTCACGCCGCGGATGATCCGGCCCGAGAAGCGGCCGCACAGGTCCGGCGAGGAGATCTTGACGGGCAGCTTGTCCTGGATCGTCACGGCTACTGGCGACATGTCCGGCAGCGTCAGCGCGGCGCCGGTCAGCGCCGACACTTCGCGCGCAACACCATGGATCGACAGGCAGTCGGCCTTGTTCGGCGTCAGCTTGATCGTGAAGACCTGATCATCGAGATCAAGGTACTGGCGAATGTCCTGACCCACCGGCGCGTCGTCCGGCAGGACCAGCAGGCCACCGTGATCTTCGGACAGCTTCAGTTCGCGTGCCGAGCACAACATGCCAAAGCTATCCACGCCGCGCAGCTTGCCGACCTTGATCTCGAACGGCTTGCCGCCCTCTTCGCCCGGCGGCAGCACTGCGCCGACCAGCGCGCACGGCACAACGATGCCGGGCGTGACGTTGGGTGCGCCGCAAACGATCTGCAGCGTTTCGCCGGTGCCGGCATCCACCTGGCACACGTTCAGGCGGTCGGCGTTGGGATGGCGTTCGGTGGCCAGCACGCGGGCCACCACGATCTTCGTGAACGGCGGCGCAACGGGGCCCACTTCTTCCACTTCGAGCCCGGCCATGGTCAGGCTGTGCGACAGCGCGTCGGTGGAGATCTTTTCAGGGTTGGCGAACGTGCGAAGCCAGGATTCCGAGAATTGCATGGCGCTTCTGATCCGGTAGGTATTCTGAGTTGTCTGGGACGTTGGAGCTGCGTTATTGCTTCGGGCGGTACGCCATATCAGGCGAACTGGCGCAGGAAGCGCACATCGCCTTCGAAGAACAGTCGCAGGTCATTGATGCCATAGCGCAGCATCGTCAGGCGCTCGAGGCCGGAGCCGAACGCAAAGCCGATGTAGCGCTCGGGATCGAGGCCCATATTGCGCAGCACGTTGGGGTGCACCTGGCCCGAGCCGGAGATTTCCAGCCACTTGCCGTTGCCGAACGCCATGTCGATTTCAGCCGACGGCTCGGTGAACGGGAAGTACGACGGACGGAAGCGCACCTGGATATCGTCGCGCTCGAAGAACTTGCGCAGGAAATCGGTGTAGACGCCCTTCAGGTCGGCAAAGCTCACGTTATCGCCAATCCACAGACCTTCCACCTGATTGAACATCGGCGAGTGCGTGGCATCGCTGTCCACGCGGTACGTGCGGCCCGGGCAGATCACCTTGATCGGCGGCATGGCCCGGCCGGCGTACTTCTCGACGTGCATGCGCGCGTAACGCACCTGCATCGGGCTGGTGTGGGTACGCAGCAGCAGGAGCTTGTCGTCGCTGTCGCGGCCGTCCACATAGAACGTGTCCTGCATCGAACGCGCCGGATGGTTGTCCGGGTTGTTCAGCGCGGTGAAGTTCATCCAGTCGGTTTCGATTTCAGGGCCGTCGGCCACGTCGAAACCGATCGAGCCGAAGATCTGCTCGACGCGCTCCCAGGTACGCATCACCGGATGCACGCTGCCACGCGCAACAGAGCGGCCGGGCAGCGTCACGTCGATAGCTTCCGCGGCCAGACGCGCGTTCATCAGCGCATCGGCCAGCGCCTGGCGGCGGGCCTGCAGCGCGGCTTCCACCTGCTGCTTGACCTGATTGATACGCGCACCTTCGGTCTTGCGCGCGTCCGGGTCCAGCTTGCCGAGGCCCTTGAGCAGCTCGGTCAGCGCACCGGTCTTACCCAGAAAGCGGGCCTTTTCGTTTTCCAGCGTGGCGTTGTCGTTGGCGGCGGCGAAAGCAGCCTGGGCGTCGGCGACGACTTGATCCAGATCCAGGGACATGGCGGCAATACGTAGACAAATACGTGGAAAGGTTGACACTGCACGCGGCAATGCGCGTGCGGCGCATCTATTTCGAATGCCGTCTCGGATCGCTCCGATCGACACGGCATTCGAAATAAAAACGGGGCTCGGTGAG
Organism: Cupriavidus sp. Met-2; assembly: GCF_049843575.1. Classification (NCBI taxonomy): domain Bacteria; kingdom Pseudomonadati; phylum Pseudomonadota; class Betaproteobacteria; order Burkholderiales; family Burkholderiaceae; genus Cupriavidus; species Cupriavidus sp. Met-2. The sequence goes on from NZ_JBBHZL010000006.1 coordinate 258,957, forward strand.
GAGCCCCGTTTCAGCAGACCTTGCGGTCGGTGCTTGCCCGGAAGCGCGATCTAGGCGCTTCCGCAGCCGGCATCAGGCAACGGTGGCTTTCACCTGGTTGACGATGGCGGCAAAGGCAGGCTTGTCGTGGATAGCCATGTCCGACAGCACCTTGCGGTCCAGTTCAATCGAAGCCTTCTTCAGGCCGTTCATGAACACGCTGTAGGTCATGCCATGCTCACGCGTAGCAGCGTTGATACGTGCAATCCAGAGCGCGCGGAACACGCGCTTCTTGTTGCGACGATCGCGGTAGGCGTACTGACCAGCACGCATGACCGCCTGCTTGGCGATGCGATAGACATTATTACGACGGCCGCGGTAACCCTTGGCAGCGTCGATGACTTTCTTGTGACGGGCCCGTGCAGTAACCCCACGCTTGACTCGAGGCATATAAAACTCCTTTCGTTATCGTTTGAGGTTATGCGTAAGGCATCATTGCGCGAACGGACTTCAGGTTCGTCTCATGGACGTCCTGGGTGCCGCGCAGTTGACGCTTGTTCTTGGTGGTCTTCTTGGTCAGGATGTGACGCTTGAAGGCCTGGCCGCGCTTGAACGAACCGTTCGGGCGCGCAGTAAAGCGCTTGGAGGCGCTTTTCTTGGTCTTCATCTTAGGCATGAAAAACTCCAGCTCTATGACATGCATACAGGTGGACGGCTGACGCCGTCACTTGCAAAACCCGTATCCACTTGTTTTTGTACGCAGCACACGAAGCGCCGCGCACGGTTTCCGCACAGGACGACGCCGGGATGCACATGGCACCCCGGCCGCCACCCCGCACAAGAATCACTTCTTCTTCTTGGGGGCCAGCACCATCACCATCTGGCGACCTTCCATCTTCGGCATCTGCTCGACCTGACCCAGTTCCTCCAGGTCAGCCTTCAGACGCTCGAGCACGCGCGCGCCGATTTCCTGGTGGGCCATTTCACGGCCACGGAAGCGCAACGTGATCTTGGTCTTGTCACCCTCTTCCAGGAAGCGTCGCAAGTTGCGCAGCTTGACGTTGTAGTCGCCATCATCCGTGCCAGGACGGAATTTCACTTCCTTGACCTGGATGATTTTCTGCTTGAGCTTGGCCTCGTGGGCGCGCTTGGCTTCCTCGTACTTGAACTTGCCGTAGTCCATGATGCGGGCCACGGGCGGAGTCGCGTTGGGCGCGATCTCCACGAGATCCAAGTCCTTGTCCTCGGCCAGGCGCAGTGCGTCCATGAATTTGACGATGCCGAGCTGCTCGTTATCAACCCCTACCAAGCGCAGCTCAGGCGCGCTGATTTCCCGGTTGATACGGTGACCTTTGTCTGTAGCGATGTTCCGTTACCTCAAGAAGACAAAAAAACAAGCCGTGCTCGACACCCTCAGGCTTTGCTGGAAACGTCCTGTTGCAGACGCTCCACAAACGCGGAAACAGGCATGACACCCAGATCCACGTTGCCACGGGCACGCACGGCCACTTGATTGGCATCCCGCTCCTTGTCGCCAATTACCAGCAGGTAAGGGATCTTCTGGAGGGAATGCTCGCGAATTTTATACGTAATTTTCTCGTTACGCAAATCCGCCTTGGCCCTAAACCCTTGTTTTTGCAAGAGTTGCACAACGTTTTCAGCATATTCCGACTGGGATTCGGCGATATTCATCACCACCACCTGCTCTGGAGCCAGCCAGGCCGGCAGCGCACCCGCGTGGTTTTCCAGCAAGATACCCAGGAAGCGCTCGAACGAACCAAGGATCGCGCGGTGCAGCATGACCGGTCGCTTCCGGGAATTATCCTCGGAGACGTACTCGGCGCCCAGGCGCTCCGGCAGCACCAGATCGAGCTGCAGCGTGCCGCACTGCCACGAGCGGCCGATTGCATCCTTGATGTGGTACTCGACCTTCGGGCCGTAGAAAGCACCCTCGCCCGGCAGCTCCTCCCACTCCACGCCACAGGCACGCAGCGCCAGGCGCAGGCCATCCTCGGCGTGATCCCAGACCGCGTCCGAACCCGCGCGCTTTTCCGGGCGCAGCGACAGCTTCACCGCGACATCCTTGAAGCCAAAGTCGTCATAGATCGAGAACGCGAGTTCGTTGAAGGCCTTGGCCTCCTCGACGATCTGCTCTTCCGTGCAGAAAATATGCGCATCATCCTGCACAAAACCTCGCACACGCATCAGCCCGTGCAACGCTCCCGAGGGCTCGTTGCGATGGCACGCACCGAATTCGGCAAGACGCAGCGGCAGGTCGCGGTACGAGCGCAGGCCGTGGTTGAAGATCTGCACATGGCCCGGGCAGTTCATCGGCTTGATCGCGTAATCGCGCTTCTCCGACTCCGTGACAAACATGTTCTCTTTATAGTTGTCCCAGTGGCCGGAACGCTCCCAGAGCGAACGATCCATCACCTGCGGCGTGCGCACTTCCTCATAGCCGGCCTGACCCAGACGGCCGCGCATGTATTGCTCGACGGCCTGCCACACCTGCCAGCCCTTCGGGTGCCAGAACACCATGCCAGGCGCCTCTTCCTGCAGATGGAACAGGTCAAGTGTCTTGCCCAGGCGGCGGTGATCGCGCTTCTCAGCCTCCTCCAGCATATGCAGGTAGGCGTCCTGGTCTTCCTTCTTCGCCCAGGCCGTACCGTAGATACGCTGGAGCATCTCGTTGTTCGAGTCGCCGCGCCAGTAGGCACCGGCCACCTTCATCAGCTTGAAGACCTTGAGCTTTCCCGTGGACGGTACGTGCGGGCCACGGCACAGGTCGACGAAGCTGCCTTCGCGATAGAGGCCGATCTCCTGATCCGCGGGAATCGACGCAATGATCTCGGCCTTGTACTTCTCGCCCATCGACTCGAACAGGGCCACCGCCTCATCGCGATTCCATACCTCGCGCGACACCTTCTCGTCCTTGCGGGCGAGTTCCGTCATCTTCTTTTCGATGGCGGCAAGGTCTTCCGGCGTGAAGGGACGCTTGTACGAGAAGTCGTAGTAGAAGCCGTTGTCAATGACCGGACCGATCGTGACCTGCGCGTCGGGATACAGCTCCTTGACAGCGTAGGCCAGCAAGTGAGCCGTCGAGTGACGAATCACGTCGACGCCATCTGCATCCTTGTCCGTGACGATGGACAGCGACGCATCCTGGTCGATCCTGAAGCTCGTATCGACCATGCGACCATCGACCTTGCCGGCGAGCGCTGCTTTGGCCAGTCCGGAGCCAATGCTCTGCGCCACTTCGGCCACCGTGACGGGGCCGGGATACTCACGACGGGAACCGTCTGGCAGCGTGATTACGATCATCTTGCACCTCTCGAGGATTCCGCTGCACCGGCCTTCAGGCGATGTGGCGAGCGGAGCATAGCTTCTTTTGTGGCGCCGGCCCATCCAATCGCCTCAACGGCTATAGGACACGACCAGCAACGAATCTTTCTGGCTGCCTCACGGCGAGCGACGAGGCAGCTTACCGGATGCTGGAAAACGACAGACGAAAAAAAACGCGGCCAAGGCCGCGTTTTTCTGTGTTTCCCCGTATCACACACTACGGGTCGAAGGCGCACCTCGACTACTGTCGCTAACCAGCGGTAGTAGTTCGAGTTGTCTTGCTCATGATGCGTTTCCGTTCCTTGGAAGGTTATTCGGATCTGCCAGCGCCAGCCTTCGATTGCCGACGGGTGCTACGTTTTACTGCATGTTCGTTGGTAGGCTCGATTGGACTCGAACCAACGACCCCCACCATGTCAAGGTGGTGCTCTAACCAGCTGAGCTACGAGCCTAGCGAAGCTGCAAGTATAACCTTATTTTCGTTTCGCGTGCAACACCCCCTGCACTTCTTCGATCAGGGAAATCGCACGCTGAAGTTGCGTGGCCTCGGCGACCTCCGCCGTGAACTGCATTCGAGCGACACCCTTGCTCGACAGCGTCTTCACACCCGTGACGTTGATCTTTTCGCGCGAAAGCACTTCGGAAATATCGCGCAGCAAGCCTTGCCGGTCGATCGCCTCCACCTGGATGTCCACGGGATACACGGCATCGCTGCGCTTGCCCCACTCCGTCTGGATCACCCGCTCGGGGTCTCGCGTCGACAGTTGCTGGAACGTGTGGCAGTTGCGTCGATGGATCGACACACCCCGACCACGAGTCACGAAGCCAACGATATCGTCCGGCGGCGCCGGCTTGCAGCAGCGAGACATTTGGGTCATCAGCGAATCGACGCCCACCACGAGCACGCCACTCTTGGCGCCGCGCGCCACGCTGGTGGCGCGACTCTTCTTGGTAACGGCCTCTTCCTCGCTGAACTGCGGCTGCACTTCCCCGTCCGGATGCCGCAGCGCCTGCTCCACGTGGCGCAGGCTGAACTCTTCCTTCGCCACCGCCGCGAACAGATCATCGGGTGTCTTGAAGTTGAGTCGGGTGGCGAGATCGTCGAGATTGACCGCCGTCTTCCCCTCGCGCTGCAACGTCTTTTCGATCAGGGCGCGCCCTTGGGCAATCGTCTCCTGAGAGTCGAGTGCATTGAACCATGCACGCACCTTGGCGCGCGCGCGGCTGCTGGCCAGGTAGCCCAGCTCGGGGTTCAGCCAGTCACGCGATGGCCCACCCTGCTTGACCGCCACGATCTCCACGGTCTGCCCGTTCTTGAGCGGCGTGTTGAGCGGCACCATCGCGCCATCGACGCGCGCACCGCGGCAACGATGACCGAGGTCACTATGCAGGTAGTAGGCAAAATCCACCGGCGTGGCGCCCTGGGGCAACGCCACCACACGCGCCTGCGGCGTCAGCACATAGATGTGGTCGTCGATTGCTGCGTGCTTGAGCTGCTCCCACGGCGAATCCTCGTGCGTGACCGTATGATCGGCATCATCCTTCCACGCCAGCAGTTGCCGCAGCCACGCGATTTTCTCGTCGTAGCTGTTGTCCGCCGTGAACTGACCGCTATAGCCCTTGCCACCCGCCTCCTTGTAGCGCCAGTGCGCCGCCACGCCGTACTCGGCGAAGTGGTGCATCTCGTGCGTACGGATCTGCACCTCGAACGCTCGGCCATCGTCGCCGATCACCACCGTGTGCAGGGATTTGTAGCCATTCGCCTTCGGCCGCGAAATGTAGTCGTCGAACTCGCGCGGAATCGGTTGCCAGATGTGGTGCACGATACCGAGCACCGTATAGCAGTCCTTGATGTCGTCGACGATCACGCGGAAGGCGCGCACGTCGTAGAGATCGGCGAAATCGAGCGCCTTGCCCCGCATCTTCTTCCAGATGCTGTAGATGTGCTTGGGTCGCCCGGTCACTTCGGCGCGAATGCCCGCCGCCGCCAGCTCGGACTGCAGCCGCGCAATCGCCTGCGAGATATAGCCCTCTCGCTCGATGCGTTTTTCGTCGAGCAGCTTGGCGATGCGCTTGTAGGTCTCGGGCTGCTCGAAGCGGAAGGCCAGATCCTCGAGCTCCCACTTCATCTGCCAGATACCCAGCCGGTTCGCCAGCGGCGCGTAGATATCAAGAGTTTCGCGCGCCACGCCTGGCAGCGGCTGGCTCTTGGTCTGCGCCAGCCAGCGCAACGTCTGCAGACGCGAAGCCAGCCGCACCAGCACCACACGGATGTCCTGCGCGAAGGCCAGCAGCATCTTGCGCAGCGCCTCCACCTGCTCCTGCCGCGCCGCCGCCTGCGACTTCGACGTTTCGACGGCCTCGGCCTGCGTGGCGATCGCGCCAATCCGCAACAGTTGCCGCACGCCCTTCACCAGCCGCGCCACGTCCTCGCCGAAGCGCTCCTCGATGTGCGCCTCGACGCCGGGCACAAACGCCACCATCGGGAACAGGCACGCCGCCGCACGCGCGGCATCGTCCACGCGCAGGCCATCCAGGATACGCAGCATCCCCTCGGCGTGAGACAGCACGGTCTCGCCGGTGGGCAGTGTCGTGGGTTTCTCGCCGTCGGCCTTCTCGCGCACATACGCGAGCGCGCGCTCGACGAGCCCGGCGTCGGGCACGCCCGCGGTCTGCCCCGTCAGCTCCGTCGATGTCACCATGTCTTGCCGCCCCGCATCAGTTGAGCGCGGCCGTCACCACCACTTCGATCAGGTAGTCGGGATTGGCCAGCGCCGCCTGGACGGTGGCCCGCGGCGGTGTATTGCCTTGCGCCACCCACTCGTCCCACACCTCGTTCATCTCGCCAATGCGCGTGATGTCCGTCAGGAAGATCTGACACATCAGGATGCGTGTCTTGTCGCTGCCGGCTTCAGCCAGCAGGCGGTCGATATGGCCCAGCACCTCACGCGTCTGGCCGCGCAGGTCGGCCTTGGGGTCGACCTCGGGCACCTGGCCGGCCAGATAGACCACGCCGTTGTAGACCGCGTATTCGGACAGACGCTTGCCCACGTGGGCGCGCTTCAGGGTGTTGGTGCTCATGACAGTTTTCGTTCAGTAGCGGGGCTCAAGACCCCAGGAAAAATTGACGGGCGATGGCAATCTGCGCCGCATCGACGAAGGTCGGAGCATGACCCACATCGGGAATCTCCACGCTCGACACCTGCTTTCCGCGCGCCACCATTTCGGCCAGGATCTCGCGCATCAGCAGATCGGACTGCGCGCCGCGCACCACCAGTGTCGGCCCTTGAATGGCCTCGAACATCGCCCACAGCGCGGCCTCACCAGCCTGCATCGCCTCCGGCGTCGCGTCCTTGAACGGCACGGCCAGCGCCGGGTCGTAATGCAATCCCCATTCGAGCCCCTCGGCGCCCTGCACCGGTTTCAGGATCGCGCCATTCAACTCGCGCCACTGCTCGGGAGTATGACGGCCGAATGAAGCGCTGATCGTTTGCAGATAGGCCAACCCTTCCTCGAACGTCTTGAAGCGCACCGGCAAACCCAGATACGCACCAATCCGTTCCATCGATTGCGCGGTGATGCGCGGACCCACATCGTTGAGCAGCAGCTTGCGCACCGGCGACTTGGCCAGCCCGGCCAGCCCGATGCCGATCAGCCCGCCCATCGACGTGCCGAACCAGTCCACCTGTTCGACGTTCAGTCGCGCGATCAGCGTGACCATATCGGACACGTACTGCGGCAACACGTAGCCCCGCGGGTCGGCCAGCCAGTCGGAGCGGCCACGGCCCGCCACGTCCGGGCACACCACGCGGTACTCGTCGCTCAACGAACGTGCCAGCGCATCGAAATCACGTCCGGTACGGGTCAGGCCGTGCACGCACACCAGCACTCGCTGATTCGCGGGATCTCCCCACTCGTGATAGGCCATGCGATGCAGGCCGGCGGCACTGATGCACTGTACGAAGCCGAGGCGCGGACTGGAAGACATCTGGACTCCCTGCAATCTCGCGCCGCAGGCATGATGGCGCGAAAGGTTAAGCGATATGACTACTTCGGAAAGTACGACGGTCGAACCGGGCGGTTGAACCAAATTGCGGGCTTTTGGCCAAAGCAGGATTGTACGCTCAGCGAGTACAATGCCACAGCACATCCTGACTCGCCCAACGGAGGCATCCATGCTCAAAGGCAAGACGGCACTGGTCACTGGATCGACCAGCGGTATCGGACTCGGCATCGCCCAAGCGCTAGCCGCGCAAGGTGCGAACATCATTGTCAACGGATTCGGTGACGTGGACGGCGCAAAGGCGGAGATCGCCAAATCCGGCAGCGGCATTCAGGTTGGCTACCACGGCGCCGACATGAGCAAGGCTGCCGAGATCGAGGACATGATGCGCTATGCCGAGAAGGACTTCGGCGGCGTGGACATCCTGGTCAATAACGCAGGCATCCAGTTCGTGGCGAAGATCGAGGAATTTCCGGTCGATCGCTGGGACGCGATCATCGCCATCAATCTCACCTCCGCATTCCACACCACCCGCCTGGCCCTGCCCTCGATGAAGGCGAAGAACTGGGGGCGGGTCATCAATATCGCCTCGACCCACGGTCTCGTGGCATCGGCGGAAAAGTCGGCCTACGTGGCCGCGAAACACGGCATCGTCGGCTTCACCAAGGTCACCGCGCTCGAAACGGCGCAGACCGGCGTCACGGCCAATGCCATCTGCCCGGGCTGGGTGCTGACGCCACTGGTACAGAAGCAGGTGGAAGCCCGCGCCCAGAAGGAAGGGATTCCGGTCGAGCAAGCCAAGCGCGAACTGGTGATCGAGAAGCAGCCTTCCGGCCAGTTCGTCACGCCCGAGGAACTCGGCGCGCTGGCGGTGTTCCTGTCGAGCGAAGCCGCGCGTCAGGTGCGCGGCGCGATCTGGAACATGGACGGCGGCTGGGTGGCCCAATAAGAGAAATAGGAGTGCAGTAAATGGCAGACCGACGTAACTTCCTGCGCATCCTTGGCGCCAGTTCGCTGACGCTGGCGCCGGTGTTGGCCATGGCGCAGTCGCCGAAGCTGTTGGCCATCGACGTCTACAAAAGCCCGACTTGCGGCTGCTGCGAAGACTGGGTCAAGCATCTGCGTGCCAATGGCTTTACGGTGACCACGCACGATGTGGAGGACACTGGCGTCTATCGCACCAAGTACGGGATTCCGGACCGATTCGGCTCGTGCCACACCGGTGTCATCGCCGGCTATGGTATCGAAGGCCACGTGCCGGCAGCCGACATCAAGAAGCTGCTGGCCAGCAAGCCGCAGGCCGCTGGATTGGCCGTGCCGGGAATGCCGGTAGGATCTCCGGGCATGGAATATGGTCCGCGCAAGGACCCGTTCGACGTGCTGCTGGTGAAGGCCAATGGCGCGGCGTCGGTCTTCTCGAGCTACAACAAGGCGAAATCCTGAGGCTCGGGCGAGCCAGGCTCCGCGAACGGCAACCCTCGCCAAGAAAAAAGCCCCCGCCGGCATGAACCGGCGGGGGCTTTCTCTATTTGGCTACTGTGCGTTGGCCACCGTACCAAGCGGCCGGACCTGCGGCTCAGATCAGTTTCGTACCCGTCTTCGCCTGCACTTCCTCCCGGCTCACGCCCGGGGCGGTTTCCACCAGCTTCAGGCCTTCCGGCGTCACGTCCATCACGGCCAGGTCGGTGATGATGCGATTCACCACACCCACACCAGTCAGCGGCAGATTGCACGCCTCAAGGATCTTGATGTCCTCGGTGCCATCCTTTTTCTTGGCGGTATGCTCCATCAGCACCACCACACGACCCACGCCGGCCACGAGGTCCATCGCGCCGCCCATGCCCTTGACCATCTTGCCCGGGATCATCCAGTTGGCCAGGTCGCCGCGCTGGCTGACCTGCATGGCGCCCAGGATGGCGAGGTTGATCTTGCCGCCGCGAATCATCGCGAACGAATCGGCCGACGAGAAGATCGACGACCCGGGCAGCGTCGTCACCGTCTGCTTGCCCGCATTGATCATGTCGGCGTCCACTTCTTCCTCGGTCGGGAACGGGCCGATGCCCAGCAGGCCGTTCTCCGACTGCAGCCACACTTCCATGCCTTCCGGCACGTGGTTGGCCACCAGCGTCGGCAGGCCGATACCGAGATTCACATAGAAACCGTCCTGCAGTTCCCGGGCCGCGCGCGCGGCCATTTCATCACGTGTCCATGCCATGATCTGTCTCCTTACTTGGCACGCACGGTGCGCTGTTCGATGCGTTTTTCGGGGTTCGTGTTCAGCACGATGCGGTGCACGAAGATGCCCGGCAGGTGGACGTCGTCCGGATCGATCTCACCGGTTTCAACGATCTCTTCCACCTCGACCACCGTGATCTTTCCGGCCATTGCGCAAACCGGGTTGAAGTTGCGGGCGGTGCGGCGGAAGACCAGATTGCCTGCCTTGTCAGCCTTCTTGGCCTTGACCAGCGCCACGTCTGCCGTCAGCGAACGCTCCATCACGTATTGCTGGCCGTCGAATTCGCGGATTTCCTTGCCATCCGCGACGATCGTGCCCACGCCGGTCTTGGTGAAGAACGCCGGGATACCCGATCCGCCGGCGCGCAGCTTCTCGGCCAGCGTGCCCTGCGGCGTGAATTCGAGCTCGAGTTCGCCAGCCAGGTATTGGCGCTCGAACTCCTTGTTCTCGCCCACGTAGGACGAGATCATCTTGCGGATCTGCCGCGTGGCAAGCAGCAGGCCGAGGCCAAAACCATCGACGCCGGCATTGTTGGAGATGCAGGTAAGCTGTTTGGTGCCGCTATCGCGCAGTGCCGCGATCAGCGCTTCGGGGATGCCGCACAGACCGAAACCGCCCACGGCGATCGTCTGGCCGTCGCGTACGACGCCCGCGAGCGCCTCAGCAGCGCTGGCGTAGACCTTGTTCATTGTTTGCTCCTTCCTCGGTAGTCCCGCGCGGATGGTTCGAAGCCTTCCGACGACGTTCTTGGTCCGCCACATGGCCAACCGGCCACACGCGGAATCTGTAACGGTACAATCAGCGGTCAGGCCCCGCCGTTGCCGCCCCAAAGCATACGTCAACGCATACTGCCAACGCCATTACGTAAAAGTACATAAGGGATAATGCCGTCCATCGACTACCAGACCGCTTTCCAGCTTGCGCCCGTCGGGCTGGTGCTGTCGCGCGCCCGCATGATCGAGGATTGCAATGACGAGGTTTGCCGGATCTTCGGCACCACGCGCGATGCCCTGGTCGGCGAGTCCTTCCAGGTGCTCTACCCCACCGCCGACGAGTTCGAGCGAACCGGTGCGCGGATCGTGCCAATCATGAATGCAAAGGGGATGTACTCGGACGAGCGGATCATGAAGCGCGCCAACGGCGAGCTGTTCTGGTGCCATGTCACCGGCCGCGCGCTGGACCGGCAGGATCCACTCGGCAGCGGCATCTGGACGTTCGAAGATCTATCCCAGAAGCGGCCCGTAACAGCCGAGCTGACCGCGCGGGAGCGCGATATCGCCGCGCAGCTGGTCGAGGGCAAAACCAGCAAGCAGATCGGCAAGCTGCTGGCAATCAGCCCACGCACGGTGGACATCTACCGGGCACGTCTGATGAAGAAATATGGCGCGCATACGGCGGTGGATCTGGTCCAACGCCTTGTCAATCACTGAGGATGCGCCCCCTCTCCCGCGAGACGGGAGAGGGAACCTGCCGATTGCGGATGTAAAGCCTACGCCTCGATCAGGCGACGGATTTCGTCCGGAACCGGGACCGACTTCTCCGCCGCATAGTCGCACCACACCACCTTCGCGCCACCTTCCGCCCAGATCACGTCAGGCAGATCGGTCCGGATGATCTCCGTCCACGTTTCGAAACTCGTGCGACCGAGCTTGCCCGCGTACACGCGGCATTCGATGTCGCCGGGGTGACGAAGCTGCTTCAGGAACGTCATGCTGGCGTTGATGATGACCGGCCCATGGCCGCTGGCGTCCTTGCCGCTACGGCCCAGCGAGGCGAACCACTCGAGCCGCGCCTGCTCCATGTAGCGGAAGTAGACGGTGTTGTTGACATGACCCATGGCGTCCATGTCACCCCACCGTATCGGCATCACGAAGGTGAAGACGTGTTTCATCGGCGATTGGCGATGGACGCTTCGGCCTTGGTCACCAGATCGGCGCCAATCTGCTTCTTCCACTTGTCGTAGACCTTGGTGGTGGCCTTGCGGAAGGCATCGTGCTCGGCCGGCGTCAGGCTGGTCACCTTCACGCCGTGCTGCTCCATGTCTTTCCATGCCGGCGCGCCCGCCTCGTTCAGCCCCTTGCGGGCCAGCGCGATTTCCTGCTTGCCTGCGTCGATGGCGGCCTGCTTGACGATCTCGCGATCAGCCGGCGTCCAGCTTTCCCAGATCTGCTTGTTGACCACGAAGATCAGCGGGTCGGCCACGTAGCCCCAGGTCGTCACGAACTTCTGACCCACCGTGTAGAGCTTGGCAGCGGCGAACACGCTCTGCGGGTTCTCCTGGCCATCCACGGCGCCGGAGGCCATGGCCGGCTGCGCATCGGCCCAGCTCATCTGCGTGGGGTTGGCGCCCAGCGCGTTGAACGTCTCGATGTACAACGGCGAACCCACCACACGCAGCTTCAGACCCTTGAGGTCTTCCGGCTTGCGGATCTCGTGCTTCGAGTTCGAGACCTCGCGGAAACCGTTCTCGCCCCAGGCCAGCGGCACCACGCCCGCCTTCTCCAGCGTGGCGAAGATCGACTTGCCCACATCGCCCTGGGTCAACGAGTCCAGCGCCTTGTAGTCGGGCATCAGGAACGGGAGCGAGAACAGGTTCAGTTCCTTGACCTGCGGGGACCAGTTGATGGTGGAGCCCACGGCCATGTCGATCACGCCCTGGCGAATCGCCGAGAACTCGCGCGTCTGGTCGCCAGCCACCAGCGACGTGCCCGGATACAGCTTGATGTTGATGCGGCCATTGGTGCGCTGACGCACCAGGTCTGCCCAGATCTCGCCGCCCTTGCCCCACGGGAATGCGGGACCGAGCACCAGCGACATCTTGTATTCGGACTTGTAGGTCTGCGCCATCGCACCGGCCGGCGCAAGCGCGGCGGCGGCGATCGAAGCGGCAACGGACAGCATCAGGGCACGGCGTTTCATCCGGGAATCTCCTCTTTTCGTTTTCTCGTTCATATCAATAGCCCAGGTAGTCGGGCAGCCAGGTGGCCAGCGGCGGATAGGCCAGCACCATCAGCATGGCGACGAACATCGCCAGCAGCATCCAGATCACCCATGGCACGGTCTCTTCCATGCGCACGCGCGCGATGCGGCACGACACCATCAGGTTCACGGCCAGTGGCGGGGTGAACTGACCCAGCGCCACCTTGAGCGTGAGCACCACGCCAAACCATACCGGATTCCAGTGGAACGCGGTGGCGATCGGGAGCAGCAGCGGCACGAAGATCAGGAAGATCGAGATGCCGTCCAGGAACATGCCGACGGTCATCAGCAACAGCACGATCAGCGCCAGCACGCCGTACTCGCCCAGCCCCGAATGCGCAATGGCATTGGCCAGCGGGTCGATTACGCCGAGCGTGGACAGCGCATAGGCGAAGATGCCGGCCAGCGCCACCACCAGCAGGATCACCGCCGATGTCTCGGCCGCCTCCTGGAAAATCGTGAACAGGTCGCGCACGCCAATGCTGCGATAGATCACCATGCCGACGAACAACCCGTAGACCACGGCCACGACGGCGGCCTCGGTCGGCGTGAACCAGCCCGCGCGCATGCCACCCAGAATCAGGAACGGCGCCACCAGGCCCCATGCGGCCTCGCGCAGGCTCTTCCAGAACGGCGGGCGCGGCAAGCCGGCTTCGATATGCCCCATGTTGTGCTTGCGCGCCAGCCAGACGGCCGGAACGATCAACGCCACACCGGCCAGGATGCCCGGGATCATGCCGGCGGCGAACAGCGCGGGCACCGATGCGCCTGGCACCAGCACGCTGTAGATAATGAACGCCACCGACGGCGGGATCAGAATGTCCGTAGCCGCCGCCGCGCCAACCACCGCGGCGCTGTAGGAGCCCGGATAGCCCGCACGCGACATCGCCGCGATCATCACGCCCCCTACCGCGGCCGCGTTCGCGGGACCAGAGCCGGAGATGCCGCCCAGGAACATCGCCACGAGGATGGCCACCAGCGGCAACATGCCCGGACCACGGCCCACGATCGCGATGGCGAACGTGACCAGTCGTTGCGCTACGCCGGAACGATCGAAGATCGAACCGACCAGCACGAACATGGGAATGGCCAGCAGCGGGTACTTGGCAAGACCGGCATAGAAGTTCTGGGGCACGGCCAGCAGGCCGAACATTTGCGTATCGAGGTTCGACAGGCCGATGGCGACCAGACCGCCCAGCCCCAGCGACACGCCAATTGGCGCGCCCAGCAGCATCAGGCCAATGAAAACCACGAACAGAATGATGGCGATCAGCGTCATTGCGCGCGCTCCCCATCGTTCTTCAGGGCACGCAGCGCCCGGACATTGCGCAGGGCCAGAGCCAGCGCCCGCAGCGTTATTGAGATCGACAGCACGGGCAGCCAGACCGAGTACCACCAGCTCGGCACGCCGATGCCCGGTGATGTCTCACCGAACGTGTACTCGTCCCACGTGATCCGCACACCCAGCACGGCGAGGGCCAGGAACATGACCGCGACGGCCAGTGCCGAAACGATGGCCAGCCGCTTCTGCCGCGCGGCACTGCCACGCTCGAAGAAAAATTCGATGCGGATATTGCGATCGCGCGCCACGGCGGCGCTGCCAGCCACCAGCGCCAGCACGATCATCAGGAAGACCGAGAACTCCTCGGTCCAGGCAAACGATTCGTCGGTGAAGTAGCGGACCACCACGTTGGCGAACGTGATGATTACCAGCAACCCCATCACGATCACGCCGATCCAGTCCTCGATACGCGGTGAAACCCGGAATTCGCTGTCCCGCGCTTCGTCGGCGGCTTCGGGGATGATCACCGAATCGACGACATGCTGCGGCACGGCGTCGCGCCGTGCCTGATTGTCTTGCTCCATCCTCCCCGGCCTCCGGTCCGGTCCCGAGGCGCTAACAAAACGATTCTGGCACCGTGGTACGGGCGCCATGGTCTCGCCGCGCCACCTTCCCTGCCCAGAACTGGTTCGCTTCGTTCTGTTAACGCCCCGGGGTGATTCTTATTTGGTTATTTATTCTTCTCGGTCCAATCCGGGAGGATCAGACCATGCCATCGTCGGCCGTAACCACCGCGCCATTGATAAAGCGCGAGGCATCGGACGCCAGCAGCAGCAACAGGCCATCGAGGTCTTCGGGTTGGCCCAGGCGCTTGCGCGGCAGCATCTGGATCAGCTTCTGCCCCGCGTCGGTGTCCCAGTGATGGTGGTTGATCTCGGTGTCGATATAGCCCGGGCAGATCGCGTTGGTATTGATTCCATGCCGCGCCCATTCCAGCGCCATCGCCTTGGTCATATGGACCACGGCAGCCTTGCTCATGCAGTAGACACCGATCTGCGACAGTACCTTGAGACCGGCCACAGACGCAATATTGACGATTCGCGCCTGGGGCAGCGGATTGCCCAGTTTTTCGGCGCCCTTGGCCCGCGCGATCATGCGCTTGGCCACTTCCTGGGCGACAAAGAACGCGCCCCGCGTATTGGTATCGAAGACGAAATCGAAGTCGTCAGCGGTGACGTCGGTCAACTTCTGCGTGGTGGAAACGCCCGAATTGTTGACCAGGATGTCGATCGCGCCAGCCTCGGTTTCGGCGTGCGCCACGGCCGCCCGGATACTGTCCGGATCGGTCACGTCGAGCTGCACCACGTGCGCGCTGCCGCCGTCTGCCTCGATCGAGGCACGTAGCTCCTTGAGCCGTTCCACTCGGCGCGAAGCCAGTACCACCTTGGCCCCGGCGGCCGCCAGAACATTGGAAAAACGCGTGCCCAGGCCGCTTGACGCGCCGGTCACCAGCGCGACCTTGCCTTCCAGATTAATCGACAGACCCATAGTTACCTCGGAGTTTGGGGGGCGCCCGGCCCAGCCGGACGTGCGGCGCCGACGTTACATAGGCTGGCGGCCGCAGCTTACCAAAAAAAAGAACGGTCGTTCAAAAAAAAATCTTGCCTGAGGGTGTCGAGTCCCGGACAATGCCGGAGATTCTAAGAACTTGGTCCCCAAAGCGAAAGGGGGAAATGCGGGAGACTTCGCAAAGCCCCGCCAATCCCCGCCAGTTTCTTGGAGCCCGGTCACCGCATTCCCACAAACCGCAGCACCCGCACGACGGACTGCGACCCATGCGGCAGTATTGCCGCCCAGAAGAAACAGAGGGTAAGAGACAATGGATCAGCAACAGCTCGTCGAGCAGTTCGGCCCGCGAGAAGCCATGGAGTACGACGTCGTCATCGTTGGCGGCGGACCTGCAGGCCTCGCCACGGCTATTCGCCTGAAGCAACTGGCGCAAGAAAAAGGCGGCGACGTCAATGTCTGTGTGCTGGAGAAGGGCTCGGAGCCCGGCGCTCACATCCTGTCCGGCGCGATCATGGATCCGCGCGCGCTCACTGAACTGATCCCGAACTGGAAGGAACTCGGCGCGCCGCTGAACCAGCCGGTAACAGAAGACAAGTTCCTGTTCCTGAACGAATCCGGCTCCAAGGGCACCCCGCCGGCGCTGCTGCCGGAGTGCTTCCACAACCACGGCAACTACATCGTCAGCCTGTCGAACTTCGTGCGCTGGATGGGCCAGCAGGCCGAGGCCCTGGGCGTGGAAATTTTCCCGGGCTTCCCGGCCGCCGAAGTCCTGTACAACGAGGACGGCTCGGTCAAGGGCGTTGCCACGGGCAACATGGGTATCAGCAAGGAAGGCGAGCCCACCGAGAACTTCCAGCTCGGCATGGAGCTCCACGCCAAGTACACGATCTTCGCCGAGGGCGCGCGTGGCCACCTGGGCAAGCAGATCATCGCCAAGTACAAGCTCGACGCCGGCAAGGACCCGCAAAGCTACGGCATTGGCCTGAAGGAACTGTGGGAAATCGATCCGGCCAAGCATAAGCCCGGTCTGGTGGTGCACACGGCTGGCTGGCCGCTCGACCCGGCAACCTACGGCGGCTCGTTCCTCTATCACATGGAGGACAACAAGGTCGCAGTGGGCTTCGTGGTTGGCCTGGACTACACGAACCCGTGGCTGTCGCCGTTCGAGGAATTCCAGCGCTTCAAGACGCACCCGGAAATCCGCGCTTACTTTGAAGGCGGCAAGCGAATCGGCTATGGCGCCCGCGCGATCACCGCCGGCGGCCTGCTGTCGCTGCCGAAGACCGTGTTCCCGGGTGGCGCGCTGGTGGGTTGCGACGCCGGCTACCTGAACGCCTCGCGTATCAAGGGAAGCCACGCTGCGATCAAGACTGGCATGCTGGCCGCCGAGGCCGCCTACGACGCGCTGCAGGGCGGCCGTCAGCACGACGAACTGACCGCCTACCCCGCCGCGTTCGAATCGAGCTGGCTCCACAAGGAACTGCTGCAAGCGAAGAACTTCAAGCAGTGGTTCAAGAAGGGCCGCACTACCGCCACGCTGATGACCGGTATCGAGCAATGGCTGCTGCCGAAGCTGGGCATCCGCAACCCGCCCTGGACCCTCCACCGCGAAAAGCCGGATCACGTGTACCTGAAGCCGGCCGCCGAATGCGAGAAGATCGTCTATCCGAAGCCGGACGGCAAGCTCACGTTCGATCGTCTCTCGTCAGTGTTCATCAGCAACACGAACCACGAAGAAAACCAGCCCGCGCACCTGACGCTCAAGGACGCGAACGTGCCGGTGAACATCAACTGGGAAAAGTACGCCGGCCCCGAGTCGCGCTACTGCCCGGCTGGCGTGTACGAGTTCGTGCAGAACGATGACGGCAAGGAGCGCCTGCAGATCAACGCGCAGAACTGCGTGCACTGCAAGACGTGCGACATCAAGGACCCGACGCAGAACATCGTGTGGGTCACGCCGGAAGGCGGCGGCGGCCCGAACTACGTGGGCATGTAATACGCTGCCGCCCGAGACAGGATCAGGCGGCATTGCAGGACAAGGAAAACGCCGGCCAATGGCCGGCGTTTTCTATTGGGCGAACCTTCTTTTGGGCGAACCACGACTCAGGCGTCGCCCCCGCGCGGCGCTTTGAACACCTCGACGGCAGGTGCCGGTCCCCGGTACTTCTCGACGTCGGCCATGGCCGTGTGTCCGCAATTGCCTTGCGCCAGCTTCGAGGTACCGATGCCAGTCGTCAGGTTGTTGACGTCGCCATATCGGCACAGCGTCCCGGGCTTGCCTGGCTCTGCAGGGTCGTACCACCCGCCCTCGCACACGCGGATAACGCCACGGCGTATGTCGTCGGTAAGCCTGACGCCTACCAGCATCTGCCCGCGATCATTGAACACACGTACGATGTCGCCATCGGCAATCCCACGGATCTTGGCATCTTCCGGATGCATCAGGCACGGTTCGCGTCCCTTGATGGCATAGCTCCCGCGCAGCACCGTGCCGCACAACTGCGAATGCAGGCGGCTTCCGGGATGGCTGCTGTCGATATGCAACGGATACCTGGTCGTGGGCCCACCCAGCCGTTCCAGCGGCTCCATCCAGGTGGGATGAGGCGGGCAATCGTCGTATTTCATGCGCGCGATGTTCGACGAGTAGATCTCGATCCGTCCCGAGGGCGTGCCGAGCGCATTGAGCAGCGGGTCATCGCGGAACTCCTTGTGCCGGATGTAACCCTTCGCCTCCTCGCCGATCGGGAACGCCAGCGGCTTGTTACTGTTCCAGAACACATCGAACACTGGCATTTCCATGCGCTTGCCGCGTGCCTGAACACGCGCCGCTTCGTAGAACGTGCGAATCCAGGCCATGTCGTCGCGCCCCTCTGTGAACGCCTTGCCGGTACCCATGCGCTCGCAGATCGCCGCGAAGATGTCGTAGTCGTCGCGCGCCTCGAACAGTGGGTCCACCACCTTGCGCATCGCCAGGATGTGGCTCATCGAGTAGTCGCCAATGCCTTCGATGTCATTGCGCTCGTAGGTCGTAGTGCACGGAAGCACGATGTCCGCATGACGCGCGGTGGCTGTCCACTGGAAGTCCTGCACGATGAACGTATCGAGCTTGCGCCACGCCTTGATCATCCGGTTACGATCCTGATGATGCATGAACGGATTGCCACCGACCCAGTAGGCCAGCCGGATGTCAGGGTACTTCGAGCGCTTGCCATTGAAGTCGTACGGCTTGCCGGGATTCTCTAGCATCTCGACGATGCGCGAGACCGGTATCGTCTCCGTCCCACCCGCTTCGAGCCACTCCGATCCCGGCGGCGGCTTCGCACCGCCGACGATACCCGGCAGCACTGGCCCGGTAGCCGTGGGGCTGCCGCCATTGGCATAGTGATAGGTGAAGCCATAGCCCCCACCGGGCAATCCGATCTGCCCCAGCATCGACGCCAGCGTCACCAGCATCCAGTGTGACTGCTCGCCATGATGCTGACGCTGAATGGACCACCCTGCCGCCAGCATCGTGCGCTTCGAAGCGAATCGGCGCGCGAGATCGCGGATCGTCTCCGCAGGTATCTCGCAGATGCCCGCCGCCCACTCCGCATTCTTGGCCAAGCCATCGGACTCCCCCGTCAGATAGGGAACGAACCGATCGAAGCCGGTGGTATAGCGGGCCAGGAACTTCGCATCGTGCAGCTTTTCCGTGTACAGCGTATGCGCGATCCCAAGCATCATCGCGACATCGGTATGCGGGCGCGGTGCCAGCCATTCGGCATCGAAATAGCGGCAGGTGTCCGTTCGCACTGGATCGATGCAGATCACCTCTACGCCCTTGTTCTTCAATGCTTCCATGCCAGGATAGGCGCCATGGTCAGGCACCTGCCAACCGATCTGGTTCGTGACCATCGGATCGGCCGCCCAGAAAACCATCAGTTCCGTGTGCTCGGCCAGCACCGGCCACGCGGTGGGTTGCTCGTAGACGTCGATCGATCCCACCACGTAAGGCAGGATCACCTGTGCCGCGCCGGTCGAGTAGTCCCCGCTGCGACTGACGAATCCGCCGTTGACGGTCAGCGCGCGTGCCAGCAGCGTCTGGCAATTGTGCAGCTTGCCGGGACTCTTCCAGCCATAGGAGCCACCGAAGATCGAGGTCGGCCCGTGTTTCTTTCGCACACGCATCAGCTCCGCAGCCACGAGATCGAGCGCCTTCTCCCAACTGACCCGAACGAAATCGCCCTTGCCGCGCCCCTCGGGATCGGCGCCGGGCCCACGTTCCAACCAGGCCCGGCGCACCATCGGATGGCGGATGCGCGTCGGTGAGTACATCGAGTCCAGCACACCGGGCAATTGATGCGATGGCTTCGGGTCCTTCTCCCACGGCCGGACGCCCGTTACCCGGCCATCGTCCACACGCATGTAAAACGCCCCCCAGTGCGATCCAGTCAGGACCTCGCGACTGCCCGCCGTCGCCGACCGCGCACCCGACGCCAGTAGCGTGGCCCCAGTGGAACCCAATGTACCCGCGGCCAGCGCGCCCTGGATAAAGCGGCGGCGAGAAATGTTCGTGTCCGACTTCCCAAATTCATTCGACATGGTGACTCCCGTCTTGTCCATCGATCACGGAGACGAGGCGGGGCCGGCCATCGGGCCCCAGCGCCTCCAGCAGATTCAGATTGCCCAGCAGCCGCGCCAGCCCGCCATAGAAGCCGTCCGGGTCCAGCGCGATACATCCTTCGATCAGTGCCGGCATCCAGCCTGCGAGCCGCGCCCGCATCAATACCTCGCCGCCGATGTGCCCCTTGCGCAGCAGCGCTGCAAGGAGCGCGAGTTCGATCGATATATGGTCAGAGGCTTCGCGCGTGGCGCCGAGGCCCATCCTGAATTGCCGCAGCAGCGCATCCATCTCGCCTGCGGCGCGGCCGTACAGCCTCGGCTGCGCCGGCGCCTCGCGGGCGGCAACGGCATAGGTACTCTCGTAAAGTGATACGGCAGGGATGCCGCAAACACCTTCGAACAACCGCGTGTAGCTGACGGACAAATCCGCAGCCACGGTGTCCGCTGGCTTGCAAGGGTCCAGCGCCCGGCGAATCTGGAGCATGGCGGTATGACTCGACCATTCCGCCGTAATGGCGCCGAGAACCGCACAACCCTCCGGCGAGCGCAATCGCGCGATCTGGTTCCCGGTCGGTGGCGCAACCAGCAAGCCCGCAATCCATTCGAGCACCGGCGCCACCGTCACGTCCGGGACTCCGCTATCTTCGGTGGCGCTCGTCATGGATGGTTGCCCTTCGACGACGTACCGACGTCCTTCGAGTGATACTGCAGCCACGACAGCAGCAACCGGTACTCGGCATCGTCCAGCGACGTGTAGCGCTTCATGGCGCCGAGCGTCCCGATCCATTGGTTCGCGAGGAAATCCTCGCTGTGTGGCAGTGCGTGGCACGTGGCGCAAGACGCGCGATACATTTCATCGCTGTGATGCCAGAGTTGCGCAAGATCCGCCGACAATCCCTTCTGGGCGATCCATACTTCCAGACTGACCTGGTGCCACTGCTGTCCCGTATGCTCGTCCTTGATCGACGACAAGCGCTTCACCCTGGCAATCGCCTCGGGCGACAGCACGGCCTGCAGGATCCGTTGCCCCGGGAGCGCGTAGACCGCGCTGTCCGAGCCGTCGAGTTGCCAGCCGTCGACGCGTACCCGCATGCGCCCCCCGTCTCTCGACAGGACGGCGACTCTCGTGGCGCCAAGCAGCTTGCCATCCTCGGCCGTGCCGCTCGCCTCCAGCGTGAACGGCGCGGGAGAAACGACGTAGAGCGCATCGCTCTTGCCGATCACATCGGGCGATGCCAACAACGCAGCCAGTTTCGAGGGCCCCGCCGCCGCGTTGGCAGCCGGGAGCATGATCACCTCTGCCGTGCGGTTCGGCTTCGGCGCACCAGCGTTCGGTGCTTCGACGGCCGGCACGGACTTCAGGTACTCGGCCATCGCCAGTCGATCCTCGTGCGAGAGCCGCGCGGTGTTCTCGATGACCTCTTTCATGTCTCCGCCAGCCTTCATGCCGATCGGGCCGACACCGTCTTCGAGATAGCGCGCGATATCGTGCACGGACCAGTACCCAATGCCCGTCTCATCGGGCGTGATATTCGGGATGTATCCAGTGCCTTCGGGATTGGGACCACCGGAGAAGCGTTTCGCGAGTGGCACGGCACCCGCCACGTTGCGCGGAGAGTGGCATTCCACGCAATGGCCCGCGCCTTCCACCAGATACCTGCCGCGCCGCCAGAGCTCACTCTTGTCCGCCGCAACCTCCGGCAACGGTTTGCCATCGAGGAAAGCCAGCCGCCACAGACCGACGCCGCGCCGCATTGAAAACGGGAATCTGAGTTCGTGATCGGGTACCGTGCCGGCCACCGGCGGCAGCGACTGCATGTAGGCGAACAGGTCGCGCAGGTCATTGCCCGTCATGCGTTGATACGACGTATAGGGGAAGGCCGGATAGGCATTGCCCTTGCCGGGGATGACCCCCTCGCGCATGGCCATGATGAACTGCTCCAGCTTCCATTGGCCGATACCGTCGTTCGGATGCGACGAGATATTCGGCATGTGGAACGTGCCGAACGCGGTTTCGAGCGAACGTCCGCCACCGAGCAGCGTATCGTCGCCCTTGCCTACCGACGCGTGGCATGTCGCGCAGTCGCCAGCGACGAACATGACACGTCCGTTCTTCAAGTCGGGGGGAGATGCGTCAGGCAGGTCACGTGACGCGTGCAGCAATCTCCAGGTGGTGGGAGCAGTAAGCGCGAGGAAGACAACGATGCCAATCGCCACGATTGCCGTGACGACGCGCAGGGACCATTTGCTTTTCATGTTTGACGACCTCTGTTGGGGAAACCCAAGTCGTCCATCACGCTACGCTTGCGAAAACATGCGTGAATTGATACTCGACAATCGAGCTTTAACGATGACAGTTTGGTACAGATTCGATTCGCGATCCGTCAGCAGGCCGCACTGTCAAGCGGCGCCTGGACAGCGCTATGGTTTATTCGGCGGTCGATTCCACGGTGCCGCCTTAACAGCGCTGACTGCCTGAAGTCGAGCCCCACGCTCAAGGATGCGTGAGGTTCGACGGTACCTGGTGTGCCATGTGCCCATGCCACGGGCTGCCATATCGAAGTCGTTGGCACTGCGCCGCGCCCGCTTGTTCAAGTCAACACGCCCCGCCCTCGTCCGCTGGTGCCTTGTCGACGACGTAGGCCCGTAGCACTTCCGAAAGATCGGCAAACATCCGTGCGCGCAACGGATTGACCTGTAGCCATCGATCAGCATCGGATGCCCCCGCTGCCTGCGCCACCCCGTGCCGCAATTGCGCGTAGGCAGCGTAACGATCATTCCAAGCTAGCCGAAGTACGCGCGTGGATTGGAGCGCGTCTCGCTTCAGAGCCGTGTCAGACCGGCATGCAGGTGGTGGCCAGCAACTGCTCGTAGATGAAGCATTGGAGCAGCGTCAACTCGCGCTCGCCCAGCGCATCGAATGCCACGCCGAAGGCCGGGAATTCGTCATCGTCCGGCGAAGCCGCGCTGCGCACCGTGCCGTCGATGATCACTTCGGCATCGAGCGAAGCCGTCTTCAGACGAAAACGCAGACGCACCTTCTGACCCACGGCAGGGGCCAGCGAGGATGTCTGCACAAGTGCCCCGCCGGTGCTGAGATCGGACAGCACGCCTAGCCGCGCCATCCCTTGGCTCATACGATCATCCATGCCGGCGTTGGACGGCTGACCATCCTCATCCCCGCCCTCGGTCAAATAGGCCGCCAATCGCGTAGGCACACGGGCCGCACGCCGCACGGGCATCTGCTCGGTCTGCGCTGGCGCCGACAGCACGAGATACCGGAACGGGCTGCGGCAGACCGCCGTGATCGTCGAGGTGAAGCTGTGGATGGCCTGGCCCGAGAAGCCGCGTAGCAGCAAGGGCTCGCCGGCCTGCAGCATCAGGTCCCGCCCCCCAAGTGTTGGCCACGTGATGAACAATCCCTGATCGACAAACCCGATCAGGCGGCTGGCGGCGGCGCGCGACTTCTCGCCTGGCGTCTTCACGTGCAGCAGCGTGCCAACCTGCAAGCCGAGCGGGCCAGCGGAGAGGCGCGAAGCGGTTTGCACCTCGGGTTCGTTGCCGGCTTCGGGTATGTCATCTGGCCGGCAGACCTGTCCGTGGCGGAAGACCAGGGCCAGGTCGCGGGCGTCGGGAATGATGCTGCCGCTGTCGAGCATCAGGTTGCCCTGCTCGTCGAGCAGCGACCAAGGTAATGGCTGCCCCACTGGCAGGTCCT
This sequence comes from Cupriavidus sp. Met-2, assembly GCF_049843575.1. NCBI lineage: Bacteria > Pseudomonadati > Pseudomonadota > Betaproteobacteria > Burkholderiales > Burkholderiaceae > Cupriavidus > Cupriavidus sp. Met-2. The sequence continues at coordinate 282,667 of NZ_JBBHZL010000006.1, forward strand.
GGGGAGATAGCAGAATCATGGTGTGAACGCGGCTCCATGAGATGCGCCGGGACCGGACGAGCGGAAATGCGGCGCGATGCATGTATGAAAGGCGGCCGTGCCAAACCGATGGACTCCCGGCCCTTGAAGGCTGCTATCGGCCAATGTGACGAAACCTTGACCCTTCCGAGAGCACACGCCCCGGCAGACAGCACACCTCAATTAGCGGGCGATCATCGGCCACCTGTAGCGCACGGGCAGCTTGCCGCTTGACGCGGCTCAATCATCGCTGCAGAATCAGTCACTTGCGCAAAGCTGTCTGACAGACTGACATATCAATTCCAATGAATCGTCTCTCCCGCCCCGCCTCCCTCGCCAGCCGCATCGCCCAGGCCCTGCGCGACGATATCGCCGCCGGACGCTTTGCGGCTGGCGCCCGGTTGCCGGCCGAGGCCACGCTGGCGGAGACGTTCGATGTAAGCCGGCCGATCGTGCGCGAAGCCATCGCCCTGCTGAAGGCCGACGGGATACTGGTCACTCGCAAGGGGTCCGGCGCCTATGTCTCGGAGACACCAGGCGGGCAAGTCTGGCGCGTAGCCAGCGCCCCGGACGGTGGTCCGACGCTGGCTCAGCTATTCGAATTACGGCGCGTAGTGGAAACCGCGTGCGCCGAAATGGCGGCCGCACGCCGCACCGATGTCGATCTGGTCGCGATCCGTGCCGCACTGGCCACGATGCAGACCCACGCCACAGACTTCCCGAGCGCGGCTGCCGCCGACATTGCGTTCCACCACGCAATTGCCCAGGCCGCCCACAACCCCTGCTTTACCGGGCTAACGGATTTTGTCAGCCAGCAATTGCTCGTGGCGCGCCAGCACGCCTGGGAGAACAGCGCCCGCCTCGGCACGTTGCATGGCACACCACGCGCCGCCGACGCCGAACATGCGGCCCTGGTCGAGGCCATCGCGGCCGGCGACCCCTCGGCGGCCCGTGCGGCGGCCACCGCCCACCTGTCCGCCGCCGCTGCGCGGATGGGCCTCGACTGAACAACAGATATCAGAGCAACAAGGAGCAGAGAAATGGAACAAGTAGATTGCGTCGTGATCGGCGCTGGCGTGGTCGGTCTGGCCGTTGCGCGCGCGCTGGCGCTGCAGGGCCGCGAGGTCATCATTCTCGAGGCCGAGAACGCGTTCGGCACGATTACGAGCGCGCGCAACAGCGAGGTGATCCACGCCGGCATCTACTATCCCGCAGGTTCGCTCAAGGCCGAACTGTGCGTGCGCGGCAAGACGATGCTCTACGACTACTGCGCCAGCCACCATGTCGCCCATCAGCGCTGCGGCAAACTGATCGTCGCCACCAGCACCGCCCAGGTGGCCACGCTGGAAGGCATTCGCGCCAAGGCCGCCGCCAACGGCGTGCACGACATGCAACTGCTGACGCGCGACGAAGCGCGGGCGATGGAACCCCAGCTCGAATGCGAAGCCGCCCTGCTCTCACCTTCCACCGGCATCATCGACAGCCACGGCCTGATGACCGCGCTGCTTGGCGATGCCGAGCGGGCCGGCGCGATGCTGGCCGTGCAGTCGCCGGTGCTGTCGGGCGCGGTGACGCCGGACGGCATCCGGCTCGAGGTCGGTAGCGATGATGGATCGACCGTGCTGCTCGCCCGCACGGTCGTCAATTCGGCGGGGCTGACCGCGCCAGATCTGGCGCGCCGCATCGACGGCATTCCGCCCGAACATATCCCGCCGCAGTACTACGCCAAGGGCTGCTATTTCACGCTCGCCGGCCGCGCCCCGTTCTCGCGGCTGATCTACCCCGTGCCCGAGGCAGCCGGCCTGGGTGTACATCTGACGCTCGACATGGGTGGTCAGGCACGCTTCGGTCCCAACGTGCGCTGGATCGACGAGATCGAATACAGCGTGCCGCCGCACGATGCCGACAGTTTCTACGACGAAGTCCGCCGCTACTGGCCCGGCCTGGCCGACGGCGCACTGCAGCCGGGTTATGCAGGCATCCGGCCGAAGATCAGCGGCCCGACGGAGGTTGCGGCCGATTTCCGGATCGACGGGCCTCGGACGCATGGCGTGCCGGGGCTGGTGAACCTGTTCGGCATCGAGTCGCCCGGGCTGACTTCGTCGCTGGCGATCGCGGAACGCGTGGCGGAGTTGCTGGAGAACTGATGGTTTGCACCCCTCTTCCGCGAGCGGTGTAAAGACCGAAGAGGGGTGCGCGTAGCGCCGGACATCCGTCAGATCGACGATCTCAGGCCCGTTCGGGCTCCCCGCGAAAACTCATCACGGCGCATCCCGCGCCAATCAGCGCCGCCAGCGCCGCTAGCCCGAACGTGTGCATCGGCGCGAGCGTCTTCCACGTCCAGCCCATCGCCAGGCCGCCGAGCGTGCCGCCCACGCCGTAGGAAATCCCTGTGTACAGCGCCTGCCCCCGCCCCTGCAGCGGGCCGGCGAACCAGCGTTGCAGGCGCTTGAGGCTGGCACTGTGGTGCGCGCCAAAGGTGGCTGCGTGCAGGATCTGCACTAGCGCAATCAGCCAGGCGTACTGCGCGAAGTAGCCGGTCATGCCGAAACGCAGCGCGGCCAGCACGAATGTGCCTGCCAGAATCGTGCGCAGCGCCAGCGCGCCGAACAGCTTGCCCTGATAGAAGAAGAACACGATCTCGGCCACCACGCCGATGGTCCACATCACGCCAATCGCAAACTTGCTGTAGCCAAGCTGCTCCAGATAGAGCGAGTAGAAGACGTAGAGCGCCGCGTGGGCGAACATCATCAGGAAGGCCGATGCGAAAAACCAGGCCACATCGGGCCGCCGCAGCAGCGGCAGCGCAGGTGGGGGTGCTGCGCGCGGGCCTTCGTCGGCCGCGTCGCGCATGCCGAAGACCACCAGCGCGAACAGCGCCAGCATCGTGCTGGCCAGCCACGGAAACGCCTGCATGCCAAAGCGCTCAAACAACGCGCCGCCCGTCAGCACCGCGGCGATAAAGCCGATCGAGCCGAACATCCGCACACGCCCGTAGCGATGGTCGAACGCGCCGTGGCGGCGCAGCGTCGAGATCGTCAGCGCGTCACCCAGCGGCGACATGGCGCTCGTGATCAGGTTAAGCCCTATCATCATCGCCATCATGCCGCCGTAGCTCTGAATGCCGGGCACGGCCAGAAACGCCAGCAATGCCGTGACCGCGGCCAGCCGCAACAGCTTCACGCGTGTGTGCATCACGTCCGAGAGCCAGCCCCACAGGTACGGGCCCACGATGCGGGATAGCTGGAAACAGGCCATCAGCACGCCGATTTGCACCGGCGAAAAGCCCCGGTCGGCGAAGAACAGGCTGACGTACGGCGATATCACGCCGACATAGCCGTAATAGCCGAGATAGAAGAGTCCGAAACGAAGATAGGTCCCCGGGTCGATCGACCCGGAAACGCGAGTGCTCAGGATTTGCCCGGTGCTTGCGCCGGGATGCGCGGGGTGTCGACGCGGACGTCACCGCATTGGGCGCGATGCCGCAATGCGTGGTCCATCAGCACCAGCGCAAGCATGGCTTCGGCGATCGGCGTGGCGCGGATGCCGACGCACGGGTCGTGGCGACCGAACGTTTCCACGCTGGCCGGGCTGCCAGCCTTGTCGATCGATTCGCGCGCGGTACGGATGCTCGACGTCGGCTTGATTGCCAGCGATACCTTGATGTCCTGCCCGGTGGAAATCCCGCCGAGCACGCCACCCGAGTTATTCGTGCGGAACCCCTCCGGCGTCAGTTCGTCGCCATGCACGGTGCCGCGCTGGGACACGCTGTCGAAGCCAGCGCCGATCTCGACGCCCTTGACCGCGTTGATACCCATCATTGCGTGCGCGATATCGGCGTCGAGCTTGTCGAACAGCGGCTCGCCCAGACCCACCGGCACATGGCTGGCCACCACTTCAATACGCGCGCCGACGGAGTCGCCGTCGCGGCGCAGCGCATCCATGTAGGTTTCCAACTCGGGAACGATATCGGCATTCGCCGCGAAGAACGGGTTCTCCGGCACGTGTTTCCAGTCGGTAAACGGCACTTCGACCTCACCGAGCTGCGACATGTAGCCACGAATCTCGGTGCCGTACTGCTCATTCAGCCATTTCTTCGCGATTGCCGCGGCGGCCACCACGGGTGCGGTCAGGCGCGCCGACGAGCGGCCACCACCGCGATAGTCACGGATACCGTACTTGTGCCAGTAGGTGTAGTCGGCATGGCCCGGGCGGAACGTCTCGACGATGTTGCCGTAGTCCTTGCTGCGCTGGTCGGTGTTGCGGATCAGCAGACAGATCGGCGTGCCCGTGGTCTTGCCTTCGAATACGCCGGACAGGATCTCCACCTGATCCGCTTCCTGGCGCTGCGTCACGTGGCGCGACGTGCCGGGCTTGCGGCGGTCCAGGTCGATCTGGATGTCGGCTTCGGTCAGCGACATCCCCGGCGGGCAGCCATCCACTACCGCGCCGATGGCGGGCCCGTGCGATTCGCCGAACGTGGTAACTGTGAAAAGCAGGCCGAGGGTATTGCCAGACATGATCGAAACCGCACAGGAATTGGGGACGGCCTACATTGTACGGCTATTTTGCAGGGCTATTACTGCCCGAAAGCCGCCTCGGGCCGGCCTGCCGTTGCGGCGGAGGCTGGCGCGAAGACCCCACTGCCCTGGAAATCGGGGTAGTACCGGGTCCGCATCCGGGCCATATAGGCGATCAGGTTCGGATGTGACTCGGCCGCGGCGCGAATTGGCGTCTCGAATACCGGGGACAGCAGGCTGGCCGCAAATGCGAACAGCGTGGCGTCCGCGCCGCATGGGTTGTTTCCCATCAGGTAGGGCTTGTCACCAAGGATGTCGGTGATCGCCTTGATGCCCTGCACCGCCATCGCCGTCATGTCCTGCTCGCTATGCCGGCCGAGGCCCTGCGCCCAGAGCATCTGCCGCACCTTGCGGCGTACCAGCACCTTGACCAGGCCACGCAACGGCCCAGGCACGACGTTGAAGAACTGCGCCGGACCACGCTCGAAGTTGTCACGCTCCAGCCAGCGCACACGCGCCACCGCCCAGTAGAGGTTGTCCTCCATGAGCTTTTCCACGGCCCACGCGGTACCCCGCTCGGCCGGGCTGAGTCCTTCGTCGAAATCGACGTGATATGTCTTCTCGATATGCCAGCGGATCAGCGTCGAGTCCGCGACGATCCGGCCCATATCGTCCAGGTACGGCAGCTTGCCCTTGGGCGCGCGCCGCAGGTTGCCGCGCGCGGTCTGGTACGGCAGGCCGGCCATCTTCAGCAGCAACTCGGCCTTCATAACGAACGGGCTCGCATCGGGCAGGCCGAACGACGGGCCGAACGTGAAAAGCGTGATCATGGCTATTTCCAGTCGCCGCGCAGCGCGAGCACCATTCGTTGAAGACTCTCCGGCGTGGCCGCTTCGGGCGGCACCGGCTCACCAACCACCAGTTCCAGCTTGCTCAGGATGCCGCGCCGGAACGGACGGGTCATCGCCGGCGCGCCCTTGCGCGAGAAGAAGCTGCCCCAGAGCCCGCGCAACGCCATCGGCACCACCGGCACCGGCGTTCGCTCAATGATCTGGCGCACACCGCTCTTGAACGGATTGACGTCGCCAGTGGCTGTGATCTTGCCTTCGGGGAAGATGCAGACGAGGTCGCCTTCGGCCAGCGCGGCCGCCACGGTATCGTAGGCGCGCGCCAGCATCTCCGGATCTTCGTGCGCGGGCGCAATCGGAATCGCCTTGGCCTGCCGGAAGAACCACGACAGCAGCGGCACCTTGAAGATGTTGTGGTCCATCAAGAAGCGCACGGGTCGGGGGCTGGCCGCCATCAGCACCACCGCATCGGCAAAGCTGACATGGTTGCAAACCAGCACTGCCGCCCCCTCCTCCGGGATGCGTTCGGCGTTGATGCGGCGCAGGCGGTAGATCGTATGCACCAGCACCCAGGCGACGAAACGCAGCAGGAACTCGGGCACCAGCGTGTAGATATAGATCGCCACCACGGCGTTGAGCAGCCCCACCACCAGGAACAGTTGCGGAATGGTGTAGCCGGCCTGGGTCATGTACACACCCAGCAGCGAGGCGCCAATCATGAAGAAGCTGTTCAGGATGTTGTTGGCCGCGATGATCCGCGCGCGGTGCGTGGGCGCGGACCGGCTCTGGATCAGCGCATAGAGTGGCACGCTGTAGAAGCCACCGAACATCGCCACGCCGAACAGATCCACCAGCACACGCCAGGAGCCCGGCTGAGCCAGGAAGCCGGGGATGCCGTTCAGCGAGGCACCGGCGGCTAGCCCGTGCGACGCCAGGTACAGATCGACGGCGAACACCGTCATGCCGATCGAGCCGAACGGCACCAGGCCGATCTCCACGTGACGCCCGGACAGCCGCTCGCACAGCAGCGACCCGGTGCCGATCCCGATCGAGAACACGGCCAGCAGCAGCGTCACCACGTTCTGATCGCCGCCCAGCACGTCCTTGGCGAAGCTGAAGAACGAGGTCAGGAACGTGGCCCCGAGGAACCAGAGCCACGAAATACCGAGCAGGCTCAGGAACACCACGCGGCGCTCGCGCGCGAGCATAAGGTTGCGCCAAGTCTCCGTGAACGGGTTCCAGTTGATGCGGAGGTCCGGCTGCGGAGCGGGCGACAGGGGGATGCCCTGCGACACCGTCCGCCCCGCCACGGCGATAGCCACACAGGCGATACCGACATACAGCGGACCGATCACGGTGCCATCGCCACGCGCGATGCCGGCCATCTCGCCGCCAAGCAGCGTGCCGAACAGAATGGCCACGAACGTGCCCATTTCCACCAGACCGTTGCCGCCGACCAGTTCGGTCTGGTCCAGATGCTGCGGCAGATAGGCGAATTTGACCGGGCCGAACAGGGTCGAATGCAGCCCCATCAGGAACGTGCCGAGGTACAGCAGTGTGGCGCTGTGCAGGTAGAAGCCGGCCAGCCCGACCAGCATGATCGCGATCTCCAGCGACTTGACCAGCCGGATCAGCTTCGATTTCTCGATCTTGTCGGCAATCTGGCCGCTCGTGGCGGAAAACAGCACGAACGGCGCGATGAAGATCGCCGAAATCAGGAATGCCGCGCTGTGGGGGTCGACACCCTCGAACAGCGTGGCATGGTAGGTAACCAGGGAAGTGAAAGCGACCTTGAAGACGTTGTCGTTCATCGCCCCAAGGAACTGCGTCCAGAAGAACGGCGCAAACCGGCGCGCGCCAAGCAGGCGAAACTGGCTTTGTTGGCTCATGAGCAGCGTTTCTTATTGACCCCGGTTACCCGCCGGGGCATCAGGCCGCCGCCATCATACCTGCAGGGGGCGCCAGGACTGCCGGGTGGGCTCAGCTGGCGCGCTCTTCCTTCTCTTCGGGCCAGTCGCGGATATAGGCCTTGAGCATCTTGTTCTCGAAGCTCTGCTCTTCCACCACGGATTTGGCTACGTCGTAGAACGAGATCACGCCCATCAGTGTGCGATTGTCGAGTACCGGCAGATAACGGGTGTGGCGCTCCAGCATCATGCGGCGCACTTCGTTGACGTCGGTCTCGGGGGTGCAGGTCAGCGGCGCGTCGTCCATGACCTTGCGGATGCTGTGGGTGCCCAGCGTGCCGTTGTTGGCCGCCATCGTCTCGATGATCTCGCGGAAGGTCAGCATCCCGACGAGATCGCCGTATTCCATCACCACCAGCGAGCCAATGTCGTGTTCGGCCATCGCCTGGACGGCCTGCATCAGTGGCGTATCCGGCGTGACGGTAAAGAGCGTGTTGCCCTTGAGCTGCAGGATATCGCTGACTTTCATGATGGTGTCTCCGCTGCTTTGCGTATTGCTGTGCCTGATGGTATTCAGGCTGGTTTCGTGAGGGGCGCGCCCGATGGTCGATCCTAGCCCAAACCGCCGTCTCAAGTAAAGCGAGCGCGGCTTCCAGCGCCCGTCCCGCCGTGGATTCCCGGGTTACGCATGTGGCGTATGGTGCTACGATGCCGGACGGAGACAACCACCCATGGCTCGGCAAACCGAGCCTTTTCACCATGTCCGGTACCCGCTTTGACACGCTGGCCCTGCACGCCGGCGCCGCGCCCGACCCCACCACCGGGGCCCGCGCCACACCGATCCATCTGACCACATCCTTCGTATTCCGCGACAGCGAGCACGCCGCATCGCTGTTCAATATGGAACGCGCCGGACACGTCTATTCGCGCATCAGCAACCCCACGGTCGCCGTGTTCGAGGAGCGCGTGGCCGCTCTGGAGAACGGCGCGGGCGCCATCGCCACGGCCTCGGGCCAGGCCGCCCTGCACCTGGCCGTGGCCACGCTGATGGGCGCCGGCTCCCATATCGTGGCGTCCACCGCGCTCTATGGCGGGTCTCACAACCTGCTGCACTACACGCTGCGCCGCTTCGGCATCGAGACCACCTTCGTCAATCCGCGCGACATCGACGCCTGGCGCGCCGCGATCCGCCCCGAGACGAAGCTGCTCTTCGGTGAAACACTGGGCAACCCCGGCCTGGACGTGCTCGACATCGCCACCGTGGCCCAGATCGGCCAGGAACACGGCATTCCGCTGCTGGTGGATTCGACGTTCACCACGCCCTACCTGCTGCGCCCGTTCGACCACGGCGCCGGGCTGCTCTACCACTCGGCCACCAAGTTCCTGGGCGGCCATGGCACGACGATCGGCGGCGTGCTTTCAGAAGGCGGCACGTTCGATTTCCAGGCCTCGGGCCGCTTCCCGGAACTGTCCGAGCCGTACGAGGGCTTCCACAACATGGTGTTCACCGAGGAAAGCACGGTAGCGCCATTTCTGCTGCGCGCGCGGCGCGAGGGCCTGCGCGACTTCGGCGCCTGCATGAATCCGATGGCTGCCTGGCAGTTGCTGCAGGGCATCGAGACGCTGCCGCTGCGCATGAGTCGCCACGTCGACAACACGCGGCGTGTGGTGCAGTTCCTGGCCAGCCACCCGATGGTCGAGTCGGTGGCGTATCCGGAGCTCGAATCTCACCCTGACTACGAACTGGCCAAGCGCCTGCTGCCGCGCGGCTGCGGCGCGGTGTTCAGCTTCAACCTCAAGGCCGACCGCACCGCCGGCCAGCGCTTCATCGAAAGCCTGTCGCTGTTCTCGCACCTGGCCAACGTGGGCGATGCACGCTCCCTGGTGATCCATCCGGCGTCCACCACCCACTTCCGCATGGACGCCGCAGCGCTGCGCGCGGCCGGCATCGGCGAAGGCACGATCCGCCTGTCGATCGGCCTGGAGGATCCGGACGACCTGATCGACGACCTGAAACGCGGCCTCAAGGCCGCCGAGAAGGCCATGGGAGGGAAAGCCTGATGGAACTGAAACTCTCCGGCCACAAGGCCTACGCCTACACCGGCGGCAAGCCGTTCGACCCCGCCCTGCCCTGCGCCGTCTTCGTGCACGGTGCGCAGAACGATCACAGCGTCTGGGGGCTGCAGACGCGCTGGTTCGCCAATCACGGCTTCTCGGTGCTGGCCGTCGACCTGCCCGGACACAATCGCAGCGAAGGCGCGCCGCTGACGTCGGTCGAGGACATGGCCGACTGGGTGATGGCGCTGGTCGCGGCAGCCGGCGTGAAGGCGCCGGCACTGGTGTTCGGCCACAGCATGGGCTCCCTGATCGCGCTCGAATGCGCGGCGCGGCACCCCCAGGCGGTGCGCGCGATCGGCCTGCTGGCCACCGCCTATCCGATGAAGGTGTCCGACGCCCTGCTCGACGCCGCCCTGAACCGCGAGGGCGATGCCATCGCGATGGTCAACCAGTGGTCGATCTCGAGCCTTGCCAGCAAGCCCTCCTCCCCCGGCCCGGGCGCGTGGATGCACGGCGGCAGCCAGCGTCTGATGGAGCGGATCTCGGCGCGCAATCCCGGGGCGCATGTGTTCCATACCGACTTCTCGGCGTGCAACGGCTACGCGCATGGTGAGGAAGCCGCAGCGGCGGTGGCATGTCCGGCGCTGTTCGTGGTGGGGACCAAGGACATGATGACGTCGCCCAAGGCAGCCCAGGCCCTGGCCGGCAAGATGAAGAACGCCAGGATCGTCACGGTGCCGAGCGGACACGCCATGATGGGAGAAAAGCCCGACGAGGTGCTGGACGCGCTGGCGGGATTCGCGAAGACCGCCCGCTAGGAAACACTAGAAAGAAAAAAACAGGAGACTGCCATGGCCCATGCCCACACCAAGGAATTCACCAGCTTTTCCGATTTCTACCCGTTCTACCTGAACGAGCACCGGAACCGCACCTGCCGCCGCCTGCATTTCGTCGGATCGACGGTCGCGCTGGCCTGCCTCGTGACGCTGCTGGCCACCGGCAATGCGTGGTGGCTGCTGGCGGCCCTGGTGTCGGGCTATGCGTTTGCCTGGGTCGGGCACTTCGGCTTCGAGAAGAACCGCCCGGCCACGTTCAAGCACCCGTTCTACAGCCTGATGGGCGACTGGGTCATGTACGCGGACATCCTGCGCGGCAAGATCAGGTTCTGAACGGCTGTCCTGCCACCCAAAAACGGAAGCCGTATAGGGATGAAGCGCAGCCGTTCTGGCTTGACGCGGGGCCGCAAACAGTACCGGTGGTACGGCAAGGCCCCGCAACGACGCCAGAATCAATCTGAAAACGGTTTCCTAGACCTGTCCGTGCCAGCCCGGCGGGACGACTTCCACCACCTTGCGATCGCGGTGGCCCGTTTCCTCGTTCGCGGCCGCCCCGGCCGTCTGCTGGCGGAACACCGCGTCCAGCGTCTGCTCGAGTTGCGGATTCTCCAGGATCGACCGCAATGCCTCCGCCCCCTGCATCTGTTGGGCCAGCGCCGTGCGCGGCAGGCGTGCCATGTTCAGCACCAGCCTGTCGTGCAGCGTGCGCAGCGTGACCTGCGACGGATCGCAGAGCAACGCCCAATGCGCCTGACCCCGATCCTGCTGGAGCTTGCCCACCAGATGCATGGCCTTGAGCTTGGTCAGCAGGCCGGAGAGATAGTCGGCCTCCATCCGCAGCTTGCGACCCATATCCAGTTCGCCAACGCTGCGCGGCACCTCGTCCCGCGCGCGGTACAGCAGATACAGGATGCCAAGCGCGTCGAAGAATTCGCTACCCGCGAACGTCCGCCGACGCCAGTGTCCCTCGCGGATCACCGGCAGGTTGGCCGCAATCGTCGCGCCGAGCAGCGTCACCAGCCAGCTCACATACATCCACAGCAGGAACAGCGGCAGCACGGCGAAGGTGCCATACACGGCCGTGTAGGTGGGGATATGGGTGATGAAGTAGCCGAAGCCGCGCTTGGCCACTTCAAAAGCGACGGCCGCCACGATGCCGGCGACAATCGCATCGCGCCACTCCACGTAGGCATTGGGCACCGCCATGTAAAGAAAGGCAAAGGCGAGCGCAGAGAGCAGCACCGGCACCAGGCTGATCACGAACCCGACGCCAAACGGCAGGTTGCCGACGTAACCCATCGAGACCGACATCAGGTACGAACTGACGGAAAGGCTCGCGCCGATCAGCACCGGCCCGAGCGTCAGCACGGCCCAGAACACCAGCACCCGTTGCGCGAATGGCCGGCGCCGCCTGACGCGCCAGATCGCGTTGAGCGCGTCCTCGACGGTCAGCATTGTCAGCACGGAAGTCACCATCAGCCCGGCCAGGCCCAATGCCGTCAGGCCACGCGCGCTGCGGGAGAACTGTCCGATATAACGCGACACCGAATCGCTGATATTGCCGCCCGGAATCAGGTTCTGGAACAGGAACATCTCGATCTGGCCGCGAAAATCCCGGAACACCGGAAACGCGGCAAGCAGCGCGAAAGCAACGGTCAGCACCGGTACCACGGCCAGCACGGTCGTGAATGTCAGGCTGGCCGATACCTGGGGCAGGCGGTCCTCGCCGGCGCGGCGCAACGCATAGCGGGCAAGTGCACGCACTTTCTGCAGGTTCCACTCCCTGCGCAGGCGGGCGATGCGTACAGCGGTCATGCGGGGGCTTTCTCCTCGATGGGATGATGGCAAACTCTCGCAAATATAATACGCGCAATGCACTTGCGCCGACCGCGCCCCGCCAATCCATCCATGACCGACATTCTCGTCCTTTACTACAGCCGCCACGGCGCCACCCGCAAACTCGCCGAACTGATCGCCCGCGGCATCGACAGTGTGCCCGGCGCCCAATCCCGCCTGCGCACCGTCCCGCCGGTTTCCACGGTCTGCGAGGCCACTGCGCCGGACATCCCGCCCGAAGGCGCCCCGTATGCCGAACTGCGCGACCTCGAGGAATGCGCCGGCCTGGCGCTGGGCAGCCCGACGCGCTTCGGCAACATGGCCGCGCCGATGAAGTACTTTCTCGACGGCACCGTCGCCCAGTGGCTTTCCGGCGCGCTGACTGGCAAGCCCGCCTGCGTGTTCACGTCGACGGGCAGCCTGCACGGCGGCCAGGAGACCACACTGCTCTCGATGATGCTGCCGCTGCTGCACCACGGCATGTTGATCGTCGGCCTGCCCTACGCCGAGTCCGGCCTGATGACCACCACGGCGGGCGGCACGCCCTACGGCCCGAGCCATTACGCCCACGTGGACAATCAAGGCCCGATCACCGAGCAGGAAGCATCGCTCGCCACCGCGATGGGCCGCCGCCTGGCAGAAACCGCACTGAAGCTGGCGCGATGAACTCACCGGACACCCATCGGGACGGCTCCCCCGACGCCCTGCACAACCCGGCGCTCTGGAGCCTGAGCCTGGCCAGCCTGATCGCCCTGATGCTGCTCTGCATCGCATGGGAGTGGTTCCTGGCGCCGTTGCGTCCGGGTGGTTCCTGGCTGGTCTTGAAATTCGTGCTGCTGCTGCCGGTGCTGCGTGGCGTGCTCGCACGCAACCGCTATACGATGCAGTGGTCGTCGATGCTGATCCTGCTCTACTTCACCGAGGGCATCGTCCGCGCGACCAGCGACCGAGCCCCGTCTTCCTGGCTGGCCTGGGGCGAGGTGGCGCTGACGCTGCTGTTCTTTTTCAGCACGATCCTCTACCTGCGGCCCTTCAAGCGGCGCGCCAAGGCATTGGCCAAAACAGCGACCAAGACGGCAACCAAAACGCAATCCAACCACTGACTGCCATGCACTCCGATTCCTTCCTCGATCTTTGCCGCGCAGCCATCGGTTCGCAGAACGTGCTGACCGACCCGGCCGACAAGGCACCCTACCTGACCGACTGGCGCCGCCGCTACACCGGTGACGCGCTGGCCGTGCTGCGTCCCGGCTCGACCGAGGAAGTCGCGGCGGTGATGCGTGCCTGCCATGCGCACAAGCTGGCCGTGGTGCCCCAGGGTGGCAACACAGGCCTGTGCGGCGGCGCCACCCCCGAACCCGGCGATGCTGCCGCGCGTGGCACGGTGGTGCTGTCCCTGCAGCGCATGAACCGCGTGCGGCAGGTCGACCCGCTCAATAACACGATCACCGTCGAGGCCGGCGTGATCCTGCAGCAACTGCAGGAGGCCGCGCAGACACACGGCCGGCTGTTCCCGCTCTCGCTGGCGGCCGAAGGCAGCTGCACGATCGGCGGCAACCTGTCGACGAACGCCGGCGGCACCGCCGTGCTGCGCTACGGCAACACGCGCGAACTCTGCCTGGGGCTCGAGGTCGTGAACATCAAGGGCGAGGTCTGGGATGGCCTGCGCGGCCTGCGCAAGGACAATACCGGCTATGACCTGCGCGACCTGTTCATCGGCGCCGAAGGCACGCTCGGCATCATCACCGCCGCGGTCATGAAGCTGTTTCCGGCGCCGCGCGCGCGGGTCACCGCGCTGGCCGCCGTTGAAAGCCCACGCGCCGCGCTGGCGCTGCTGGCCATCGCGCAATCGCACGCGGGCGCCATGCTGACCGGTTTCGAGTTGATGTCCGCGATGTGCATGGATCTGGTGACGAAGCACTACCCGCAGTTGCGCTACCCGTTCACCGCCCATCATCCGCAACTCGTTCTGCTGGAACTGTCCGACAGCGAGAGCGAAGAACACGCGCGGACGATCTTCGAAAAAATGATGGAGGTAGCGTTCGAAGCCGGCGTGGTCAAGGATGCCGTGGTGGCCGAATCGGTACAGCAGTCACGCGATTTCTGGAACCTGCGCGAACACATTCCGCTGGCGCAGGTCGAGGAAGGCAAGAACATCAAGCACGATATCGCCGTGCCGATCTCGCGCGTGGCGGACTTCATCGAGACCACCGACACGCTGCTGCAAGACGCCTTCCCCGGCGCGCGCATGGTCACGTTCGGCCATCTTGGCGATGGCAACTTGCACTACAACGTGTCGCCGCCGGTCGGCGTGGATCATGATCAGTTCCTGTCGCACCAGGATGCGATCAACCTGATCGTCCACAACAGCGTGCATGTCCACAACGGCTCGATCTCGGCCGAACACGGCCTTGGCCAACTCAAGCGCGAGGAGAACCGCCGCTACAAGAGCGAGGTGGAACTGGCAATGATGCGGGCCATCAAACAGGCGCTGGATCCGCAAGGGTTGATGAACCCCGGAAAGGTGGTTTGAGGGTTCGGGCGGGGCATGGCAACCACATGCCCCACATGCCCCACATGCCCCGTCAGTGCGGCATCCCCCCGTCATCCCCCTCGAACAACGCCCCGCACAACGCCTCGCCCTCCTCCGTCAGCCGCGCCGCGCCCCGGCCATCCTCTTCCAGCGTCATCACCGCCAGTCCCGCGTCGGACAGTTGCGTCAGCACCCGCCTCAGCACGCTCATCTGCGCCTCGGCCCGCTTGCTGAGTCGCGCCAGCGACAGGTCGCCGCCGGCTTCCCGTGCATGTTCCCAAAGCGCGCGGAGGATCGCCTCCAGCACCGGGTCGATGCCATTCTGTTCGTTCACGTCATCGCTCATATTGCCTCCCGCGCCTGCAATGTTGCCACCAGCTTGCCGAGCGTAACGACGGCCGCCTCCATGTCTGGCGTCCATGCGCTGCTGTAGTTAAGTCGGATGCAGTTGGCATAGGTCGGCACCGGCGAGAAGATGTGGCCGGGCGCCACCGTGATGCGTCGCTCCAGCGCCGCGTGATAAAGGGCCATCGCGTCCACCTCCTCCGGCAACTCCACCCACAGCACATACCCGCCAGCAGGGCGCGATACGCGCGTGCCCGGCGGAAAGAAGCGACGCACCGCCGCCGCCATGATGTTGGCCTGCTGCGCATAGGCCTTGCGCACGCGCCGCAGATGAAAGTCATAGCCGTCCTTGCGCAGGAACTCGGCGATGGCCAATTGCGGAATCGTCGAGGTGGTCAGCGTGTTCAGGAACTTGAGCCGCTCCACCCTCTCCCGGTACCGTCCCGGCAGCGCCCAGCCGATGCGGTACGAATTGGTCAACGTCTTCGAGAACGACGAGCAATGCAGCACGATGCCGGCCCTATCGTAGGACTTGAGCGAGGTCGGATGCACGTCACCGTAAAACAGCTCGCCATAGACGTCGTTCTCGATCACCGGAATATCGCGCGCAGTCAGCAATTCCACCAGCGCCTGCTTGCGTTCGTCCGGCATCTGGAAGCCAAGCGGATTCTGGAAATTCGGCATCACCATGCACGCGGCCACGGGGCGCTCGTCGAGCAGCTTCGCCAACGCCTGCACATCGATGCCTTCCACGGGATCGGTCGCCACTTCCACGGCACGCATCCCCAGCCGCTCGATCGCGTGCAGCATCGCGTAGTACGTTGGCGATTCCACGGCGATGGTGTCGCCCGGCTTTGCCACGGCCTGCAGGCACAGGTTGATGGCCTCGGTGGCGCCGATCGTAACGATCACCTCGTTCGGATCGACAGCCAGCCCGTTCTCCAGATAACGGCGCGTGATCTGGCGAATCAGTGGCGGCGCGCCCGGCGGCAGGTCGTCGAGCACGCTCCACGTGTCGTAGCGCTTGGCGATGGCATTGGCGTACTGCGTGATGCGCTGCCACGGGTAGAGCCGGGGGTCGGGATATGGCGAGCCGAGCGGCACCGCGTCATCGACACGAATCGAGCGCAGCGTCGACAGCACGAGCGCGCTCACATCCACCGCCGAAGGGCGTGCCGCGGGTCGGGTCGGGAGCAGGTCGATCGGTGGCTCGCCGGGCCGGGCACGCACGAAGTAGCCCGATTGCGGCCGGCTCTCCAGAATGCCGCGCGATTCCAGCAGCAGATACGCACGCACGACCGTGGTGATGCTCAGGCGATGATGCTGCGCCGCCTGCCGCACCGAGGGGATCTTCTCGCCCGGAAGCAGTACGCCTTGCTGGACCAGCGCCTCGATATCGGCCGCAAGTTTTTCGTAGAGAGTCACACCGCCAACCTTTCGCCAGTAATTTCCGATCTGGCTGGCGGTGCCCGGCCGGGCGTCAGCCCGGTACCGCCAGCGGCTCAGATCGTAATACGAAACCCTCGTTCTCTGCTGGCGCCGTGTACTCGACGAAACCGTCCTCGCGGCAGAAACTCAGCAGGCGCAGGCCGGCCTGCGCGGCAATGCGGATGGCCAGCGACGTCGGCGCGGAAATCGTGGCCAGCATCTGGATGCGCATTCGCGCGGTCTTGCGCACGAGTTCATAGCTGGCGCGGCTGGACAGCAGGACAAAACCGTCGCCGAACGTCGTGCGGGTACGGGCCAGATGGCCGATCAGCTTGTCCAGCGCATTGTGGCGACCCACGTCCTCGAACACGGCAACGACGTCGCCCTGCGCGTCGCACCATGCAGCCGCGTGAACGCCTCCGGTGGCGGCCATCAGCACCTGTCGCGCCTGCAATGCGTCGGTGGCGCGACGGAGCATCGCAGGCGTCGGTTCAATCCGTCGCGCGGGCACGCCAACCGGCGTCGGCTCCAGATCGAGCAGCGCCAGGCTTTCGGTTCCGCACACGCCGCAGCCAGTACGCCCGGCCAGCGTGCGTCGGTGCGCGCGCAACGCCATGAACGCACGCTGGCCGATCTCGATACGCACCTCGATGCCGTCGCAACCCGGCTCGATCTCGATGTCGCGGATCTCGGCAACGCTGTCGACGATCCCCTCGGTCAGCGAGAAGCCAATCGCGAACGCCTCCAGATCAAGCGGCGTGGCCATCATCACGGCGTGCGAGATGCCGTTGTAGACCAGCGCGACCGGCACTTCTTCCGCCACGTCATCGATCTCGGGAACGGTGTGGCCACCGGTGTGGCGCCCGGTGTGGCGCCGGATCTCGCGCTCGACGTAGCCGGCCTGCCCATACTCGCCTTCCACCATGCTCCTGCCTCCGGTCAGCCCGCGCGCCGCAACAGCACGGGGATCGATTTCGAAGTCGGGGTGCCGGATCGGTCGCCAATGCTCTCCAGCGGCACCAGTGGATTGGTCTCCGGATAGTACGCGCCGAGGCAACCCTCTGGAATGTCGTAATCGACCAGACGGAAATCCTGCACGTGGCGCGTCACGCCGTCTTCCCAGACGCTCGTGATATCGACGTGCTCGCCTTCCGCGAAGCCCAGCCGCGCGCGGTCCGCGGGATGGATGAACACCACGCGGCGCAGCCCGTACACGCCGCGATAGCGATCATCGAGCCCGTAGATGGTGGTGTTGTACTGGTCGTGCGAACGCGTGGTCATCATGACCATCATGTCGTCGCCGTAGCGGGCGCGGGCGCGCTTGATCGGCGTGTCCTTGTCGATGGCATGCACCAGGAACTGGGCCTTGCCCGACGCGGTCTTCCAGACGCGGTTGCGCGATGCCGGGGTCAGATGAAAGCCACCCGGATGCGCCACGCGCTCGTTGAAGCGCTCGAAGCCCGGAATCACCTTTTCGATCGCGTCGCGGATGCGTGCATAGTCCTGCGCGTACCAGCGCCAGTCGACCTTGTCCGAGCCGAGCGTGGCGTCGGCCATGCGCGCCACGATGGCGGTCTCCGACAGCAGGTGCGGCGATGCCGGCTTGTTCATGCCGTACGAGAGGTGAACCATGCACACCGAGTCCTCGACTGTCACGCCCTGCGGCACGCCGTTCTGCTCGTCGATCTCGGTGCGGCCCAGCGTCGGCAGCAACAGCGAATCCTTCCCGATCACCAGATGGCTGCGGTTGAGCTTGGTGGCGATATTGACCGTGAGATCGCACTGGCGCAGCGCCTCCCACGTGCGGGGCGTATCGGGTGTGGCGATCGAAAAATTCCCGCCCAGACCCACGAACACCTTGACCTTGCCAGCCAGCATCGCGTTGATCGCGGCCACCACGTCCTGCCCGTGGGCGCGCGGCGGCTCGAAATCGAACGCGGCGCCAAGGCGGTCCAGGAAAGCGTCGTCGGGCTGCTCCTCGATGCCCATCGTGCGGTCGCCCTGCACGTTCGAGTGGCCGCGTACCGGCATCAGGCCCGCGCCGGGCCGGCCGATGTTCCCACGCAGCATCATCACGTTCGACAGCAACTGGATCGTGCGCACCGATTCCTTGTGCTGCGTCAGTCCCATGCCCCAGCAGGCAATCGTGCGTTCGCTGTGGACATAGACGTCGGCCAGCGCATCGATGTCCGCGCGCGTCACGCCGGACTCCGCGACGATATCGGCCCAACTCTCGGCGCGCAGATCCGCAGCGAAGGCATCGAAATCGGCGGTGTGCTCGCGGATGAAATCCACGTCAACCACACGCTTGCCGCCCGTGGCGATGGCCGCGTCGTCGAGCTCGATCACACGCTTGCCCAGGCCCTTGAGCAGCGCGAAGTCACCAGCCAGCTTCGGGCGAACGAACATCGTGGCGATCTTCGTACTGCCGCCGGTGAGCATCTCGCTGACGTGCTGAGGACTCGTAAAGCGCTGCAGGCCGCGCTCCTTGAGCGGGTTGATCGAGACGATCGTGGCGCCGCGCTTCGCCGCATCGCGCAACTCGTTGAGCATGCGCGGATGGTTGGTGGCGGGATTCTGGCCGAACACCATGATCGTGTCGGCAAGCTGGAAGTCGTCGAGCACCACCGTGGCCTTGCCCACGCCAACCGTCACCGGCAGGCCACGGCTGGTGGCCTCGTGGCACATGTTCGAGCAATCCGGGAAGTTGTTCGTCCCGTACATCCGCACGAACAACTGGAACAGGAAGGCGGCCTCGTTGCTGGCACGGCCCGAGGTATAGAACGTGGCACGGTCGGGGTCGTCCAGCCGGCGCAGATGATCGGCGATCAGGCGAAATGCTTCGTCCCAGTCCACCGGCACGTACTTGTCGGTGGCGGCGTCATAGCGCACCGGGTGCGTCAGGCGACCATGCTGCTCGAGCTCGTAGTCGGACTGCCGCATCAGCTCGGTAACCGTGTATTGCGCGAAGAACGCATTGGTCACGCGTTTGCTGGTGGCCTCGGCCGCCACGGCCTTGACGCCGTTCTCGCAGAATTCGAAGGTCGACGCGTGCTGACGGTCCGGCCAGGCGCAGCCTGGACAGTCGAAGCCGTCCGGCTGGTTCTGCTTGAACAGCGTCTTGTACTTGCCGCCGGCAACCTTCTCCTTGACGAGGTTGATGGCGACCTGCTTGAGCGCGCCCCAGCCGGCGGCCGGGTGCGTATAGGGGGCAACATGGCCCTTTTCGGGCGTCGGGGTAGTCATCGGGGGGGGGCGACTTTTGCTGCAATGCACGAGAGACTAGGCCCTCGATGTGACGCCCGTGACGTACAGAATTACCCCACCAGGAAGAGTACAGTTTGCGCCATCGCGCCGCACCAATCTAGAACTGTGCTTATCAAAACCGCATAAGTGCGCAAATCCGCATATTTATTCCGGTCGCTCCGGTGTAGCGTCGATAATGCCCTCCAGCTCCGCGCTCATCGGAATACCCAGCCGCTCCCCGGTCGGCAACTTGTTCATGAACCATTGCTTGTAGAGCCGCTCCATGTCGCCCGAGGTGATCACGTCGCGCACGGCCTTGCCCACCAGCGTCGCGAACTGCGGATCGTTCTTGCGCAGCATGATCCCGTACGGGTCATACGAAATGAAGTCGCGCGTGATGATGAACTTCTTGCCGGCGCCGTAATGGGCCAGAAAGCCATACAGCAGCACATCGTCGCCGGCGTAGGCATCGGCGCCGCCTCGACTCAACACCGCGAATGCGTCGGCATGGTCGCGCACGCGGATCAGGTTGATGTTCAGGTCGAAGCGCTTCGACAACTGCGCGACGGCCTGCTCGTTGGTCGTGCCCGCCGTGACCACCACGGTCTTGCCCTTCAGGTCGCGAAACGACTTGATCGGTGACGCGCGCGGCACCATCAGCTTGGTGCCAGCGATAAAGATCACCGGGGAGAACGCCACGGTCTGCATGCGCTCGGCGTTGCGCGTGGTCGATCCGCATTCGAGATCAATCTTGCCCGAGGTAATCGCCTCGAATCGGTTCTCCGATGTCACCGGCACCCACTTCACGGCCAGTTCGCGGCCCACCTCTTCGCTAGCGGCCTGCACGATCTCCGTGCAGATGTCGATCGAGTAGCCGATGGGCCGGCTGGCCTGGTTCAGGTACGAAAACGGCAGCGACGACTCGCGATAGCCGATCACCAGCGTGCCGGTGTCCTTGGCTTTCTTGAGCGTGCCGCTCAACACGGTGGCGTCCTGGGCCACGGCCAGCGTCGCGCCAAACGTCGCGACCAGCCCCAGCCACAGTGCGGCCAGCATTCCCGGCAAACGCGCCGCCATGATGTCAGGCCTCCGCCGTGCTCGCATCGTCCGCGGCGATCGCGCTCTCGGTCTCGGCAACCGGCCCGGATGACAGCTGCCCTTCCCACTTGGCCACCACAGCGGCGGCGATCGAATTGCCGACCGCGTTGGTCGCCGACCTGCCCATGTCGAGGAACTGGTCCACGCCCATAATCAGCAGCAAACCCGCCTCCGGAATGCCGAACTGGTTCAGCGTGGCGGCGATCACCACCAGCGAGGCGCGCGGCACGCCGGCCATTCCCTTCGAAGTCAGCATCAGCAGCAGCAGCATCGTGATCTGCGTGCCCAGCGGCAGGTGGATGTCATACGCCTGCGCAATGAACAGCACAGCGAACGTGCAGTACATCATTGAACCGTCAAGGTTGAACGAATAGCCGAGCGGCAGCACGAAGCTCGAGATCTTGCGATCGACACCGAAACGGTCGAGCGAATCGAGCAGCTTCGGATAGGCCGCTTCGGAGCTCGCCGTCGAAAACGAAATCAGGAACGGCTCGCGGATGAGCCGGATCAGCGTGAAGACGCGGCTACCGAGGAAAATGTAGCCGGCCAGCGCCAGTAGCGCCCAGAGCACGAACAGCGACAGGTAGAAGCTGCCCATGAACTTGGCGAAGGTCACCAGGATGCCGAGCCCCTGCGTGGTCACCGTGGACGCAATCGCCGCAAACACCGCGATCGGTGCCAGCCACATCACCGCGCCGGTGATCTTGAGCATGATCTGCGCGAGGTCGTCGATCACGCCGGCCATGCGCGCGCCACGTTCGCCGAGCATCGAGATCGCGGTGCCGAAGAAGATCGAGAACACCACGATCTGCAGGATCTCGTTGTTCGCCATCGCCTCGCCCACCGATTTGGGCACCAGATGGGTGACGAAGTCCTTCAGCGTGAAGGCGTTGGTTTTGAGGTTGGTCGCGGAGCCCACGTCGGGCAACGGCAGGCCGATGTTGTGGCCCGGCGCCAGCACCGTCGCCATGATCAGGCCAAGGGTCAGCGACACCAGCGACGCGGTAATGAACCACGCCATCGCCTTGCCGCCCACCCGCCCCACAGTGCCCGCATCCCCCATATGGGCGATGCCGATCACCAGCGTAGAGAACACAAGTGGCGCGATGATCATCTTGATCAGCCGCAGGAACACATCCGTGATGAGCGAGATGTACCCGGCCACTTCCTTGGCCATCTTCGGGTCGGGAAACGCGATGTAGCACGCATAGCCAACGGCGGCGCCCAGGATCATCGCAATCAGAATCCAGGTCGTGATATGGGACTTCGTGCTCATGACATCTCCTTTGGGGGGGCGGCCATACGGATGTCCTGCGTGTCCTGCGTGTCATACATGCCGTGCCAGCCTGCATGTCCTGCGTCTGCGCCAGCACTCTAGGTAACGATAGGACGTGCCGGTGCAATTCCGCAAACCCGGAAAACACCTGCGCGTCCAGATGACCCATCGCGCGTCATGGCTCGATTGCGACGCCCATGCGCCATGTATATAATCCGCCACACTCGCCCCCGCATCCATCGTTGCCGGAGCGTCATACCGACAAGCGCGCGCAGCGCCACCCGGCTGAGCCACCGGGCCGCGCGGACCGTGCCCCCGGGCCTTGCCGGCCCGCGTGCCGCCTATTTCTTCCGGCGGCCGATTTACATACCTACCTAACCCACGCCGAACCTCGGTGCGCCGCCGCATAGGCGGAGCAATGACCCGGCGTCAGCAGTCGCACGTCATACATGGCGCAATTCTTCCTTCGCCGACCCGCCTTCGCGTGGGTGCTGGCAATTCTGACCATGGTTGCGGGGCTCGTTGCCCTGAACAGCATTCCGGTGGCCCAGTACCCGGCGGTGGCCCCACCGACGGTCATTCTCTACGCCGACTACCCGGGCGCCACCGCGCGCACGGTGGAAGACCGCGTCACGGCCGTGCTTGAACAGCAGATGCATGGGATACCGGGGCTGCTCTATATCGACTCGAGCAGCGAGGCCGGCACGGCCACGGTCACCATCGGCTTCCGGCAAGGCACCGATCCGCAACTCGCGCAGGTGAACGTGCGCAACCGCGTGTCCCAGGCCGAGCCGCTGCTGCCCGAAGTGGTGCGGCGCGGCGGGGTCTATGTCGATCAGGCCAGCGCCAGCCCGTTCATGTACGTATCGCTGATCTCGAAGACAGGCACGATGTCCGAGACCGCGCTGGCCGACTATGCCGCCGGCACGGTCCTGCCCATGCTGCGGCGGCTGCCCGGCATCGGCAAGGTGGAGGCATACAGCGCCGAGTACGCGCTGCGCGTCTGGTTCAATCCCGACCAGCTCAATGCCTATGGCCTGACCACGGCCGATGTGGAAGCCGCAATTCGCGCGCGCAACGGCAGCGTCACGCCGGGCCAGCTTGGCGGCGCGCCATCGAAGCCCGGGCAGTCCTACCAGGCGGTCGTGCGTCCGCCTGCGCCGTTGGCTGACCCCGAAGCGTTCGGCCGCATCGTGCTGCGCTCGGCCGCCGATGGCTCCGCCGTGTTGCTGCGCGACGTGGCGCGCGTGGAGATGGCCGCAGCCGACTATCGCTACAGCTCCACGCTCAATGGCCGCGAGGCCGCCTCGATGGGCCTGAAGCTCGCGGACGGCGCCAACGTGCTGGCCACTTCGCGCACGGTCCGGGACGCGCTCGACGAGGCCGCCAAGGCCTTCCCGGCTGGCGTGGCGTATGACATCTCGTACGACACCGCGCACTTTGTTCAGAGCTCGATTTCGCGCGTGCTGATGACGCTGGCCGAGGCCACGGTGCTGGTGTTCCTGATCCTGTACCTGTTCCTCGGCAACCTGCGGGCCACGCTGATCCCGTGCATCGTCGTGCCGGTGTCGCTGCTCGGCACGGTGGCATGTCTCTACGCGTTCGGGCTGTCGCTGAACGTGATCACGCTGTTCGGCGTGGTGTTGGCTATCGGCATCCTGGTGGACGATGCGATCGTTGTGGTCGAGAACGTCGAGCGGATCATGCGCGAGGAAGGCGTCGATGCCTTTACCGCCGCGTCGCGTTCGATGCGCGAGGTCTCGGGCGCGCTGCTCGCGGTGACGGTGGTGCTCTGCGCCGTGTTCGTGCCGATGGCCTTCCTGGGCAGCGCCGTGGGGGTGATCTATCGCCACTTCGCCATGACACTAGCCATCTCGATCGCGTTCTCGCTGTTCTTCGCGCTGTCGCTGGCGCCTGCGATGTGTGCTTCGCTGCTACGCCACGGCGCCCAGCCCGCACGCGGGCCGCTAGCGTGGTTCGAGCATCGCTTCACCGCGTTCACCACGCGCTATGCCGGCTGGGTGCAGCGGCTTCACCAACGCCGCCTGCGGTGGCTGGCGGTCTATCTGGCCATGGCCGCGGTCTGCGCGGTTGGGCTCTGGCAACTGCCGAGCGGCTTTCTGCCCGAAGAGGACACTGGTGAACTCGTGATCGACGTGGAACTGCCGCCGGGCAGCACCCAGGCGCAGACGCGGGAGACCATCGCGCAACTGGAACAGTGGATGAAACAGGAGCGCCTGCCGGTCAAGACGTCGTTCGCGCTGCTCGGCTGGAACAGCGGCGGCTCTGGCGAGCAACGCGCCAGCGTGTTCCTGTCGCTCGACGACTGGAAGCTGCGCGGTCGCGAGAACGCGGCGGACGTCGTGCTGGCACGGCTGACCAAGGGCCTCGAGGAATGGCCCGGACGCGGCGATGCCCAGCTCTACCCGTACAACGGCACTGCGCTACCGGAACTGGGCAGCACCAGCGGGCTGGACATGCGGCTCGTCACGCGACTGGAAGGCGGACGTCCGAGCCTCTACGCCGCGCGCGACAAGCTGATCGAACGCGCCAAGGCCGACCCCGTGTTCGCCGAAGTCCGCGCCACGGCGGGCCAGCCCGTGCCCGCGCTCGACCTGGCGATCGACTACCGCAAGGCCGAGAGCTTCGGCGTCGATACCGAGTCGATCCACCACGCGCTGGCGGCCACGCTCGGCTCCCGCTACATCGACGAACTGGCCCGCGACGGTCGCGTGCGGCGTGTGATCCTGCAGGCGGATGCGCCGTTCCGAATGCAGCCGGAGGATCTGGCACGCCTGCACGTGCGCAACGCGCAGGGCCAGATGGTGTCGCTCGGCGCGTTCGCCACGCTGGAATGGGGCAACGGCGAGGCCACGCTCGAACGCTACAACGGCTTGATCTCGGTACGCATCAATGCCGACGTGGCGCCGGGCACCAGTACCGGTACCGCGATGGCGCGGCTCGAATCGCTGGTGCGTGAACTCGGCCCCGACTACGAGGTGCGGTGGAGCGGCCGCGCGTTCGAGCAGCAGCAAAGCGGCACGCAGGCGCCGTGGCTGTTCGCGCTGTCGATGCTGTTCATCTTCCTGTGCCTGGTGGCGTTGTACGAAAGCTGGACGCTGCCGCTGGCGGTGCTGGCGATCGTGCCGGCCGGCCTGGTCGGCGCCGCGTCGGCCGTCTGGCTACGGGGGCTGCCCAACGATGTCTACTTCAAGGTCGGCGTGATCGTGATCATGGGGCTCGCGGCCAAGAACGCGATTCTCGTGGTCGAGTACGCCGAGCAACTGCGGCGCAATGGACTGGAGCGCGTGCAGGCCGCCACCCAGGCGGCACGTCAGCGGCTACGTCCGGTGGTGATGACCTCGCTCGCGTTCATCCTTGGCGTGGTGCCGCTGGCGATCAGCACCGGCCCCGGCGCCGGCGCCCAACGTGCGGTGGGCACGGGCGTGCTGGGCGGCATGCTCGGCGCGACGATCCTCGGCACGCTGGTCATCCCGCTGCTCTATGCCTGGATCGCCCGCTGGTCGAAAGCGCGCGCCACCACCGAACCCGCCAAGGCTCCGGCCTCTGAACCCGGCGCCTGAAAGCTCCGCACAAGCCACAACCGCCACATCCGCGACGTGCTGCCACACATTGCATGTCGCGGTTGACGCCTTCATCACCTACAAATGATAATAGGTCGCATTTGCATCAAAACGCTTACTCTTAGCTGACACTCCATCCATGGCCTCGACGCGCCTGCGTGCCCTCGGTCTGTACGTGCACTACCAGGAGCTGGTCGGTACCTGGACGCGCAGGCTCAGCAATCGGCACGAGGCCGAGGACCTGTCGCAAGAAGCCATGCTGCGCGTGCTGGAAGCCCGGGTAACGCCCGAACAGCCACGCGCCTATCTGCACCAGACCGCCCGCAATATCGCGATCGACACCTTCCGCAAACGAGACGGGCACGAGCACCTGCCGCTTGACAGCATCGAGTCGATTCACGCACCCTCCGGAAATCCCGAGGCGGACCTGCATGCCGTGCAAGTGGTCGCGGGGCTGGAGCGCGCGCTGGCCGAACTGCCCTTGAAGTGCCGCCAGGTCTTTATCTGGCAGCGGCTGGACGGGTGCTCCCAGCAGGAAATCGCCGAGCGGCTGAATATCTCGAAGAACATGGTCGAGAAATACATGATTCGCGCGATGCGACACCTGCGCGACCAACTGGGCCAACTCTCACCTCACTAGAACAATCTTGTCGATGCCTGCCCCATATCCGTCTGGCGGCGTCTGCTCCCCCCCAAGCAGCCCATGCAGCGGTCTTGCGCCCCGGTCGAGAATCCGATGAGCCAATCCGTCGATGTCCGCGAAGCAGCGGCGCGCTGGTTCTCGCGCAATCAGGCCCCGGCGCTCAGCCCGGCCGAGCGACAGGCATTTGCCGCATGGCTGGCGGCCAGTGCCGAGCATCGCGCCGAGTACGCGGCGCTCGAACGCGTCTGGCAAGCCGCGGCAGCCATCGATCCGGACAGGCTGCGCAAGCTGGCCGTGGATGAATGCGCCTGCCCGACACCCCCACTATCGCCCCCAATATCGCGCCGGGTATCGGCCGGCTGGCGCCCCGCCCTGCTCGGGCTGTGCGCGGCACTGGCCATCGGCATTGGCTGGATCGGCTGGCAGCATGACGCGGCGGTTGCCACCAACGGTGAATACCAGACCGCACCGGGCGAACGCAGGACGCTGACGCTCGACGACGGATCGCGCATCGAACTCAATACCCGCTCGCGCCTGGAGATTCATTACAGCGCCGGCACCCGTCGCGTGACCTTGCGCGAAGGTGAGGCGATGTTCGAGGTGTCACACGACGCCGCACGCCCGTTCGTGGTTGATGCGGGCATGGGCACCGTTACCGTAACCGGCACCCGTTTCGACGTCCGACGTGACACATCGGGCGTGGACGTATCGGTCGAATCCGGCTCGGTAGACGTGAGAGGCAGCGCAAAAGACAGCGTGAAAGGCAACGCCGGCCGGACACCCGACACGCGCCTGTCCGCAGGGCTCGGCGCGCGCATCGCCAGCGACGGTACCGTGACCGGCGCGGCCTCGATCGACCTGCCCGGCGTCCTGGCCTGGCGCGAAGGCAAGCTCGTCTTCAACGACGCGCCGCTCTCGGCCGTGGCGGCCGAAGTCTCCCGCTATCGGCAACAGCCCGTGCGCGTGGCAGATGCCGCGACGGGCAGCCTGCGCGTCAGCAGCGTGTTCAGCGCCGACGACACGTCGGGCCTGCTGGCCGCGTTGCCGCAGATGCTGCCGGTGGGCGTGCGCAACCTGCCAGACGGCAGCACCGAAATTTTTTCGCACTAAGCATTCAGGTTTTTCTTCCGGATTTCGTCTTCTTCCCGATAGCCAGCGAAGCCGCGGCTGTCGTGTTCTGAAGTAATCCAAGAAAACCTGACGTGACACATTCATATTCGACTACGGGGAACCGGGCCGGCGCCGCCGCCCGAGATTACGGACGGCGTGGGTCCATGGCCGCGCTTGCGGCCGCCGTCCTGATGAGCATGGCCGTGGCACCCGTCGCTGCCCAAACGCCGCGCGGTGACGTGCCAATCCACATCGAAGCACAGCCGCTGGCCGATGCCCTGCTGCAACTCGGCCGCCAGACATCGCTGCAACTGTACTTCCCGCCCGAACTGGTGACGGGCAAACGGGCGCCCGCCGTGAACGGCACCATGCGTCCAGAGGCAGCGCTGGACTCGCTGCTCAAAGGCAGCGGCATACAGTACCAGCGCAGCGGCAACCAGGGCTTCGTGCTGCGTCCGGTCTCCGCGGCACCAGCCGCTGCACCGCCGGTGCCATCCAATACGCTCCACGCCACGGCCCAGCCCACCACCGTGCTGGCCGCGGTGGAGGTCACCGCGTCGCGGACATCGAGCGATCTGGTCCGCCCGACGCGGCAATCGACGGTGCTGGAACGCACCGAACTCGAGGAACTGAAAACGGGCTCGGACAGCCTGGCCACGGTGCTGTCCAAGGTGATCCCCGGCATGGCCGACTCCAGCCACACGGTGACAGACTTCGGCCAGACACTGCGCGGGCGCGGCATGCTGGTGCTGCTCGACGGCATTCCGCTGAACACCAATCGAGACTCCGCGCGCAATCTGGCCAATATCGATCCGGCACTGGTGGAGCGCGTGGAGGTGCTGCGAGGCAGTAGCGCGATCTACGGCGGCGGCGCCACGGGCGGCATCGTCTCGATCACCACCCGGCCAGCCGGCGGCGAGCCCAAGGCCGATACCACGGTGACGATGTCCACGCCGCTCTCCCGCCTGCGCGCGGACGGCTTGAGCGCCAACGTGCAGCAGCACTTTTCGGGCAGCAGCGGGATGCTCGACTATGCGTTCGACCTAGGCGCGCGCCATATCGGCAATTCGTATGATGCGAAGGGCCAGCGCATTGCGCCGGAGCCAAGCCAGGGCGACCTGTTCGACTCGAACAACTACAACGTCGGCGGCAAGCTCGGCCTGCGCTTCGCGCCCGACCAGCGCATCCAGCTAGCCTTCAGCCATTTTGACGCCAAGCAGGACACGCGCTGGGCGTCGGATCCGAGCGTGGCCAAACTGCCGCCGGGCAGCGTGCCCGCGCGCGCGCTCGACGGGCTGCAACTTGCCGACCAGAACCAGATCCGCAACACGCTCGTCAATCTCGAATACGAACACCGCGACCTGCTCGGCAGCCAGTTGTCGGCGCAGTTCTACTACCGGAACTACTACAGCCGCTTCACGCCGTTCGACGCCCGCGCCGTGCCCGTGCGCGGCGGCAACGTCGACCAGGCGATGCAGGATTCCGAGGTCTTCGGCAGCCGCCTGACCGTCAAGACGCCGCTCGGCGCGGACAAGCGCACCCGCGTGATCTGGGGCATGGACTTCGAGCAGGAGACCAGCGACATGCCGATCGACATCTTCGACCTGAAGGCCTATGACGCCAGCGGCGGCCGGATCTTCAACAAGATTGGCACGCTGACCTACATGCCGCCGATCACCACGCGCAGCATCGGCGGCTTTGCCCAGTTGCAGCACAAGTTCAACGAGCAGTGGTCGACCGAGGGCGGCCTGCGCTACCAGTACGCGCGGGCGAGCTTCAGCGACTTCGTGCCGCTTTCGCAATCGCGCGTGACCAATCCCGCCACCGTCAGCGGCGGCGCGGTCGACTACAGTGCCGTGCTCGGCAATATCGGCGTGGCCTACAAGCCGGTGAAAGACCACGAGTTCTATGCCGCGTTCAGCCAGGGTTTCAACCTGCCCGATATCGGCCTGCAGGTGCGCAATGCGCGCGCGGGTTTCGATATCGGCTCGTCCGACCTGCAGCCGGTCAAGACCAACAACTACGAACTGGGCTGGCGTGGCGCGTTCGGCAACACGCTCGGCTCGCTGGCGATCTTCTACACCACGTCGGACCTCGGCGACGTGCAGAGCTTCAACAACGGCCTGATCCTGACGCGCACCGCGGAAAAGATCTATGGCGTGGAAGCATCGGCCGACTATCTGTCCACCGACGAACGCTGGGGCGCGGGTGGCACCTTCACCTGGATGCAAGGCCGCGAAACCCCGCAAGGCCGTGATAGCCAACAGATGACCGGCTACCGCATCCCGCCGCTCAAGCTGACCGGCTACGTGCAATACCGTCCCGTGCCGCAATGGAACAACCGGCTGCAAGCCACATTCTTCGCCGGGTACGACTACCGACTGAACGGCGTGACGAGCTTCGGCCGCCGCGACGTGAGCAGCTACACCACGCTCGATCTGATCAGCAGCTATCAGGTCACGAAGAAGGACACGCTCACCGTTGGCATCCAGAACCTGTTGAACCGCTACTACTACCCGCTCTACAGCCAGCTTCTGCGCAACAGCAACAACACAAGCCATCTCCCGGCGGCCGGCATCACGCTCACCGCCACCTACCAGCACCGCTGGTAACGGCGTGACAAGGCATTTTCGGGCCTTGTCACGGCCAGAATTAGTAATGCTTCTCATTGCCATGCACTACAGCGCCCTATCAGCAAGGAGATTTGCACCATGGTCTGCAACAGCATCATCGAGAGTATCGGCAACACGCCATTGGTCCAGCTACGCCGGCTCTTCGGCCGCGCGGACGCGGAGGTCTTCGCCAAACTGGAACTGCTCAATCCGGCCGGCAGCGTCAAGGACCGGCCCGCGCGCTACATCGTGGAGAAAGGCCTGACCGAAGGAGCGATCGGGCCGCACTCCCATGTCATCGAAAGCTCGTCGGGCAACCTCGCCATCGCCCTGGCGATGATCTGCGGCCTCAAGGGGCTGCGCTTCACGGCGGTGGTCGATCCCAAGATCTCGCCCACCAACCTGAAGATCCTGCGTTGCTACGGCGCGGGCATCGAGCAGGTGACCGCGAAGGACAGCCAGGGCGGATACCTGGAAACGCGTATCGAGCGGGTGCGTCAGATGTTGCGCGAACAGCGCGATGCGATCTGGATCAACCAGTACGCCAATCCGCTCAACTGGGAAAGCCACTACTACGGCGAGGCCGCCGAGATATTGGCGCAGCTTGCCCAGCCGGCAGATGTGCTGGTGCTCGGCGTCAGCACGTCCGGCACCGTGCATGGTATTGCGCGACGGCTGCGCAAGGCATGGCCGTCGATGCGCGTGGTAGGCGTCGACGCAGTCGGTTCCGTGCTGTTCGGCCAACCGTCGCAAGCGCGCGAGCTGCCGGGCATTGGCGCCAGCCGCGTGCCGGAATTGCTGTGCCGGGACGAGATCGACGAAGTGATCCATATCGACGACTACACCGCCGCCACGGCGTGCCGGCGCCTGCTGGCGCGCGAAGGCATCTTCGCGGGCGGATCTTCCGGCGCGGTCGTCGCTGCCATCGAGCAGGTCCTACACGCCACGCCGGTCAGCCATCGACCGCTGCGCATTCTCACCCTGTTCCCAGATCGCGGCGAACGCTATCTGGACACCGTTTATGACGACGCCTGGCTCGCACGCATCGCCGCGCGTCGCGCCGTGCCGAACCTCGCCGCTCTTCCTACCGTTGCCTCATTGATCCCCGCCGGAGTGTCCGCATGACCAACTCGCCCACGCTCACAGCCACCACCTTGCCCTCTGCATCGAACCCCTCCCACACCAAGCCCGAACTACGCTACCTGAGCCGCGACGACCTGATCGCGCTGGGCGCGGGCCACTCCGATGCCTTCGTGCAAGCCATTACCGAAGGGCTCGCCATCCACGCGCGCGGCGAGCATGTGCAGCCACTCAAGCCCTATCTGCGCTGGTCCGGCGCCGACCATATCGCCGACCGCATCATCGCGATGCCCTGCTACATCGGCGGCGACAACCCAATCGCCGGCATCAAGTGGATCGGCAGCCGCCAGCACAACCCCGCGCGATTCGGCCTGGAGCGCGCCAGCGCGGTGATCGTGCTCAACGACGCCACCACCAACTACCCGGTGGCGATCATGGAAGGCGGCCTGATCAGCGGCATGCGCACCGCCGCCATCACGGCAGTGGCCACGCGGCATCTGGCGCGTAGCGGCTTCACCGATGTCGCCTGCATCGGCTGCGGCCCGATCGCACAGATGCAGATGCAGACGCTCCTCGAGCAATTCCCGCAGATCCGCGCCGTGCACCTGTTCGATCTCTCGCGCGACGCCATGCATGCAATGCGGTCGATGCTCGGCAGCCGCTTTCCCGCCGTGGGCTGGGAACTGTGCGGCAGCGCCGAACTGGCCGTACGCGCCGCCGACGTGGTGGTGACCTGCACGGTCACCGATACGCCATACCTCGAACACGCCTGGCTCAAGACCGGCGCCTTCGTCTGCAACGTGTCGATCATGGACGTGCACAAGGATGTTTACGAGAAGGTCGACAAGGTGATCGTCGACGACTGGGACCAGTCCAACCGCGAAAAGAAAATCATCAACCAGCTTGTGCTCGAAGGCCGCTTCAGCCGCGAGCAATTGCACGCGGAACTGGGCGAGATCGTGATCGGCAGGAAGCCCGGCCGCGAGCGCGACGACGAGATCATCCTGCTCAATCCGATGGGCATGGCGCTCGACGACATGGTCTGCGCGCGCCACTTCTACCACCTGGCGCTGGAACGCAACGCCGGCACGCGCCTGCCGCTGCTATGAGTGGCGGCTTCCACGAACGCCTGCTGGTGCAGGACCTGATCGACGCGCTGTGGCTGGAGGACCTGCATGGATTCCGCAACCACGCGCGTATCGTGGATCACGACGCCGGGCAAGGCGCGTCGCTCGTCATCGCGCTCGGTCGGGCGGGAGAGCTTCATGCACGCGGGCGGCGCTTGCACGGCATTCGCCCGTTGGCCGTGAAGGATGCCACGTTGACACTGCGGCGCGATGGCGCGGAGACCACGGTCGATGGCGCGGCTGCATTGGCGGCGCTACAAGCCGCCGACTGGTGGCCGCAGTGCAGCGAGCGTTTGCGCGCACTGTTCGAACTGGCTCGCGCCCAATCCGCCCACACATTCGCCCACGAGGACACCATCGTGGAGAAAGCGCGCGCCGCCCCCGAAGCACTGATGCATTGGGAAGCACTGACTTGCCTCCGTGACCGACCCTTCCACCCCCTCGCGCGCGCCAAGGCTTGGGGGAACAAGGGGCGCCCCGACACGCCCGGGTATCACGCCGAAACGGGCCAACCGCTGCAGCTGCGATGGGTGGCGCTACCGCGCAATCAGGTGCGCGGCAGCGTACGCGTGCCGGAAACCGGCCAACCCATCGCCAAAGCCTTGTTAAGCCCGCACGCCTTCGAGCGGCTGCATACCTGGGCGGAGACGGCCCGGACCGATGCCTCTCACCTCTGGTTCCCGATGCATCCGTGGCAGCGGCGTCATCTGTCCGGCATGTCGTGGATTGATCTGGGCAACCACGGCGATGCGTGGCCTACCGCGTCGCTTCGTTCGATGGCCGTCCCGGACTCGTCTGAGCCATATCCCTTGCACGTGAAGCTTTCGCTCAGCGTGCAAGCCCTGGGCGCAACGCGGACACTGCCACCCCGGTATCTCCAGAACGGCGTGCTCGCGCAGGCATGCCTTGCCCGGCTACAGGCGCGTGATGCGTGGCTGGACCAACACCTGTTCCTGTGCGACGAGCAGGACTGGTGGTCCTTGCGGCAGCATGACGTCCTGACGCGCGAGCCCGGCGAACTGGCTTGCCTGTTGCGCCGCTATCCCGCGCCAGAGCAGCTGCCGCCCGGTAGCTGGTTGATGCCAATGGCAGCCTGCGCCGCTGTCACCAGCGACGGCGAACTCCCCGCGTTGCGTGCGCTGGGTGCCAACGACTCTGAACAGGCATGGGACTGGTTCCGGCATATCTCCCACCTGTTACTGGAAGCCAGCCTGCGTTGCTTCGCACACGGCGTCATGCCCGAGTTGCATGGCCAGAACGTGCTGCTGGTGATCGCCCCGACAGAAAACGGTCCTGGCCTGCACGGCCTCGTGCTGCGCGATCACGACACGCTGCGCATCTGCCCGGCGTTGATGGCCGACGTGGGTGTACCGGCACCCGACTACGCCATCGATCGCTCCACGCCCAACACGCTGATCCTGGACGCGCCCGATGCCTTGCTTGCTTACCTGCAGACGCTAGGCATTGGCGTGAACCTGTTCGCAATGGCGGTGGCCATTGCCGACGCGTATGGCGCCGACGAGAACATCGGCTGGCGCATCGTGCGTGAACAGATCGACGCCCTGCTACGCGAAGGCGTCATCGCCAGACCTCACGTTGCGGCCATCGCCCGGCATGCGCTGCTGGAAGCCGACACGTGGCCGTTCAAGCAAGTGCTCGCGCCATTGCTCGCCCGCGAAGCGATCGGCACGGGAATGCCCAGTGCGATGGGCAGCCTGCCGAATCCGCTACGCCAGCCGGAGCCATAGTCATGCGTCCCAATCGCCCCCAAACGCTGACAGTGCTGCTGACCACACAGGCGGTGGTCACCACGGGTCTGATGACGCTCGTGCCGATTCTGCCGCTCTACCTGCAAGCCATGCCGGGCACGCATGGCACCGACTGGAGCAGTGTCGCGCTGGCCGCGCCCGCGGTCGGGGCGCTCGCGGTGGCGCCGTTCACCGGCATCTGGTGCGATCGCGTCGGTCATCGCCCGGTCTTGCTCGTGTCACTGGTCGTCTTCACGGTCAGCGTGCTGATCCTGGCCACTTCGCAGCATGTCGCCGGATTCATCGTCGGTCGGGTATTGCAAGGCGCCAGCGCCATCGGCGTGATGCTGACCGCATGCATCGGACACGTTAGCGCGCCCGCCTCGCGCAACTGGGCGTTTGGCCTTCAGGAGTCGGCGGTGGCAGCCGGCGCACTGCTGGGCCCGGTGCTCGGCGGCGTGTTGCAGGATGTCTGGTCACCACGTCCGATGCTGTTTGCGGTGGCGGCGCTCAATGCCTTGCTGACGTTAGCGCTGTCGACCCTGTTGCGCGACATGCCTGCGCACACCGCGCCGGTGCCTTCCACTGGCAAGCGTCGGCCCATCCGCGATGTGCTGATGCTGCGCCGCTGGCTGGCCGCCGCCTGTCTGTCGCAGGCGGGCGCGTTCGCGCTCGTCAACGTGTTCGTGCTCTACCTGCAGCAGCGCGCGCCGCACGATGCGCTGCTAGCCAGCAAAGCGGGCACGCTCCACGCGCTCGGCTGGCTCGCGGCGATGTTCGCCAGCCCCTGGTGGGGCGCGCGCAATGATCGCGTGGCGTCCGGGCGGCATTTTCTCCTTGCCGCATCCGGATGCGCGGCGGCCATTGCACTGCTGCCGCTGGCCACCGCGCTCTGGCAGATCGCGCTGCTCCGCGTGATTCACGGCGCGCTGTTTGCCGCACTGGCGCTGTCCGTGCTCGCCCATTGCCATCGGGTGCTTCCCGCAGCGCTGCACGGCACCGCCACGGGCGTGGCGCGAAGCGCGATGACGGCCGGCCAACTCGTCGGACCGCTGGCCGTGATGGTCAGTCTGCCGCTCGGTGGCCCGAACGCCGCGCTCTGGGTAACGGCCGCCATGTTTGCCGTATCTGCCCTGCTGATCCTGCCAGACCGTTCTCCTTCATTCGCCCCTGTCCATGATGCGAGGTAACACCGTGTCAATACTCTCAGTCGAACCTGCAGTCTCCGTGCTGTACGCCAAACGTGCTTTCTCCGCGACAACCCCATCTGTCGATCCGGTGGAGCGGCGCCTGATCGAACAGTTTTTCAACACCTACTGCCGCGAAAACGGCATCCACGATCCCTGCGGCCGCGCTCACCTGTCGGCCGATCATCCTGTTCCCGCAGCGCTCGACCCAACGCTGTCGGTATGGCAGGCGTCGGGCCGCCGTACTGCCGTGATCGCACTGCCCCACTCGGGTGGCAACCACCGATGGCTCGCGGCCGCGCTCGACTACGTGTCGCCGATCGGATACCACCAGGTCGCCCACGCCGCTATGCTCGATCCCGAGGATGGCCAGCCCACGCCACTGGTCCAGGCGGAGCCCCTCGTCGACGCCATCGTCGATGCATTGGCCACCAGCTTTCCTGCTGCAGCCACGGACGAATGGCCCGCGCGTTTTGCCGCGTTGATGCGCAACAGTGCGCAGAAGGCCCGGCTCTATCACGCCGATGCGCCCGCGTCTTCCGCGCCGTCGACCTTCATCGCTGCCGAGCAGCGGTTGCGCTTCGGCCATGCCTTCCATGGAACATCGAAGGCATCCGAAGGATTCACGCAAGACGACCTGCGCCGATACGCGCCAGAGTTCGGCACCGCATTTCCGCTGCACTACCTGGCGGTAGCCAACGAGCACTTCGCGTCCCACAGCGCCGGTCACGGACCATTGCCGATTGATCCGGAGGTCATGGCGTTCGCCGCCCCCCTGCTGCGCGACGGCGAGTATCGGCTGCTGCCCTGCCACCCGTGGCAAGCTCGGCACTTGCTGCAGCAACCCGCCATCCGCGCACTGATCGCGCGTGGCGCGCTGCTGTCGCTCGGACAACGGGGCGAACTCGCCTGGCCAACGTCCTCGGTACGTACCGTATGGCTGCCACGCCAGCGCCTGTTCCTGAAGCTCGCGATCGATGTGCGGATCACCAATTTCGTCCGCAACAATCCTCCCGAGCACGTGCTGCGCGCACTCGATGCAAGTCGTGCCATCGCGCGAGTACCGGCATCGGCCCGCGCCAACGATCGCTTCACGGTACTGACCGAGCTTGGCGGCGCAGTGCTGGCCGTCGACGACCCCGGACTCCGTGCCAGCACCGCGGTCATCTTTCGTCAGGGCCTGCCCGAGCGACATGGCGATTCCGCCCAAGTGCTGGCGACTGTGCTGGAAGACCCACCGCATGGCACGAGTCTGCTTGCGACCCACTTGCGCCAGGCGCTGGGCGCATCACCGACGGTGGAAGACGTCAGCCGCTGGTGGGCGCGCTATCTGGAAGTCACCCTGCTGCCGCTAACGCGCCTGTTCGGTGACTATGGCATCAGCCTCGAAGCGCATCTGCAGAACAGCATGGTTTCCTTCCACGAAGGCTGGCCCGCGCACGGCTATGTGCGTGACATGGAGGGCGTCAGCATCAGCCGAGACCGGTATCCCTGGGCGGACGACCTCGACAGCAGCCCGGCGCTCTACGACGACGACGCAGCGCTGCACCGTTTTGCCTATTACGTGATGGTGAACCACATCGGCCATTGCATCGCGTGCATCGCCCGTACCGGCCATGGCAACGAGGCAACGCTGTGGCAACAGACCGCCCGCGCCCTGCATGACGACGGCCCCACCGCCCGAACGGTACTGGCACAGCTCGCAGCCATGCCCACGCTGCCCGCCAAAGCCAACCTGCTGAGCTGCTTCGGACGGCACGGCGAAACACCAGCCTGGGTAGCCATCGCCAACCCGCTTCATCACCCGCACGCGTGACCGCCATGCAGATCGACGACTATCAAGCCCTGATCCAGAGCGATCACTATCGCCGTGCCACGCAACGCGTGATCCGCCAACTCATGGAGGCGCTGCTGTTCGAGGACGTGTTTCGCGACACCCACTGGACCACCGGGTCCGTCACGCTCCCAGCCGTTGCAGCCGATGGCCAACCGGTGCGGTACCGCTGCGCGGTCAGGCGCATCGATGCATTTGGCCGCATCCGCCTGGGCAACGTGATACGCGCGCACGGTGGCGACGAGACGGCGGCGGACGATGTATCGCGCCTGCTGCACGAACTCGCCGGCCAGTTCGACGCCGATCCCCAGCGCATTCAGCAGTTCGCGATGGAACTGCTATCCACGCAGCTCAAGGATGCGCACTCGCACCACGCGAACGGCGCCAGCGGCCAACTGCTGCGCGACGCCGACTACGACACCGTCGAGGCACGCCTGACTGGCGCGCATCCCTACCACCCGTCCTACAAGTCGCGCCTTGGCTTCACCATGATCGACAACGCGCGTTTCGCCCCGGAATGCGCCTCGGCAGTACATCCCGTGCTGCTGGCCGCGCGACGGGATCGTTGCCGCACGTCGGCCAGCGCCACCGTGCCCGGGCAGAGCGCTGGCGCCTTGCTGAGTGATGCCGCGCGTCAGCGCTTTGACGCGGCGCTTGCCCGATACGGCGCTGACCCGGCCGACTACCTGCCGCTACCGGTCCACCCTTGGCAATGGGCGGAGGTTGCCGCGCCGACGTTCCACGCCGCCTTCGCGCAAGGTGATCTGATCGCCATCGGCACACTTCCCGAGCGCTACCTGCCCCAGCAATCGATTCGTACGCTGGCCAGTCTGGATCACCCCGGAGCGCCATCGCTGAAACTGGCCATGAACATGGTGAACACGTCGACGTCGCGCGTGCTGGCGCCGCATACGGTCTGCAACGCCGCGCCGCTGAGCGACTGGCTGGCCAGCCTGGTGGGAGGCACGACGTGGACGCCCCCGATAGCCGCGCCGATCCTGTTGCGCGAGGTGGCGGGCGTCAGCTACATGCCGGCGGCACCCGCTCAGGGACAGTACGGCGCGTTGTCGTGCATCTGGCGCGAAAGCATCCACGGCCATCTCGCCCCGGGAGAGCGCGCGCTGCCGATGACCGCCCTCGCCCACCGCGACAGCGATGGCGAGCCCCTGCTTGCGCCTTGGCTCGATCGGTACGGTGCCGCCACATGGGTGCGTCGGCTGATCGAACGCGCATGGCTGCCGGTGCTGCACCTGCTGTGGGTTCATGGAATCGCCCTGGAATCCCATGCGCAGAACATGCTGCTGATCCACGTGGATGGACTGCCCGAGCGCGTCGCGCTCAAGGACTTCCACGACGGCGTGCGTTTCTCGCGCCAATGGCTGTCGGCGGAGCCGCCCACGCTGACGGCCCCGCCGCCGGAGCACGCGCTGGTCAATCCAAACTCGTTTATCGAGACCGACGATGCCGACGAACTGCGCGACTTCACCTGCGACGCCCTGTTCTTCGTCAATCTGGCCGAGTTCGGCGCGATGCTGGCCGACCATGGCTATCTGGAAGAACCTGAGTTCTGGCGTATCGTCGCCGGCGTGATCCGCGATTACCAGGCCGATCATCCGGAGCTGGCCGAACGATTTGCGCGCTTCGATTGCTTTGCGCCGACCATTGCCATCGAGCTGCTGGCGAGCCGCCGCTTTCTGCCGGAAGTCCGCCTGCGCACACGCGACGCACCGAACCCGCTCGCAAGTGCGCCCACATCAGCGCTCACCGGCTCGCCCACAGCCGCGCCCGCAACCAGGCTTACGACAGCCCACGCACCGACGGAGGCATCGTGCAATCGTTGAAGCAGCGCTTGCTCACACCAGGCAGCGAACCCATCGTCGGCCTGTTCTGCTCGACACCGGCACCGCTCACGGTGGAACTGATCGCCGCCGCTGGCTACGACTTCGCGGTGATCGATCTGGAGCACACGCTG
Organism: Cupriavidus sp. Met-2; assembly: GCF_049843575.1. NCBI lineage: Bacteria > Pseudomonadati > Pseudomonadota > Betaproteobacteria > Burkholderiales > Burkholderiaceae > Cupriavidus > Cupriavidus sp. Met-2. Next base: position 321,513 of record NZ_JBBHZL010000006.1, read on the forward strand.
ATCGATGGCGCATTGCTTGGCGCGATGCTGCTGGCGGCGCGTGCCAGTGGCATCGCTCCGCTGGTGCGCGTGGCAGCGTTGCATCAGGTGGCACCGGCGCTGGACGCCGGCGCGCAAGGGATTGTCTTCCCGCGCATTACCGGTGCAGCGCGGGCAAGCGAAGCGGTGGCATACTGCCACCACACCTGCGGCATCCCGGCAGGCAAGCGCGGCCTCAATGCCACCTGGCACAGCGGCTACGGCCGGGACGATCTGTGCGAAGCCGCCGAGGACGCCGCACGGCACACGCTCGTTGTGGCGATGATCGAAGACGCCGCGGGCTTGCGCAACGCCGATGACATCGCGGCGCAACGGGGCGTCGACGTGCTGCTCGAAGGTGCGGCCGATCTCTCCCAGTCGCTGGGCGTGCCGTGGCAAACCCGCCATCCGCACGTGCGCGACGCCGTGGATACGATCGCCGCCGCCGCGTTGCGTCATGACAAACACTTCTGCGCCCTGCCCCGTACACCCGCTGACGCCGCCGCATGGCGTGCACGGGGCACCCGGATGATGGTGCTTGGCGACGATCGCGGCATCGCCCGCCGTGCGATGGCCGCCCACCGGCAGGCGTGCATTGCCTAGCAGCAGCAGGACATAAGCTGCCTCGAACAGGAACAACCATGGATCTGACACACGTTACCCGCTACATCGCCGGGCGGGATACTCGCGAGCCGGTCTGCGCCTATCTCTACGATCTCGACGATCTGCGCCTGCGCACGACACGCTTGCGGGCGGCGCTGCCGGAGCAATGCGCACTGTATTACGCCGTGAAGGCCAACAGCGACGCGCCCGTCCTTCGGGCCTTGCTCGGTGTGGCCGATGGTTTCGAAGTGGCCTCGTTCGGCGAGATCGAGCGCGTCCGCGGCGTCGATGCCGAAGTACCCATCGCATTCGGCGGCCCGGGCAAGACCGATGCCGAGCTCGAAGGCGCGCTGCGTCTTGGCGTCGGCCTGATTCACGTGGAAAGCACGCTGCAGCTAAGTCGGCTGGATGCCGTAGCACGACGGCAAGGCCGCTGCGCCGATGTGCTGCTTCGCGCGAACCCCGCCTACGGTCTGCCCGGCGCCACGCTCCAGATGGGCGGCGGCGCCACGCAGTTCGGCATCGACGAGGCCCTGCTACCCGATGTGCTGGCGCAGTCCCGCACGATGCCCAATGTGCGCGTGGTTGGCCTGCATGTGCACGCCGGGTCCAACAGTCTCGATGCCGACACCCATCTGGCCCTGATCGACCGCCATATCGCGCTGGCCAAGCGCCTGCGCGACCTGCACGGCCTGACACTCGAATGGCTGAACGTCGGTGGTGGCATCGGCATCGACTATCAGAATCCGGAGCGCCACTTCGACTGGGACCGTTTTTGCCATGGACTGGCTGCCCTGCTGCGGGAGACAGCGCCGAGTACGCGCATCGTCTTCGAGTGCGGCCGCTTTATCAGCGCGGGCTGTGGCTGCTATGTTGCCGAGGTCATCGACCTGAAGCGGAATCACGACAAATGGTTCGCGGTGCTGCGCGGTGGCACGCACCACTTCCGGCTGCCCGTGTCATGGCAGCACAACCATCCGTTCCAGGTGCTGCCGAATGACCACTGGGACTATCCGTTTCCGAGGCCCGTGGTAGAGCGGCAGCCAGTGACGCTGTGTGGCGAACTCTGTACGCCGAAGGATGTGCTGGCGCGCGAGGTGCCAGTGGATCGGCTGCGTGTCGGAGATCGCATCGCTTTCACCATGGCTGGCGCGTACGGCTGGCATATCTCGCACCACGACTTCCTGAGCCATCCGCACCCCGAGCGCGTCTTCATCGGCGGTCAACCTTGATCCTACCGGGACGATTCGCAAGGAATGCTTGCCCCGGGGGCTAGCCCGATATACGGTGAAACCGGACGGTCCGGTGGTGTGTCGTGCTCACCGGCCGGTCCGGTAACGATCGGGAGCGCGTGCCACGGCGCGCCGTTCCGCAAGGAGAACAACCATGATGGAAATTCTGGACGGCTTTCCCGCAAACGTCGTCGCGGTGCACGGCAACGGCAAGCTGACGCGGGATGACTACGAGAAGGTGCTGATTCCCGCCATCGATGCCGTGCTGACCGGCCGCGAGAAGGTGCGCCTCTACTACGAGCTGGGGCCCGACTTCACGATAACGAGTATGGAGCCCGGCGCCCTGTGGGACGATTTCAAGCTCGGCGTGTCGCACTACCTGAAATGGGAGTCCGTTGCGGTGGTCACGGACCATGACTGGGTCCGGCACTCGATCAATGTGTTCCGGTTCCTGGTGCCCGGGCAAATCCGCACGTTCCCAATGAGCCAGTCCCGCGAAGCCCGCGAGTGGATCGTGGGGTAGATGCCCGGGCCGTTGTCATGCCGGGTGGCACATCGCCGCCCGGCATGACGAGGCACGCTTAGTAGTCCACGGTCATGGACAGCTTGAACGTGCGAGGTTGGCCAACCACCAGATAGCCGCCATACGACGAGGCCCAGTAATCCTTGTCCGCAAGGTTTTCCACCGACGCACGCATCGTGTAGCGCATCTGCGCGGCCTTGAACATGTATCGCGCGCCCAGATCGAAACGGTTCCAGGACGGCAGGCTGATCGTGTTGGTCGCATTGGCTTGCTGGCTGCCCGTCTGGATGTATCGACCCGAGACGGTCAGCCCCGGCACGAAAGGCAGGTCGTATTCGGCACTCGCCGTCAGCGTGTAGTTCGGCACGCCGATCGCTTCCTTGCCCTCGGTCGCGGCATTGCCGGTGTTCGACATCTTCGTATCGATATAGCCAACGCCGCCCAGCAGCCGGAGCCCGCGCACCGGCTCGCCAAACACGCTCCACTCGACGCCACGGTTGCGCTGCTCGCCGGCCACCGAGAATATGTTCCCTTGCGTAATGCCGTTGGGCTGCTTGATCTGGAAGAACGCAAGCGTTGTGCCGTACTTGCCCGCATCGAATTTGACGCCGGCCTCATCCTGCTTCGACTTGATCGGCGGGAATACGTCGTTTCGGTTTGTCGCGCTCGACGGCGGCGTCGGCCCGGCGGCCAGTCCCTCGATGTGGTTGTAGTACACCGACAGGTTCTGGAGCGGCTTGATCACGATGCCGAACATGGGCGACGTTGCCGAGTCGCCATATGGGGTGACCGCGTTGGTGTTGTAGGCGTAACCACGCGTGTTGATCACTTGATGCCGGACGCCTGCTGTAAGCAGCACGCGGTCGTCCAGGAACGACATCGTGTCAGCCACCGACACGCCGTTCAGGTTCGTACGGCCCGTCACCTGTGGATCGGTCATGCTGCTGCCCGAATATGCCGTGGCTGGACGCGCAACGACAGGGGCATCGTAAAGGTTGGTCGCGTACGTGCGGGACATCTCGTAGGCCGATCGCTTTTCCTGCTCCAATCCGGACCACCCCAGATTCACGCTGTGCTTGACTGGACCCGTCACGAAGCGACCCCGAATCCCGACCTCTCCGGTGGTTGTGTCCTGCTTGAACGGCACGCTGAGCCGCTGCGAGGTGCCGAAACCGTCGTTGCCGACGGTGGCACCGCCGTAGTTGCCGATCTCGTTGCTGTGATGCATGCCGAAGGCCGCATACGCCGTCCAGTCCTTCGCAAAGTCGTACTCGGCGCGAATCGTCCCCCACGTATCCTCGAGCATCGAGTTCGTCCAGGGTTGCGCGAAATTCGAACTCGCCGACGGCACGGGCGGCAGGGCCGTCGTTCCCGAAGCCAGCTGGATTGTGCTTCTTCCCTGATTCACCGTCTGCTTCTGATAGCCAAAATCGGCATTGACGCGAAACGCCTCGCCCTGGTAATCGAGTCCGAGCGTCAGCAGGCGCTGCTGGCGGCTCTCGGCGTCGACCGGGGTATCGCCCCCACGCGCCATCGCGTTGATCCGCGCCCCAAACTCCTTGGCGCTGCCAAAGCGGCGGCCGACATCGACTGCGCCACCCACTTGGGCATCACTGGTGTAGTCGATCGTTGCCTGCGTGATCGGCGCCACCGTGGCGTACTTCGGGACGAGGTTGATACCCCCGCCAATGCCGGTACCGGTTGGCGATACGCCGTTGAGGAACGCGCTGGCGCCCCGGAACGTTTCCACCCGATCGACCGCTTCCGCCGCCACGAGCTGACGCGGCGCGATGCCGAACAGGCCGTTCCAGCCCAGGTCGTCGCCTGTCAGCTGGAAACCGCGCACCATGTACGTCTCGGAGAAGTTGCCGAAGCCGTAGCTGGTGCGGATGAACGGATCGTCAGCCAGCACGCCGGCAATACTTCGTGCCTGCTGATTCTGGATGGCCTGCGACGTGTATGTCGTCATGCTGAACGGCACATCCATGAAGTCCTGATTGCCAAGCACGCCAAGCCGGCTACCGCGCGCGACCTGCCCGCCCGCATAGGGCGGCGGCAATTGATCGGGAGTTGCGTCGCCGTGCACGGTCACGGTGGGCAACGTCGCCGCGGCTTGCGGCGCGCCCGACGATTGGGAAGGCTGCGCATCTTCCTGTGCCAGCGCCACGGACGGCAATACGCCGGCGGCCGCCAGCGCCACGACCAGATGGCGCAGGTAAATCGGGGATGGCCGCAAGGCACGCGGTTGAACACTACGCTCTACAGCAAGAGACAAGATAAGACTCCAAAAGGAAATAACCCCCTTGCGCCACGGCCGATCCAAAAACCGTAGGGGCAAGGCATAACCCGTGTCCGCGAATGTTTTTTCCACCCGTTCGCTACTGAAAGCAGATCAATGCGAGGGCGGTCGTAACGCCAATGCCAATCGCCACGCGTGCAAGACGTGGCGTGGCACGAGGCGCCCAGGTAAATGCGCCGATCGCAGTCAGCGCACCGATTGTCAGAAGTCCAGTCCAGTAGATGACGCCGAAAGCCCAGCCCTCGGCAAACACACATGCGGCCAGCGCTGCCAGTAGCGCCAGCGTGCCGAGCACGCGCAGCTGTACGACACGCGCGGGGGATGGCGCGCTGCCGCGCCCGAACATGTCGGCGTGATGGCGCTCGATGGCCTGGGCTAGCCAGGTAAAGCCGCCCACGGCAAAGGCAAGGCCGGCGACACTCGCGGTTGGCTCGAGGCTCATGGCGACACCTCCGCCGCGCGGTGCCTGACTGCAAGAGCTGCGCGTTTTTCGGGGCCCCGCTTGCCAAGCATCCATGCGGCGGCACCGATACCAATGCCGATGGCAAGCACGGTCAGATCGAAACCGGCGACGGCAATCGGGCCGTGGCGCAGCGTCACCCCGAGGTGCGAGGCAGTGGTGATGGCGTTGAGCACCGGGAGTCCCGCGAACAAACCCGCGCCGGTCCACAGCAGCACGCGCCACATCTCCCGCGTGGGTTTCCATTGCGCCAGCAGCGCCGCCACCGCCCAGGCGCTGAAGAAGGCCCGGATCTCCATGCCGGAGCGCTGGGCCATGTCGGCCGGAAGCAGCCGGTTCGCCCAGAAGTAGGCAGCGAAGGCAATCGGCAAACCAGCGATGACACCGAGGTTGAGCGCCTCGACGAGCCGCAGCCCGAACGGCACGCGCCCGATGGCGGCGATACGCTTTGCATGGCTCTGGCGCGTCTTGACCGCCCACAGCAATGCGCCAGTGGCCACCATCAGCGCGCCGGCCAGCCCGGAGACAAAAAACAGCGCGCGCAGTAACGGCGGTGCGAAATGCGCCACGTGCAGGCCGACCATCGTGCTGCGTGTGGCGCTGGCCGCGGCCACGCTCTCGCCAAGCGCGGCCTGAACGGCACCAGTGGCGCCCGAAAACACCATGACCGGCAGCGTGGTGCCGATATTGCGGCTCTCCGCACGCGTCAGGGAGACGGTGGCATTGGCATTGTTGGGCTGCTCCACCGCTATCCGCTGCGGCGGCGTGCCGTGCCAGCGCGCCATGGCCTGCTCCACCATCGGCGCGATCGGCGCCAGCACCGCTGCTTCGTTCGCCGCCTTGACGCGCGGCGCGCGAGCCGCGAGTTCGGCCGTGAACGTCTTCTCGTCGCCCTTGTAGACGGCCTGGATGCCCCACGGCATGTACATGAACAGGAGAGTCACCAGGCCCGTATAGGTGATCATCAGATGGAATGGCAGCGCCAGTACCGCCAGGGCGTTGTGCGCGTCGAGCCAGGAGCGCGGGCCCTTGCGCGGACGGAACGTGAAGAAGTCCGTGAAGATGCGCCGATGTGTGATCACGCCGCTGATGATCGCCACGAGCATGAACATCGCGCAGATGCCCACGATCCAGCGTGCCTGGACCGCAGGTATGTAGTGCAGGTCGAAATGAAGCCGATAGAGAAATTCGCCACCACGCGTATCGCGGGCGCCGGGAATTGGCATACCGGTGCGGGCATCAAGCGTGCGTGATTCGAGGCGCGCGCGATTGCCCTTGCCGGCATCGGCCGGACCGGGCTTGCGCAGCCAGAATACGGAGATCGCGGGACGCCGGGCATCCGGCAGATTGATGAACCAGCGCTCGGCGCCAGGCGCCTCGCGTTGCAGGTATGCGTAGGCACGCTGCGCGACGTCAGCGGCGGATACGTCTCCCTCCCACGACGCGTGCAGCTCCGGCTTCATCCATAGCGAGATCTCGTCCTTGACGTAGCTTGCCGTGCCGCCGCAGAACACCAGGAAAAGGACCCAGCACACCAACAGCCCCGACCACGTATGCAGCCAGGCCATCGACTGCCTCAACCCCGGCCCCTTCTTCAGCTCAGCCATCACGCACCGCGCAGGATCAACCACCCGGCGGCCATCAGCACGCCAGGCACACACAAGCCGATCCAGGCGCGCCAGGCGGTACTGGCCGCGAACACCCAGATCACGGCCAACGCAAACCAGAGGAACGACATCAACGTCGCCGTCATCACGGATTCCGCCCGGGCGACATCGGTCCACCGCACCAGTGCCAGCGACAGGCAGCCAGTACAAAGGGCAGCCACCGCATAGCCACCAACAACGGCGGCAATCACCCGCGAGCCGATTGCCATGCGATATCCGACCGACACACGCTGCTTCATGATTCGACGACTTCCGTTCAGGCCCAACAAACACAAACGCATATGATAATGGTTTGCATTACGGATTTGAGTCGGGAACGATGAACGAGGGTTGTACGTTGGGTAAGACATTGGCAGACATGTTGCTTTCTCGACGAATCGGCACCGCGCACACAGCACAAAGATAACCAAAGATCACTTATATAGTGGATCGGACGCCACCTGCTGGAAACGACCTGAACATCGTCCCCCGTTTGACCTTCATCCAAACATTGTTATAAATATTAATCATTTGCATTCGCATTAGTATTTCAGTCGAATTCAGCCACGTCCAGGTGCTGAGCCACGCACCAGAACAACAACAATCCAGGAAGTCCGTATGTCCATGCTTGATTCATCCAACAGACACGCCAGCTTGCGTGCGCGCAATTCGACGCGCTCGGCACGCCCGCTGCCGATCCTGTCGCCGGTAGCCATTGCCGTGCTGGGCTTCAGCCTTTCGCAGCCAGCGCAGGCACAGTCGCAGGACACAGCCGACGCGACCATGCTGCCGGCTGCTACCGTGGTGGCGGACCGCTCGGGGGAGGCCGTCAAGGTGGAACGGGTCAATGGCGGCGCGCTGGGCGACCGCAAGCCCGTGGATACCCCCTTCTCCGTGGTGGCCGTATCGGGCGACGAGATCCAGCAACGCCTGGCGCAGACGGCCAACGACGTGTTCAAGTACGACCCGGCCGTGTCGGTGCTGGGCGATAACGCGCGGACCGAGAACTCCTACTTCGCTGTGCGCGGCATGCGCGTGGACATGCTCAATGGCACCAAGGTGGATGGGCAGAACTTCGTCACGTGGGATGCCGACATTCCGCTCGAGCCATTCGAACAGGTGGAACTGCTCAAGGGGCTGTCAGGCTTCATGTACGGCTTCGGCTCGCCCGGCGGCATCATCAACTATGTGGTGAAACGTCCGACGGACAAGCCGTTGCGTGAAGTCACGGTCGGCTACCAGGCCAACAGCGTCTGGAGCGAGAAAGTCGACCTCGGCGGCCGCTTCGGCGTGGATGATCGCTTCGGCTATCGGATCAATGCGGTCAACGAGGATGGCAACACCAACGAGCCGAACGTGCATGTGCGGCGCCAGGCCTTCTCGCTGGCCACGGATTTCCGCATCACCCCGGACCTCACATGGAATGCCGACGTCATGTACTGGAAGCGCAAGTCGCAGGGCACGATCTTCGGCCTGTCGTTCGCGTCGGACCTGTCCATCCCGCCCGCCAGCAGCGTGGCCCGGAATCTGGCACAGCCGTGGTCGTCGCACGAGACCGACACGCTTACCGTAGGCACCGGCGTGGACTACCGTATCAACGATGCCTGGCAGGCCAGCTTCAAGTATCGATTCGCACGCCAGAACCGGCTTAACGCCGACAGCTTCCTGTACGTCACCAATAGTGCCGGGGATTTCTCCGACACCAACTACCGCTGGAAAACCGCCTACTACTACCAGGCGTACGACGCAATGGTGCAGGGCAAGTTCGAGACGGGTGCGATCAAGCACGATATCGTTGCCGGCATCGGCTACCTGTCGCAGGTGCGCGAACTCGACAACGGTCTTGGCGGCAATGGCATACCCATGGGCTCCAGCAATCTGTATAACCCGGTGCCGCTGCCCGAGCAGCCGGACGTGGGCAAGGACTACATCCCGTACCGCGACTACAGGATTCAGCAGAAGTCGGTCTACCTGAGCGACACGATCCAGTTCACGCCACGTTTTTCGGTACTGGCCGGCGTTCGCTACAACGACTTCACGCAGGACAACTACGATCCGTCGCAAGTCAAAACCTCGCACTACAGCGCCAATCCGTTCACCCCAACCGTTGCGCTGATGTACAAGACCGACGACTTCTCCACGGCCTATTTCAGCTACGTGGAGTCGCTGGAGCAAGGAGGCTCGGCGGGCGTCACCAATGTCAACGCCGGGCAGACCTTTGGTCCGCTCAAGAGCCGGCAATACGAACTGGGATTCAAGACCGACCGCGACAAGTGGGGCGCCAATGTCGCGCTGTTCCGCGTCGAAAAGGGCTACGAGTACACCAACTCGGCCAACTACTTCGTGCAGGACGGCAGCCAGCGTTTCACCGGTCTGGACACAAGCGGCTGGTTGCGCGTAGCACGCGATGTACGGCTGATGGGCGGTGTGCTTTGGCTCGACACGAAGACCTCTGGCGTCGACGATCCCCAGGTCAATGGCAAGCGCGTGTTTGCCACGCCGAGCTACATCGTGACGGGCCGCATCGAGTACGACACCCCGTTCGCCCCCGGCCTGACGCTGTGGACCGGCGCCAAGGTAACCGGCGATATGTATGTCAACTCGGCCAACACACAGCACATACCGTCATACACCACCGCCGATGTCGGCGCGCGCTACACCACGCGCATGGCTGGCAAGACGCTGACGGTGCGCGCTGTGGTCAACAATGTGTTTGGACGGCGGTACTGGACGACCACGTACGATGGCTTTGTCCTGCCAGCGTCAACACGCACGTTCCTGGCGAACGCGTCGCTGCAGTTCTGACGACCACGCGCACCATCAGCATTCATTGGCTGCCCCGAGCTGGCCCGGCCCCCTGCCGCCTGATTTCAGACTCCGGCTGGCACTCGCGGTGGCGCTTCGAGGAAGCGCAACGGTCGTCCCAGAGGGGTCGTCCCGACGAGCGCTTCGTCCCGCACGACGATGTGGCCACGCACCACGGTATGGATCGGCCAGCCCGTAACGCCGATGCCGTCATAGGGTGTCCACCCACTGACACTCGCGATCCAGTCGTTGCGAATGGTCCGGCGAGCCGCCAGATCGACCAGCGTCAAGTCGGCGTCGTAGCCAAGCGCGATACGGCCTTTCCCTTCGACACCGAAGATCCGGGCCGGTCCGGCGCTTGTCAGGTCGACGAATCGCTGAAGACTCAATTGGCCACGATGCACATGGTCGAGCATCACCGGCACCAGTGTCTGCACACCGGTCATGCCGCTGGGCGAAGCTGGATATGGACGACTCTTTTCCTTAAGCGTGTGAGGCGCATGGTCACTACCGATGACATCGACGACGCCCTCGCGAATCGCCTGCCATAGTGCGTTCCGGTGGCAACGTTCACGGACTGGTGGATTCATTTGAGCCAGCGTCCCCAGTCGCTCGTAGCATTCTGGCGCCTCCAGGGTCAGGTGGTGCGGCGTCACTTCAACTGTCACGCGATCCTTCCGATCCGCCAGGAAGGCAATCTCTTCGGCAGTCGAAACATGCAGGATATGAAGGCGCCGGCCAGTATCCCCAGCAAGCTTCACGATGCGCTGCGTGGCCAGCAATGCGCTGCGGGCGTCTCGCCAGACCGGGTGCTGGCGCACGTCGCCGCTCGACTCAGCGATGATCCTGCGTTCGCGCAGCCGGGCCTCATCCTCAGCATGCACGGCCATCCTGCGGCGACCGTGCGCCAGGATCCGGCATAGCACCTCGTCGTCATCCGCCAGCAGGTCGCCGAACGAGCTGCCCATGAAGATCTTCACGCCAGCACAGCCAGGCAGACTCTCCAGGTACTCCAGGTGCTCGGCATTCACCGACGACCCGCCGATGTAGAACGCGTGGTCGCACCACGCACGGCCTTGTGCCGCATCAAGCTTGGCCCGGAGATCCTCCGCACGCAATGTGAGCGGTTGCGTGTTCGGCATCTCGAATACCGCCGTGACGCCGCCCAGCACCGCACCGCGCGTGCCGGCCTCCAACGTTTCCTTGTGCGTCAAACCGGGCTCGCGGAAATGCACCTGACTATCGATAACCCCCGGCAGTACGTGCAGACCCTTCGCGTCGAGCGTGGCATCGGCCGTCCACGAGCACTGGAGGTCTCCAAGCGCCACGATGCGACCGGCCGCACATGCGACATCGGCGCGATCGACACCGTTGGGGGTGACGAGGGCCCCGCCGATCACCAGCAAGTCCGCATGGCGGCGTGCCGATGGCAGCCCAACGCCGGGGACTGTTCCATCCGTCACGCTGTGTCCTCCACGATTGCGCGTGGCAGCGTGGAGCGTGGGAGCAACTGACATGTTTCAGAACTCGTTCTGGATGGCTTTGTATCCGCGCACCAACGCGTTGTTGGTCAGCGCGACATCTTCGGAAAACTCGCTGGCGTCGACGGACACCTTGGGGAGTGTGGCAAGGTCGGTGGACCGTCCAATGCGCATCGTCGACGGAACATGGAAGCCGGCCGGCAGGTGGCAGCCATCGACCACGGCGTTGAAGCGCACCACGCAGCCGTCTTCCACAACGCAGTCGAACAGCACACTGTTGAACCCGATAAACACCCCATTGCCGACCCGGCACGGACCGTGGACGATGGCACGATGCGCGATCGAGGTACGTTCCCCGATCGATACACGCGCGCCAGACTTGGAATGGATGACGACGCCGTCCTGGATGTTGGAATGCGCGCCAATCAGGATCGGCTCAAGCTGGCCGTTGGCATCTACCTCGTCGGCACGAATCACCGCGTAGGGACCGATAAATACGTTCTCGGCAACAACGACCTTGCCGCACAGGACGGCCGTCGGGTCAACGAAGGCGCTCGGATGAATCTGCGGCAGATCGCCGCTCGGATTCTTTCTGATCATGTTGCGGATTCCTGGCGTGCTAATCCGCACGCGCGCGTTTTAACCGTTCGAACAACGCCGGGTCGCTCCATTGCGCCGTGATGGCTGGGGCGAAGACGATGGATTCAAGATCGATGCGTCCCATGCGGGGATTCTCGGCGTCCTCACGGAAACACTGCGCATAGCCGGTCTCCGTTTCATGGACGATGACGGAGTGCAATCGCACGTCCCCCTCGCCATTTCGCAAGGCGGTTGTGGCTAGCACCGCATCCACCAGCAGGAAGAACAACCTTGAAAATTGTTCGGCGCTTGGCGACACCGGTATCAACACCCAACGCTCTGAATGCTGGCGCATGGCCGCCAGATACGCTGGGTCGTCGCCGGTCCATAGCGTGACCGTATGGTCGAAGGCGTCGAGCAACGTAAACGCGCCGCCTTTGAGCAGGCCGAAGTCATAGACCATCTGTCCATGGTCGAGTGAGTGTGCCTCCAGCAGTAATTCGATCTTGTACGAGTGCCCGTGGATGGAGTGCGAGCAGCGCCTCGTGCTGCATCCGCGCACGATATGGGCGTTCTCGAAGCGGAAGAGCTTGCGAATCAGCATGGCTTCGTCACATGACACCCGCCGCCCTTATGCTGGAGTTCCATCGACAAGGGTCCAGGTACTCCCATTGGGCGTGTCGTGAACCAGGACACCGGCCGCGCCAAGTTCCTCACGCAGTGCGTCTGCCCGTGCGAAGTCGCGGCGCTTGCGGGCCTGCTCGCGCTCCGCGACCAGATGGTCGATCCGTGCCGCGTCCGCAGTAGTGGCGAGTCCATGGGTGACTGCTGCCCCGGCCAGTCCCCGGAGCGCGGAGTTTGGATCCTGCTGGAACAATCCGAGCAACCGTCCCGACGCCATCATCCGTGCCTTGGCCACGGATCGGCTGGCATCAGCACCTGCCTTTTCCAGCTCGGCGAGCAACACGTGGAGTCGCGCCAGCGCACCCGGAATGTTCAGATCATTGTTGAGAGCCGCGATTACCTCCTCGTCGGGCTCTTCGCCGGGCGAGATCTCGATGTGTTCGGCCATCTTCAGCCCCCGGTAGAAGCGCAACAGCGTCTGGCGCGCCGTCAACAGACGCTGCGCGTTCCAGTCGAGAGGATGCCGGTAATGCGCCGAAAGCAGCGCCAGTCGTATCGCTTCCCCCGGCGCCTGACCCAGCAGATCGCGCAGCAGCAGAACGTTGCCGAGCGACTTGGACATCTTCTGACCGTCCACGGTAACGAAGCTGTTGTGAACCCAGGTGCGGCAGTACAACTCGCCATTCGCGCAAGTGCCCTGGGCAATCTCATTCTCGTGATGCGGGAATATCAGATCCTGACCACCCCCGTGGATGTCGATCGTGCTTCCCAGGTGTTGCCCGATCATCGCTGAGCATTCGATATGCCAACCTGGTCGCCCGCGTCCCCACGGACTCGGCCAGCCCGGAAGCTCGGCAGTGGACGGCTTCCAGAGGACAAAGTCCAGCGGATCGCGCTTGTACGGTGCGACCTCGACGCGCGCGCCGGCGAGCATGTCCTGTGGTCGGCGACCCGAAAGTTGACCATACGCGGGAAAGGACGGCACGTGAAACAGGACATGATCCTGTTCGACATAGGCATTCCCATTTGCGATCAGCCGCTGTATCAACGCAATGATCGCGGGGATGTGCTCGGTGACGCGCGGCTCCAGGTCAGGAATCAACACGCCCAGCGCGCGCATGTCTTCGTGGTAGGCATCGATATAGCGCGCTGTAATGGTGCCGATAGGTACGCCCTCCGCCGCCGCGCTGGCGTTGATCTTGTCATCCACATCGGTGAAGTTGCGGGCGTAGACCACTTCTGCGTACTGCTCGCGCAGTAGCCGCGCCAGCACGTCGAAGACAACGGCCGGCCTGGCATTGCCGATATGTGCGAAGTTGTAGACCGTTGGCCCGCAGACATACATCGCGACGCGGCCCGGCTGCCCGGTCCGCAAGGGCTCCTTCTTGCGGGTCAGCGAGTTGTAGAGGCTGAGCGCGGAAGTCATGCAGCCACCTCCCGTGCGTGCTTCATCTGCAACGGCGCAGCCCAAGCCACCGCATCATGAGGATGGAGACTCTCAAGGTGCCGAACGTGAACTCTGGGATTCGCGAAACGTCCGTCCAACGCAACCTGAATGCGGCGCGCCGCGTCTTCAACGAACATGAGATTCTGGCCATTCAGCGCAGCGAATGCCTGCTCATCGGCGCGCTTGACGGCAGTCTGTACCGGCGTGCCCAGCGCGCGCTCGATGTGGTCGACGAGGTCGAGAAGCCCCAGTTTCGGCAAGTTAATTGCAATGTCCACGGTGATCGACGCCTCACTGCGCTGGCTGTGTGGCGTCGCCAGCGTGCCGTGTTGCCGCAACCAGGCTGAGACTCTGGCGACGTCGACTTGACGCTCATGCGCGAACGCCTTCGTAAACCCTTGCTCTACCAGTTGCCGGGTCAACGCCGCGGAGCACGGGCAAGTCGACGAGTAGCCTGCAGTGATCCGGGCCGTCAGCGCGAAGACATTGCCGACCAGCGATGCGTCCAGCCGCACCGGGTACGACTTCCATCCTGCAATGCCTTCCGTGACCAATGCGGGGCGACGAACTAACAGATCAAAACTCAGGCGTAGTCGCGCGCTGCCTGTCTCGCAATCGCGATGACTGTCCACCACCGCTTCGAGCAACCGCCGTATGCGGATGGGCGAAAGCCCCTCGCCGTCGTCCGGCGCATCCAGCAGCGCGTACAGGCGAGACATATGGATCCCCTTGACCCTGGGCGCGGGCAGGTCGACATGAATGTCCGCGCGGGCGTGCAACTGACGCCGATAGCCAGGCTCGACAAGCCTGATTGGCAGGTCAATGCCCTGCATGCCGACCCACTCGAGCGGGGTGAAGGTCGGGGAGGCTTCGGTCAGGGAAACGTCGGGAAGGGCTGCGCTCATGCTTTCGTTCGGATTGGGAAGGCATCCCCAATGTCCTGGGCGCATGGGGAGCCCAAAGTGTCAGGGCCAGTCAGGAAAGGGGTTGTGCCAGGTGGTCCACACATCGGGACCCTGCGCCATCTCGTCGTCCGTCAACAGGCAGGCGTCCAGACATCTGCGAAGCTCGAATTCGTCCATGTCGACACCAATCAGCACGATTTCCTGACGCGCATCGCCGACGCTGTCGTCCCATTTGGCGCGAATCAAGGCAACGGACTCCGGGTCGTCCGGCCAGCGCTCGGGCGGCACCGCGGCCCACCAGTAACCGGCCGGGCCGTGCCTGGCAACGGCGCCAGCCTGTGACCAGGTTCCAGCGAGCGTCGGATGGCTTGCCAGCCAGAAGAACCCCTTTGATCGCACCACACCCGGCCATTCGGCCGCGACAAACGCGTGGAAGCGTTGAGGATGAAATGGTCGACGGGCGCCGTAGACGAAGCTGCGAATGCCGTATTCCTCGGTCTCAGGCACGTGCTGGCCGCGCATTTCCTGTAACCAGCCGGGCGCTTTCGATGCTTCCTCGAAATCGAACAAGCCCGTGCCGAGCACCCGCTCGAGTGGCACCCGGCCAAACTCGGCGATCTCGATGCGTGCCCTGGGGTTGAGGGCGCGCAGAATGGCCAGGAGGCGCTCGCGGTCCGCGTCGGCGATCAGATCGACCTTGTTCAAGACCAGCACATCGCAGAATTCGACCTGATCGATCAGGAGGTCCACGACGGTACGCGCGTCCTCCTCGCCCAGTGACTCGCCGCGCGATTGCAGACTGTCGCGCGAGCCGTAGTCCCGGAGGAAATTGAAGGCGTCGACCACTGTGACCATGGTGTCCAGATGAGCCACCTCATTGAGACTGCGGCCATCTTCGCCTTCGAACGTAAAGGTCTCCGCCACCGGCAGGGGCTCCGAGATCCCGGTCGATTCGATAACCAGTTGGTCGAATCGCCCTTCCCTGGCCAGCCGTTCGACTTCCAGCAGCAGATCTTCGCGCAGCGTGCAGCAGATGCACCCGTTGCTCATCTCGACCAATGTCTCTTCCGTCCGCGAAAGATTGGCGCCGCCATCCCGGACAAGCGCCGCATCAATATTGACGTCGGACATGTCGTTGACGATCACCGCGACGCGACGACCCTCACGGTTATGGAGGATGTGATTAAGCAAGGTGGTCTTGCCCGCGCCGAGGAAGCCCGAGAGCACGGTGACAGGAAGCTTGGCTGGAAGCATGGGGATTTGGTTTGCCCGCAAGGCATCCTGCCAAATGCGGGCGATCGGTTAATGCAACATTGTTGCAAACAGATCTTAAATGCAACCTTGTTGCATTTCAAGCCAAATCTTCAAAGTCCCCAAAGGGACGAGCGTGGCAACACCAACAGCGCCGTCGGAGTCAGAGCCAGCTTGTAGCGATCGAAATCGACATGCGGGCCCCACTGCCTCCGTCTATCTGCGTTGCCTGAATGCAACTTGGGCTGACGTCCCGTACAGCCAGGCGATCTGCTACAGCATCGTGGCACGAAATGCGAAGACCGAGGCATCAGATGTCAACTGCATGGGGAAAAAGGCTGCAGCATGGATCCTCCCGTCATCGATCACGTATCCGAAGTGGGTAACTCCATTCTTCAGCGCAGAATCATTGGTCTGATGGCAGCGGGCCATCGCCTCGTTACGGTGCGATCACCGATTACCCGGCATGTTGTGCACGTTGCCGTAATGCCCCCAGAGAACGCCTCCATCATCGATCGCATCCCACTCTGGCGAACCAAGCGACTCATCCACGCAGGCGCGATCGTTCCCGACACCGGCAACCTCGATTCAGCAGATGAGTTGCTGCTGTCGAGAACTGCAAATCGAGATCGATTTGGCTAGTTCGGGTGCTGCCTGGTCCCATGGTCACTCTCAATGCCAGGCGGTCCCCACCTGGACATATATGGCGTTCTGATCCTTGCTGTGCGCGACATCGAGTCCCATAGCAAGTCCAAGCCTTCTGGCTATCAGGTATCGGAAGCCCATCCCTACGCTGACCACGTTTTCCGCATCCGAGAAAGATTGCCGGCCGTAAGCCTTGCCGAGTCCCGAAAACCCAAGGACAGACCAACGCGGCTTGATATCCCAACGCAACTCGACCTCCGTTGCAATGGCATTGCGGTCCTGGTAACGCGCCTTCTTTACGCCACGAAGGTCAATATAGGGCTGAACGAAGAACGGTACGTCTCCTGTCGAGAAACGCGTGTCCGCTCTCAGTCCCAGGACAAATGACTTGCCAAGAGGTAGCCAGGTGTAGCCGCGCGCCGCATACATGTTGTAGTTCTGCGTGCTACCTATACCGTCGCGAGCGAATTGGGTTTCGATTTCGGCAAAGCTGCCGCGGTTAGGGAAGAAAATGTTGTCCCGAGAATCGTAGTCGATCACAAGGCTCGCCGCACTGATACGCTGATCCCGACCTTGACCGGTCACGTCAGACGGGTTTTGTCCGAACTTGAATATCGCGTTGGCATCGAAAAAGATATAGCGTGGTCCAGCGAACCATCGGCTGTTTCCAATGCGGACCAGTAGCTGCTGGAAGAGTCCGACCCCATCCAGTTCATACGCACGCGCCTGATTTGCCACGCCAAAGTAATCCAGATTCGCATCGACTTTGGCGACGCCACCAAGATAGCGGTATCTGTCGTTGTCCCAGCTATGGAAGTGCCCGACGACGCCTGCCCACGTACCGTTTTCGGTGTAAGCACCACCGAGCACCGTGATGTTCGGCGGCACCCGCTCCTGCCCAAGCTCTTTCGCTCGTGCCTCGCTTTCCGCGATGGACTCGGAGAAAAACAGGAGCCCGATACCGACACCGTATCCGACCGCCGGCTCGGTAATCACAAACGGGACGGGCAACGCACCCTTGTGTTCGAGCAGATAGTTGCTGAGATCAAACGCCCCGTCTTCCGGGTCGCGAAAGCTCGGCGAGCTCGATTGCGCACTCGCACAAATCGGGATGAACGGGAGCAGCAGGGATATGGCTGCCAGCAGTAAGGAACTTCGCCTGAAAGCGATACCTCTCATACGCCCACCCAGATCCGTAGTTCGCTTCAATTTTCGCGTGTCCTCAACATAGAAATCCGATCAATTCCTTTCGTCTATTGGACCAAGGACCATTGCCGGCCGCGTGCGTCCAACCTGTATGTGCGTCAATGGCTCGCGTCTGGCTGGAGGGCCCGTCTCAAGTGCTGAAGCGGCCATCGGCAAGGCGCAGCCTGGCGGGACAATGCCACGCGCGAGAAGTACGGCTGAAGCATGGTCGGCGCTAGCGCGACAACATCAAAACGCTTCGTTGATCTGAAAATAGACGCCCTTCGTGTTGCGGCCAACACCTGCGTCAAAGCGAACGTTCACGCGCGGCTTGAATTCGAAACGGTATCCGACACCAGCATTCGGCAGCCAGTGCGCGGAAGTGAGCGCACCCGGATTGGGAGCCACGGCCCCTGTACCGACCCAGAACACCATGCCCTGCCGCCCAACGATGTGCCATCTGTACTCCGCCTGAACGCCTGCCATGACCTTGTCCCGAAATTGGCCAAGAAAGTAACCGCGCATGCGCTTGTTGTTACCGAGCGTCGCCATCATGTCCCACGGCACATCCCCAAAATTGAAGTTCCCGTAGAGATCGAACGCCAGCACATCGCGCTCGCGCATCCGGAAATACTTGTTGGCGGTGATCTCGAGATTCTCCATGTCCGTATCGCTGCCCAGTGCACGCCGATACACCGTGGCATTGGCCAGCAGCGACTCGCCACGGTAGGGATTCGGGATGAAGTCGCGGGTGTCATAGGAGAAGTGCGCGCTGATCCCGGAACTCAACACACGCGGACCGTGTGGATCTGTCGCCAGCGCGCTTTCCGCGCCACGTTCGAGTTTGGTGGCGTCGTCGTACTGCAGGCTATATCCAGCCCCTATATAGACGTTCGGCGCGACCCGGAACAGGATCTTCGGCTGTAGCGCCACGGTTTGGCGCGTATAAGCTTCCTTGTTGGCGCTGTCGATGGCGTTGCTGTAGCCGATACCCCAATATGCCGTCGGCATATTGATAAGGTCCGCTTCAATCGTGACGCGGTAACTGTCGTCCGCAAAGAAGGTATTGTTTTCGATCGATACGCCGTAAGCCCCCTTGACCGTGCCGAAGCCGCGGATCGACAGCGTGGAGAGCTGTGTCTCGGCCTCCGCACTCTTGGGCTTGTAGAGTCCGATCGCTGCCGCCCCTATTCCGAACCCCATCTCCGGGTTATAGAACGGCCCTGGCAGGACGCCCCAGTCGATGCCCTTGCTTACGTCCACCTCCTTGGAAGCGCCGAGCTTGTTGAGAACCCTGTCAATCCACCCTTGCTTCTCACTGTCGTCTGGTTGATTGACCTCGGCCGAGATGGCCGTAGCGCACCACAGGCCGATCACGAGTATGCAGATGGTCTGTGGATGCGCGCGCATGAAGTCTTTCTAGAAGCGGAAGAAGCCGGTCGCAATAATATTGTTCCGGTTGTATCCGTAGCCGAACTCCATGATGAACCCCAGACTGCGGTTGACTGCCCAGCTTACGCCTGCCGATCCGCTCCAGGCCCCGACCACACTCTGATTGATTTCGTAGTTCAGGCGCGCTGTCTGGCCGCCAGCATCTTGGATCGGGACGTCAAAATGGCCGGTGATCTTGGCATGAGTCCTGAAATAGGTCACACCGACAAATGGCGTCAACAGACCGAGGCCCGGACCAAGGCGAAAATTCCAGCCGATGCGTGGGCCGATGTTGATGGACTGCACAGGCGTCTCTGACATCGTAATGTCCGAAACGGTATAGGTTACGGGCAAGGAGAAAAAAAGCTGCTTGTACGTGCCAACCAGCGTAAAGCCACCACCGAAGGTGTGGCCGCTATAGTTCGCGAATTGCGTGGGCAGCTTGATGGGGTTGGAACACTCCGGACGGGGCCGACTGCCGCCGCAGCCGATATTGATGCCGAAGAACTGCTGCAAGTCCGTTTTGGACGAGAACGAAATATCGATCGCCCCATTCCCCTCGATCGTGCCGATCATCCCATAGACGTTCAAGAACGGAAATATCCACGCCCCGAGCTGGAACTGGTTTGAGACGTTATGAAGTTTGGATTGCTGAAACTGGACGAAATCCGCTGCGCGTAGAGGATTGCTCCCTGCGGAAACCGCGAGTTCGCTAAGCTGATATCGCTGGTATCCGTTGTAATAGGAATAGCCGATGTTGTATGGATTCGGAAGGTTGTAGCCTTTATCGATTACGCGCTGCGCAAAGAACGGTAGTGCTCTGTCCCACTCCTTCGGTGCTTCTGGTGCGGGCTCCGCCGTACCTACCGGTCCCACGATGCCCCGATAGGGTCCAGACTCCGTGTCGGGGCTGGCCGTAGCCGCTCCGGCACCGCCGTCGCTGCCGGCAGTCCAGGCGTGCGCCGCGAATGCACTAGCGGCAAACGCCAAGAAGACAAGGTAGCGTGGGAGCACTCCGCGCAATACTGATCTGCCCATGTGACATTTCCGTCCGGTCGCCAACTCCGCGTTACGTCTGCGCCCCCGTGTGGGGTTCGATCGTGTAGCCCTTTGGAGCAGTCGAGCCGCTTGAGGCGGTGCTGGCGCACATCCTGGTCTGCAGATGAACGTTGCACGCAGCACAAGACGTCGGGTGAATATCGTCTGACAGGACGACAGAACGCGAAACCCGACGTCCCCGGCACCAGTAGCGCGAGTGGCTTTTGTCAGCGGCTGAAGTCCAGCACAATGCGGCCTTCGATCTGGCCGGCCTTCATGCGGTCGAAGATACTATTGATCGAGTCCAGTTTTTCCGTGGATACCGTGGCTTTCACCACACCGCTGGCGGCAAATTCGAGCGCTTCCTGCAGATCGCTACGCGTGCCGACAATGGAGCCACGGATAGTGATGGCCTTCAGCACCACGTCGAAGATCGGGGTGGGGAAGTCTCCCGGAGGCAGGCCGTTCAGCGAGATCGTGCCACCGCGTCGCACCATGCCGATAGCCTGCGAGAACGCCTGCGGCGAGACTGCGGTGACCAATACACCGTGCGCGCCGCCAATTTCCTTCTGCAAGAAAGCAGCAGGGTCGGTAGTGCGAGCATTGATTGCAACTTCGGCACCGAGCTTGCGCGCGAAAGCGAGCTTCGCGTCGTCAATGTCGACGGCGGCCACGCGCAGGCCCATTGCCCTCGCATACTGTACGGCCACGTGGCCCAGACCACCGATTCCCGAGATCACCACCCACTGCCCCGGCCGTGTGTCGGTGACCTTGAGACCCTTGTAGACCGTCACCCCAGCGCACAGGATCGGCGCGATTTCGATGAAGTCGACATTCTTCGGCAGCAGACCGACATAGTTCGGATCGGCCACCACGAACTCGCCGTAGCCACCGTTGACGGAGTAACCGGTGTTCTGCTGCTTCTCACACAGCGTTTCCCAGCCCTGGAGGCAGTGTTCGCAGTAACCGCAGGCGCTGTAGAGCCACGGCACGCCGACGCGATCCCCTTCCTTCACGCGTTTGACATTGGCACCAACTGCCGACACGAATCCCACGCCTTCATGGCCGGGAATGAATGGCAGCGACGGCTTGACCGGCCAGTCGCCCTGCGCCGCATGCAGATCGGTGTGGCAAACGCCGGACGCTTCGATCTTGACCTGGATCTGGCCAGGGCCAGGCTGCGGCACGGGCACCTCGTCGATAGTCAGAGGTGCGCCGAACGCGCGCACGACTGCGGCTTTCATCATGGCTGGCATATGTGGCTCCTTCTACAGGTGGCGCGTCGTCAACAGCGGGAAACATGCCATAGTCACGCGGCGTCGGACGCCAGAGTCATGATATGAATCAGGATCCGGATGGTCCAGAACTGAACACGGACTGTGGATCGAGA